>CACZHK010000104.1 GCA_902780915.1 Pseudoselenomonas ruminantium | reverse complement strand
CAAAGAGTTCATCCAAACTGTACTGTTGTACTTTTATGATAGGCACAATATAGCTGGTTTTGCCACCTGGTGTCACCACATTTATCTTCATGGTGTCTGGGGACTTTTCAGCATAGCGCAAGGCCATCACCGCCGAGTGGGGGAAGGATACGGTTAGCTCTGCTCCGTCTATCGTGCGGTCATCCAGTGCAATCTGGGCATCGTATTCAAATATCCGCACCAGGATTGAGCCATTCAGCTGTTATTATTGGTAAGCACTTATCATGGTCATGTATTTCAGCATGCTTTCATCATCAGCCGTATCTATGAGTTGGAACCCAAGTGTTTCCTCGTAAAATTTCCGCAGTTTGTCATCATTTTTGCATTCGACTACCACAATCCTGCCGCCGACTGAGTGATGAGCCTCAAGGATATCCTGCATGGCCAGCATAAAGAGCTCCTGACCGGAGATAAACTGGTTGGCGTTATTGTGGAAGTTCTTACCCATTTGGCCTATGAGGTAAACTGCAGCACCGAGTTTGTTTTCCCGTTTAAAGCCTGTAATCTTCTTGCGTAGGGATTTGCTGGTTATGCGGTCAAGGTCTAATACCTGAAGGGCCAAAGCAAAGTACCCGACCAACTGTTGATGCGTGTCCTGCGGGAGCAGCACCAAATTGGTGCGTGATATCCCTAGCTTTTGATTTGTCAATGCTGTAGAAGTGAGAAAGTGCTCAACATCTGGGTTTAACGGGCAGGAAAACTCAATTGTCGTATCTCGGAATGTTTGTTCTCCATCGGGAGATTGCAAAATGTCCGCTAAGGGAACAACTTTATATTTGTCGAGATTCATGATTTAACCTTCTTTAAAAATTCTACTAAGTCTTCCTTAGGTACTCTTCTGTTCTTGGCAGGTGTCCACTCTATCTTCTTGTTTTCAAAGTGTGCTAAGGCCTTTTCCCATAGGGGAGCTTGCTTATCAGTTACGATGAAGTCTTTTTCGAAACTGCTGGTAGCCATGGTAGATTCTCCTTTCTAAGTTGCTATCGTTTTCTTTGATTTCATTCTATCATTACGATCTATCATGGTCAAGAAAGGACTGATTATATATGAATTTTCAACTAATGGCCTCCATGATGTGCGCAGTAGACTATGACTACTACGGCTACCGCCGGGATGGGGCTATGGCTGAGTATCTGGCGGTGAAGAAGGAAAATCTATGCCTGCTGCCGGATGGGGGCAGTTACGAGGAGGTGACCGATGGCCTGGGCGCTGACGCCTGCATTGAAGGTACAGGGGCAGCATTGCCTTGGGCAGATTGCATCAGCCTTGCCAAAGCCGGTGGTAGGGTGGTCTGCCTGGGCAATCCCTTTGGCGGTATGAGCCTTACGCAGGAGGCTTACTGGAAGATTCTGAGGAAGGAATTGACCCTTGTGGGTACTTGGAACAGCAGCTTCGGCAGCCGGGAGAATGACTGGCGGGCGGCTGTCAAAGCCATGCAGGATAAGCGGCTGGACTTGAAGAGCCTCATTACCCATAGATTCTCTTTGGCAGAGTATCAGGAGGCATTTTCCCTTATGCACGAGCGCAGGGAGATGTACTGCAAGGTAATGTTTGTGATGTGAAGACAGGCCGATGCCGCATGCATCGGCCTAAGATGTTCTATTTAAGATTAGAATGCGCTTACGATGGCACGAGAAAAATCCCCATGGCTGTCACATATTTGTGGTGACAGTCGTGGGGGATTTCTTTGTCAAAAGGGTATAGGATTTAGCAGGACAGGGAGATGCCATTGTCCTTGGCTATGGTGCGGACTTTTTCGACAGTCATTTCGTTGTCTTCAGCTATATCAGCCAGAACATCGGCGTTGATTGGGAGTTTGCGACGAATGTATCTCCTCAGAGTGTTAAGGACTGTTTTTAAACGATTCCGTTCAGCGCCCTGCTCGATTCCCTTATTCAATATATCCTTAGCTTCATACTCAATAATCTTACCACCCATGATGGGTTCAACTCCTTTCCGCACGTTCTCGTATTTCTGAGCTATTAGTGCCATGACGTGGTTAATCATGGTGTAGATGGCTTTTTTC
>CACZHK010000103.1 GCA_902780915.1 Pseudoselenomonas ruminantium | reverse complement strand
GAGGTAGATGCGGCTGTCAAAAAGATGGTGGCAGGTCACATCCGGTACCCGCTTCATGGTGTATTCCATGGCAAAGGTCACATCCTGCTCCCCTTGCAGGAAGGATTCCTGTCCATGCTGCCAGTCAAAGTTCGGGACTATGTTGACGGCGGGAAAGCTGCGGCTGAACTGGGCTATGACCTGGGGCAGAAAATAGATGGCGGAACGGATGGGCAGGGAAAGGCGGATGCGATGAAAGGGGTATACACATGTCACTGGAGATTTTGGAAGCAAAAGAAGCGATTCGCGAGGTCATTGATGGTTTTGCCAATCTGGAGTGCAATGTGCCGGCGCAGATGGTTTATTTCACCGAAGATGTTCATGTCATGGTCTATATGGGCGATAAGCTCACGATGGATATTCATGGACGGGACACACTGGAAAAGCAGTTCAGCGCCTTTTATCGGGCATGCACCGAAGAAGTCAAACCTGAAAAAGAACAGGAGGTAAGACCACAGTTAGCCCTTACAATAATACTACGATTTCGGACATAATTTCTACAACAATCGTACGATTTACTTGAAAGAATAGTACGATTTTGCTATAATATAATGAAGGGGGCGGTAATATGTCTGTCACAGCAACTGAATTCAAGGCTAACCTGGGTAAATATATTGCTTTGGCTGCCACCGAAGATGTTTTCATAACTCAATACGGCAAAGTGGTAGCAAAACTGACCAATCCTTATCAGGACAATGTGAAATTAGCCGAATCTCTTTTTGGCATCTTGCCTCAGGAGACTACCTGGGAGGAAGCCATGGAGGATCGCGAAGTATGAAGGTTCTGCTGGATACTAATATTGTTGTCGATGTCCTGCAAGACAGAGAGCCTATGAATCTGTATGGCAGAATGATTTTTTTGGCAGTTGCCAAGAAAAAGATTAATGGTTATCTTACTGCCAAAGAAATAGCAGATATTCATTTCTTTGCTAGAAAACAGTTCAAAGGGCAGGAAAATGTGGATGCCAAGGCGAGACAAGTGGTGGCGAAAATGATGACCTTGTTTGATATTATCGATACTACAGGGACGGATTGCCGCCAAGCTATGGGATTTTCCAATGGTGATTATGAAGATGCTGTTATGATGGCTTCAGCGGAGCGTTGTCAAATGGATGTCATAGTGACTAGAAATACCAAGCACTTTAGTTTGTGTAATACTCCCGTATATGAGCCGGATGAGTTTGTGTCTCAATTTTTGAATGAATGATATCCTTGACACGAAGGGGACAGGGGATTGGCCCTGTCTCTTTTTTTAGGCATAAAAATACCCTCGGACGGGTATGTGCGAGGGTATGAGGCTTCAGTTCATTTGTGCGGACATGGCTTCTTTGGGGAATTTCATGATGGCTTTCAGATAGGCGATGGCGGTGTTGTCCAGCTTGCGGCGGCCTTGTTCTCAGTTGCGGAGGGTGGAGAGGGGGAGGCCGTAGGCGCGGGAGATTAACATGTCCTAGATTCAAGTTGACAACTTTACATGTGATATGTTAGTGTATAAAAACCTAGTAAATTGCTATGAAATTTTGCCATGATATCGACTGACAAGGGTGTTTAAGAGGGAGGGAAAGCCGTGGAGCGGGCAGATAGAGCGTACGCCATCAATGCCAGGCGGCATCTGCATAAGTATCCGGAGCTCAGCTTGAAAGAATACAAGACGGCTGAGTATATTCGCGGGCAGCTGGCAGAGTTTGGCCTTGAGTATGTGGCGGTGGGGGAGACTGGGACTTTTGCCGTCATAGAGGGGGGTAAGGGACAGGGCAGGAGGGTGCTCCTGCGGGCGGATATAGATGCCCTGCCCATGGAGGAAAAGACCGGCCTGCCCTTCAAATCTGTACATGAAGGTGTCATGCATGCCTGTGGCCATGATTTGCACACGGCGGCTCTCCTGGCGGCGGCTAAAAGGCTCTCTGAGCTGAAGGACAGCTTTGTCGGTACGGTGCTGCTGGCTTTCCAGCAGGCAGAGGAAAAGGGACATGGCGCCCGTTTCTTCCGTGAGCAGGGGTTGACCCGGGGCTATGACCGGGCCTTTGGTGTCCACATCGCCCCGGACAGGCCACTGGGGAAGGTGGTGCTGTCCAGGGGGGCGGATGCTCCATCCTGTGATATTTTCCGCCTGGTGCTGAAAGGGAAGAAGGCCCATATCGCCAGGCCCCATCTTGGCATAGATGCCCTCCAGGCCGGGGCGGTGCTGGCAGGGGAACTGGCCAAGCTCTCGGCCCGCGCCATAGACCCGGCAGATAAGGTCATCGTGGGGGTGGGGCTTTTCCGGGCT
>CACZHK010000102.1 GCA_902780915.1 Pseudoselenomonas ruminantium | reverse complement strand
CAGCAAACAGAAATATTTAGCCAAGAAATAAGTTAAGCTTATATGGTGCCACACAGGCCACCGCACAAGCAAAAACTCCATAAGCCCAAGAGACATCCCCTGCGATGCTCTCTTGGGCTTATTTGTCGTGTTCAAATACAAGGAGGCAAATACCCATGCAAAATCAATCCATTACAGATTCCTTCAAAGGCAAGACCCTTGTTCTCACCGGGGGCACGGGGTCTTTTTCTAATTCTGTGCTGAAGCATTTCATCACCAGCGATCTGGCTGAGATTCGCATTTTCAGCCGGGATGAGAAGAAGCAGGATACTATGCGGCATATCCTGCAGGCTCGTTATCCGGAGCATTGCGGGAAGGTGAAGTTCTTTATCGGGGACGTGCGGAATCTGGAGTCTGTGCGGGATGTTATGCACAAGGCGGACTTTGTGTTCCACAGCGCAGCCCTGAAGGAAGTGCCCTCCTGCGAGTTCTTCCCCATGGAGGCGGTGAAGACCAACATCATCGGCACGGACAATGTAATCACCGCTGCGGTGGAGAATGAGGTGGCCAAGGTGGTGTTCCTTTCCACGGACAAGGCAGCCTACCCCATCAATACCATGGGAGCAACCAAGATGCTGGGGGAAAAGGTGGTAGGCGCCCGAGCCCAGGCAGCCTTTGAGCGCAGCGGCACGGTGCTTTGCTGCACCCGTTATGGTAATGTCATGTGCAGCCGTGGCTCGGTCATTCCCCTTTTCATCGACCAGATCAAGCGGAAGGCCCCCATCACCATCACGGATCCCAATATGACCCGCTTCCTGATGAATCTGGACGAGGCGGTGGATCTGGTGGCCTTTGCTTTCATGCATGCAGAGCCCGGTGACCTCTTCATCCAGAAAGCAGATGCCAGCACCATCGGCGACCTGGCAGATGGGGTCATGAAGGTCTTCGGCCAGACGGAGAAGAAGATCATCGGCTCCCGCCACGGGGAGAAGCTCTATGAGACTCTCATGACCCGTGAGGAACGGCTGCGTTCTACGGATATGGGTGATTACTTCCGCATCAGCCCCGATGCCCGGGGTCTGAACTACGACAAGTTCTACGTACAGGGTGATGTGCTCACCGAGGGAGACGAGGCCTATACCTCCCACAACACTCGCCGCCTGGACGTGGATGGCGTAGTGGAAAAGATCATGACCACGGACTATGTGAAGGAAGAGCTGGAGGGGCGCCCCCATGCGGATGGCAGGAAAACGGCAAGCTCAAGCTGATGATCATCGTTGGCACCCGGCCGGAGATCATCCGTCTCTCGGCGGTCATCAAGAAATGCCGCAGGTATTTCGACACCATCCTGGTGCATACGGGGCAGAACTATGACTACAACCTGAACGGGGTCTTCTTCAAGGACCTGGGGCTGGAGGCCCCGGAGCTATATCTGGAGGCGGTAGGTGCTGACCTGGGAGAGACCATGGGCAATATCATCGCCTCTTCCTACAAGGCCATGGTAGAGCTGCAGCCTGAGGCAGTGCTGGTGCTGGGAGATACCAACTCCTGCCTGTCCGTCATAGGGGCCAAAAGACTGCATATCCCCATTTTCCACATGGAAGCCGGGAACCGCTGCAAGGACGAGTGCCTGCCGGAGGAAACAAACCGGCGCATCGTGGATATCATCTCCGATGTGAATATGGCCTACTCCGAGCACGCCCGCAGGTATCTGGCAGATTGCGGCCTGCCCAAGGAGCGCACCTATGTGACCGGCTCTCCCATGGCCGAGGTGCTGACGGACAATCTGGAGGCCATCAAGGCTTCGGATGTCCATGCACGTTTGGGCTTAGAGAAAGGCAAGTATATCCTCCTTTCTGCTCACCGTGAGGAAAACATCGACACGGAGAAGAACTTCACCAGCCTTTTCACTGCCATCAACCGCATGGCGGAAAAATACGATATGCCCATCCTCTACTCCTGCCATCCCCGCTCAAAGAAGCGGCTGGAGGAATCCGGCTTCAAACTGGATTCAAGGGTAATACAGCATGAGCCTCTGGGCTTCCATGACTACAACTGCCTGCAGATGCACGCCTTTGCGGTGGTCAGCGACAGCGGCACGCTCCCTGAGGAAAGCAGCTTCTTCACCAGCATAGGAAGCCCCATTCCTGCAGTTTGCATCCGCACCAGCACCGAGCGGCCCGAGGCCCTGGACAAGGCCTGCTTCATCCTTTCTGGCATCGACACCAGAGGGCTGCTGCAGGCCGTGGACACGGCTGTAGAGATGGTGAAGAACGAGAACGCAGGCGGCGCCCTGCCGGTGCCTGACTATGTGGACATCAACGTCAGTGACAAGGTAGTCAAGCTGATCCAGAGCTATGTGGGCGTGGTCAACAAGATGGTTTGGAGAAAAGACGCATGAAGATACTTGTGACAGGGGCCAAAGGTTTCGTAGGTCGCAATCTGGTGGAAAACCTGAAGAACATACGGGACGGCAAGAACAGGACTCGTCCTGGCCTGGCTATCGAGGAAATCTATGAGTATGACAGGGAGAACACTCTGGAGGAACTGGACAGGTTCTGCGCAGACTGCGACTTCGTCTTCAATCTGGCAGGAGTGAACCGTCCCCAGGACCCCAAAGAGTTCCAGGAGGGCAACTTCGGCTTTGCCTCTGCCTTGCTGGACACCCTGAAGAAACAGGGCAACAAATGCCCGGTGATGCTCAGTTCCTCCCTGCAGGCCACTTTTGCAGGGCGCTTCGGCACCTCTGAATACGGCCTGTCCAAGCGGGACGGAGAGGAGCTTTTCTTCCGCTATGGTGAGGAAACGGGAGCCACGGTCTATGTGTACCGCTTCCCAAATCTGGCAGGGAAATGGGTGCGCCCCAATTACAACTCCGCCGTGGGCACCTTCTGCCACAACATCGCCCACGACCTGCCCATCACCATCAATGACCCCAAAGTGGAGCTGGAGCTGCTTTTCATAGATGATTTAGTGGAGGAAATGTACGACGCACTGGAGGGGCATCCCCATAGGGCCGACTATCCCCAGGAGGGAGCAGTACTTGAGGGCCAAGCCTATGACGGCCTGACTCCGTGCCCGTCTCCGAAGGGACGCTACTGCTATGCCCCCGTAACCCACAAGGCAACCCTGGGAAGGATCGCAGAGTTGCTGCAGACCTTCCACGACCAGCCCCAGACCCTCATGATGCCTGCCATCCCCGAGGGCAGTCTGGAGAAGAAGCTCTACTCCATGTACCTGTCCTACCTGCCCAAGGAAAAGGTGGCCTTTGACCTGAAGATGAACGAGGACGAGAGAGGCAGCTTCACGGAGCTCCTGAAGACCGCCGACCACGGCCAGTTCTCCGTGAACATCTCCAGGCCCGGCATCACCAAGGGCCAGCACTGGCACAACAGCAAGTGGGAGTTCTTCATAGTGGTGTCAGGCCACGGCCTCATCCAGCAGCGGAAGATCGGCACCGAGGAGGTGCTGGAGTTCCCCGTCAGCGGGGAAAAGATCCAGGCAGTGCACATGCTGCCCGGATATACCCACAACATCATCAACCTGTCGGAAACCGAGAATCTTGTGACCCTCATGTGGGCCAACGAAGCCTTCGACCCCCAGCGGCCGGATACTTTCTTTGAGCCGGTGTGACACTAGCTTAGGAACTGTCACGAAATTAATTATCTATTTGGTCTGATGATATAATTCCATTTTTCATTTGGGCCAACGAATTCAATATTAATATTTTCCTTCTGTT
>CACZHK010000101.1 GCA_902780915.1 Pseudoselenomonas ruminantium | reverse complement strand
TTCTATTGTACCAAGTTTTGAGGCTTTGCGCCTTTTTTATCTTCTGAGATATACAGTTTTCAAGGATCTACGCCTGTTATAGGTGTGGGAAGTTTGAGTGGTAAAATAAGGCCATAAAACCAGAAAGGACCCCTGTCACCACCAAGCCCTACCGCCTATGATGATGCCTTCCGCACCATGCTCAACGACTGCAGCACGCTCATCATCCCCGTGGTGAACCTGTATTTCAATGAAAACTATATCGGCAATGAAGAAATTATCTTCAGCAAAAATGAGCACTACCTGGCGCATAGCGACAACACCGAGGACAAGCGTGTCACAGACTCCAGCTTCATCATCCCCCGTGCCGATAAGACTACCAAAAGGTACCACATCGAATGCGAGGAACAACTGGATGGTTCAATCCTCGTGAGGATGTTCGAATATGATGCCCAGCTTGCCTTGGACGATCTCATAGCGCAGAAATATCAGAAAGTACGGGGAGGAGTTGAACCTATCATGGGTGGTAAGATAATTGAATATGAGGCTAAGACTATATTGAATAAGGGCATTGAGCAAGGTATTGAAAAAGGGCGTTTGGAATCCGCTATAAGCACCCTGAATAGGTATATACGCCGCAAACTGCCTATAGATGCCCAGGTGCTTGCTGACATCGCAGAGGACAATAAGTTGACCGTTGATAAGGTACGCACCATAGCAAAAGACAATGGGATTTCCTTGTCACGCTGATGCAGTGCCTCGTTGCTTAACGTTGAATCTAATACTGACAACGACCGCCAATGGGATCGGTGACGATGTGCAGCACCAACGGATACTCAGCCGTATCTGCTGTGCTACATCATCGAGGTCGGCGGCAAGGGCTTTCGGAGGGAGGGACGGGCAAAATTACCCTTTTGTGGCAGGAAAAGAGACGTGTTTGTCGAAATTTAATGACGGAAGGGTGTGTACATGGAAATTGAACGGCAATTCTTGGTAGAAAGGGTGGAGAGAAGTGGCTTGGAAAAAAGCAATGACAGGTCTTTTGCTCGCAGGGTTGATGGCGTCTCCTGCGGCAGCATTTGCGGAAGCAATTCCCCTCAGGGGGATCGTGGAGGGTTTTTACGGGACTCCCTGGACAACGACCGACCGCATGGACATCCTCGGATTTTGCGGGGAACATGGGCTCAATGCCTACATCTACGCCCCAAAAGATGATCCGTACCATCGAGATAAGTGGAGAGAGCCCTATCCGAAAAAGAAACTGAAAGAGCTTGCCTCACTGGTGGAAAAAGCACGGGAAAACCGGGTGAAGTTTATCTTTGCCGTATCACCGGGACTGGACTTCCATTATACGATTCTTCGCGGACAGCACGACAAGAAGGTGCTGCTAGAAAAACTTGAGTCCGTTTATGCGATCGGCGTGCGGGATTTTGCCATCTTTTTTGATGACATTGATCTCAAGGAATCCGATGGCAAAGGGCAGGCAGAGCTTCTGAACTGGCTTGATGAGCATTTCGTCAAGCGGCATGATGGAGTTTCGGCTCTTATTACGGTGCCGACGGAGTATTATCGGGAGAATATGGTGGACAAAGGCGGCCGGGTAAAACCCTATACCGAGGAGTTTTCCCAAAACATCCGCAAGGACGTTTTGGTGTTGTATACCGGGGATGGCGTTGTTTGCCCCGGGATATCGGAAGAGCAGCTTGCACAGGCAGACAATGTCTACGGAAGACATCTCGGCATCTGGTGGAACTACCCCGTGACGGACTATATGGAGCAGAAACTCGCTTTGGGGCCTGTGGAGCGTCTTCCCCGAAGCTCAGAAATCCCGGCGATTTTTTTCAATCCCATGAAATATGAGGAACTCTCAAAAATCGCCCTAGCGACCGGTGCCGACTACGCAAATGACCCAGATCATTATGAGCCGCAAGCCTCCTGGGAACGAGCAATTAAGGCTCAATACGGCAAACTGTCCGAGGATATGATGTGTTTTGCCGGACAGTCCCAACACCTCGAAAACAGTTGGGCAAACGTCGGAAGACCGGACGGGGGGAAGTTGCGCGCCGCAATGGACGCCCTCTGGAAATCTTGGCCGGAAGGGGCATCCGCAGACAAGGACTGGGATGATGTGCAAAAACAGATTTCGGAATTGCAGCAGGCTTCCCAGCGATTGCTGCAGGAACTCCCGGAAAATCAACTCAGCGAATGCCGTCCGCAGCTGCAGCAGATGGAGCGGATTGCCGAGGCGGATCAAATCGCGCTTCATCTGATGAAAAGCATCCGTGACAGTGTATACGAGAACGGAAAAAAATAACGCACAGAAGAAATCTTTTGAAAAACGCGGCCATGCCCTAGATATGTTCCAGGGCATGGCCGATTCTCATTTAGATTGCCGAGGTTTTCTAATTCACATTAGATTACCTTGTCCTTTCTACCTTATCTCCATAGATGGTCCTGAACTCATCCTTCATTGAAATAGTATTCCAGCCACGCTCCATAGCAAAATCCTTGAGCTTGCCGGCTTTTTCCTTATTTCCCAATTCGCGTTCAGTATCATCGCAGAGCACGAAGAATGCCGCGCTATTATAGGGATTATCCTGCAAGGTGTATTCCAGCATGCCACTGTCACCCATTGAATTTCCGAACGACAAAACCGGCTTCTTGCCAATCTGGTTCAACAGTGAGAATATCTTCATAGTCTTAGCATTATCAACGAGAGGCTTGCCTGAAATAACTATCTTCTCCTGATGCCGGTCATAGAAGTGATCACCGGCCTTATCCTTGCCCATTTTCGTAGAGGTAAAAACAAAGTCCGAAGCAATGATGCGGTCTGGCTGGATAGGTATGACGCCTTCCACCAGTTCCCGCGTGGTGAGGTATCCACAAGCCGAATCAATGTATACAGCAAAGCCGTTGTTCGCCAAATAAGAAATAATCTCTACCATAGGCAAATAAAAAGCTTCGCCCCGTTTGAGATTTGATAGCCCTGTTTCATTGGTCTCCATAAATTCACGGACATACCTGCTGTATTCCTCAGGTGTCATGCCTTCGTAAGCTCTGGTCAGGCCTTTGAAATACAGTTCACTCTCCGCCGGTGTGAGTTTTTCCTTATTGTACACTTTGGGCCTGATCTTCTTAGCAAGATTCAGCAAATCCTCAGGAGGGTTATACGAACTGTCCTCCAGTACACGGTGGAGAAACATGACCTCCTGGAAATAAAGCGGCGCAGTCTCGCAATAAAAGGTGCCATCCATATCAAAAGTGGCAATACGATAGGCTGGAGGAATGAAGTTCTTGCTGTCAGGATTTGTAGCCTCTTCTACGAATTTAACAATTTTTTCCTTAGTGGGAGAATTTTCATTCCAATATTTGAAATCACTGGCTCTCACAACATTTATCTTGGCAATTTCAGCACGACTGGCTGCTTCTGACTGTGGCTGCCCCAGCAGACAGCCAATACCGACAGATGCTGCTATAAGCGCAGCGCAGATTCTTTCTTTTTTCATGGTCAATCCTCCAGTTCCACTGTACATAAATTCAGTCCTCCTCATCAAAAGAATTTCATAAGAATAAGAGGAATAGAGCAATGAGAGGATATGAGAATTGCTGTTGCGAGCATCGCCATCCATATGCCCCTGCAGTATTTATTTCTGTCCGTCATTATCTCACCTTGATATGGATAACGCCCCCAGGCAGTCATCCAAAAAGCTGAAAACAGCCTCCCAATACTCTTTTCCGGCCACTGTCATCGCATCCCCATGTCCTGCTCCTTCTACGACAAATTTACGCTTGGGCGCAGGGCAGGCATTGTACAGCTTTTCCATCATAGGAAACGGCACCAGTTTGTCTGCCGTCCCATGGATGAACATGATCGGGACCTTGATGTCGGGTACCGCTTTTATGGGAGCGGCGTCTGACACTTTGACCCCGGTTTTGATCCCGCTTACAATGTCTACGCATGTCATAATGGGAAATTCCGGCAGACCAAAGATAACGCCCAGCTGATTTGCAAACATCTCATAGGCGCTGGTATAGCTGCAGTCCTCTACGACAGCCGCCAGTCCCGGCATTTCGTATCTGCCCGCTGCCAGCATTACCGTGGCAGCCCCCATAGATATTCCGTGCAATACAATTTCTGCATCACCATCGGATTCCTTGACTTTCGCCGCCCATTTGGCAATTTCCTCACTTTCCTTGACCCCCATGGTAATGTACTGGCCATCACTTTCCCCGGCGGCGCATAAGTCCGGCGAGAGCACGTGATAACCCTGCTTCAGATAAACCTCGGCGTAATCCCGGACATAACGGTGGTCCCTGCCATAGCCATGGGCCAGTATAACCCAGCGGTGTCCCGTTTTGGCGGGCCTATAGCTTACTGCCACTACATTCCTGCCATCCGGCATGGTCATGCGCCACTCTTCCGTTGGCACCGCCGGTTCTTCAGGCATTTCCCTGCTCTTGTCAAGAATATTGACGCAGGCAGCAGGAGGCGCCAACGGATCTGTCTCGTTGCCGCGCTTCAGAGCATAATCGACAAAATAATCTCCTATCGCATAGCCTGCCGCCAAAACAGCCGCTATGAATACGATAACAACAGTTCCCCAACGCCTTTTCCGATTGTAGTCCATCATAATTACCATTTTTCCTATTTTTTCCTAAAGACTCCATAAAAACGAATCAAAGCGTATCCAAGAAAGTTCCTATTCTCTCAAAAACAGCCTCACGGCCTTCCATCAAGGGAAGCAGATTCACTCCTGATTCGATTCATCCCGAACTATCTCTGATTTGGTGGAAGGACTGGCTCCTATTATCCCTAGCAATGCCAGCCGCTTCTCCCATACTCATGCAAGTTGGCTGGATGCGGAAGGAGGCCTGGGCAGCGAAGCTGCCACTGGCGCAGCGTCCCACCACAAGCAGATTGGAAATCTCGTTGGTCACCAAGGCACGATAGGGAATCTCATAATACTCGCCCTTTTTCAGCTTTTTGCTGAGGTCCAGATTCACATCATGGATATCGATGGGATACGCCGTCCGAGCCACTGCATCGTGGAAATGCCTGGCATCGGTATATTCCTTATCTGTCATGTAATACTTACCACGGATGCGCCATGATTCCCGAACTCCCACCATACTTGCTTCGCGGCTGATATAGGCCTTCTCAAAACCGGGGACGTTCTTGATGAAGAATCCTGCCAGACGGTGCATCATCTTCCGGCCGAAGGTCACAGCCCTGCTGTATGAGACGGTATCCGTGGCACTGAAGTTCAGTGCCGGCATCTCAGGACAGTTCATGGATAATACGGTGGGTTTGCCGGTAATCGTAAACGCCTGAATATACACAATATCATCCTCGGTCAGTTCACCCCGGGCAACACCGTCCTGGAAGAATTTCTCGTTCTGTTTCCACTTCCAGAACTGAAGGAATGGCCGGCCTTTCTTCCTCAGAGTGTCTTCTGCCAGTTTGTCGAAAGGACCTCTCTCTTTTACCCCCTTTATAATGAACTGATGATAGAGCTTGCCCATATCAATGCCGCCCATTTCAAAACGCAGGCTCATGGGCTGGTTGCGTCCTGTCTTTTCTGAGCCTTTTTCCACAGGAATGCCCGCAAACCGTGAAAGCAATGCGTCTCCCGTGCCATCGACGAAGGTCTTTGCCTGTATCTTTGCCAGTCCCTCAATGGTCTGGACAACACAGGAGACAATCTTTCCTCCATCAGTCAACGCCCCCACCAATGAAGTGTTGTAAAGGATATCTACCCCCGCCTCTTCACACATTTCATCATAGACAAAAGAAAGATATTCAGGCACATATTGTCCTCTGCCACCACCGAAATAGGAGTCAGTATCCACTCCAAGGAGCGGCGGCACCCCCTGTTTTTCCATGCGTTTGTTCAGATCCGTGATGTAGGGCGTATCGCTGTCATAGCAATAAGTAGCCATACATGGGAAAACACAGCCCAAGGTGGCCAGTCCCCCCAGGGAAATGCCTCGCTCCACAAGAACAACCTTCGCTCCTTTTCGCGCAGCGGTAACAGCAGCCGCAGTCCCCGCTACGCCACCACCAACCACGCAGACATCGGCATCAAAGAGTA
>CACZHK010000100.1 GCA_902780915.1 Pseudoselenomonas ruminantium | reverse complement strand
TATGGCCGAGAAATATTATCTGGAGGCATAAAAAAGCACCGGGAAACCGGTGCTAATGTTTGAACTTTTTCGGGACATTTTCAAAAACGCTTGACACTCATGTTAAGTTATCAGATAACCTCCCTAAGGCGTGAACGCCTGAGCATTATCCTGGCTCCCTTTACCTCAAGAAATCGCCTTACAGACAAAAATAACACGGCTTCGTAATCCACCGTGTCAAATAAACAATAAATGGGCATCAGCAAAACTTTCACTTGCTGATGGCCATTTATCATATGCTGTTTCAGTCCTTCGGATGGTACTCCCCATCCAGGATCTCCGTCTCATTGAAGAAGATATGAATCTCCCTCTGGGCATTTTCCTGGCTATCGGACGCGTGGACAGCGTTGCGGCTGCCGCTGGAAGCATAGAGTTTCCTGATGGTGCCTTCCTCGGCCTCATTGGGGTTGGTCTTGCCGTGAAGCTTGCGCACACGGGAGACAGCATCCTCCCCTTCCAGCACGATAGCTATAAGAGGCGCAGAAGTCATAAAGCCCACCAAATCTTCATAGTAATATTGGCCAATATGCTCTGCATAGTGAATGGATGCCAGGCGTTCATCCATTTTCATGAGCTTCATGGCAACGATGCGAAAGCCTTCTTCTTCGTAGCGCTTGATAATATCGCCGCTGTAATGCTTGGCAAAAGCATCCGGCTTGATAAGAACTAAGGTTTTTTCCATGGAGACAACTCCTTGCTGTTTTATTTGTTTTGCTTACAAAAGCTCTGCCTTGTATTTCTGCGCCATCCTGGCATAATTCTCAGCCGATTCCCGCAGAGCTTCAATCTCATCATCCCTGAGGCCGCGGATAATCTTGGCCGGATTGCCAAAGACCAGGGAATTGGAGGGAATCTTCTTGTGCTGGGTGATGAGACTGGCGGCACCGATGATGACATTATCCCCAATGTCCGAATACCCCAGAACAATGGTTCCCATGCCCACCAGGCAGTTATTGCCGATGCGCCCGCAATGGATGATGGCACCATGACCGATAGTGACCCCATCTCCTATGACAGTGGGCTTATCCCCCATGACATGGACGATGGCATTATCCTGCACATTGGTGCCCTTGCCGATGATGACAGGCTGAAAATCCCCCCGCACCACGGCACCGAACCACACGCTCGAATCTTCACCGATAGTCACATCTCCCGCCACGGTGGCTGTGGGAGCTACAAAGACATTCTCGCCCAGTTTCGGCATGATGGAGTTGTAAGGTAAAATATGACCCATAATTGCCGCCTCCTCGCGCTTAGCATCTGAAATCCCATTTCTTATTCTTTCATATTATAACGCCATTGTTCAAATTTTGCCATAGGCAAAATCTTCCAATCAGCGTTTCAACGAGGCGGGAGATATTAGCTCACCGCCTATTATGATATGTTCCGAGTTATATACGTTTTTTTGAAATTTTTCAAGTCCGCTCCCAAAAGGAGCCAGGAGCTGAGAAATCATTCATAGAAAATCCCACCAGAAGCCAGCCTGGTCTGGCCTGCCAGCTTTAATTCTGGCAACCTGGCTGCCATCTCACCCGAAGCCCGGGCTATCTCGCCTTCCCCTGCTGCCTCTGACCAGAGTACCCCCAGCACCGTGCCGCTGTGAGCGGCATTGATGCCCAGAGCGCCATAGTCCCGTGACATCTCCAGCAGATCCCTCAGAAAAGGCTTGGGCAGCCTGGCTTCGTTGGCCAGAGCGCTCCTGGTAGCTGCCTCTGCCAGCTGCTTTTCCAAGGCCTGCCGTGAGCCGGATATAAAGACAGGTGGCGGCATTTCTGCCCCCACCTGACTGGCATGGTCATGGAAACTGACGGTATCCACCCTGCCGCCTGTATCGAAAATACTTATCCACAGACGCGGGAATGTACGGTACTGGGCAAAAATCCTGCCCTCCAACTGATTGGCGCAGACCAGCCCCGGGAAAAAGATGGGGTCAGTGGGCTCAATAGCCACCGCCAGCCTCAGAATCTCCTCGGGAGATATTTTCCTGCCCAGGGCAGCAGCTGCTGCCCCACAGACAGCAGCAATATCTGCACTGGAAGAAGCCATGCCTTTGCCATGAGGAAGCTGGCTCCTGAGTCTCATGCCATAGGGAAGGGATGCTTCCCCCAGATACTCCAGCGTGAGCTTCAGAGCCTGCCGGGACTTTTCCCCCAGTCCTTCCACCCCCTGCCAGCTGTCTGACACCACAACTTCGCTGCAGGCCTCAATAGGGCAGGTGATTAGATAAGGCTCCCCCTGATAGATACCCTGCACCAGTTCCCCGCAGGAGCCGGGCACACGCACTCTTATTTCCATGGATTACAGCAGAGCCTTGTGGCTGACATTCACGCGGCCCTTGTCATCGATCTCCACTACCTTCACCTGGAGCTGGTCGCCTTCCTGCACCACATCTTCCACCTTCTCCACCCGGCGTTTAGCCAATTGGGAAATATGGCAGAGACCTTCACGACCTGGCAGCAGTTCTACAAAGGCACCAAATTTCATCAGACGGGTGACTTTGCCGGTATAAACCTCGCCCACTTCAATCTCATGAACGATTTCCTCAATCATCTCCTTGGCCCTCTTCATGCCCTCTGCATCATTGGAGGTGATGAAGATATTGCCGTCCTC
>CACZHK010000099.1 GCA_902780915.1 Pseudoselenomonas ruminantium | reverse complement strand
CATGACAAGCACCTCCTCACTCCAGTGAACTCCTATATGTCTATTGTATCTTATGACAGGACATTTGAGAAGAGCGGCAATAAATCAGTATTTCCCTAATTCCGTGCTGAAGCATTTCATCACCAGCGATCTGTCTGAGATCCGCATCTTCAGCCGGGATGAGAAGAAGCAGGATACTATGCGGCATATCTTGCAGGCGCGGTACCCCGAGCATTGCGGGAAGGTGAAGTTCTTTATCGGGGATGTGCGGAATCTGGAGTCTGTGCGGGATGTGATGCACAAGGCGGACTTTGTGTTCCATAGCGCTGCTCTGAAAGAGGTGCCCAGCTGCGAGTTCTTCCCCATTGAGGCGGTGAAGACCAATATCCTGGGTACGGACAATGTCATCACGGCAGCAGTGGAAAACGAGGTGACCAAGGTGGTGTTCCTGTCCACGGACAAGGCGGCCTACCCCATCAATACCATGGGAGCTACCAAGATGCTGGGAGAGAAGGTGGTGGGTGCCCGTGCTCAGGCGGCTTTTGACAGAAGCGGCACTGTCCTTTGCTGCACCCGCTATGGCAATGTCATGTGCAGCCGCGGCTCGGTGATTCCCTTGTTCATCGACCAGATCAAGCGGAAGGCTCCCATCACCATCACGGACCCCAATATGACCCGCTTCCTGATGAATCTGGACGAGGCGGTGGATTTGGTGGCCTTTGCTTTCATGCATGCAGAGCCTGGGGACCTTTTCATCCAGAAAGCAGATGCCAGCACCATTGGGGACCTGGCAGATGGGGTCATGAAGGTCTTCGGCCAGACGGAGAAGAAAATCATCGGCTCCCGCCATGGTGAGAAACTCTACGAGACTCTCATGACCCGGGAGGAGCGTTTGCGTTCTACGGATATGGGGGATTATTTCCGCATCAGCCCGGATGCCCGGGGGCTGAACTACGACAAATTCTACGTGCAGGGAGATGTGCTCACCGAGGGAGACGAGGCCTATACATCCCACAACACTCGCCGCCTGGACGTGGATGGCGTGGTGGAAAAAATTATGACCACGGACTATGTGAAGGAAGAGCTGGAGGGACGTCCCCACGCAGTGGAGGCCTAAGGAGAGGTGAAGGACATGGAAGCTAAATGGCAGGAAATGGCAGGAAAACGGCAAGCTCAAGCTGATGATCATCGTTGGCACCCGGCCGGAGATCATCCGTCTCTCGGCGGTCATCAAGAAATGCCGCAGGTATTTTGACACCATCCTGGTGCATACGGGGCAGAACTATGACTACAATCTGAATGGGGTGTTCTTCAAGGACCTGGGCCTTGCGGACCCGGAACTGTATCTGAACGCTGTGGGCTCCGATCTGGGGGAGACCATGGGCAATATCATCGCCTCTTCTTACAAGGCCATGGCAGAGCTGCAGCCTGAGGCGGTGCTGGTGCTGGGAGATACCAACTCCTGCCTGTCCGTCATCGGGGCCAAAAGGCTGCATATCCCCATTTTCCACATGGAGGCCGGGAACCGCTGCAAGGACGAGTGCCTGCCGGAGGAGACCAACCGGCGCATCGTGGACATCATCTCTGATGTGAATATGGCCTACTCCGAGCACGCCCGCAGGTATCTGGCAGACTGCGGCCTGCCCAAGGAGCGCACCTATGTGACTGGCTCCCCCATGGCTGAGGTGCTGACGGACAATCTGGAGGCCATCAAGGCCTCGGATGTGCATAAGCGCCTTGATCTTGAAAAAGGCAAATACATCCTGCTGTCTGCTCACCGTGAGGAAAACATCGACACGGAGAAGAACTTCACCAGCCTTTTCACTGCCATCAATCGCATGGCGGAAAAATACGATATTCCCATCCTCTACTCCTGCCATCCCCGCTCCAGGAAGCGGTTGGAAGAATCCGGCTTCAGGCTTGATGCGAGAGTTATCCAGCATGAGCCCCTGGGCTTTCATGACTATAATTGTCTGCAAATGAACGCCTTTGCAGTGGTTTCAGACTCAGGCACACTGCCTGAGGAATCGAGCTTTTTCACCTCCATAGGCCATCCCATCCCCGCTGTGTGCATCCGCACCAGCACCGAGCGGCCCGAGGCCATGGATAAGGCTTGCTTTATCCTCTCCGGCATTGACACCAAGGGACTTTTGCAGGCAGTGGACACTGCCGTGGAAATGGTGAAAGCCGAGAAGAACGGTGGGGCTATTCCCGTGCCGGACTATGTGGACATTAATGTCAGCGACAAGGTAGTGAAGATTATCCAAAGCTATGTGGGCGTAGTCAACAAGATGGTTTGGCGCAAGGAGATGTGAGGAAAGGGCTATGAATATACTTGTTACTGGTGCGGGTGGATTTGTGGGCAGAAACCTGGTGGAGAACCTGAAATGCATCAGGGACGGGAAGAACAGAACCAGGCCTGCCCTGTCCATCGAGGAAATCTACGAATACGACCGGGAAAACACTCAGGAGCAGCTGGAGGAATGGTGCAGCAAGGCAGACTTCGTCTTTAACCTGGCGGGGGTGAACCGTCCTAAAGACCCTAAGGAATTCAAGGAGGGCAACTTCGGCTTTGCCTCTACTCTGCTTGACACATTAAAAAAACAGGGCAACAAGTGCCCTGTCATGCTCAGTTCCTCCCTGCAGGCTACACTTGCAGGACGCTTCGGTACTTCCGAGTATGGCCTTTCCAAGCGTGACGGAGAGGAGCTTTTCTTCCGCTATGCTGAGGAGACAGGCGCCAAGGTCTATGTCTATCGCTTCCCCAACCTGGCAGGTAAGTGGGTGCGTCCCAATTACAATTCTGCCGTGGGTACCTTCTGCCACAACATCGCCCATGACCTGCCTATTACAGTAAATGACCCCAGTGTGGAACTGGAGCTGCTTTTCATAGATGACCTCTTGGAGGAGATGTACAATGCTCTGGAGGGGCACCCCCATCGGGCGGAGTACCCAGGGGAAGGTGAAGTATATGAGGGTAAGACCTACGACGGCCTGACTCCGCGTCCTGCCTCGGAGGGCAGATACTGTTATGCGCCCATAACCCACAAGGTAACTTTGGGAAGGATTGTGGAACTTCTTCGCACTTTCCACGACCAGCCCCAGACGCTTATGATGCCTGCCATTCCCTAGGGAAGCCTGGAGAAGAAACTCTACAGCATGTACCTTTCCTACCTCCCCAAGGAAAAGACGGTCTTTGACCTGAAAATGAACTGCGATGACCGGGGCAGCTTCACGGAGCTCCTTAAAACAGCCGACCACGGGCAGTTCTCCGTAAACATCTCCAAGCCCGGCATCACCAAGGGCCAGCACTGGCATAACACCAAATGGGAGTTCTTCATAGTCGTGTCCGGTCACGGCCTCATCCAGCAAAGGAAGATTGGCACAGAGGACGTGCTGGAGTTCGAGGTCAGCGGGGAGAAGATTCAGGCAGTACACATGTTGCCAGGCTATACCCACAACATTATTAACCTGTCTGAGACGGAGAATTTGGTGACTTTGATGTGGGCCAATGAGCTTTTTGCCCCGGAGAAGCCCGATACGTTCTTTGAGCCAGTGTGATATTTATCTCATTGAGAGGTCGTTGTTTTGATGACAAAAAAGGCGAGCCAGAATGACTCGCCGGGAAGGGTTATTTTTGAATTTGTTGGGCTAGTTCGAGAATGCGCTCCTTGGGAAGATGAGAGTACTTGATGATTTTTTCTATTGGCTCGTTATCACGAAGCATATCAAGTGCGGTCTCTGTTCTTCCCTCCGTGAGCCCTTCCGCACGTCCTTCAGTGCGTCCCTCCGCGCGTCCTTCTGCGCGGCCTTCGCTACGTCCGTCGTCATGAGCCTCGCGCATTTTCATTTCATAGGTCATATAGCTCACCCTTTCCTCATGGTTCGTTTTCGTTTCATTGATGCAGTTATCGATTTCCCTGATAAAATCATCAGCTACGGGCAATCCGTTCATGTAGTCTAGGGCGTGTTGAAAAACTCACTCCACGAAGACTTTTGTCTGTCTACGGTAGACCGCTTGCGTAATTCTCTTTCACGTGTTTTGTTACCAATTTTAA
>CACZHK010000098.1 GCA_902780915.1 Pseudoselenomonas ruminantium | reverse complement strand
CAAAGAGTTCATCCAAACTGTACTGTTGTACTTTTATGATAGGCACAATATAGCTGGTTTTGCCACCTGGTGTCACCACATTTATCTTCATGGTGTCTGTGGACTTTTCAGCATAGCGCAGGGCCATTACCGCAGAATGCGGGAACGCGACTGTTAGCTCCGCTCCGTCTATCGTGCGGTCATCCAGGGCAATCTGGGCATCGTACTCAAATATCCGCACCAGGATTGAGCCATTCAGTTGTTCCTCGCATTCGATGTGGTAGCGTTTCTTGGTCTTATCGGCGCGGGTGATGACGAAGCTGGAGTCCGTGACTCGCTTGTCCTCGGTGCTGTCGCTGTGAGCCAGGTAGTGCTCGTTTTTGTTGAAGGTAATTTTCTCGTTGCCTGTGTAGTTCTCGTTGAAGTACAGGTTCACCACGGGGATGATGAGTGCGCTGCAGTCGTTGAGCATGGTGCGGAAGGCATCATCGTAGGCGGTTGGGCTTGGTGGCGGCAAGGATATCTTCTGGTTTTCCATGGCTGGATTCCTTTCTGCAACTATAGGGACATTTTACCATAAAAAGAAGGTTCAGACAATAAAAGGGCCGTTTACCGGTTGATATTTCTTACCGCAGATGATATACTAGCAGTAAATAGCATAAAGGCTTTCCGTGGCTGACGGTTCAGCAGAGTTCACTGCATGCCGCGCGGAAGTTTCACAAGCCGACCGTCTGGGCGAGAAGTTCTTGTTCGGATGGTCTTTTTTGTGCGAGGACTTCTCTATTCTGGGGAAAGGATTGTTCCTGATGAGAAATCGTTGGCTCATTGCTCTATCTGCCATTGGCATCCATATTTCCATTGGCAGCGTCTATGCGTGGAGCGTGCTCACCAAGCCCATGATGGCAGAGATGGGGGCGGGGCTGAAGGAGATTACCTGGGTGTTCTCCATTGCCATCCTGTTTTTGGGCATGTCAGCCGGCTTTTTGGGCAGTTTTGCGGAGAAAATCGGGCCCAAGAAAAGCGGCCTTATGGCAGCAGGCTTTTTCGGCACAGGCATGCTGGGGACGGCTCTGGCCATTTATCTGCATAGCTTGCCGCTCCTGTATCTTTTCTATGGCTGCATAGGAGGCGTTGGCCTGGGCCTTGGCTACATTGCACCCGTGTCCACGCTGGTGAAGTATTTCCCCAGGCACAGGGGCTTTGCCACGGGACTGGCTATCATGGGCTTCGGCTTTGCCGCCCTGCTGGCAGGGCCGCTGATGCAGCATTTGTCAGCCGCCTATGGGCTGGTCAATAATTTCCTCATCATGGGGCTGGCCTACACCCTTCTGATGGCAGCTTCTTCTCTCTATCTGAAGCCGCCGGTGCTGGCAGATGCCAGGCACACCATAAATCAGAGGCAGCAGGGAGTGACGGCAGGGGAGGCCATGAAGACCTGGCAGTTTGGGGCTCTCTGGTGGATTTTCTTTGTGAATATCACCTGCGGCATCGGCCTTTTGGCAGTGGCTTCTCCCCTGGCTCAGGAGGCTGCAGGCATGGATGCGGCCCAGGCGGCTTCTATGGTAGGCATCATCGGCCTGCTGAACGGGGCCGGGCGCATTTTCTGGTCCAGCATCTCTGATTTCCTGGGCCGCGCCGTGACCTATGCCCTGTTCTTCGTCATCGAGCTGGCAGCCTTCGGCCTGCTGGCAGGTGCAGGGGAGCCCGTGATGTTCCAGGCCCTGGTATTCTTGATCATCACCTGCTATGGCGGTGGCTTTTCCTGCATGCCGGCCTACCTTTCCGACCTTTTCGGCACCCGCCAGCTCAGCGCCATCCACGGCCGCATCCTCACCGCCTGGGGCATGGCGGGGCTGGCTGGCCCCACCCTCATTGCTGTTTTCCGTGAGAGCGGCAGCGGCTATAGCGCAGCCCTGTATTTCTTTGCGGCCTGCTTTGCCGTAAATCTCCTTATAGCCCTGTGGCTGAAGGCTCGGGGACAGTCCGGGGAGGACTTTGTTTTCGTTCCCGCCTCCGGTGAGGTGAGCAAGGGAAACTGCTGAACGGTGTTAGGGGCAGCAACCTGTCTGCAACCGGCTGTCAGGGTGAGAATACCCACAAGGCCGTGGTGTGGCGGCTGGATTGCCAGCCGGGCGTGGAGTATTGAACTTCCTGGCATTTAGGGCCACTTATCAAAAAGTCTCCTGTCGATTTTGTGCGACCGGGGACTTTTTGTTTGCCCATTTTGAGGTTTTTGCTCCCGCGCCAGGAATTTTTGTGGGCAAAGTCACATTGAGGTCACAATCCGCTGGTATAACCAGCCCGTCCGCCATATGGCTGGCTGTTTTTATATGCCTGCGTGGGAAGGAAGTTTGAGTATATCACGAACCATGAGGAAACAGATGTAGAACCACTTTTGGATCAGTCCCAAAAACTCGCTTGTTAGCGTATATCAGGTTTTTGCATGATTGCGGTTATCTGAGCCGCGGCATCGCTGATAAGCTGAACGGAGCGCTCCTGCCCAGACGCACTTTTGTGCGGGATTTGAGTATTTTGCGCCGAGCATTTCCCGAAAAGGAGCTTGTGTACCATGCCAAGGACAAGTGTTATGTGTGGGAAGAGGTAGATGGAAATGAAAGCCATTGAACTTATTAAGTCGATTAGGGAATTGAATGATGACATGGTGGATGCCGCACGGAATGTGTCTTTGGATGTCGATGATGATGCATTAGTTGCCGATTTGGCTCGTTGGGCAGCCAAGCGATGCGAAGAAGACGAGGCGGATGTACTGCGTGAGGTAAAAGCATGGGCAGAGACCGATTCGCTATTTCCCACTTTGCGAGATATTTTGGAAGTAGGTGCTGAGTGCAACGAAGAGCATGACAATCCGCCACCACCATGGAAATTCCGTGATTTTCTAGGCTTTCGCGGAATGGAAGAGCGCAACGAATGGTATAAAAAGCGTGTGCATATTACCATTCACCGAGGAACAAAACAAATTGGAGGCAGC
>CACZHK010000097.1 GCA_902780915.1 Pseudoselenomonas ruminantium | reverse complement strand
CTGGCCTGCGGGGCGGAGGTGCCGGAGAACATCGTGTTCTATACCTATGCGAAGCTGGCGCTGCTTTCCGAGGAGGAGCTGGCGGAGATCCGCCCGGATTTTATCATTTTAGACGAATTTCACCGCTGCGGTGCAGAATTCTGGGGGCAGGGCGTAGAGCGTTTGCTCGCCATGTATGAAAAAGTGCCGCTATTGGGTGTCTCGGCGACGAATATCCGCTATTTGGACAATCAGCGGGATATGGCAGACGAGCTCTTTGATGGCAATGTGGCCTCGGAGATGACTCTGGGTGAGGCCCTGGTGCGGGGGATCTTGAATCCGCCGACCTATATCACGTCCATTTACGCCTATCAAAAGGACTACGAAAAGCTGAAATCCCGCGCCATCCGGGCGAAAAGCAAAGCTGTGCGGGACAAGGCGGAGAAGATTTTGGAAAAGCTGCACCGTGCCCTGGAACAGGCCGAAGGTCTGGAGGTCATCTTCCAAAAGCATATGACGGACAAAAGGGGCAAGTACCTGGTCTTTTGTTCCAATCGGGAGCATCTGGAGAAAATGCGGGCCCATGCCAAGGCCTGGTTCGCCGGAGTTGACAGGCATCCCCACGTATACACCGCCTACGCCGAAGATCCGGCGACGGACAAGGCCTTTGCCGAATTCAAGGCGGATGACAGCGACCATCTGAAGCTGCTGTTTTGCATCGACATGCTCAACGAAGGTGTCCATGTGGAAGATATTTCGGGAGTGATCCTGTTCCGGCCTACGGTATCGCCCATTATCTACAAGCAGCAGATCGGACGCGCCCTCTCTGCTGCCAAAAGCAGGGAACCGGTTATTTTTGACATCGTGAATAATATCGAAAATCTCTACAGCATCGGCACCATCCAAAAGGAAATGGGGGATGCCATAGATTATTATCGCTCCCTGGGGCAGGGGGACAAGATCATAACCCGGGAATTCCGCCTGATTGACGAAATCAGGGATGCCAAAGCACTGTTTGAGGAGCTGAACGAAACTCTGACTGCGTCCTGGGATCTCATGTACCTGAAGGCAGCGGAGTATGCGAAGGGGAGCGGCAATCTCGAAGTCCCCAGACGGTACAAAACCCCGGACGGCTACAGCCTGGGCAACTGGATTTTCACCCAGCGGAAAGTCTACGCAGGACTGCAGTACGGGAACCTGAGCCAGGGCCGCATCAAAAAACTGGAACAGATCGGCATGATATGGAACAGCGTGCGCGATGCCTCCTGGCAAAGATACTTCGAGGCCGTGAAGCTATACAGGGAAGAACACGGGAATCTGGACATCAAGGCAAATTACGTCAGCCCCAGTGGCATCAAACTTGGCAGCTGGCTCTCCAATCTGCGCACCTATCGGAAGAACAACATCCAGTCCAGATACCTGACGGCAGAGCGCATAGAAGCTCTCGACCGGCTGGGCATGGTCTGGGATGTGCCGGATTATCTTTGGGAACGGAATTATGGGGCCTGCGTGGAATACCACAGGACTCACGGGAATCTTGACGTTCCTTTTGACTATGTGACCAAAGAAGGGCTGAAGCTGGGGGCATGGATCAGGAATCAGAGAAGCGCCAGGCAGGGCAAGGGCCGCTTCGGGCGGCTGAGCGAGGAGCATGTGAGGCGTCTGGAAGAGATCGGGATGATGTGGGGGACGAAGTACGACAGGGCCTGGGAGGCAGCCTATGCCGAGGCAGCAGCCTACTACCATGCCCACCAAAATCTTGATGTCCCCATCGCCTATGCCACCGCCTCCGGGTGCAAGCTGGGGAAATGGGTGGCCAGGCAGCGAGCCAAAGGCAGGTCAGGCCTATCCGAGGAGCGCAGGAAGAAGCTGGAAGCCCTGGGGCTCGTCTGGGAAAAGCCGGATGCCTGGGAAATGCGCTTCGCCCTGGCCGAAAGTTATTTCAAAGAACACGGCAATCTGCGCGTCCCCGCCCGGTATAAAGCGGAGGGCGTTTGCCTCAATAAATGGCTGAATGAGCAGAGGCAGATTTATTTGGGGAAGCGGAAGGGGAAAGAGCTCAGCCCTGAGCAGATTTGCCGCCTGGATGCTATCGGCATGGCCTGGCAAGCAAATCGGAGACAACAGACGGAGCCGAACGCAACACGGGAAACCACAGAAATTACAAGTATTCCTGTGGGTGGCATTCCCATACAGGAAAGTCCACACTGGAGCAGTGAGACGGCCGCCATGACAGTTTGATGGGAGACAGCCAATGACATACAAAATCAATCCCGATGTCGCAAAAATGAAAAGCCCTGTCAAGGTGATGCTGCCTACAGGTGAAGAAATGTTATTTAACACAGGAGAGGAAGCTGCAGCCGCAGATTTTAGCAAGCATTATGTCATTACAGAGATAATCGCTAAGGGCAACGTGATATACCTGGCAGTTGAAGAAGTCGGGATGCCACAAATGAACTGGGTAGGAGAGGAAGGGACTTTCTTTTGAGCAGAGATTAGTAAATGTTTGTCGTGAGAAAGCGTAAAATGGTGTTAACCAAGATTTTACAATAATGAGGGCTACGGGGAGAAGAATAGTCTCAAAATATGAAGCGAGGAGTGAGCTATGTACGAACATTTTATCAAACGAGGAATAGATATTCTGGCCTCTGCTGTTGGGCTGATGCTCTTGTCCTGGCTTTATGTGCTGATTGCAATCGCAGTTTTTGTGGATGATCCCGGATCTATATTTTTTACACAAAAACGTATAGGCAAAGGAAAAGAAAATTTTTCCATGCACAAGTTCCGCACTATGAAAATGTCGACGCCCCATGATACACCAACTCACCTTCTGAAAAATCCTGAGCAATACATCACGCGAGTGGGGGGCTGGTTGAGGAAAAGCAGCCTGGATGAGCTGCCGCAAGTCTGGGATATATTCCTGGGACACATGAGCATAATAGGTCCAAGGCCGGCGCTATGGAACCAGAATGATCTCATCGCCGAACGTGACAAGTATGGTGCAAATGATGTAAGGCCGGGTCTTACCGGATGGGCGCAAATCAACGGGCGGGATGAATTGGAAATTGAGGAAAAAGCAAAGTTGGATGGAGAGTATGTGAA
>CACZHK010000096.1 GCA_902780915.1 Pseudoselenomonas ruminantium | reverse complement strand
GTAGAGGATTCAGATACCTTTTACGGAGGCGGCAGGGGACGGTATATACCGGAATATCTTGCTTTCGTGTACGATGAGATGTGTGAAGAGGCAGGCGTGGACATTCTTTACAATGCCACCTTGGTGGGAGCGGTGACCGACGAGGGCAGAATAGACAATTGTGTTGTTCAGACCATTGAAGGCCTGGGAAGAATACAGGCAAAGGTTTTCGTTGATGCCACGGGGGATGCGTTGCTTTCGAGGCTGGTGGGAGTTACGGCGGAAAGAGGATCGGAAAAAACCGGACGAAATCAGCCCATGACCCTGCGCTTTGAAATGGGTGGAATTGATGCCCCAAAGGTCCATCATTTCTTCAGAGATGATTTAAAGGACGGCTGGAAAACTGCACGCGGTGAAAAAGTCTTGGCGAAGGCTCTGAAAGAGGGGAGATTCCCTTTTGTTGAATTTGATAAAATGAAAACCACCGAGAAATTCTTCCAGGACGGTGTTGCCCGGGGTGAACTGACCGAGGATGATATTGTGTATATTCAGGCGTTTACGATTCCCGGCAAAACTGGTGTCATGTCCATGAACTGTCCGGAGATGCCGCCGCTATCCTTCAGTTCCACAGATGCTGTTTCCATAAGCAGGGCGGTGACTTTTGGACGCCGCATGATGCGCCGTCTGGCGGGATTTTTCATCAAGAACATTCCCGGCTTTGAGAAAGCATATATCAGCCGTGAAGCCAGCATGGTGGGTGTGCGGGAATCATGGCGGATTCGCGGGAAATATTACATGGATGCCGAGGATTATCTGAAGGCCCATCATTTCCCCGATGCTGTCTGCCGTACTGCCTACCCCATCGACATTCACGATGTGAAGCTGGATCTCTTTGAAAAGCTGAAAAAAGGAGAGTATTACGAAATCCCATACCGGGCATTGGTGACGAATGAGATTTCCAACCTGCTTGTAGTGGGACGTTGCGCCAGTGGCAGCTTCGCCGCCCAGGCTTCCTTCCGCATCCAGCCCACCTGCATGAGCATGGGAGAGGCAGCAGGCATTGCTGCAGCCTGGGGAATCTCCAGGAAAGTTCCCATAAACGAAATCAGATGGGAAGAACTGCCGGAAGAAAACCGAAGTTATGTAAGCAAATAGATGTAAAGAAAAGATCACAATACTAAGGAGGTCATTCTCATGGAAAAGAAAAAAATCCTGACGGCTGTTGCTATTGCTGCTTTTGGTTTCAATGTTGGCTTTGGAGCGGTGGCCCATGCGGAGTTTCGTTCTGCTACGCCGGAAGCCCTTGAGACCCATACCGGGGTGAAAGTGCCCCCTGGTCAGGATTCGGCCGAGGATAAGATGCCTGCTTCCCAGCGTTTTGTAAGTTTTGGAGGAAAAATCCCTTATCAGCTTTGTCTGCCGCGCTGGTATGATTCTGCCAAGGCTTATCCCCTGATTGTCGTAGTCAATGATGTGGCTGGAGAGACAGATGAGAAGGCATTGCTGAAGCAGCCGGGCGGTGTCACTGCCTGGGCTGATGAATTGGAGAACAATCAGCAGTATGTAATCGTGCTGACCATTCAGGGAACGAAAAATTCCGAAGCTAGTGTTGGCCGCCTGTCCAGTACGGAGGGCATGGATACCATCCGGGATATATTGAAAGATGTCCGGCGGAACTATGGTGTCAACAAGGATGCTATTTATGGCATCGGTGAGAATAAAGGCGCCTGGGTAATCCAGCTCATCAATGAAGAATTGCCTAGCTATTTCAAGGCAACTTACCTTGATGAGAATACGGCAGATGGTCAGGTAAATAACCAAGCCATTCACGACTGGCTGATGAATCAGCTGTCGTAATCCGACGACTCTATTGACACTTATTTCACTTTCTCATTCAGAAGATGATGTAAAAATTCATATCATGCAAAATAGGGGCTGCGTTGTCACAGCCCCTTAGATAATATTAAGGAAGAAAATGATTAGATATGGAAAATAAAGACTTTGTTAGTGAATTACCCAAAAATGAACGCTTGGTGCTGCACGAACACGCACCGTTGCCACCACGCTTGATCTTCAATATCATTCGGGAAGAAGGGGAAGCTGAACTGAAGCGTCCTTTTCAGGCATTGGCTTTTTCAGGGCTGGCAGCTGGCATTCTGGTTTCCTTTTCTTTTTTGTTTCGCTCCATATTACATATGCATATGGGAGACTCACCGATGGAGCCATTGGTGTCTTGTCTAGGCTATACTGTGGGCTTCATTATTGTCATTCTTGGACGTATGCAGCTGTTCACCGAAAATCCTATCACGACTATCATACCCCTTTTGAGCGAATGGTCGTGGACGCGCTTTTGTGAAGTAGCTCGATTGTGGGCCACGGTTTTTCTGTTTAACATCATAGGTACGGCTATTGCGGCTGTTTTTTACTCCAGCCCATATACGCTTTCTCCCGAAATTGAAGCAGCGATGCATGAGGTAGCCGTGAATGTGATGCATTTAGGCCCTCTCGAAAATATTTTGCGTGGTATTCCGGCAGGAATTCTAATTGCCGCTATAGTTTGGATTTCTCCTCAGACGAAATATTTCAGATTTGTAATGATTATGTTTCTAGTCTATTTTATCGCACTGGGAGATTTTGCTCATGTAGTGGTAGGGTCGTGCGAAATGGCTTTTGTCGTCATCGCAAATGATGCAGAGTTTTTCGATTACTTTTTCCGTTTTCTGCTTCCTTGCGGTTTGGGAAATATCATTGGTGGTACAGTTATTTTTACGCTATTGGTTTATTATCAGGTATCCAAGGAATTGATAGTTGGAAAAGCAAAAAAAACTCGTAAGTGATTGCCAGCCGAGGTAATCCTAAAATAGGAAGAGTTCCCTTGGAACGCAAGGGAACCAGTATCGCCGAGAAAGTTGTGGCAGATACTTATAGTAAACGTCTCAAACTTCCCACACCTATAACAGGCGCAGATCCTTGAAAACTGTATATCTCAGAAGATAAAAAAGGCGCAAAGCCTCAAAACTTGGTACCACAGTAGCCATGGTAAAGCGCAGCAGCAAGAGATTCTACATCTTCGAAGGAAAATCCATGGACATCAAGAAGATTTTTGCCATCAGCAAGAAACGCCGGGGCC
>CACZHK010000095.1 GCA_902780915.1 Pseudoselenomonas ruminantium | reverse complement strand
AATCTCAAAAAAAGATCGACCTTGCAACGTCTACTTATATTGTACCATAAGCTGGAGGTGGTTTCGTTCATAATGGTGCCGATAAGGCGTGTGGTTTATCACGAACAAACAAGAAAGGCAATGGGGCAAGTATGGCAGATATGAATGGAAGAAAATATTGCAAGCTGATAGTTTACGGCTGCCAGGGCAATGTCTCTGACGGGGAGCGCATGGCCGGACAGCTGAAGGCTATCGGGTACGAGAGGACGGAGGACATGGAGCAGGCTGACCTCATCCTCATCAACACCTGCTGCGTGCGGGAGACAGCGGAGGATAAGGTCTACGGCAAGATTGGGGAAATAAAGGCCCTGAAGCGCAGGAAGCCGGACCTGATTTTGGGCATTGCGGGCTGCATGGCTCAGAAGGAGGGGGAGGCTCTCATAAAGCGCGCTCCTCATATCGACTTCGTGCTGGGCACCAGCAAGGTGCATTCCCTTTCTCAGACCGTGCGCCGCATTGAGGCAGAGCGTCAGCATGTGGTGGATGTGACCCTCACGGAAACTGAGCTCCCGGACGAGTCCGAGGCTCCTGTGCTCCGGGATGGCAAGTTGTCTGCCTGGGTGCCCATCATGTACGGCTGCAATAATTTCTGCACTTACTGCATCGTGCCCTATGTGAGAGGCCGGGAGCGCAGCCGTCTGCCGGAGGATATCCTGCGGGAAGTGGAGCAGGCTGTCAAGGCCGGCTATAAGGAAGTGACTTTGCTGGGGCAGAATGTGAACTCCTATGGCAAGGATCATAAGCAAGCAGACTTTGCCGAGCTGCTGGCTATGGTGGACAAGGTGGAGGGGATTGAGCGGGTACGCTTCATGACCTCCCATCCCAAGGACCTCAGCGACAAAGTGATTGAGGCCATGGCCCAGGGGAAGCACCTCTGCGAGCATATCCATCTGCCCGTGCAGCATGGCAGCAGCAAGATCCTCAAGGCCATGAACCGGGTCTATACGGCGGAAGCCTATAAAGACTTGGTGAAGCGCATTCGCGCTGCCATGCCCGAGGTGAGCCTGACCACCGACCTGATTGTGGGCTTCCCCGGTGAGACGGAGGAGGATTTTGAGGAACTCCTGACTTTCCTCAAGGAAATCCGCTATGATGCAGCCTACACCTTCATTTATTCCAAGCGTTCCGGCACCCCTGCGGCGGAGATGGAAAACCAGGTGCCTGAGTATGTGAAGAAGGCCAGGCTTCAGAAGCTCATGGAAGTGCAGAACGAAATCAGCCTGGAGATAAATAAGTCCCTTCAAGGCAAGACCATGGAGGTCATGGTGGAAGGCCCCAGCAAGAATGATGAAACAGTCTGGATGGGGCATACCCGCAGCAATAAGATTGTGCTTTTCCCCCACGGTGAGGAAAAGGAAGGGGACTTTGTCCAAGTGAAGATAACCAGCCCCCAGACCTGGGTGCTGAAAGGTGAGGTTTGCTAAGGAGGCCACAATGGAACTTACGCCAATGATGCAGCAATACCTGGCCACGAAAGAGCAGGAGCCTGATGCCCTGCTCTTTTTCCGGTTAGGGGACTTTTACGAGATGTTCTTCGAGGATGCCAAGACTGTATCCAGGGAACTGGGCCTGACTCTCACCAGCCGCAGCGGTGACAAGGAAAACTGCCCCATGTGCGGGGTGCCTTACCATGCAGCGGAGCAGTATTTGAGCAAACTCATCGCCAAGGGCTACAAGGTGGCCATTGCCGAGCAGATTGGCGACCCCAAAGCCAAGGGCCTCACCAAGCGGGAAATCATCAAAGTGGTGACCCCGGGCACGGTGCTGTCGGACAATGCGCTGGTGAATGCCAACAATAACTACATCGCTCTGCTCCATGAGGACGCAGTCAGTGGCGATATTGTGCTGGCGGGGGCGGATATCTCCACTGGTGAATGCTTCTATGGACTTTATCAGGGGGCAAACCGGCTGCAGATGGTGCTGGACGAGCTTTATCGCCTTATGATGCCTGAGTTGGTATTGGTAGGGGCTATGAGCTTTATGGAGACTCTGCAGGAGTTTGTGGAGCTGCGCATGCCAAACTGTCTCTTTACCCGTCTGCCTGAGGTTACGGACGAGATGGAGGACATTCTGGTGCAGCATTTCGATGCCAGCCAGCGTCCCCAGGAGAAACTGGTGAAGGAAGGGGTGGCAACGCTGCTTTCCTACCTCCACCGTACGGTGAAGACCGACCTTTCCCAGATCAGCAAACTGACGGTGCTGGATGCCTCGGAAAATCTGGTGATAGACACCTATACTCTGCGGAATCTGGAAATCACCAGGAACCTCAGGGATGGGGGCAAGAAGGATACCCTGCTGGATGTAATGGATATGACCCAGACTGCCATGGGGACCCGCCTCTTGAAAAAGTGGCTGGAATATCCTTTGCTCAGCATCATGAGCATCGAAGCCCGCCTTGATGCGGTGGAGGAATTGGTAAATGACATGACCCGTCGCAGGAGCCTGCGTGAGGCCTGCAAGGAGGTCTATGACTTCGAGCGTCTGCTCACCCGCATAGAAGTGGGGACAGCCAATGCCCGTGATCTTATTTCCCTGAAGGTTTCCCTGGCCTGCCTGCCCGTTATCCGCAAGTCGCTTGCAGAGGCTCAGGCAAGGCTTTTGCAACAGGGCCATGAGGGGATTGAGGAGTTCCAGCCGTTGGTGGAACTGATTGAACGGGCCATTGTGGATGAGCCGGGCTTTTCTGTCAGAGAGGGCGGCATCATCAAGGACGGCTACAATGAGGAGCTGGACGAGTACCGCCGCCTTTCCCGCGACAGCAAGTCCATGCTGCAGGAAATCGAGGAGAGAGAGAAGGCTGAGACAGGCATCAAGACTCTCAAGCCCACTATGTGCGCAAGCAGACTCTGGCCAATGCGGAGCGGTATATCACCGACGAGCTCAAGACCTTTGAGACCAAGATTCTGGGAGCTCAGGAAAAGATTGAGACCATCGAGTACAATCTCTTCACGGAAATACGGGAAGTAATCAAGGGCAAGCTGGCAGAGATCCAGCAGACTGCCCATGAGATTGCCGTGGTGGATGTGCTGGGGAGTCTGGCGGAAGTGGCCGCTAATTACAACTATGTGCGTCCCCGTCTGAAAAATGATGGTGTCATAGATATCAAGGATGGCCGCCATCCGCTGGTGGAGCGCATCCTTACCCGCGACCTGTTTGTCCCCAATGACACGCACCTCAGTCACGGTGACAGTGAAATCATGTTGATCACGGGACCTAACATGGCGGGCAAGTCCACTTATATGCGTCAGGTAGCTTTGCTGACCCTTATGGCCCAGATAGGCAGCTTTATCCCTGCCCGGGAGGCTTCCATTTCCCCTGTGGACAGGATTTTCACCCGCATCGGTGCCAGCGATGACTTGGTCAGCGGCCAGAGCACCTTTATGGTGGAAATGAACGAGGTGGCCCAGATTCTGAAATACGCCACCCGTGACAGCCTGGTTATCTTAGATGAGATTGGCCGTGGCACCAGCACCTTTGACGGCATGAGCATTGCCCGGGCGGTGATTGAGCATATCGAGAAGAAGGTCCATGCCAAGACCCTCTTTGCTACCCACTACCATGAATTGACAGATCTGGAAGATGACAAGATCAAGAACTTCTGCGTGGCGGTGAAGGAACGGGGCACCCAGGTGGCCTTCCTGCGGCGCATCGTGCCGGGGGCGGCTGACAAGTCCTACGGCATCCATGTGGCCAGGCTGGCGGGGCTGCCCAAGGTGGTGACCCAGCGGGCAGAGGATATCTTGTCAGAACTGGAGTCAGAGCATGGGGAAATAATTCCCAAGGCTGCAGCGGCTAGGGCCGAAGCTAAGGCTCCTGCAGAGGAGCCCATGATGGCCTCCCTTTTTGCCTCCAGTCTCAGTGACAGCTTACTGGCGCTTGATGTCATGACTATGACTCCGCTTGAAGCAATGAATGAGCTTTACAAGCTGCAGGAGCAGGCCAAGAAGGAGGCGGGGAGAGCATGAAGAGCGAAAGTATTATCCATGTACTGGATGACAATACCATAAACAAGATAGCCGCAGGCGAAGTGGTGGAGCGTCCCGCCTCCGTGGTGAAGGAACTGGTGGAAAATGCCATGGATGCAGGAGCCACCCGCATTGAGGTGGAGGTCATGGCCGGGGGCACTAGCTTCATGCGGGTGACGGACAACGGCAAGGGCATGAGCGAGGCTGATGCCCGCATGGCTATCCAACGCCACGCCACCAGTAAGATCAAAGAGGTCAGCGACCTCAATACCATCGGCACACTGGGCTTCCGTGGGGAGGCTCTGCCTACTATTGCTTCCGTATCGCGCTTTTCCATGCTGACCCGCCCCCAGGGGGAGGATCTGGGCACCAGAGTGGAAATCAGCGGGGGCAGGGAGCCGGATTTCTCCGAGGCAGGCTGCAGCCTGGGCACCACCATCAAGGTTGAAGACTTGTTTTTCAATACCCCTGCCCGCAAAAAATTCCTCAAGACCAACCACACGGAGGGGGCGCATATCAACGACTTCATTGTGAAGCTGGCCCTGTCCCGCCCGGATATTGAGTTCCATTTCATCAACAACAACAAACAGGCAGTGGTGACCCCTGGCAAGGGCAACCTTTTTGATACCATCGGGGCTATCTACGGGCCTCAGGCGGCAGATTCCCTGCTGGCCGTGTCCTTTGAGGATGAGGAAGTGAAGATTTCCGGCTTCATCACCAAGCCCACCTTCCTCAAGAGCAGCCGCAGCTGGCAGACCTATATCGTGAACTCCCGCATCGTGCAGAATAGGGCCATTGCCAAGGCCATAGACAATGCCTACAAGTCCCTGATACCCAAGAGTGGCTATCCTCTGGCGGTGCTGAAGATAGAGGTGCCTCAGCGCAGCATTGATGTGAATGTCCACCCTCAGAAAAGCGAACTGAAGTTCGAGGACGAAAGCCGCATTTTCAAGGCGGTCTACAAGTCTGTCAAGGATGCTATCCGCCCCGCAGAGGTGCAGGATCTCACCCAGGTGGCGGCGGTGGTAGAAAGGCCAAAGGCTCATTTTGCACCCCGGCAGGAGACCATGGAATTTGTGCCTGCCGCAGAGCCGTTGCCGCAAACTGTCAGCAAGAGCAGGGCAAGTTCCTATCCCCAGGACTTCGACAAGGCATCTGCCTATGCGCCCAAAGAAATGCCATGGCAGGAAAAACCTGCACTGACCTTCAGTGAGACTAGGGAGCGGATCACTAATCAAAATTACAAAGTATTAGAATCGAAGACTGAAAAAGTTGCAGAAGAAAGTAAAATAATTCCAGTTGAAAAAATGAAGGTTGTTTCCCATGCTTCCGTGGAAAATGCCGGTGTCAATGAGGAAACTGTCTTTGCCTTTGCTGGGGGCCTGATGCCCATCGGCCAGGTAGCCCTGACCTATATCGTGGCTCAGGATGGAGAGGGGCTTTATATCATAGACCAGCACGCCGCCCACGAGCGCATACTCTTTGACCATCTCTGCGCTTCGGCAGACAAGATTCCATCACAGCAATTGCTCTTGCATCAGGTGCTTTCCTTTGATAGCAGGGAATTCGAGATGATTGAGGAGCATCAGGAACTCTTTGGTGACCTGGGCTTTGCCCTTTCTCCTGCAGGAGACACGGAAATGCGCCTCAGCGAGATTCCCTCGGATGTGCCCGTGGCAGAAGCGGAGGATCTGATTCGGGAAATCCTAGCAGGGCTTCACGATATGCATTCCGTCTCCGCCGCCGAGATACGCCAGCATGTATTGGCTACCACCGCCTGTCGGGCCGCCATCAAGGCGGGGGAGGTGCTGAATCTGAAGCAGATGCAGATTCTATTGGAAGAACTGATGAACACAGCCTTTCCCTATACATGTCCCCATGGGCGGCCAACGATTTTGAAGTTTTCCAGTGAGGATCTTGCCAAGATGTTCAAACGCACCGGATTTGGTTTATGAACTTAAAGGACACGAAGGAATATGGCTGAAAGTCATTGAATTTCATGTGCTTATCCATACAAACTATAGTGACCAATTGTCTATCCTCGGTAGTATGTATTCGGTTGATAACTGTATATTGTTCTGAGTTGTCAATCGTAGTCTGACAAAGTCTGCAATAACAGATTAAAGTATTGTTATCAATAGGATGCTACACTAGTTTAAGGATTGTTGTGAAGTAAATTCATATGTAAGTGAATGCTATATGCTGTAAAGTCATTTACGATTAATATACAAAGTAGTAAAATATAGGCAAAGGAGATGATACTGTGGCACAAACTACCATTAGCATCCGTATGGATAACCAGCTCAAGTCGCAGTTCGAAGAGTTCTGCTCCGCTGTAGGCATGAGCATGACCACCGCATTCAATATATTTGCCAAGACTGCCGTGCGTGAGCAGAAGATACCATTTGAGATATCCGCTAAAGCTACTGTGGCACCGACTGCAAATCAGGTGGCTGAAAATGATGTTGCCATGAATCTGGCAGCTAAATTGATTGAGGAGAATCGTCCTGCTCTCGAGGTGCTGGCTAAATGATTCTGTTATCGAAACAACAAATCATTGGGATACACGAGCAGATTGTGGCTGCTACAGGAGGCACCCAGGGGCTGCGTGATGAAGGTTTGCTGGATGCTGCCTTGGCTGCGCCATGGCAGACATTTGGTGGCAGTGAACTGTTTCCATCGCTTGAGGAAAAAGCTGCACGTCTTGGTTATGGCTTGGCAAGCAATCATCCTTTCTTGGATGGCAATAAGCGTATTGCAGCGATAGCAACGCTGGAACTTCTGGCTTTGAACAGTGTGAAGCTTTCATACTCGCAAAAGGAACTGTCGGATATTTTTCTCGCAATTGCCGGTGAGGGAGCGGGGCAAGAGACACTGTTTGAGTGGATTATTCAGCATAAAAT
>CACZHK010000094.1 GCA_902780915.1 Pseudoselenomonas ruminantium | reverse complement strand
GTTCTCTGCATTGAGTTCAACTTTGCTGTCTGCCATTTTTAATTTCTCCTTTTCATCTTCTAAATTTCTTTAAGCTCTTAGGAATCTATCAGAGCTTGATCTGGCCGTCAATCGAGTTGCCCCTGCCCTGATTAGCAATCTTCTGCACGCCTTTTTCATTTTCGTTAGTAACGTTATCCTTTTCGAGCTGGCTATTATCGACATCCCCACCCTTTTCTGCGCCATTCTTGGTCTGCTGGTTGCCAACATCACCGGTTTTAACCTTCGGGCCTACGCCACCTGCTACACCTTCCAGATTCTCCGCATTGAGTTCAACTTTGCTGTCTGCCATTTTAATCTTCCTTTCTGCTTCGACCTTTGGTCGTTTTTCTTTCTGTCTTTACTTACGCTTGAACTTTATGTTTATTACAAGCTTTTTATGTAAAATCGATTTCTTTGCCAGACTTCTTACCCTTATCCTCTGGCGCCTGCTTATTAGAAACCAAATCCTTCTCATGCATCACGAAATAATCTCCCCCGCCCTTCATAGCATCTTCCTTGGTGGCAGGCCGCACTTCCACTTCATTCTTGTCTGCCATTTTCGTTCTTCCTCCTTATTCGCTATCCTTTTAGCTTTTTCCTTCTGTGCTTACTTACGTTTGAACTTTATCTTTATTACAGTTTTTCTATTGCTAGCCCGCTTTCTCACGAAAAAGCCGCCTTACCAAATCGGTAAGGCGGCTGCTGCCTGCTATATGAAATTTGCTGCACTCACCTAGAACAGCCAGTTGATGCCCAGGCGGCCGGAAATGCCCCGCTGCCTGCCGAACCAGCCGATGGCGGAAAGATCCACGCTGAACCTGTTGTCCCCCTTGGGCTCGTAGTTCCAGCCTATCTCCACCATGCCGCTGTCGCCGCGGATGCTCGGCGTATCAGTCCTCAGGCCCTTGTACTCGGCGTGGGACGAGCCGTCGAACTCATGCTCCCAGGCCATGCCCAGGTAAAACTTGTGGATTTCATTGACATTGTAGATATACTTCGCTCCCAGCCTGAGCCGCAGGCTGTCCACCGCATCCAGATGATAGAGTTCCCCCGTGGCGAGGGTGACATCATCAGCTGCCGTGCGGGTGTAAAAGAGCTTGGAATAGTAGACGAACCTGTCGGGATAGGGGTCATTGCGGCTCAGCTTCAGATCCCGGCCTACCCCCAGATGCCCGCCGAAATAAGCCGAAGAAGTGCGGAAGCTCTCGCTGACAGGGCGCCTGCCGATGGAAAAATCGTTGCTGGTGTAGTCGGATTTCACCCGGCCCGCCCTGAAGCTGCCCTCATAGAATTTGCCATCCGACATGGTATTCCTGAAGACGATGCCGCCGCCGATATACTGGTTGGTGCCCTTGCCGTGGGTGCCGCCGTCAAGATAGGCATCATAGTTGCCCCGGCCATACTCCACCATGGGGGCTATGAGCATGCGGTGCTTCTCGTCCTCTATCCGCTTGGACATGCCCATCACCATGCTGTAGCCCCTCATGTCTACATGGGAGCCGGTGGTATGGCGCATGGAGGCGCCGGAAGCTGCGAAGAAGGGCGTGTAGACCTGTGCCCCGGAAGCCTCGGCGCTGGCCGCGCCGCCCCCGGCCATGAAATCGCCGCCCCGGTTGAGCAGGGTGGGGATGCGCACCTGGGGTATCTGCTTGGTCTGGGGCTTCAGGCTATTCTCACCGGCCAGTCTCACTATCACATGGCTTTTGTCCTGCTTCTCGGTGATGATGTCGTAGTAACTCAGGGCAGTCTCCCCTCGGGGCAGGCCGGTTTCGGAATTCACGCCTATATACTTGGTAGCGGCGCTGTCGGTGATGCCGTTCTTGTTGATAATGAGGTTGACCCTATCACCTGTTTTTAAGTAAGGCGAATTTGGCACATAGGCCTTGATGGTGCTGCCGCTGATGTCAGTAAGGCTGTTGCCTCTGACATTTATCATCACGTCCTGATTCTTCACCGTCTCAGGCAGGTAGAAGTTGTAATTGTTGAAGCCACCCAGCTCCATCACCGTTACATCCTGCACATAGGTATTGAGGGTGTTGTTCGTGCCCATGAAGACAGAACGGCTGCGGTCGCTATCTTTGAACAGGGCAGCGCCAAAGATGCTGGCAAACTCCAGATCCGCCTTGCCATAGAGATTGATCGTATTGTCATGGAGCCTTTCCTTGGCGGTGTCTTCCGTGCTCTTTTTGCTCTCGGCTGCTATGAGATAGCCACTCACCGAGCCTCCATAGACATTGATGGTATTGTTGCTGGCCTCCCCCAGCCCTGCGTGGCCGGCTATGACATTCACGTGCAGGTTATCTGCACCGCTGCCATCGTGGATGATGAGTTTAGAATAGCCGTTCTCCACTTTATCGAAGTCATCATAGACCACCCAGCCCTTGAACTTATCACCGATGAGGTTGATGGTGTTCCCCGTGACATTCTCCGGATTGTCCTCCAAAATACCATCATAGTAGCCGCCATACAGGCTCACATGCCTTCGGTTGGGGTCAGAGATAAACATATCGTTGGTGATGCCCCTCTGATTGCCGCCGTAGATTGTCATGGGATCCCGCCCCATGCCACGCATGTCCAAGGTGCGGTTCGTCCAATCCCGGCTTATGATAAGCACCTGCCCCGGTATTTGAATACCCTCTTCAGCATTACCATCATTTTCCTCAATCTGGCCAGGGGGAGGGGCAGCCGCTTCCACAGGCAAGGCCAGGGGCGCTCCGCCCCAGAGCAACGTGGCTATGAGCGCTGCCGATATTTTTTTCCAGAGTTTCTTTTTCTCCCATGCCCGTTTCATAGCCACCCGCTCCTCTACATATTCACTACTACGGTAGGACCTACCTCCACCCTTTTCGTGTTGTTCTTTACCTCATTCACGACCTCTACCTGGGCACCTCCGGCCACATCCTCCAGAGTCTCGAAGTCAAGTTCCCGCTTGGGCTTGTAGAGATCCAGCAGCACAGCCTCCACCTCCGGCAGGGTCAGGGTCGTGCCCTGGCTCTGCAGATATGCGTAAAACTTCCCTGCGCTGTCGAAAACCCTTTTCTCCTGTGGAAGATTCGCTGTCAATTTTTCTATCTCCTGCTTTGCCTTGGTCATATCCATGTCCATTCACGCTCCTTTTCGCTGTCACACTCAGCTTTATTCTACTCTTATATACGTTCATGCGCCTGCATTATTACAGCACAACAGACAGATAATAAGAGCAGCCCCTCTTTGGCCGGAGGCTGCTCTTGGTACTTGCTTCAGATTCCTGCGTCAGGCGCTCTCGATGCTCACGGTGCCGCCGGGACGGATGGTGATGTTGAAGATCCTGGTGAGATCCAGGTCATACCAGTAATCCTCGCCGCCGTTTTCATAGACCACCTTGATATCCCAGAACTGCACGTTGTCCCTGGGGGAGAAGGTGAGGAAGATGGATTCGCCCGGGCGGAGCACCTTATTGGGGCCCAGCTCATCCTGATAAATCCAGTCACTTGCATGGGCAGGGCTCAAGTAAACATAAGTAATAGTCCTGCCGGTGCCATTCTCCAGGTCAAAGTCCTGGGAGCCTGCCAATGCGGTACCTGCCAGCGCTGCCACCATGAAGGCCGTCAGCAGCATAGTCTTGAAGAGTTTTGCCAGTTTCATAGGATCTTACCTCCTTGATAATGAAGCATGATTATCTAAGAACGCTCCCGATGAAGGTCATTTCCCTTCATCGAGAGACATTTTCTTTCAGAGATTGATGGTGGCATTCGGATTATTCTCGATAATCGCCGGTCCCTTCACCGTCACGGGGCCACTATTGCCTTCAACTTTATTTTGCTGGCTGATTCCATCACCGCCGTGATATTGTCCGTCCAAAGAATTGTTATTGCCTTGGTTGCCAATTTTCTGCGTGCCGTCTCTATTGGAATTTTGGATATTCTTTTTTTGGATATTCTTTTTTTGAACTTTTTTTGCACCGCCGACTACCTCGTCAAAGGCTTCCATTGCAAGTTCTTTTTTATGCTCTGACAAAATTTACACCTCCTCTGAAGTTTGCAAGATGGCAAGCGGCAAATTTTTTCTCGCCACTTGCCACCTCATCAAAATTTTTTCTTAGCTGAAATCGACCTTAGCATCCTTGCCAATCGAGTTGCCCCTGCCCTGATTACCAATCTTCTGCACGTCACCCTTGTTTTTGTTAGTGATGTTGTCGGATTTTATTTTGCTGTCTTTGGTATTCCCCTTCTTGTCGGCGCCACCGCCGGTCTGAGTGTTGCCAACATCACCGGTATCAACCTTAACAGCGCCACCTGCTACGCCTTCCAGGTTCTCTGCATTGAGTTCAACTTTGCTGTCTGCCATTTTTAATTTCTCCTTTTCATCTTCTAAATTTCTTTAAG
>CACZHK010000093.1 GCA_902780915.1 Pseudoselenomonas ruminantium | reverse complement strand
GTCTATGCAGCGCCTATTGCAAGCGGCCTGAGGATTTTATCTCTTGAGATATACGGTTTTCAAGTAGCCGTTAGTATTTTCTATGTGGGAAGTTTGAGTAAAGATTACTTTTCCTGCTTTTTCTCAAATCAATATTTCTGCCCTGCCTGCGGATATTTCTCATGGTCAACCTTACTCATGAATATATCCAGCGGACGGCAATATATACCATGACTGCCATACAATGCCTGATACACGCAGTAGATTTCCCTTGTCTCCGTATGCATGACAGGGCTGGCTACAATCTTATACTCGTTATTCTTGAAATGACGCCACAATTCTCCAGCCTGTGGAATCGCCCTGCGATACTCGGCATCTAACATATCCCGTTCCACATCCCTGGCATTGGCTATGTCCCTGGCTGAAGCCTTGTAGTCAGAATCATGTAGTGCCCTGTCCACCATCATTAGAAAATCAAAGCAAAATGGTGCTGTCTCACAGGCCAACGTACCATCCACATCAAACACGGCAATGCGGTCACGCTGCGGTATATAATCAGGGCTTTTCGGATTCGTCACTTCTTTCACATAGCTGCGAAGCTTGGCTAATGCCTGGGAATCCTTCTGCCAATATTGGAAATTGCTGCCTTTGGCATTGACTTGAACACTGGCAATCTCTTCTCTCGAAGCTCCATAGGCCGCACCAAAGATTCCAAAGCCGATAGCAGCAGCAACACAAAGAAACGTAAATTTCTTGATATGCTTATTTTTCACCCCGACACCCTCCATGCTCACGAATTCCCTTCCAGCATCTTTGCAAATTTGGCCGTAATCAGCTGGGGCCTGGTAATTGCCGAGCCTACAATGGGAGCGTACGCTCCGGCTGCCATCACCTCCTTGATATTCTCAGGCACATTTATACGGCCCTCAGCAAAAAGCGGTATCTGCAAATCCTTTGATAACCTCTTTACCAGTTCCACATCAGGACCTATCAGTTGCGGTGAATATGGTGTGTAGCCGGACAGAGTTGTAGAAACTGCATCAACGCCCATATCTGCCGCCGCCATGCCTTCCTCGTAGGTGGAGATATCTGCCAGCACCAGCCGCCCTGCCTCATGTATACGGGCAACAAGCTCTTCTGCTTTTTCCTTCCCTGGCCGTTCCCTGCTGGTCATGTCCAAGGCAATCATTTCGCAGTCAGTGACCAACAGTTCTTCCACTTCCTTAGCTGTAGGCGTAATATAGATGGGCGAATCATTGTAATTGCGTTTAATCAAGCCGATTACAGGCAGTCCTGTCACCTTCTTGATCTCAGCGATATCAGAACAGCTTTGTGCCCTGATGGCCACAGCCCCTCCTGCCTTTGCCGCCACAGCCATGCGTCCCATAATGAAGGAACTGTGCAGCGGCTCGTCGGGCAGAGCCTGACAGGACACTATCAGCTTTCCCTTTACCTTACCTAAAAAACTCATAAATTTCACCTATCCCTTTCTCTTTTGCCTGCGTATATAGCAAATCCATCACAAAGAATCAAGCCGACTTGGCAGATCCAGGCAATTCTTTAAGTACTCCGCATCGTCCATCTTTGAAGACTCTATGGCGTTTTTGATAGCTTGAGCCATCACCTCTGCTGCCAGCGTTCCTGCCATATTCACATCAGCCTCCACAGTCTCCCCACATGACGAAGCATATATTGTATCCCCATCTGCCAAGGTTCCCACTGGATTTATGCACCTTGCGTAGGCATTCCTCGCCTGAGCAGCAATGCGGGTCAGCTGCGCCTTGTCGAACTTGCCATTGGTAATGATGGCGCCAATGGTGGTATTAGTGCGTGATAGCAGATCCTTGGGAGCAGCTACGCTGTATAACTCGTGAGCACTGTCCATGAAGCCGGTACGGTCTTTTTTCATAAGCCCAGCTGCTTTTTGACCCTCGATGTATATATCCCCCAAGGCATTTACCACTACCACAGCTCCCAGCTTCAAATTTCCAACCTGCACAGCATAGTAACCAATACCGCTTTTCTGAGACTGTTTCATACCTCGGAGCTTTCCAACGGTAGCGCCCTTGCCTGCCCCCACAGAACCACTTATGGGACGGCTTGCCTGCAGCGCCTTTTGGCAAGCCTCATATCCCATCCTGCTGTCCGGCCTGATTTTCGCACTGCCGTAGGAGAGGTCATAGATGCTGCTCTGCACCACCAAGGGAACCAGGGCAAAGCCTGTATCATAACCTATGCCATTATCTTCCAGGCACTTCATAACCCCATCGGCAGCTGCCAGGCCGTAGGCACTGCCTCCTGACAACACTATGGCATGGATTCCAATATCTTCCTTGGTGGGATCCAAGACAGGCGTTTCCCTGGAGGCCGGGCCACCGCCACTTATATCCACACCAGTCTTCGCCCCTGTCTTGAAGCACAATACCGTAACCCCTGTCTTGCCCTCTTCGCTCTGAGCATTGCCCACCGTAACCCCATCTATTGCAATGAAGGGAATTTCCCTAACAATCTGTTCTGCAGCCAGTGCCCTTCCTCCCATGGACATAAACGCCACCATCCCTATCATACCTATAGAAACCTTTATCGCTCTACTGAAATTCATTCATTTTCCCCTTTAGCGCCTCTTTATGATTTCCAGCGCTGCCATCAGCTTCTCCACATCTTCCTCTGTGGTAGCCCAGCTGGTTGCCAGCCTCACTATCGTCCGACCATTCGCTGCCTTCTCCCAGAAGCTGAACTCCACCAACTGGCTCAAGCGGTCATATGCCTCTTCGCCCAGGCTTACGAATATCTGATTGGTGGGCGAGTCAAAGGCCAGCTTGTAACCGTTAGAGTCAAGGCACAAACGTATTTTGTCCGCTGCCGCCAGGGCTGTCTTTCCTATTGTCCCATACAAACCATCTTCAAAGAGCACATCAAACTGGATGCCCAACATCCTGCCCTTGGCCAGCAGTGCACCATGCTGCTTCATTATGGTGAAAAAATGCGGCAAAAGCTCAGGCTCCGGTATGACCACAGCCTCCCCCAGCATGGCTCCACACTTGGTGCCGCCGATATAGAACACATCACACAGTCGGGCCAGGTCTTCAAGAGTAACATCATTTTTCTCACAAGCCAGAGCATATGCCAGCCTGGCTCCATCTACGTAAAGAGGCATTTTCTTTCTTCTGCACACTTCGCTCATAGCAGTCAGCTCTGACAGAGAATACAATGTACCATACTCCGTGGGCTGAGAGATATACACCATACCTGGCTTCACCATGTGCTCATGGTTCAGATCTTCTTCATATACTTTGCAGCACGCCTCCACTGCCTCGGCAGTTATCTTGCCCAGCTGGTGCGGTATGGACAAAACCTTATGTCCTCCTGCCTCTACGGCCCCTGCTTCATGCAGGCTGATGTGCCCGCTGTCCGGAGCTATAACTCCCTCATATGCCCGGAGCAGGGCATCTATCACCGTTGCATTGGTCTGGGTTCCCCCTACCAGGAAATGAACTGCTGCTTCCGGACATCCACAAGCTATGCGTATCCGCTCCCTGGCAGACTCGCAGATATTATCTGTCCCATAGCCGGGACTCTGAATGAGATTGGTCTCTTCCAGTCGCTTTAGGATTCTTGGATGTGCCCCCTCCTGGTAGTCTGATGCAAAATACAGTTTTTCTTTTTTCAAAGCCATCACCCTCTCTAATTGCAGCTACTGATGCAGATACCCTGCCCCGATTCCCTGCCGGTGATTACCTCCTGGAGCATAGCGGAAGGAAAAGTTTTGTTTCAGCTGACTGTTCCCAACTCGCAAGCGCATTTTGTGCTCATCTATCTATTTATTTTCGCCGTAATAGACATACCTTCCTTTAGCAAAAAACTCAAACTTCCCACACCTATAACAGGCGTAGATCCTTGAAAACTGTATATCTCAGAAGATAAAAAAGGCGCAAAGCCTCAAAACTTGGTACAATAGAA
>CACZHK010000092.1 GCA_902780915.1 Pseudoselenomonas ruminantium | reverse complement strand
CGGGGGCTATGGACTTATCTCATTTATGGGGTAAGTTTTTCAATCATCATGATGTCCCGTCAGAGGCTGGAATACCTCCGGCTGCTGGCGGGCTTCTTCTTCCATTTTCCGCAATTTGGCACTGTGCCTTTCTGCCTGGTCGATGAATTGGTCTTGGGAGTTGAATGGCTGCTGGCCACGACGGTCTTGTCGCACGAATGTGTCGTCATGGAGCACTCTGCCCTTGATATTGTCTGCCCACATATCGTCGAAGATTTTGTAGAGACGTTCCCTAAGATCATCCTGCTGGATGGGGAAGAGGAGTTCCACCCGGCGGTTCAGGTTGCGGGTCATCATGTCGGCTGAGGAAAGGTAGATGTCTTCCATGCCCTCATTGTAGAAGTAATAGATGCGGCTGTGCTCTAGGAATCTGCCCACGATTGAATGCACTTCGATATTGTCGCTGACACCAGGTATGTCAGTGCGCAGGCAGCAGATGCCGCGGACAATAAGCTGGATTTTCACGCCTGCTGCCGAAGCTTCGTAGAGATGGGCAATGATATCCTGATCGGACAGGGAGTTCATCTTCATGCGTATCTTGGCCGGACGGCCATTCTGGGCGGCTTCTATCTCCCTTTCTATCTTCTTGTAGATAAAGGCGCGGATGCCGCCCGGGGAGATATGGAGCTTGTGGAAATAGGGGGGACGGGAATAGCCCGAGAGCATATTGAAGATATTGGTGGCATCCACCCCCATGGCCCTGTCGCAGGTCAGGAGGCCGATGTCCGTGTAGAAGTGGGCGGTGACGTCATTGTAATTGCCTGTGCCAAGATGCAGATAGCGGCGGATGCCGTCATCGTCACGGCGGATAACCAGGGCAACCTTGGAGTGGGTCTTTAAGCCCACCAGTCCATAGATAACGTGGCAGCCTGTCTTTTCCAGCTGCTTGGCCCAGCGCACATTGTTCTGCTCGTCGAAGCGAGCCTTGACTTCCACCAGCACCGTCACCTGCTTGCCGTGCTGGGCGGCTTTGCCCAGGTACTGGATGATGGGGGAACTGGCGGAGACTCGGTAGAGGGTCATCTTGATGGCCAGCACTTTTTCGTCATTGGCGGCCTGATGGATGAAGTTGATGACGGAGGAAAAGGAATCGTAGGGATGGTGGAGCAGGAAGTCCTGCTGGCGGATGGCATCAAACATATTGCCGTGGACGGAAAGCTCTGCGCTTTCCTTGACTTTTGGCATCTGCAGCTGCAAGCGGTGGAAACTGGAAAAGGGCTTGTATCGCAGTTCCTCGTGGCCCTCGATGGCTCCCGGCAGTTTCTTCAGGAAAGTGAGGTCAATGGGGCCATTGATGCGGTAGACCATGGATTCTGGCACCTGCAAGGTCTTGATGAGGTGGTCGGCCAGTTCCTCGTCCATGGCGCTCTCTACTTCCAGCCGCATGACTGAGCCGTGTTCCCGCTCCCGCAATTGGGTCTGCACGGCCCTGAGGAGGTCGGACGTGTCTTGCTCTGCCACGTCCAGATCCATATCCCGTATAACCCGGTAGGCGCTGGCATTGTCCACCTGATAGCCGTGGAAAAGGCTGGTGAAGAATTCGCGGATGATGTCTTCCAGCAGTATGAAATCATTGGGCGCATCCGGCAGCCGCAGAAAACGGGGGAAGAGGTCAGGCACCCTGAGAGTGGCAAAGGCAGAGGCGCCGCTTTCTTCGTCCGTCAGATGCAGGGCGATGTTCAGGGAGTTGTTCTGCAGGAAGGGGAAGGGGCGGGAGGAATCGTCTGCCATAGGAGTCAGCACTGGGTAGAGCTCGTCATTGTAATAGCGGCGCAAAAACTCATACTGATGCTCGGACAGGTCACTGATCTTGAGGATGTGGATATTTTCCTTGGCCATCTGAGGCACAAGGGAGCGGTTGTAGGTTGAGTAGCGTTTCTCCACCGCCTGATGCTCACGGATGTTTATCTCCTTGATCTGGTCGATGGGGGTGAGGCCAGCCAGGTCAAGGGAATCAATATTCACCGCATCTAATTTGATGAGAGACGCCACCCTCACCATGAAGAACTCGTCCACATTGCTCTGAGAAATGCCCAAAAAGTTCAGCCGCTCCAGCAGGGGATTTTCCGTATCTCTGGCTTCTTCCAGCACACGGTCATTGAAGTCCAGCCAGCTGAGCTCGCGATTGGTATAGTAGGCGGTATTCTTGAAATCTACCTTGCTTTTGACTTTAGTCATGCGTCAGTCCTCCTCTGCTTCAAGCTGGGCTTGATGCCGTAAAGCTCATTGAAGAGCCTGGATTTGCGGTTGAAGGCCCATTTCTCCAGAGAAAGGTCCTGGGGTGAATAGGCGGTGATGGTCAATTTGTCGTTTTTCAAAGATACCGTCAGCTTCCCAATTTTTTGCTGATGTGAGTCGTCCAGCGCATCTGCCAGACGCAGGATGGCCACCAGCTTGGCAATGGTCATCTGCAGCTCCGGAGCCAGGTTGTGGAAGTGGAGTTGGCCAGACTCCGGGGAGGCTGTGCTGTGATAGCGGGCAATTTCCGAGACTACAGTATTTTCCTGATCTGACAGGCCGATGAGAGGATTGGCTTCCATGATATAAGCGCTATGATGGTAATGGTTGTGCTGGCTGATGGCATTGCCGATGTCGCAGATGGTGGCAGCGATGCTCAACAGCAGACGCTCGCGGCTGCCTAACCGATGCAGTTTTTTGAGCTGATCAAAGATGTGCAAGGCAAACTTTCGCACTAATTTGCGATGAGCTTCTTCTCGGATGTAAAGTTGAGCGATATTTTCCGCTGAGGTCTGGGTGATGAGGCCGTAATCTTTGTGGGTGAAGCCAAAATCTGCTCCCGTCTGTATGGCAAGCCCATCCATGATATTCAGTCTTGTGAGGTAGAGTTGCTGAGCCCTTGTGTAGTTAAGCAGTCGCCTGGCAATCAGAAAGCCAGGCAGTATACGTCCTGACAGACTTTCCTCCACCTGATAATGCTCGCATAAATATTGGCTAGATGCTTCCCCCGCCTGTTTTAGTTCCTGTTTGAAAATGGAGTAGGGCAATTCCGTCAGTCGTTTATTCAGGGGCAGGTAAAGGCTGTTGAGGGCGGCAAAGTCCTGCAAAATCAGACAGGCATTGGGCTTTCCCTCCGCCAGCTCTGATTTCAGGTAATCAAGTTTGCTGGCAATATAGTCATCCAGCAGCTCATTGGGGTCATTGGCAGAGGTTCTGAGAGCTTGAGAGAGTTGGTCAAGCTCTAGATATCCCAAGCCGATATTCCAGGCCTGCACAAATTCCTCTTTGCTGAACTTGAAAAGTGTCACTGCAGCTGAACCCATATATAATAGATAAACTGTACGCCCTGCAAAACTGCTGAAAGCCTTAGTATGCCCCATGAGAGAGAGTGCACGGAAATAGTTAATCTGACTGGTATTGAGCCAATTCACACTGACTCCGGAGCGCAGGAGAATCTGCTCAGAAAGGTACCTTGCACTCACATCGCTGATAAGTTGCTGACTAGCCCAAAACTTATAGGCGCTTACCCCATAGTCTGTCATTAGCTGCAAAAATCCAGTTAATGAAAAGACAATTTTGGCCATTTCATTTTGGTAAATTTCTGACTTGTCTGCAGTCTGCACAAAATTGGCCGAGGTCACTCGCTCTATGAGTTCATGTGTTTTGAGGTTAACTATCATGAGTTCTAGCTTAGTGGTGCTCATATATATAATACCAAATAGTTTCTTGCCTGCCATTTACCTCCGTCCTTTCTCTCATAAATTCAAAAATGCACTTAAAGGTATTATAACACTATTGTTGAACAGATTGTAAAAATTTTCTGCCTCACATTTTATGGAGTAAATATTTAATTCCAAATTTTCAAGTAGGAATACAGAATTAGTTGAAATTGAGTTAGGGAAATACTGATTTATTGCCGCTCTTCTCAAATGTCCTGTCATAAGATACAATAGACATATAGGAGTTCACTGGAGTGAGGAGGTGCTTGTCAT
>CACZHK010000091.1 GCA_902780915.1 Pseudoselenomonas ruminantium | reverse complement strand
AGCTCCGTGAGGAGTGAAGCTAACTACTACTAATATGTCGAGGGCTTAACTTAAATGAAATGTTCAATACAAATTATTCTTCTGTATAGTTTTGAAAGAATCAAAAGAGCACCGTGAGGTGCTCTTTTTTGGTGTATTCACCTATGGCAATATTTGCACATTTGCGGTATAATTATTCACGTTGTGCAAGATATGACTAGCAGGAGTATTTTAGTCAATGAGTGATAATGTATATGCTTTGGTTTATAAATTTTACAGAGAAAATGATAATGCAAGGTTTATTCTTCCCCAGGATCTGGTAGAAAAGTATTTGCGCCGACTGGCTTGGCAGGGGCATGGGGATCAATCCATGCGGGAAGTGTGGGGGCTGATAGAACTGCTGATAACCTACACTGATGAACAGCAGCTGGATTCCTTTGGAGCCCTGTCCATTTTTGATTATCAAGAGCTGTTGTACCGCTATGGCGAAGTGCATGAGGATTTTTCCTTGGCAGAAGAATCGGTACAACAATGGCTGGAGAGACTCAAAGAATTCTATGCCTTTCTGTATGAGTCCGGCTGGCAGGAGGACTTTGCCTACTTTATCAAGGATGTTGAGGAGTCGTTGTACCTGGATGACACTTTTTCGATGCCTTCCCGTCATACTGAGATGGATTTCTATCATCGCCTGGATCCCGAGTCTGAAGAGTCAGCAGAAAGCGTGGCGAGACTCAATGCGGAATTGGATGGTGTGCTGAAGAATGTCAGCAATTATTTTCAGCAGAAAAAGTATGCCAAAGATAATGAAAGGGCTATGCGAATCTTCTGTGGTCCGGCAAGTGATATGCCTTCTGCGGAAGAACAGGCTAATGGGGAAGAGAGTGCTTTCTGGCTGAGCTATTGGGATTATTTCATGTTTGACTATCATTTGCTGGCAGATGACCGAACCCCTTTACGTCATTATTATGAACAGGAAAAACACAATCTCACCAACACGGCCCAGGATATTCTTAGAGATCTATTGCATGCCCGTTTTTCTGTCTTTGAAGTGGTAGAGATGCAAGAGGACATGGTGAAGTGCAGGGATCTTTTTACCGAGGAATATATGGATTTGCCCATGCCGGAAGTAGGAATCGCTGGAATAGAGAATTTTGTTTTCTTTGGTCATATCAGAACCCGTGGCATCTTGATGTTGAATTATATAACTTCTGTGCCGGCCAGCCGAAGGCTGCGGTCTCGCATGAGGGAAGTGGTCCTGCGTCAGTATGAGCTTTTCAAGTTTCAGCAACCGAAGGCTGCTTTGGAGCAGTTTTTTCTGCGGGAGGCAGCAGCAGTGCGCCACATCCTCCATGTGATGTCCGATTATGCTCAGCTGAATGTGGTATCTCTGCGAGAAATGCCGAAAAAAGTGGAGCAGCGGGAAGAACTAGCAGAAATATTTTTAGAGGAAGTCAACGCATTGGAGGAAATCGTCAAACGCATTGGCTTTGGTATCTATGCCTGCCTCCTCATTAGAGCGCTGTTCGTTGATGCGCTGTCAGTGATGGGAGATGAGAAACTTTGCCGTGCCAAGATGCCAGCGCTTATGACAGCTGTACTCTTGATGTTCATTAAGATCAACGGCTATGACTACACAGCTACACCTGACTTGTATTATCTTTTTGGCTCTGAGAAGCAGGATACAGAAAAGCTAACTCAGGAGTTGAAGGAAAAGCTTGATGTGCGTGTCTTTGACCCACGATATTTGACGGAGGATGGCGTGGTGCTGAGCTTGTATCTGTTGGTGCAGGAAAGCAGGCATGATTGAGTATGAGCTCAGTGTTGCTGAGAATATGGAGATAAAGGAGTGATTTTGGTGGGAATTTTCCGCACCAAGAGCATTGAGGAATATCGGTCGGATGTGAAAAGCACCCGACTGAAGCGAGAAATGGGTGCTTTGGATGTGACCCTGCTGGGCATAGGTGTCATTGTGGGCACAGGGATTTTTGTGCTGACGGGGGTGGCGGCAGCCAAGTACGCCGGCCCAGCCCTGATGGTTTCTTTTCTGCTGGCTGGCATTACCTGTGGCTTTGTGAGCCTGGTTTATTCGGAACTGGCTTCTATGGTTTCTGTGGCAGGCAGTGCCTACGCCTATGCCTACACTTCAGTGGGAGAGCTATGGGCCTGGCTGGTGGGCTGGAATTTGGTCCTTGAATATTCTGTAGGAGCCAGTGCTGTGGCAGGGGGGTGGTCTGCCTATGTGACGGGACTGCTGAATTCCATGGGCTTTGCTATCCCGGAGTATTTGACCAAGGTTCCCGCGGAGGGGGGATTGGTGAATCTGCCGGCGGTAATGATTACCTTGTTTCTGACAGTTTTGCTGATACAAGGGATACAAGCCAGTGTTACAGTAAATAAGGTGCTGGTGGGGGTAAAGCTGCTGGCCATCTTTATCTTCCTGTTTTTGGCAGGACCTTCTGTGGATACTGCCAACTGGGAGCCTTTCCTGCCCTTTGGCTGGGCTGGCGTGTCTGCCGGGGCGGCGGTGATTTTCTTTGCTTATCTGGGAGTGGATTCCGTCGCTACGGCAGCGGAGGAAACCAAGAATCCTGCCCGGGATATGCCCATGGGCATTATTGCGTCCCTGCTCATTTGTACACTGCTCTATGTAGGAGTTACAGCTGTGATGACAGGCAATATGAGCTATACCCAGCTTGACAATGCGGAGCCTGTGGCTTTTGTATTGCGTGAGCTTGGTTATCGCTTTGGTTCAGCTTTGGTGGGAACGGGAGCCATTGCAGGTCTTACTACGGTATTGTTGGTGATGATTTATGCCCAGACCCGTGAGTTCTTTGCCATGAGCCGTGATGGTTTGATTCCAAAATTCATCTGCCAGGTGCATCCCCGCTTCAAGACTCCGCATCGCATCACCATCGTGGTGGGGCTGGCGGTGGCTCTTGTCAGTGGTTTCACGCCCATCAATGTGGTGGCTGAGATGTGCAGTGTGGGCACCCTCTTTGCTTTTCTGGTGTCTTCCGTGGCGGTGATGGTGCTGCGCAGAAAATATCCTGCTGCCAACAGACCCTTCCGCTGCCCGGCAGTTTATCTGGTAGGAAGCCTTTCTATCATCAGCTGTGGCTACATCATGTACAATCTTTCCTCTATGACTTGGGAGAGGTTTTGGATATGGAGCGCTCTGGGGGTGGCTCTTTACTTCCTCTATGGCCGCAGGCACAGCCGTGAGGCAAAGGAAAACAATTGAAATAAATAATATTGGAGCATTTCGACTGTGGCGAAATGCTCCAATTTGCGTTATAATTATTCACAATGGAACAGTTTCTGCTGTTTCCAATTGAGTTATCCAAGCTTCAATTCATCAAAGAGGGGAGCATAACACACATGAGCAAAAAAATGAAAACCATGGACGGCAACACAGCTGCCGCCTACGTGTCCTACGCCTTTACGGATGTGGCGGCTATCTATCCTATTACGCCGTCTTCGCCTATGGCTGAGCATGTGGATGAAATGGCTGCCAAGGGGCAGACGAACCTGTTCGGCCAGAAGGTCCGCGTCATTGAGATGCAGTCTGAGGCAGGTGCCGCAGGTGCTGTCCATGGTTCACTGCAGGCAGGTGCCCTGACTACCACCTACACGGCGTCCCAGGGCTTCCTCCTCATGATTCCTAACCTCTATAAAGTAGCAGGCGAGCTGCTGCCGGGCGTTTTCCATGTCAGCGCCCGCGCCCTGGCAGCTTCTTCCCTGAATATTTTCGGTGACCATCAGGATGTCATGGCAGCCCGCCAGACCGGTTGTGCTATGCTGTGCGAGAACAGCGTCCAGGAGGTCATGGATCTCTCTGCTGTGGCTCACATGGTAGCCATCAAGGGCAGAGTGCCTTTCATCAACTTCTTTGATGGTTTCCGCACCTCTCATGAGATTCAGAAGATTGAGCTTATCGACTATGATGACCTGAGCAAGATTCTGGATTGGGAGGCTGTAAAGGCTTTCCGCGAGAGAGCCCTGAATCCTGACGCTCCTGTGATTCGCGGCACTGCCCAGAACCCGGATATCTACTTCCAGGAGAGGGAAGCTGTCAACAAGTATTATGACGCTATACCTGCCCTGGTAGAGGAATGCATGGCAGAGCTGGCCAAGGTTACCGGCCGTGAGCATCACCTCTTTGATTATTACGGTGCCGAGGACGCTGACCGCATCATCATCGCCATGGGCTCTGTGTGCCAGGCTGTGCAGGAAACAGTGGACTATCTGAACAAGAATGGCGAGAAGGTAGGCCTCCTGTCTGTACACCTCTATCGTCCTTTCTCCCTGGAGCATTTCTTCAAGTTCCTGCCCAAGACCGTGAAGA
>CACZHK010000090.1 GCA_902780915.1 Pseudoselenomonas ruminantium | reverse complement strand
CGGCACGATTCTCTCCTATGGTTTGGGCATTTACCAGATGGACGGCAAGAGCACAGCCCGCTTCTGCAAAGATACGGAGATTGACCTGGTGGGACACACTGGTGAGGCTTTCGGTCTGCTCTCCATGCTGGCCATCCGTCCGAACACCAAAGATGGCTTTGTCTACATCATGAACGGCGAAGCCATCGAAGAGGATGAAGATGCACGCAGCGCCGGTAAATTCAGCAACAACTACATCTGGGAAGAAACCCTTGGCGATGCTATTTGCCGCCATGTTTTTGTCCGCTGATAAAACTTAATACACACAAAAGGGAGGCTGCTAACAGCCTCCCCTTTTGTATAGCAAACTTGCAATATCCTTTCAATACATCTGTGCTTATCGAAAACCTCGATCTCAGCATCATCCTAGTTATCATAAAATTTAAGGCCTTCACCTTGCAAGCGACTTTTTCATAAAATTTAAGGCCTTCACCTTGCAAGCGACTTTTCAAAGCAGTCATGAAAATATGGCCCGGATCTATTTTTTCTGAGCGATAGTTAGGTACATTTTCAATGTATAGTCCACTGCTTTTGGCTGCATCCTGCTGATAGTGACCAAAGACATAGGAAATTGTAGCGTATTTTTTATGCAGATATTTGATTAGCTCAACATTTGCTTCCAGTTGCGCGTCCGTTAAATCTTCCACGCCATTAACTCCACCTACATTTTCTATGCCAATGGCACACCAGTTATAGCCTATAATATGTCTATTAAGTGCTGTTTCAGGTGTGAGTCTGTATATTCGCCCATCCCGTGACACAAGAAAGTGAGATGCAACGTTCAGCGTCCCATCAGCGCGAGTTTCATTGTAAAAATGTTTATAAGCAGATTCCCAAGTACTAGAGGCTGTCCAATGCACAACAACTGCTTTGGGAATGATATCTATTTGTTCCAAGTTGTAGTGTGCTGCAGCATACTCACGAATAAGCTGCTCTCTAAAATCAGACCATCGTATTGGTTTATCAATTATCTGTAATCCACCGGCAAAAGTTTCTGTCATAAGAAAAAGTGAAACCAATAGAAGAAATAATGTCTTTCTTATCATAAACTTTGCTCCTCTTTTCCAAGTTCCTTTATTCACGCTGATACCGTTTTTGCTCGCACCCACAATGTCGGATACCTGATTGCCATGCCTTAAGGCGTTCTAATCTCATATAAATTCGATAACTGTAATACATTTCCTTTTGTGAACCGGAAAAAAACACTGAACTTTTAGGTTCCCGTGACCAGCTTTCGGGCTTATGTTACAGGAGGAATTCAGCAGGTGTCGGCGAATATTCATAAATAACTCAAACGACGGGAGTGACGCGGGTATCGAAGGAAGGATGATCTTTATGAATGTTCGTCGTTACGTATTGGCATTAGCAATAGGAATTATCATGTGGCTACCTCAACCGACAGAGGCCGTGCAAACCTCTGAAGGCGTACGCATAACCCTCGTCCACACCAATGATACCCACACGCGCATAAAACCGGAAGACAACGCCGGCAAATCAATGGGCTGGGCAATGCTTGTTGCCGCCGTAGAAAAGGAACGCGAACTTAATCCCGACACCTTGGTCTTAGATGCCGGCGATACTTTCCACGGACTGCCGCTGGCCACGCTGAGCAGTGGCGAAACCATGGTGCCACTGCTCAATCTGACAGGCTATGATGCCATGTGTCCTGGCAATCAGGATTTCAATTACGGCGTTCCACGTTTGCTGGAATTGTCGAAGGAATTAAATTTCCCTGTTCTGGCCGCCAATGTAGCCTACAAGGATTCGGGGCAGCTGATCTTTGCGCCATATAAAGAGTTTAACCTCTCAGGTGTAAAAATTGCCGTCTTTGGTTTGGTCACGCCGGAAACCATGCTGAAAGTATCCCCGCTATTGACGAGAAATCTCTCCTTCCTCGATCCGGTGCAGCAGGCGCAATTGATGGTAGACAAACTTCGCCCCAACAACGATTTGGTCATCGCCGTGACACACTTAGGGATAGATCCGGTCTGCGCCGATAAGTCTACCATGGTAGCCCAAAAGGTAAAGGGCATAGATATCATTATCGACGGGCACAGCCACACCGTCCTTCCCCAGGGGATCAAGGAAGGTGACACGCTCATTTGTCAGACCGGGTGCTATGACAGCTACCTGGGCGAAGTAAACGTGACTATCAATAATCACCGTGTGGTGAATAAATCAGCTCGTCTCCTGGGCCTTGAGGAAGTGAACCAATTAGCATCAACGCCGGATCAGGATGTCTTGCGGGAAATCGAGCGCAGCACAGAATCCGCTCAGCCAATACTTGATAAGGTCATCGGCAAATCGAGCCGCGAATTGCAGTATAACCGGGAGCAGATCCGCACAGGAGAAACAATGCTTGGCGACTATGCGGCAGATGCTTATCGTGGGGTAAGCGGCGCGGATATTGCCATAGTGAACGCCGGCACTTTCAGAGCCGACATACCCAAAGGCACAATCACCAGAGGAGATGCCATAGCAGTATTTCCCTTTGGCAATGTGGTGCGCAAAATTCAAGTGACTGGAGCTCAAGTGAAGGAGGCCCTTGAGCATGGCGTATCCAAATATCCCGCAGATGTTGGCATATTCCCACAAATCAGCGGCATTTCCTTCATCCTTGACAGTTCGGCACCGGCGGGAAAACGTGTTGTAAGCGTTGAAGTGAACGGCCAGCCCCTTGACCTCACGCAAAAATACTCTTTGGCTGTTACGAATTTCATGCACATAGGCGGTGACGGGTACACCATGCTGGTCAATTCGCCCATTCTCGGCGAATACGGCCTGGCAGATGAAGTGTTGGCTGCCTGGATCAGTCGCGGGGAAAATTTGCACAGCTTCGGCGAGCGTATCCGTATCTTAGGAACTGAAAATAAATAGTTCACCAAATAGCCACCCGATCTTCCGGCGCAAAATCGCACAATCTAAACGACGTCATTAGCCTTTGTTTACCAAACTTTTCTCAACGTGACGGATGCCAGGAGATCCTTATCGTGTGCGCCCTTCTGGAGCCGGGCTTCTCCATTCAGGAACCAGCCATTTGCAAATTCAGTATCACCGGACAGTGCGAAAATGAAATGGGTCTTGTCCTGACTGTTCCGCAGGGTATAGAATCTGCTGTCATTGCCCTCATAGCAGAAGGAAAGCTCCGGATCTGCTCCGGCAAAGGCATGCTTTACCCCAAGGCGCATGCCGTAGCTGCCATGATTCAAATAGCGCTTCAGCTCCACGCCAAGCTGGCCCGCGAAGTAGGTGTTGTGCCTTCCTGCAACATGCTGGTTGAAGATACCAGCGCCACTTTCCGCATAGGCCTTCTGGTTCAACCAGGAAAGCTGCAGGTTGGCGTAGGGGCTGACATGCCAGATCTTGCCATCCCTGGCGTGGAGATCATATTTATATTCTCCTCCAATCTCTACCAAATTTGAGTTGTACCTGGCCTCTGCCCCAAGGCCCAATGCACCGATGCCACGGCGCAGCTTGTTCCGAATCCAGCCATAGTCCGCATAGAGGTAGGCATCGGCGGCATCCTTGTGGTAGCCCGCGTAAACGCCGAACCTGGTGTCGTAGATATTGCCGCTGCCTGCCCGGGCACCAAGGCCCATGGTCTGGTAGCTCAGGAATACGCCGCCCCGCCAGTTTTCGCTTAGCATGCGGTCATAGCCTCCCGATACGGCACTACCGTGGTAGTTCGCACCGCCCCTGAGGTCGCCCCAGTTCTTGGTGAACTTCACCCAGGCATTGTTATCCTGCGCCACAGGAAGCTCCACATTCATATTGAGGCCCTTCTCTTCTCCCCCATCTGCAAAATGACTCACCGGCAGGGTCACCTCTACGGGCTTGGTGGCAAAGGCCGTGCTCAGGCGGTCGGAAATCACCCTGTCAGCCACGGTGCTCTGCTGCACAAAGGAGGCCATCTGCGGCACCGCCGAGGAACTGATTTCCGTGAGAGCGCTCTTTGCAGCTGCAGGACTTAAACTGTAGAGAGAGCGCATCTCATTTCTCCGTGCATCTCCCGCGAGGCTTTTCTGCATGGCTTCCATGGCATCATAGGCCTCTGCCTGCTCTGCCGTCAGTTCTCCGAGATTGTTGGCAGAATAGGTTGTGACTTTCACAGTATTTCCTTCTATAGACCCCGTTGTGGAGAGCATCCCCGTGGCGGCGTATGGTTTTCCGTTGGGATTGGCCAAAGCACCTGTTACCGTCCTGGCCTTCAGCACAGTCATGGTTTCGTCAGGCAGGGCATTGGTGGCAGAAATAGTGGAGCCGTCCACATTTGCCGTGCCGTTCACCACAATATCGCCCAGTTCACCGCCGGCATAACCGCTCAAGGTGCCATCGGAAACCAAGTCACCGTTGATTGTCATTGATTTGTCGCTGTATGCAGAGCCTATGGTGCCGTGATTGTAGAATTTACCCGTCGTATCGTCCGAGAAACCTTCCGCCATTTTTTCAGTCATGTCATTAACCTTAAACGTTCCGCCGAAAAGGCCTGCGTCTTTTGCCACAGTTACATTAACCACATCTGCCGAACCGCCGTAAACTAGATTTCCGTTGACGTTTATTTTCATATTGTCCATGCCGTAAATATCGCCGTCATACTTCATCGTATTGTTGAAATTCAGTTTCGTCACCAGGTCGGGAATGTATTTGGTGTAAAGGTATTTGCCGCCCTTGTATTGAAGTTTCAAACCTTCCAGATATTTTGTAGTTTTGCCGTTTGTGTCAGTTTCTGTATACGGCGTTTCATATTTAAAAAATCCAATATGAGGACTGAAATGTTTCCATTGGGACATGATATTCCCCTTGATCTCTGCGCCGTCATTTATGTTAATCGTGTCCACGAAAGCCGATGAGTCGATATATATCGCATTTCCCCCA
>CACZHK010000089.1 GCA_902780915.1 Pseudoselenomonas ruminantium | reverse complement strand
CATAATTGCTGATGAGGCGGTCATAGAGGGCACTCTGAGAGCTTATACGGAGGAAAACAGGAAACGCCTGCAGGAGCAAGTCCGGGAACTGGCAGCCGGTGTGGAAAGGATCTATGGGGTGACGGCAGCCTGCGAGATTGTCGATTGCGCCGATGTGCTGGTCAATGATGACACGGCACGTGAGGAAGTGGCAGAGGTGGCCCGTCAGCTCCTGGGAGAGGACGGTGTGGAGATTTCTGATGAGCCTGCCTTTGGTTTTGCCGCCGATGATTTCTCCGAATTCCTCCGGGAGTGCCCTGGTGCCTATGCCCATGTGGGGGTGGGCGCAGAGGGGAACCCTGCCTCCTGGGAGCCATTGCACAGCGACAGGCTGGAGCCGGAGGAAGAAGCGGTCATCATCGCCGCCAATCTCCATCTGAACTACGCCCTGCAGGTGTTGGGGGCAGCAGGGGAGGGCGGTCAGCTATGAAGAATCCTTTGCGCTACCAGATTTCCGAATACGACTGCGGCCCCACTTCCCTGCTGAACGGCATTTCCTACCTCTTCGAGCGGGAGGAAATACAGCCGGAGATAATCAGGAATATCATGCTCTACTCCCTGGATTGCTATGGCAAGGGGGGCATCCTGGGGAAAAGCGGCACTTCCCGCATGGCTATGATGTTCCTTTCCCGCTGGCTCTGCGGAGTGGGCAAGGCGGGCATCCTGCCCATCGAGTGCCACTACCTCTCTGGCAGGTCCGTCTATCTGGGCAGCGAAAGCCTGATAGATGATGCCCTTTGCCGGGGCGGTGCCGTGGTGATGCGCCTCTACATGGACGGCGAGCACTATGTGCTGCTGACGGGGAAGGAGGGGGAGAAGATACAGCTTTTTGATCCCTATTATATGGAGGAATTACCCGTTGGGGAGGGCATAGAGTGCGATTTTAGGCACCCCAGGGAGTATAACCGCCTGGTGCCTGCCTGCTGTTTCAATCGGGAGGGGGAACTGCCCTACGCCTTGGGGAAGCAGGAAGAGAGGGAAGCGGTGCTTATCTTTGACACCCGTACCAAGCGCACGCCGGAGAGGACTATTGAGTATTTCATTTGATAGATGAAGGATGAAGAATAAAACCTATTGACATGTCCATGCGACTGCTCGGAGAAGAGCCAGGCGGTTGGTTACCGAAGGCTCTTTTTTTGCGTGTAAAAAGCCCCCTGACATTGCTATCAGGGGGCTTGCCGATATAAGGAACATGGCTGGTGCGTGAACTATAGCTTATTTCTCTACTTCGGCATCGTCTGCGGTGTATTCCTCCAAGGAATTTTCCCGCACCTGTATGCAGATGAAGCTGATACCCTCGTCGGCAGCGGAGGAGAACTGGCGTCTGGCCGTAGGTGCCACACGCAGCCAGTCACCGGCAGCCAGTTCTACAGTCTCGCCGTCAATGATGGCCTGTCCCTTGCCCGAGATAACAAAGTAGATTTCCTCATTCTTCTTGTGGTAATGCACAAAAGGGACGCCTGCTCCGGCCGGGAGGTTGTTGACACTGATTTCAGCTCCCGTCAGCCCCAGTTTATCATGCAGCTCCGTTCTTGCATCCTTTGCTACGCTGATCTTGTTGAAGTTTGCCATTTTGTTTTCCTCCTAGAATACGCTGAACACAATGTTGTAATAATCTTGCTTACAATAAGATGATATCATTACCTAGATGTAATGTCAATAGTTACAATAGACTTTTTTTAAAATTTAAGAGTTTCCTAAAAAACTCCAAATAAGATCATCTTCCTGCTTTTCATTGACCTGTTACAATTGATGTAATATAATATGTTACAACAATTGTATGTAATGGTTGATGTAATGTCAATAAATACAACGATTTTTTTGGAGGATTTTTCATGCAGTTTTCTTTTCGTCTGCCAGTAGCAACGCACATCTTGCTTTGTATCGAGCGGTTCAAGGATGAGTACAAGACCACCTCTACTTTTTTGGCCAGCAGTGTCAATGTGAACCCGGTCATTATCCGAAAAACACTAGGCCAGCTCAAAGCTGCTGGCCTGGTGGAAGTGGCGGCAGGGGTCGGTGGGGCCAAACTCACCAAAAGCCCGGCAGACATCACTTTGTGGGATGTCTTCCAGGCTGTGGAAGAGGATGAAGAGCTATTTCATTTTCAAGAGAACCCCAATCCCAAGTGCCCTGTGGGCAGGAATATCCACGTGGTGCTAGGTGACAGGCTCGAAGAAGTCAGGCAGCATATGCTGGCTGATTTCCAGAAAGTCACCCTTGCGGATTTATTGGCGTCTATCGCGGCTAAAGAAGCGGCTGAGTGAGAAAATGCATGATATCTGGAATCCATGGCATGGCTGCAAGAAAATCAGCCCCGGCTGTGCCAACTGCTATATGTATACGCTGGATAAGCAGAGAGGGAAGGACGGCTCCCTCATTTATCGCACGGAGAATTTTGCCTATCCCTTGCAGAAAGACCGCTATGGTGGTTATAAGATAAAGAGCGGCGAGCTTATCCGGGTGTGCATGACTTCGGACTTTTTCCTGAAAGAGGCTGACAAATGGCGGGACGAGGCCTGGGAAATCATGCGGCAGAGGCCGGATGTCATCTTTTATCTTCTGACCAAGCGGCCGGAACGGGTGGCTGCCTGCTTGCCTCGGGACTTCGGCAAAGGCTGGGAGAATATCTGGTTCAACGTAACCTGTGAGAATCAGAGAATGGCCGACATCAGACTGCCACTGCTCAGGAATTTGCCCTTCAAGCACAAAGGTGTTATGTGCGCTCCCTTGCTTGGTGCCGTGAGTCTGAAGCCGTATCTGGAGGAGGGCATCATCGAGCAGGTTATCTGCGGTGGCGAGAACTACGAAGGGGCACGGCCATGCAACTATGATTGGGTACTGGCTCTGCATGAAGAGTGCCAGGAAGCTAATGTATCCTTTTCTTTCATCGAAATAGGCTCTCATTTCATCAAAGATGGCAAGCACTATCGTTTGAACAGCAAACAGAAGCAGGCGGAACAGGCCTTCAAGGCAGGCCTGAATTTCAGGGGCAAGCCAATGCATTTTGACTTGCGGTATGCCATTGGGTTGCCTGTAGCACAAGGCGAGTGCTATAAGCCAGCCTATGATGGTCCTCATTGCCATGCCTGTGGCAGTCGCTTGATATGCAATGGATGCAGCCATTGCGGCAAGTGCGATGAGTGAATTGACATATGTCAAAAATATGGTAAGATATGATTAAGGCATATGTCAAAAATGGAGGTTGATGATGAGCAGGCCGATGAAAAAGCGCCGGGTAAGTGCCTTGCCTCCCTGCACACGTTTTATGCCGCAGGGTTGCGAAGATGCTCCGGAGGTCACTATTTCTCTGGAGGAATATGAGTGCATCCGTCTCTTGGATTACATAGGCATGACCCAGGAAGAATGTGCCAGGCAGATGGGGGTGGCCCGTACCACGGTGCAGGCTCTGTATCTGGCAGCCCGCAAACGCATGGCAGGCTGTCTGGTAGAAGGCCGACCTCTGGCCATCAGCGGTGGGAATTTTGAACTCTGTCCTGCTTGCCATCACAGCCCTCATCCAGTGCGATTATCAATGCAGAAAGGAAGCAACAGCCCTATGAAACTTGCAGTTACCTATGACAACGGCCAGATTTTCCAGCATTTCGGCCATACGGAAGAGTTCAAGGTTTACACCATTGAGGACAATGAGATTAAGGAATCCCATATTCTCTCCAGCAATGGTGTCGGCCATGGTGCTTTGGCGACCCTCTTGCAGGAAGAGGACATCAGCACCTTGATTTGCGGTGGCATTGGCGGCGGTGCCCAGAATGCTCTGGCTCAGGCTGGCATTACCCTGTACGGCGGTGTTCAGGGCAGCGCTGATGAAGCCGTAAATGCTTTCCTGGCAGGCAAACTGGCTTATGATCCTGCTGTTCACTGCGACCATCATGGCCACGGCCATGGTGAAGGCCATAACTGCGGCGGTCATGGCCATGGTTGTGGCGGTCACGGTCATGGACATGGTTGCCACTGATTATCAGTAATACGCCCTAAAGGTGCTCGGCAAATTGTCGGGCACTTTTCTTTATACAAAAAAGAGCTTGACCTGAAACAGGTCAAGCCAGAGCTTACGCACGAGTCCATGTGCAATCCCAAATTCCAAGCCAGGATTCTGGCAGAAAAAGGAACGGAGCTTTTCATCTCTTGCGGCCTCTGTGTAGGCCACGATGCCATCTTCAACGCCAGCTGCCCCGGACCTGTCACCACTCTGGTGGTCAAGGACAGACTGCTGGCACATAATCCTCTCGGAGCCATCTATTCCCGTTACTGGAAGCGGAAACTGGGGATCATGGAGGAAGGGGAAGTGTAACTCCTCGCTCAGCAGGTCTTATTTGATTATGCCTGTCTGGATAAGGATTCCAAGAATGTCCGGATTGCCTATATCGGAGATAAATTTTCCATCCTGTAATTCGTAGAAATTCATGCAGCGTACCTT
>CACZHK010000088.1 GCA_902780915.1 Pseudoselenomonas ruminantium | reverse complement strand
GAAAAATGTGGGGGAGAAGGTAAATTCAGATGCCTTGATAAACTCGGGCGAAGATGCCAGGCTGGACTCTGTTATCTCTGCATCTACGCTGGTGGCAGCTGGGATTTTCCTGACCTGCCAGATTTCCCTGGAGGCATGGCTGGGAGCGATTATTGCCGTAGTCATCATCAAGGCTGGCATTGATATGCTGAGGGAGACCATCTCCAAGATTCTCGGTGAACGCAATGATCTGGAACTGGCTAAAGACATCAAGAAAACCATCGCAGGCTTTTCGGGGGTGCGGGGAGCCTATGACCTGGTGCTGCATAATTACGGCCCGGATAGCTGGCAGGGCTCTGTGCATATCGAGGTGCCGGACACCTATGATGCCAATCAGCTGGACAAGATGCTCCGGGAAATCATGGTGGAGGTCATGCAAAAGCATAATGTGATGCTGACCGCCATCGGCGTTTACTCCTACAATACCCAGGACGAGGAAATCAGCAGGGTAGAAAAGAAGCTGCGGGAAATCGCTTTTTCCCATAAGCATGTGCGGCAGATTCATGGCTTCTACCTGACGAAGGAAACAAAGAATATCCGTTTCGACCTGGTCATCAGCCTGGCGGCAGGAAATCGCCAGCTGGTTTTCGCAGAAACACTGGCGCATATTCAGAGGGAATTCCCGGACTATGAATTACAGGCCGTTATGGATACGGATTTTTCCGAAGAATGAAAAAAGGTCACATTGAGGTCATATTGATGATTTATAATCTGTGTCAGCCGGTTTGTCAGGTGCATGAAATGAAAATCTCAGGCAGAAAGTTTTTTGCCTGCCTGCTCTGCGGCCAGCCGAAAAAGTGTTCAAATTGAAGGACTGAGACAGGTTATGAATCGTCGTGAGTTTATCAAGACAGCTGGCATAGGCACAGCCTGTCTGTTGGCCGGGCAGTTTTCAATGTTTGCAGAGGGGAGCGCAAGACGCATGGAAATCAAAGCCGTCAAACTTTATGAGAATGGTTTTATGACCCAGCCTTTTGCCGTGGGACTGGAAGAGGGCGAGGACAAATTCGACAAGAGCGTGAAATAAAAGAGCACAGGCAAGTACGTCTGCTCCATTTGCGGCACAGTCTATGATCCGGCTGTGGGTGACCCGGAGCATGGCATCCCCGCAGGTACAGCCTTCGAGGATTTGCCTGCGGACTGGAAATGCCTTGTTTGCAAGCAGGGCAAGGCCTATGGCTTTTGGACGCCGATTACGGAACGTCCGGAATGGATTCTCCACTTCAGCGTAGGCCGGGTGGCAGAGTATCAGGAAATCAAACGCTAAGAAATAGCCTGACAGGGCGTACGGCTTTGTCAGGCTATTTTCGACCCCCAGTAAAGCTGCCTATCGTGAGGAAATGTTCCCTAAGCAGTGTGCAGCAGCTTATGAATTGGGCAAGAACTTGCTGGTTTGAATTTAAGAAGGTCAACAGTTTTGATTCCCTTCCCAATAAAGTGATGAAATTAAAATGAGCACAAGATATTGGCAGTTAAAAAGTGCCTTTATCTTGTGCTCTTTGTTTCGTGGTGGTTCAAATCTCAATGCCTTTCCCCATACAGCAGGGGCAGGCTTACTTTCTGGTTGAAAAACTCAATAAGGGGGCCGGTGCCGCAGGCCAGGACTAAAGTGCCCAAACCCACGATACTGCCGCAGGCAAAGCCGATGGTGACGGCACAGGCATCAATGAGGATGCGGACTACCCGGAAGGGCACTTTGCCGCCGCTGCGCTCGGAGAGTATCCAGCCGATGGCATCATAGGGACCCATGCCCAGCCTGGAGCTCATGTAGAGGGAGCAGGAAAGGCAGGTCAGTACCACGCCGCTTGCCAGCAGCATTCCCCGCAGGGGCAGGGAGGGCTCTGCAAAGATGGCCAGTGGCCCCAGCAGAGCATACCAGAAGTCAGCGATGATACCCAGCATGAACATGTTGATAAGGGTGCCAAAGCGCAGGTAGCTCCTGTCCAGCAGAGCCACCGGGATAATCAGCGCCAGGTTGAAGATAATCACGCAGGTGCCATAGCTGAGGCCGGACACTCCTGCATAGCCAAGGTTCATGCAGGAGAAGGGGTCATTGCCGAAAAAGCTCAGTCGCATGAGCACCACGGCAAAGCCCATGACCACATGGGCTGCCAGGATAGCAGGCACCCGCCTGCCCAGGCGTGAGGAGGCTTTTTCCTCCATGCAGATTTTACCAGTCATTTCCATAGTAATGTTCTCCCTTTCAGTCACTATTGCCACCTCCCATTGTAAGCACAGTGAAAGTGGTAGGCAAGAGGGGAAAAGGACTTAGGAACATTGTTTCACTGAAATAGCTTCGGCTTTGGTTTTCATATGCCTGATAGGCATACCGAGATATTTATTATAAGTATTGGTAATTGCAGAACATCATCGCTATAATGTAATCAAGCTAAATGATAAAAGGTGCAAGTGAAGCAAAGGAGCATATAAATGTTGAAGAAAATTATCAAAAGCAAGAAGATGGTTCTGGCAGCCATGATGGCAGGCGTGATGTCCTTTGGCCTGATGGGAAATGGCGTGCAGGCAGCAGATAAAGGAGCGGCAGGTATGAAGAGTGCAGAAGTCAAAAGCGACAGGATGATCAAGGCCGAAAAATTGCAGCTTACCCAGGAGTGGGACAAGGTCTTTCCCAAGAGCGACAAAGTTGAACACCGCAAGGTGACCTTTGTGAACCGTTACGGCATTACGCTGGCAGCTGATATGTATGTGCCCCGGAATGCCAAAGGCAAGCTCCCTGCCCTGGCCGTCAGCGGCCCCTTTGGTGCTGTCAAGGAGCAGTCTTCCGGCCTTTATGCCCAGGAAATGGCTGAGCGCGGGTATCTGACCATTGCCTTTGACCCGTCCTTCACCGGGGAAAGCGGCGGCCAGCCCCGTTATGTGGCTTCGCCGGACATCAACACCGAAGATTTTTCCGCAGCAGTGGATTTCCTGTCCACCCAGGAAAATGTGGATAAAGAGCGTATCGGCATTATCGGCATCTGCGGTTGGGGGGGCATGGCCCTCAATGCAGCAGCCAGCGATACCCGCATCAAGGCTACTGTGGCTTCCACCATGTACGACATGAGCCGGGTGATTGCCAATGGCTATTTCGACAGGGATAAGGATGAAGCAACCTTGAAAAAGGAGCGTTACGCCAATCGTGAAGCCCTGAATGCCCAGCGCACCGAAGATTACAAAAACGGTTTCTATAAAAATGCCGGCGGTGTGCCCGATGTCCTGCCGGAAGATGCTCCTTGGTTTGTGAAGGATTACTATACCTATTACAAAACGGAGCGCGGCTACCATCCCCGTTCCCTGAACTCCAACGGCGGCTGGAATCAGACTTCGGCGCTTTCCTTCATGAATATGCCTATTCTTTCCTATGCTGATGAAATCAGGAGTGCTGTGCTGGTGCTTCACGGCGAAAAGGCCCATTCCCGCTACTTTGGCGAAGATGCCTTCAAGAAGTTGCAGGGAGACAATAAGGAACTGGTAATCGTACCAGGAGCATCCCATATTGACCTTTATGACAACAAAGCTTTGATTCCCTTTGACAAGCTGGCTGCCTTCTTTGACAAAAATCTGAAATAAGACATGAAATGCCGCCCTGTGAATGTATAAGATTTTGCAGGGCGGTGTTTTATGAATGGCTATTGACTTGGAGTACACTTCAAGTGCTAGAGTAAGCATGGGAGGGATAGCGCATGCCAAACAGGAAGATAGTGAGTGGGGTCATCCTGTCTATGCTACTGATGCTGTCAGGCTGCACAGGCGTGCAGGAGGCTGGGGCAGATAACGGCAGCAGGGCACAGGTACAGATTGCTGACCGGCAAGAAAATGAACCTGCAATAGAGGCAAAGAAGGAAAAAATGATGAAACTGACCATTGATAATACCGCTGTCCCCGTTACCTGGGAACAAAATGCTTCCACTGCGGCGCTGCAGGAACTCCTGCCTTTGACCATCGAGCTGTCACCTTATGGTGGTTTTGAGCAGGTGGGCTCTATTGGTCAGAGCATTGTCAGCGCAGATAAGCAGACCACCACCCAATACGGTGATATTGTCCTCTATGCAGGGAACAAGCTGGTTATTTTTTATGGTTCCAATTCCTGGGCCTATACGCGGCTGGGACATATTGGGCTGTCACAGCAGGAAATTGCATCGTTGTTGAACCGTGAGGGCGTAACGGTGAAGCTTGAGGCAGAGTGAAGCAGGCTGCTGTATGATTTGTTGGCAGGGAGGTAGGAATAAGATGGAATTATATAGAGAACAGGTGTTTGACGAAGAACGGGCTATGTAATGACCCGGCAGCCCAAGGCCGCATCATTCTGCCCCGGACAAGTCGCTGTGCCTAAAAACAGTAGTTGACATTGACAAAGTCGTTTTTTTGCCCTATGCTATGAAACATAATATGAGTTGACACCTGTTGCCACCGGGTAATGGGAGGAGCGTCATTTTCTTATCGGTAGGTCTTGGCAGATAAGAAGATGGCGCTGTTTTTATAGGAGGTAAAAATATGTTTCGGAAAATGCGGAGATTCAAGCAGCAGCTGCCGGAGGCAGAATGCAGGGAAGTGTTAATAGAAGCGAAGCGGGGCGTGCTGTCCATGCTGGGGGACGATGGCTATCCCTACGGCATTCCCATGAATCACTGGTACTGCGAGGAGGATGGCATCCTTTATTTCCACAGTGCCAAAGAATGACACAGGATGGATGCCATCAAGGCCTATGATAAGGTGAGCTACTGTGTTCACGATGAAGGCTGGCAAAAGCCCGGCGATTGGGCGCTTAACATCAGAAGCGTGGTAGTCTTTGGGCGGATGCAGCTGGTGACAGATGAGGAGAAGACGCGACAAATCTGCAGCTCCCTGGTGCGAAAATTCACCGATGATGAATGCCTGGCTTTGATTCCTGAGCATATGACCGGGAAATTGGTCAATGAATCGTGAGGAGATTTATGCTATGGCTGATATAGCTGGTGTTCGTGAGGAAATTTCGATTGCAGGCGAAAACAAAGGTAAAGAGCGCCCTAAAAATATCATCGTCAGAGGTGCCCGGGTGCATAATCTGAAAAACATTGATGTGGACATCCCTCTGGGGAGTCTTGTGGCCATTGCCGGGGTATCCGGCTCGGGGAAGTCTTCCCTGGCGCTGGGAACCTTGTATGCGGAAGGTTCCCGCCGTTATCTGGAGGCGCTGTCCACCTACACCCGCCGCCGCATCACCCAGGCGGGCAAGGCCGATGTGGAGGAAATCCGCCATGTGCCGGCGGCGCTGGCTCTTCATCAGCGTCCGGGGATTCCGGGAGTACGCAGTACCTTTGGCACGGCTTCTGAACTATTGAACAGCCTGCGCCTGCTGTTTTCCCGCCTGGGGAGCCATGCCTGCCCCAAGGGGCATCTTTGCCCGCCCAATATGGATGTGGCCTTGATGCTGCCCACGAAATGCCCGGTCTGCGGCGAGGAGTTTTATGGCCCCGGGGCTGAGGCCATGGCCTTCAACTCCGAAGGCGCATGCTCACGCTGCTCCGGCACAGGCGTTGTGCGTACGGTTGACGAGGCCAGCCTGGTGCCGGACGAAAGCCTGTCCATTGCCGAGGGGGCGGTGGCTCCCTGGCAGACGCTGATGTGGTCATTGATGAAGGATATCGCCAAGGAAATGGGGGTGCGGATCGATGTGCCCTTCCGTGACTTGACCCCCGCAGAGAGGGAGATTGTCTTTCACGGCCCGGCGGAGAAAAGGCATATTCTCTATGTCAATGAAAAGACCAATGTGGCCGCTGAGATGGACTTCACCTATTACAATGCAGTATATACGGTGGAAAATGCCCTGGCGAAGGTCAAGGACGAAAAGGGCATGAAGCGGGTGGAAAAATTCCTCCATGAGGCTGCCTGCCCGGAATGCCAGGGCACACGGCTGTCAGCGAAGGTGCGCTCTACTAAACTGGCCGGGAAAAATCTGGCCGAGGCCACGGCCATGACCCTTGATGAGCTGATTCCCTGGGTGAAGGCTGTGCCGGATACCCTGCCACAGGAAATGCGCTCCATGGCCGAAAGCATTGCCGAGTCTTTTTTGGATAACGCCCGCAGGCTGAAGGAGCTGGGCCTGGGTTATCTCTCCCTTGATCGTGCCAGCAGCACCCTTTCTACCGGTGAGCGCCAGCGTGTGCAGCTGGCCAGAGCCGTGCGCAATGAAACCACAGGGGTGCTCTATGTGCTGGATGAGCCCAGCATCGGCCTGCACCCGGCTAATATTGAGGGGCTTTTGGATGTGATTGACAGCCTGCTGCGGGATGGCAATTCCGTGGTCTTGGTGGACCATGATGTGCATGTGCTGCAGCATGCTGACTATATGATTGAGCTGGGGCCGCTGGCTGGCAGCGAGGGGGGCAATTTGCTCTTTGCCGGGGATATGCAGGCGGCGGCAGAAAGCAAAGTCTCCAAGATTGCCCCCTTCCTGCACGGTGGGGCCAACTGCGGCTTGCGGAAGCGCGCATCCTGGGAAAAGATGTTTGAGCTTGGCACCATCCATCTGGAAACAGATCAGCTGCATACGGTAAGACCCTTGCAGGTGGATATTCCCAAGGGGAGGCTGACGGTGGTGACAGGTGTATCCGGTTCGGGCAAGACCACCATGGTGCTGGAGTGCCTGCTGCCGGCCCTGACGGCCAGTGCTGCAGGGGGCAGGCTGCCGCCCCAGGTCAAGGCCATAACCGCCGAGGGCATACGCCGGGCCAATCTGATTGATGCCTCGCCTATCGGCATCAACATCCGTTCTACTGTGGCGACCTACAGCGGTGTGCTGGATGAACTGCGCAAGCTCTATGCCGGCACTGCCATGGCCAAAGAGAAAAATTGGAAGGCAGGGGCGTTTTCCTATAATACGGGCAAACTGCGCTGTCCCGCCTGTGATGGCACAGGCCAGATTTCCCTTGATGTGCAGTTCTTGCCCGATGTGACCATCACCTGCCCGGATTGCCATGGCCAGCGCTACAGCGAGGAGGTCAAAACTGTCCTTTGGCAGGGGAAAGGGGCAGAGCATGGCTATGCTTTGCCGGAAATACTCTCCCTGACCTTGAAGGAGGCGCTGCCGCTCTTTGCCGGTCAGAAGAAGATTTATGGGAAGCTTTCAACCTTGAATGACCTGGGACTGGGCTATCTGACCCTGGGGGAGGATACTCCTGCCCTCTCCGGCGGCGAAGCCCAGCGGCTGAAGCTGGCCAGTGAGATGGGCAGGACCCAGGCAGATGCAGTCTTTATCTTTGATGAGCCAACCATTGGACTGCACCCGCTGGATGTGCAGGTGCTCCTGCAGGTCTTCGACCGTCTAGTGGCAGCCGGTGCCACCGTGATTGTCATAGAGCATGATCTGGATGTGATCATCAATGCGGATTACCTTATTGACATGGGCCCGGAAGGCGGCGCCAAAGGTGGCCGCGTCGTAGCCTGCGGCACGCCGGAGATGGCAGCCGGAAGCAAGGAGAGCATTACGGGAAAATATATCGCACGAGAAATGAAAAATTAGCATGAAATAAATAATCCCTCATCCGCATGAAAATTGCAGGATGGGGGATTATTTTGC
>CACZHK010000087.1 GCA_902780915.1 Pseudoselenomonas ruminantium | reverse complement strand
GGTGTGGCCTGCTGTGCAGCATGCCATCATGCAGTTCCAGGATTTCCTCAAGACCAGCGGTCTGGTGGGTGTCTGGGCTTACACCTTCTCCGAGAGAATCCTGCTCCCCGCAGGTCTCCATCACTTCATCTACCTGCCTTTCATCTTCGGCCCTGCTGTCTGCGACGGCGGCATCCAGGCTTATTGGCTGCAGCACCTCAATGATTTCGCCATCAGCGGCCAGAGCCTCCGGGACCTCTTCCCCGAGGGCGGCTTTGCCCTCCACGGCAATTCCAAGATTTTCGGCCTGCCCGGTGCGGCTCTGGCCATATACATGTGCGCCCGTCCCGAGAAGAAGAAAAAGACGGCAGCGCTCTTGATTCCCGCTACCATCACTGCCATGCTCTGCGGCATCACGGAGCCGCTGGAGTTCACCTTCCTGTTCGTGGCTCCTCTCCTTTACGCCGTACACGCTGTGCTGGCAGCCTGCCTGGCAGCTTCCCTTTACGCTGTGGGCCTGGCCGGCAACTTCGGCGGCGGCCTGATTGATGCCTTTGTGCAGAACTGGATTCCTCTTTTCCAGTATCATTCCGGTACCTACATTCTCCAGATTCTCATTGGTCTGGCTTTCACGGCTATCTATTTCGTGGTTTTCCGTACTTTGATTCTGAAATTCGACTACGCTACGCCCGGCCGCACCGCTGACGAGGTGGAGGACAAGCTGTTCTCCAAGGCTGAGTATCAGGCCAAGAAGGAAATGGAAGAAATGGGCCTGGCTGACAATGCTCTGGCCATCAAGGCCAAGGTTTTCCTGGACTGCCTGGGCGGCCCGGACAATATCAAGGAAGTCACCAACTGCGCTACCCGCTTGCGGGTGACGGTCGCTGACCCGGACAAGGTTGCCCCGGTGGGCAAGTTCACCAAGGCCGGCGCTTTCGGACTGGTGAAGAACGGCAAGGCGCTGCAGGTTATCGTGGGCTTGTCTGTGCCTCAGGTACGCAGCTACTTCGATGCCCTGCTGAAGGGTGAGAAGATTGAGGGGGCGGCTCCTGTGCAGGAAAGGACTGTCAGCGAAAGTGACAGCAGCCTGGCCATGAAGCTCTACGCCTGCGTCACGGGTCGTCTGATGGATATGTCCGAGGTTCCCGATGATATGTTCTCCCAGAAGATGATGGGTGATGGCATTGCCATCGAGCCTGAGGGTGATACGGTGGTAGCTCCTGCCGATGCGGAGGTCACCATGATCATGGAGGAAAGCCTCCACGCTATCGGCCTGCGCATGAAGAACGGCGCGGAAATCCTCATTCACATCGGCATCGACACCGTGAAGCTGAACGGCGAAGGCTTTGAGGCTCTGGTGAAGACCGGGGACAAGGTAACTGCCGGCACTCCCCTCATCAAGTTTGACAAAGAAGTCATCAAGGCTGCCGGCTACGGCACCACCGTCATCATGGCAGTGACCAACAGCGCCGACTACCCCCAGATGCAGAAGCATGAAGATGCCGAGGTAGTAGTCAGCGAGACGCCGGTACTGGTGTTCTGATTCTAAAGCCTTCCCCTTGAGGGGAAGGTGCCCCGAAGGGGCGGATGAGGTGCGGCCTAACCTGTTATGAAACCATGACTTATAATGTCCCACCTCATCCGTCAGTCCTTCGGACTGCCACCTTCCCCTCAAGGGGAAGGCAATGTTACTTAGCTAAACTCAAGAGGTTACTATAAAATGAACAAACTTAAATGGTGGCAGAAAACCAACGTCTACCAGGTTTACCCCAAGAGCTTCCTGGACACCACGGGCAGCGGGACGGGGGACTTAAACGGTGTGACGGAAAAGCTGGACTACCTCAAGACTTTGGGCACGGGTGCCATCTGGCTCACCCCTGTGTACCCCTCTCCCATGGTGGACAATGGCTACGATATTGCCGACTTCACGGGCATTGACCCGTCCTACGGCACCATGGCGGATATGGAAAGGCTCATAGCGGAAGGCAAGAAGCGTGATATCAGGATTGTCATGGACTTGGTTTACAACCATACCTCCGACAAGCATCCTTGGTTCATAGACTCCGCCTCCTCCAAGGACAGCGAGCACAGCGACTGGTATATCTGGCGTGATGCCAAGCCGGACGGCAGTGCTCCAACCAACTGGCGCTCCATCTTCGGCGGTAGCGCCTGGAAATGGTGCGAAGCCCGTCAGCAGTATTACCTGCACACCTTCGCCGAGGCCCAGCCGGATCTGAACTGGGAGAATCCCAAAGTTCGTCAGGCCCTCTACGATGCCGCCAATTTCTGGCTGGAGAAGGGCGTGGGCGGTTTCCGCATCGATGCCATCGTCTACATCAAGAAGCCGGCTGAATTCGTGGACGGGGAACCGGACAGTGAGGATGGCATGGTGAATATCCACTCCATGATAGCCAACACCACCGGTATTCTGGATTTCCTTCATGAGTTTAAGGCCAAGGTCTTCTCTGGCCACGATATCTTCACCGTGGCCGAAGCCAATGGCGTAGAGCCAAAGGATTTGCCCCAGTGGGTGGGGGAGCAGGGGGCCTTTGATATGCTCTTTGAGTTCTCCCATATGAACCTGGAGTTCACTAACGGGGAACTTTGGGGACAGGCCATCGGTTACACACCCGAAATCATTCCCGGCTTGAAGAAAGTTCTGACGGCAAGCCAGCAGGCCACGGCGGAAAATGGCTGGTACCCCATTTTCTTTGAAAACCACGACCAGATGAGATGCACGAGGCACTATTTCCCCGATAGCGCCCCCAAGGACCTCGCCGCCAAGGCCATGGCGTCCATCCTCCTGACTCTCAGGGGCACTCCCTTCATCTACGAGGGACAGGAGCTGGGCTTCGGCAATGTGGCTTGGGACAGCATCGAATCTTACAATGATATTTCCTCCCGGGGGCAGTATGAGCTGATGCTGAAAGAGGGCAAATCGCCTGCCCGGGCACTGGAGATTGTCCACCGCTACAGCAGGGACAACGCCCGCACGCCCATGCAGTGGACCAAGGGCAAGAATGCAGGTTTTTCTGCAGGCACCCCCTGGCTGCCGGTGCATGAGGAGTTCGCAGCTGAGTGCGTGGAGACCGAAGCCAAGGACGAGCATTCGGTGCTGAGTTACTACAGGAAACTTGCCGCCCTCAGGCAGCAGGGCGAAGCTGCGGAAGTGCTCATCAAGGGCAGCTACGAGGAATTGCTGGCAGATAATCCGTATATCTTGGCCTTCAAGAGGAAGTTTGAGGGGCGGGAGGTTTATACGGTGGTGAATTTCACCGATAGGGAGCAGAGCTATCAACTGCCGGAGATAGAGGCGGCTTCGCTCTTGGCTGGCTCGATGGAGGGGAGTTCCAAGGGAACATTGAGGGCATTTGAAGCTCAAATATACATTCGAGAAATTAAAAGGTGATACACATGAAGATAGGTGCAAGTGATTATGACGGCACTTTGTTCCGTCAGAGAACCATCTCATCCGAGGATGTGGAGGGGGTGCGGGCTTGGCGGGCGGCGGGGCATAAGTTTGGGGTGGTCAGCGGGCGCGACTATGGCATGCTGATGCCCCAGCTGGAGCACTATGGCATTGAGTCTGACTATGCTGTCTGCAACAACGGCGGCATCATCTTCAAGGCCGACGGCACCCCCCTCTGGCAGGGCAGCATTCCTCTCTCGGTGCTGGCTGAAATTGTGAAGGAGCCAAGCGTGGACAAGTCTTTCCACTATGCTTTCTCCGCCGTGGACAAGACCTACCTCTACCATGAGGGCGAAGGTTCCTGGATTATGCGGGAGGCGCTGGAGTGGGATTTCCCCATTGAGAAGATTACCGAGCAGGACATCCTCTCCCTGCCCCGCATCCATCAGTTCTGCCTGGGCTACCCCGAGGCAAAGCAGGCTGACGAGACAGCCGCCATCATCAATGCCAAATACGGCGACTACGTCCACGCCTACCCCAACGGCTGCAGCGTGGACATCACCCCCGCCGGGGTCAGCAAGAGCCAGGGCATTGATACCCTCCTTGAGCTGATGGGCTGGCAGCAGGCCGAAGTCTTCGCCATCGGCGACGAGACCAACGACCTGCCCATGCTGGAAGCCTACGACGGCTTCACCGTGGACACCGCCCGGGACGCCATCAAGGAAAAAGCCCGCGCCGTCTACGGCGGGGTGGGGGATATGCTGGTGGACAATATCTGAGCAAAGAAAAAGCAGGTTCGCTTTGGGGCGGGCCTGCATTTTTCTTGTGTATTTCAGGGTTTGCATACGTCTGAAGACTGCCAAAGGCGGGGTGTGAATGCCCGGCTGGGTAGGAAAGAGATTTTTTTAAAAAATCATAAACACTTTCCCTGCTTCGGGGATATAAAGAACAGAAAGCAACAGAAGCAACGCTCAAAGATGGAGGAGGAAAACAAAATGGATGAAATGATGAAGAACAAGATGGATGATATGGAAATGGATAAGGTATCTGGAGGAAAAATTTTTCCTCGCCCTCGCCCCGGCTGCCATGACAATGCTCCCACGACCATCAAGGACGTGAAGATCATCAAGAATGTCAACGACATCGAGGAACTGAACAAAAAGCCGGACGGGCTTCTCGGCAAGTGATAAATGCCTATCTGGGGATGAAGTGGAAATCCTGAGCAATAAAAGATGCAGGCTCGCTTGAGGGCGGGCCTGCATTTTTTATATGAGCGCAGTGCAGGCACATATTTCGTGCAGGGCGGCAGAATATTTTTGCTCTTTGTCGAATGTGAAACAATCATACTCCCTGAGTCCGTGAAACCGGATAGGATATATGACGCACCTGCCGTGTCCGCCCCCTCGGGGGCGGGGGACCGCGAAGCGGTGGTGGGGGGGTTGATTCGCCAAGATTTCGTAGTAAAATAAAGACAAGAAACAGGAGGAATGACCATGGCAACTTTTCGCATCAACCGCACTATTGCCATTAACATTTTGGGGTTCAACCTTTTTGATGAAAAGAAGTACCCCGATATGCACAGCTGCTTTGGCATCTACGATATCAAGACTCAGTGCCAGCTGACGGACAAGCTGGAGATACATTTCCTTGAATTGCCGAAGTTCAAGAGCAAGAGCGTGAAGGACATGAACCGCATGGAA
>CACZHK010000086.1 GCA_902780915.1 Pseudoselenomonas ruminantium | reverse complement strand
GCCATCGTAAACCAGCTCGCCATAGCGGATAGCCAGGCCTTCCTTGTAATGGAAGGTAGCGCGGTCAAGGCAGAGATACTCCAGCTCACGGTGTGCATAGTAGAGCAGAGATCCGCCGGGATTCTCGTACACGCCACGGGATTTCATGCCCACCAGGCGGTTCTCGCAGATATCCACGATGCCCACGCCGTTGCGGGCGCCGATCTCATTGAGCTTGGTGAGGAGTTCCACAGCCCCCAGCCTCTCGCCATTGACAGCCACGGGCTTGCCCTTCTCGAAGCAGATCTTCACGTACTCGGGCTTATCCGGTGCATCCTCGGGAGCCTTGGAAATCAGGAACATGCTGTTCTTGGGCTCATTGGCAGGATCTTCCAGGTCGGAACCCTCGTGGGACAGATGCCAGATATTCCTGTCCATGCTGTAGGTCTTGTTCTCCGTGGCCACGGGGATATCGTGCTTCTTGGCATACTCGATCTCAGCGCTGCGGGAATCAAGATCCCACTCGCGCCAGGGAGCGATGATGGTGAGATTCGGAGCCAGGGCCTTGACGGTCAGCTCGAAGCGCACCTGGTCGTTGCCCTTGCCGGTGGCACCGTGGGCGATGGCATCTGCCCCTTCCTTCTTGGCCACATCCACCAGCCACTTGGCAATCAGGGGACGGGCAAAGGAAGTGCCCAAGAGGTACTTGCCCTCGTAAACAGCCCCGGCCTGCAGGGTGGGCCACACATAATCCTCCAGGAATTCCTTGGTGAGGTCTTCCACATAGACCTTGGAAGCGCCGGACTTCAGCGCCTTGTCATGAACCACATCCAGCTCATCACCCTGTCCGATATCGCAGCAGCAGGCGATGACTTCGCAGTTGTCATAGTTTTCCTTGAGCCAGGGAATGATGACGGAGGTGTCAAGACCGCCGGAATATGCCAGAACAACTTTGCTAACCTTTGCTTTTGCCATAGTAAGCATCTCCTTCTATAGTCAAATCATGTTAATACTTGTAAAGCCTGTCTTAGCCCATCAAGAGCGCCATGATGGCCTTCTGGGTGTGGAGGCGGTTCTCGGCCTCGTCAAAAATGACGTCTGCGTTGGCCTCCAGCACTTCCTCGGTGATTTCCTCACCCCGGTAGGCTGGCAGGCAGTGCATGACGATGGCCCGCTTGTCAGCGTGAGCCATAAGCTCTTTGTTCACCTGATAGGGAGCGAAGATCTTCTTGCGCGCATCATGCTCCTCCTCCTGGCCCATGCTGGCCCAGGTGTCAGTCACCACGATGTCGGCTCCCTTGACAGCTTCCACAGGGTCAGTCACCAATTTGATGGAAGCCCCCGTGGCCTTGGCATCTTCCATGGCCTGCCTGGTCACCGTCTCATCGGGACGGTAGTCCTCCGGCGTAGCTGCCACGAACTCCATGCCCGCCTTGGCGCAGCCGTACATGTAGGAGTTGGTCATGTTGTTGCCGTCACCTACGTAGGCCATCTTAACCCCTTTGAGGTTCTTGCCCTTGTGCTCCTTGATGGTGAGCAGGTCGGTGAGCACCTGGCAGGGGTGCAGGAGGTCTGTCAAGGCATTGATGACGGGAATATCCGCATATTCTGCCAGCTCCACCACCCTTTCATGGCCGTAAGTGCGAATCATGATGCCGTCCAGGTAACGGGACAGCACCCTTGCCGTATCCTTGATAGGCTCGCCGCGGCCAAGCTGCAGGTCACGGTTGGAAAGGAACAGGGCCTGTCCTCCCAACTGATACATGCCTGTCTCAAAGGAAACCCTGGTGCGGGTGGAAGACTTCTCAAAGATCATGCCCAAAGTCTTGCCCGCCAGCAGCTTGTGCTCAATGCCTGCCTTCTGCTTGGCCTTGAGTTCTGCTGCCAGTTCCAATATCTCCTCCACTTCCCCTACTGTAAGTTCGTGGATAGAGAGCAAATCCCTGCCTTTTAACATCAAATTCCCCCCGAAAAATATCAAACGTACTTCTCAAGCACCTTTGCCAGCGCACTTATAACCTCGTCAACCTGCTCCTCGCTGATGATGAGGGGCGGGATAAAGCGCAAGACCTTGCCCACTGTGCAGTTGATGATAATGCCCTCAGACAGGCACTCATTGACAATGTCCCTGCCGATATCATCCCTGGAGAGTTCTGCTCCGAGAATCAGACCCTCGCCCCTGACCTCGCTGATAAGAGCAGGGAACTTCGCCTGCAGGGAGGAAAGCTGCTGCTTGAAATAGCTCCCCACCTGACGGATATGCTCCAGGAACTCTGCCTGGGGCACCGTATCTAACACCACATTGGCAGCGGCGCAAGCCAGGGGGTTACCCCCGAAGGTGGTGCCGTGGTCACCGGGCTGCATGGCTCTGGCCACTTCCCCACGGGCCACAAAGGCACCGATGGGCACGCCGCCTGCCAGGCCCTTGGCCAGGGTCACGATATCCGGCTTCACGCCGTACTTGTCATAGGCGAAGAACTCACCGCTCCTGCCGATGCCTGCCTGTATCTCGTCGAAGATCAGCAGGGCGCCATGCTTGTCGCAAAGCTCCCGCACCTGCTGGAGATAACCGGGATTCGGCGTGTAGACGCCGCCCTCCCCCTGAATAGTCTCCAGCATGACAGCGCAAGTCTTATCGCTCATCATTTTCTCCAGCTCGGCTATGTCGTTGTAATGCACATAGTCAAAGCCCTTCGGCAGGGGCCCTACTCCCTCCTGATAGTGAGGCTGCCCCGTAGCCGTAAGGGTGGCCAGCGTCCTGCCGTGGAAGCTCATCCAGGCAGTGATGATCTGACTCTTTTCCGGGTCCTGCTGATGGGTGAATTTCCTGGCCAGCTTGATGGCGCCTTCGTTGGCCTCCGCCCCGGAGTTGCCGAAGAACACTTTGGCATCCTCAAGGCCGCTGAGCTTAGCCAGCTTGTCAGCCGCATCAGCCTGCGCCTGGGTGTAGTAGAGGTTGGAGCAGTGCAGCATTTTGCCCGCCTGCTCTGACACCGCCTTGACCAGGGCCGGGTGGTTATGCCCCAGTACATTGACCGCAATGCCCCCCAGAAAGTCCAGGTATTTTTTGCCGTTATGGTCCCAGACATAGGCGCCCTCGCCGTGATCCAGCACGATTTCGTAGCGGCTGAATACCGGCAGGTAGCCTGCCTTGTCCTTGGCCATTATCTCTTGATCGGTTTCCCGCATAACTTGCTCCTCTCAGCGTACCACCTGGGTACCAATGCCCTTGGCGGTGAACATTTCCAGAATGGGAGAATGTCCCAGCCGCCCGTCGATGATATGGGTCTTGCCCGTGCCCATGGCAAGGGACTTGAGGCAGGCCTCCACCTTGGGAATCATGCCCCCGGCAATAATGCCCTCTTTTATGTAGGCCCTGGCTTCCTCCATGTGCAGGGTGGAAATGAAGCTGCCCTTATCGTTGAAATCCTTGTAAATCCCTTCCACATCCGTCAGCAGCAGCAGCTTCTCCGCCTTGAGGGCTCCTGCCATCTCCGCTGCCACATAGTCGGCGTTGATATTGTAGCTCTCGCCATCCTCGCCTACGCCGATGGGGGCTATCACAGGCACATAGCCGCCTTCCAGCAGGTCTTCTACTATGCCGGCCTGGATTTCCTCCACCTCGCCCACATAGCCGATATCCACCTGCTTTTCTGCCTCGCCCTCGTAGACGGTGGCCATCTTTTTCCTGGCTCTGATAAGACCCGCATCCTTGCCGGAGAGGCCTACGGCCTTGACACCGCGGCGGTTCAGCAGGTTCACGATTTCGGAATTGATCTTGCCGTCCAGCACCATTTCCGCAATCTCCACAGTTTCCTCGTCGGTGACCCTGAGGCCTGCCACAAAGGAGCTTTCCTTGCCCACCTTCTTGAGGAAGCCCGTGATTTCCGGGCCGCCACCATGGACAATCACCGGACGGATGCCCACATACTTCATCAGGGCAATGTCCTGCATGACCTTTTCCTTCAGTTCCTCGCTGACCATGGCATTGCCGCCATACTTGATGACGATGGTCTTGCCAAAGAATTCCTGTATATAGGGCAGGGCCTCAACCAGCACACCTGCCTTGTCCTCTGCCGTAAAATCCATTGCCGCGCCCCCCATCAGGTGTGGTACTCACCGTTGATCTTCACATACTCATAGGAGAAATCGCAGGTCCAGACGGTGGCTTCAGCCTCACCCAGGCCCATGTCAATGTCGATGACGATATCCTTCTGGCTCATGACCTGCTTCAGGGCTTCCTCATCATGCTCTGCCCCTACGCCGTAGGCGTAGACGGGAATGCCGCCGAACTTCACCACAGTCTTCTCCGGCTCCATGGGCACCCCGGCATAGCCCACAGCGCAGATGACCCGGCCCCAGTTGGGATCTTCGCCAAAGAAAGCGGTCTTCACCAGGGGGCTCTTGGCCACGCTCATGGCGATGGTCTTGCCATCGGCAAAGCTCTTGACCCCGGTCACGTTCACCGTCAGGAACTTGGTAGCGCCTTCGCCGTCAGCGGCGATGCGGCGGGAAAGGCCCTGGCAGATTTCCTTGAGGGCACCCTTGAACTTCTCATAATCTTCGCCCTCGGCCTTGATTTCCTCGTTGCCGGCCTCGCCGTTGGCCAGCACCACCACCATGTCGTTGGTGCTCATGTCGCCGTCTATGGAAATCATGTTGAAGGAAACCTCCGTGATTTCCGACAGGGCCTTCTGCAAAAGTTTCTGGTCGATGGCTGCATCGGTGGTGATGAAGCAGAGCATGGTAGCCATGTTGGGCTGGATCATGCCGGAACCCTTGGCGATGGCGCCAAAGCGCACCTGCTTGCCCCCCAGTTCAATCTCCGTGGCGCAGGACTTGGAATAAGTATCGGTGGTGATGATGGCCTTGCCCGCAGTCTCGCTGCCCTCTGCGGACAGCTCGCTGACCGCCTGCTTGATGCCTGCCTCCATCTTCTCCATGGGCAAGTTCACGCCGATGATGCCCGTGGAGGCTACCACTACATCCAAAGGCTCGCAGCCCAGAGCCTCAGCCGTAATGGACTGCATGGCTGCTGCGTCCTTGTTCCCCTGCTCGCCGGTGCAGGCATTGGCACAGCCCGCATTGGCCGTGATGGCATGAGCCGTGCCCGTAGCCACGGTCTTCTTGGAAGCAAAGACAGGAGCTGCCGCCACCGCATTCTGGGTGAAAACGCCTGCC
>CACZHK010000085.1 GCA_902780915.1 Pseudoselenomonas ruminantium | reverse complement strand
CTTCTATTGTACCAAGTTTTGAGGCTTTGCGCCTTTTTTATCTTCTGAGATATACAGTTTTCAAGGATCTACGCCTGTTATAGGTGTGGGAAGTTTGAGAAATACTTTTTGCGAGGTGAGTTTGGTGACGGATGAAGATTATATGCGGGAGGCTCTGCGGGCAGCGAAGAATGCCCGGGGGCGCACTTCGCCCAATCCCCTGGTGGGGGCGGTGATAGTGCGGGAAGGCCGCATCATTGCCACGGGCTGGCACCGTGAGGCGGGCACGCCCCACGCGGAGATCCATGCCCTGCGCATGGCGGGAGAGCTGGCTAAAGGAGCTGCCCTCTATGTGACCTTGGAGCCTTGCGCCCACTACGGGCGCACCGGCCCCTGCGCCAAAGCCGTGGCAGAGGCTGGCCTTGCCCGTGTGGTGGTAGCCCTGCGCGACCCCAACCCCAAAGTGGCGGGCAAGGGCCTTGCCATACTGGAGGAAGCGGGCATCAAGGTCAAGTGCGGCGTGCTCTCCCGGGAGGCTGCCCGGCTCAATGAGGCTTTCCTCAAGTGGATTGAGACAGGGCTGCCTTTCGTGGCCCTGAAGACAGCTATGAGCCTTGATGGCAAGATTGCCACTTTCACGGGAGCATCCCAGTGGATTACGGGGGAGGCTGCCCGTCAGAGGGTGCATGAGTATCGGGATGTGTATGATGGTATCCTGGCAGGCATCGGCACGGTGCTCTCCGATGACCCCAGCCTGACTACCAGGCTCGAAGGGGGCGCAGGGAAGAATCCTGTGCGCATCATTGCCGACAGCATGGCTCGCACCCCCGTCCAGGCCAGATTGCTGACCGATGGGGCGGCGCCTGTGCTGATTGCCGTGACGGAAGCGGCACCTGCAGACAGGGTGGAAGCCTTGAAGGCTGCGGGGGCAGAGTTGATTGTGGCTGGCCCAGGGCCGCAGGTGGACATGACCCTGCTGATGAAGGCGCTGGGGGAGAGGGATATCACCTCCGTCTTTGTGGAAGGCGGCGGCACAGTGAACTTCTCTCTGCTGAAGGCCGGGCTGGTGGACAAGGTTTATGCCTTTGTGGCTCCCAAGCTCATCGGCGGCAGGGAGGCCAAGACTCCTGTGGAAGGTGAGGGCTTTGCCGAGCTTTCCGAAGCTGCCGAGCTGACCCGACTGGAGGCGGAGACTGTGGGCAGGGATGTGCTGCTCACTGGCTATGTGAAGAAAGAGGATATGCCCTTGTGGCTGAAACTTGACGCAGAAGAAAGCTGAGGTGGGAAGGTTGTTTACTGGCATTATCGAGGAACTGGGCAAGGTAGACAGCATTGGCTCTGGACGCCTTTCCATCTTGGCGTCCAAGGTACTGGAGGATGTGCAACTGGGGGATAGCATTGCTGTCAATGGCATCTGCCTGACAGTCACCAGCTTTGACAGGAAGCACTTCACTGCTGATGTGATGCCTGAGACTATCAGGCGCACGGCCCTGCGGGAACTGAAAAAGGGCAGCTCTGTGAATCTGGAGCGGGCCCTGACCCTCTCCAGTCGTCTGGGGGGGCATATCGTCAGCGGTCATATAGATGGCACAGGGGAAGTGGAGTCCTTTGCAAATGAGGGCAATGCTGTCCTGCTGAAGGTGCAGGCGGCACCAGAAATCCTTCATTATATCGTGGAGAAGGGGTCTGTGGCCCTGGATGGCATCAGCCTGACGGTGGCGGCGGTGACGGAGAAGGATTTCACCGTGAGTTTGATTCCCCATACCCGTGAAGTGACCAATTTGCATGCCAAGCAGAAGGGCAGCCCCATCAACATCGAGACGGATGTGCTGGGCAAGTATGTGGAAAAACTCCTGCGGGGCAGGGAAGCAAGTGAAAAAACAGGCGGCCTTACCCGTGAGTTTCTATTGCAGAACGGATTTTGATATTTACAGATAGGAAAGGAGCCTAAAAATATGTCTGAACAGGCTGCTGATTACAAGGATAAGTTTGCTACGGTGGAACAGGCCATCGAGGATATCAAGCATGGCAAGATGGTCGTGGTGGTGGATGATGAGGACAGGGAGAACGAGGGCGACCTCATTGTGGCTGCCGCTACCGTGACGCCCGAGGACATCAATTTTATGGCGAAATACGCCAAGGGTCTGATCTGCACCCCCATTGACGGCCAGCGTCTGGACGAGCTGAATATCGGCCAGATGGTGGTGAACAACACGGACAACCATGAGACCGCCTTCACTGTGTCCATTGATGCCTTTGATACGGAGACGGGCATTTCCGCCTTCGAGCGTTGCCAGACCATCAAGAAGCTCCTTGACCCCACCGCCAGAGCTTCCAGCTTCCGCCGTCCCGGCCATGTGTTCCCCCTGCGGGCCGTGGATGGGGGCGTGCTGCGCCGGGCCGGCCACACAGAGGCTACGGTGGACCTGGCAAGGCTGGCAGGTTTCTATCCTGCCGGTCTTTGCGTGGAGATCATGGACGATGACGGCCACATGATGCGCACGCCGCGCCTGATTGAGTTTGCGGCAGAGCACGAGCTGAACATCATCACCGTCAAAGCCTTGATTGAGTATCGCAAGCGTACCGAGACCTTCATCCAGCGGGTGGCGGATGTGGATTTCCCCAGCAAATTCGGCCATTTCCGCATCAAGTCATATGAGAGCAAGCTGGATGGCAAGTGCCATCTGGCCATTGTGAAAGGTGAGGTGGCAGGCAAGAAAGATGTGCTGGTGCGCGTCCATTCCGAGTGCCTGACAGGTGATGCCCTGGGCTCCATGCGCTGCGACTGTGGCGAGCAGCTGGAACTGGCCTTGAAGAAAATCGAGGCCGAGGGGGAAGGTGTGGTGCTCTACATGCGCCAGGAGGGCCGCGGCATCGGCCTGGCCAACAAGATGCGGGCTTACGCCCTGCAGGACAAGGGGGCAGACACGGTGGAGGCCAATGTGGAACTGGGCTTTGCTCCTGACCTCCGTGATTACGGCATCGGCGCCCAGATTCTCTCTGACCTGGGCCTCACCAGCATCCGCCTCATGACCAATAACCCGGCCAAGCGGGCAGGACTTGAGGGCTACGGGCTGGAGATTGTGGAGCGAGTACCATTGCAGGTCAAGGCCAACAAGTTCGACAAGCGCTACCTGACGGTGAAGAAGGTCAAGATGGGGCATAAGCTGTCTGAGGAAACTTTGGAAGATAAATAAGGAGGAAAAGCAAATGGCAAATGTACTGGAAGGCTATATCACTGGCAAAGGCTTGAAATTCGGCATCGTGGTGGCCCGCTTCAACGAGTTCATCACTTCCAAGCTCCTGGGCGGGGCGCTGGATACTCTGCACCGCCATGAGACTGCTGATGAAGATGTGGATGTGGCCTGGGTGCCGGGGGCTTTTGAAATCCCTGTGGTAGCCAAGAAGATGGCTGAGAGTGGCAAGTACGATGCTGTCATCTGCCTGGGGGCTGTCATTCGCGGTTCCACGACCCACTACGACTATGTGTGCAACGAGGTTTCCAAGGGTGTGGCCCAGGTGGGCATGAATACTGGCGTTCCCACTATCTTCGGCGTAGTGACTACCGAGAATATCGAGCAGGCTATCGAGCGGGCCGGCACCAAGGCCGGCAACAAGGGCTCCGACAGCGCTATGGCTGCCATGGAGATGGCCAACCTCTTGAAGAAGATTGGCTAAAACGTCCTGTGGACTGTGTGTTTAGGAGGCAATTCCATGAAGATAGGCATTATCAGCGATACCCACGGCCATGAAGGGGCGTGGGCCAAGGCCTTTGACAAGCATTTCCATGATGCGGATATGATTCTCCATGCCGGGGATGTGCTCTACCACGGCCCCCGCAATCCCATGAAGGAAGACTACAACCCCGCAGGGCTGGTGCAGCGCATCAATACTTGCCCAGTGCCCGTAATCATCGCCAAGGGCAACTGCGATTCTTCCGTGGATGCCAGCTGCCTTGAACTGCCTGTGCAGGCTCCCTATGCCTATGTGGTGCAGGAGGGCAGGCGCATCATCATCACCCATGGGGACAGCGTCATGTCTGATGAGGAAAAGGACAAGATGGCGGCTCATCTGAAAGCTGATGTGTTCATCAGCGGCCATGTGCATATCACGGTGCTGGAAAAGCGGGGCCGGACCATCTTCCTCAATCCCGGCTCGGCGGCTCTCTCCAAGCGGGAGGATGGTCGCCAGACGGCAGCAGTGATGGACGAGACAGGCATCCGCATCTATGACCTGGATACGGATGAAGTCCTGCAGGAATTGGAATTCTGATTTATTGAAGGCAATATCTCTGGGCGCATGGCGGGAAGAATCGCCATGTGTCCCTTTGTTTTACGGAGGAAAATATGAAAGACCATTTGGTGAAAGCCACCGCAGAGGGTGTACGAATCTATGCGGCAGTGACTACGGATCTGGTGAATGAAGCCATCAGGCGTCATGACTGCTATCCGGTGGCGGCAGCGGCCCTGGGTCGCACCATGACTGGAGCGCTGCTTATGGCGGCCAACTTGAAGAATGAAGAAGCCCTCACCATCAAGTTCAGCGGTGGCGGCCCTTTGGGCACCGTGACGGCAGATGCCACTCCCGAGGGCTATGTGCGGGGCTGTGTGGGGGAGCCTCATGTGAACCTGCCCTTGAACAGCCAGGGCAAGATTGATGTAGGGGGCGGCGTAGGCACCACTGGCCTGGTCACAGTTACCCGCTTCACGGGGCTGAAGGAGCCGGTGTCCGGCAGCTGTGAGCTGACGGACGGCGAGATTGCCGATGATCTGATGAAGTATCTCTATGTATCTGAGCAGACTCCGTCTTCTGTGGGCTTGGGAGTGCTGGTGGATAAGGAATTCAAATGCATCGGGGCTGGCGGCTTCATCATCCAGCCCCTGCCCGGTGCCAGTGACGAAGTCATTGACCGGCTGGAGGAGAATCTGAAGAAGGTGAACTCCGTTTCCAAGATGGTGGAGCGGGGCCTTGATGCCAAAGGCATCATTGAAGAATTGCTGGAGGGTTTTGAAATCAGCTACCTTTCCACCACGGACCTGGCTTTCCGCTGCCACTGCTCCAAGGAACGCATCGGCGGGGTGCTGGCTGGTCTGGACAGGAAAGATTTGGACAGCCTGATAGAAGATGGTCAGGCAGAGGTGGTCTGCCATTTCTGCGGCGAGAAGTACCAGTTTGATAAAGGTGAGTTGCAGTCTATAGAGCCCCGGAGGCCAGTGCAGGATATTGCAATCGAAATGAATGATATTTTGACACCAATAGGGGGGAAATCGCATGAAGACAACGTTTATGGCAAACGCAGAGAGTATCGAGCGTAAATGGTATGTTGTAGACGCTGAAGGCCAGACTGTCGGTCGCCTCGCAGCCGAAGTCGCAAAAGTTCTTCGCGGTAAAAATAAACCGACTTTTACTCCGCACGTTGATACTGGTGATTATGTCATCGTCATCAATGCAGAGAAAGTAAAGTTCACCGGAAAGAAGCTCATCAACAAGACTTATTTCCGTCATTCCGGCTATCAGGGTGGCACTACCTTCACCCAGGCCGGCCACATGCTGGAGCGTTTCCCGGAGCGCGTCCTGGAGCACGCCATCAAGGGCATGCTGCCTCATAACCGCCTCGGCGCTCAGATGTACCGCAAGCTCAGCGTTTACGCTGGCAGCGAGCATCCGCATGCAGCTCAGAAGCCCGAGAAGCTCGAGCTGAACATTCGCTAATCTGGATAGGGAGGAACATATTACATGGCACAAGTAAGCTACTACGGCACCGGCCGCAGGAAATCCTCTGTTGCCCGTGTTCGTCTGGTTCCAGGCGAGGGCAAGGTTACGATCAACGGTCGTAGCATGGAAGAATATTTCGGTCTCAAGACTCTCGAACTCATCGTTCGTCAGCCCCTGAACCTCACTGAGACTGTTGACAAGTACGACGTCATCGCCAACGTTGCTGGCGGTGGTGTGTCCGGCCAGGCAGGCGCCATCCGTCACGGTATCACCCGTGCGCTCATGGAGATGGACGCCGAGCTCCGTCCGGCTCTGAAGAAGGCTGGCTTCGTCACTCGCGATCCCCGCGAGAAAGAGCGTCGCAAGTACGGCCTCAAGAAAGCCCGCAAGGCTTCCCAGTTCTCCAAGCGTTAAGTTTACGACTTGGTGCGAAAGTTACAAAAAGCCCATCAGCCCTTGGCTGGTGGGCTTTTTCAATTCTCTTCATATAGGTAAGTAGTCCTAGAATATGGGTAAGTATTTTTACTACAAGTTACGTACAAGTTACGTACAAGTTACAAATTGGCAAGTGATATTTGCTGATATTTGATGATGTTTCATATAGATGCAGTCTGGCAGGAGTATCCGGAATTGCAGAACATTGCCGACATGAGCAGCCAGGCGGCAGCTATTGCTCTGCATAATATCTAAGATGTTCGCACAACTCATGGCATTGTAGATTCCTTCACTCACTTCCTGGAGCAGGGCAATATCAAGCTGGAGTATGACAACCTCCAATATAAAATCATGAACGGCGAAGCGGACGAGAACGACAAGAAGCGGGCTGAAAACCTTCGTGTCATGATGGATGCGGAGAAGAGAAAGGCACTGTCTTTCTTTGATGATCCTGCTGCTGCCATGGCTGCGGGCGTGGCTCAGTCTGCTGCTGATGACCTCATCCACAATGCCATGGTGGCAAGCAAAGGGGAAAGTGCGTCCCATATCAAGACATATGATGCCTTTGATATCGCCGGGCGCAGTGCGGCTGCATTCCTTGAATCCCTGCCCGGCTCTGCCGGTTTTGGACTGATAGGCGCAGGGGGCGGCTTTGTGGGCGGTGCTGGTGTCATTGCCAGGAATGCCCGTCGTGAAGCCAGGATAGCCCAGGTATATGGCGAGAATGCCATACAGACCATGAATGGCACTATCATGGTGGAGCAGCTGCAGCAGGCGGTGGATTCCGGGAAGCTCAAGGAAAAGGCTCCTGATGTGCAGCAGAAGATCCTCCGGGAGCAGCTGACTGGCACCGGCTATGAAATGGCCTATATCGACATTGAGACAGCCACACAGAAAGAGAATGGCATGGCAGACCTCAAGAAGGTGGCTGACGCGGCAGGCATGTCCAGTGAGGATTTGGAGACGGCCGTGGCAGAGAATGGCTTCCTCTCCGTGCCTACGGAGGTGCTGTCCCAGGTGTCCAGCTCTCCTGATCTGCTGGATAGCGTCAGCTTCTCGCCGGAAGCTGAATCCATGGCTCGTATGCGGGAGACTAACAAGCAGGTTCTCCAGTCCTATGAAGAGGCCATGAAGGAGACTATCCAGCGCAAGGCAGAAGTCATAGAGACCCTGATGAAAAATACCATGCCCAATGCCACCGAAGAGCAGAGGAGCATGATAGAGGCGGCCATCATGACCAGCCCGGACAATCCAGCCCAGGGGTGGAACACTCTGCGGAAGGAAATGCAGGGGCAGCTGGATGAAATCCTCGCGCCTGCTATCAAGGCATTGGAAGCGGGCATGGGCAACGCCGGTATCATGGATGTGGAGGACGAGCAGGGAAACACCAAGACTGTCCGCTACAGTGAAAATGCGCCATGGTACAAGAATTTCTATAAGCAGTTCAAGCGCAAGCCCACCAAGGCCGAACTGGAAGACATGGCCATTGCCATGGTAACAGGTGATCCTTCGGCTACCCAGGTGCAGGGCTGGATTGCTGATAGCCAGGAAGTCCAGGAAGGCCTTGCTGAGAACAAGGCGGCTATCTCCATGCTTCGTGACAATATAAAAGCCCTTGACGATATCAAGGGCGAGATGCAGAAGCTGACGGGTGTGGAGATGGAGCTGACGGCGGGTCTCTCTCCAGAAGCTGTCAGCATGTACCGGCAGATATACGACTGGGCAAAGTCCGTAGGCGGCAACACCGCAAGGCAGGCCAGAATGGGCGCTATCCTTGCGGCGCGTCATGCGGATATCTATGCCCGCCTGGTCACGGAAAAGACGGGCAGGAAATATACCGCTGCGGACTATATGCGGGAGAAGCTGGGCTTCTCCATCCGGCAGGCCGGGGGCGGGATGAACCAGTCGGCAGGGGAGCTGGCGGCGGTGAAGCTGAAGCGGGATTCCCGCAGATGGTGGCGCAAGGTAGATGAATATGTCGAGTCGGATAAGACGGAATGGCACAATACAAATAATGGTGATCTGTATGATTTTATGGACGTGCCCCTTGTATTGCAGATTCTGGGGGTAGATTTCGACAATATAAAGGTCTATGGCAGCTTTTTTGCTCATAGCCTTGAGAGGCATCCAGGCATGGAGCCTGAGATGCTGAAAGAGTTCCCGGCAAAGATGGCTGACCCGCTGATGGTGCTGGAAGGAAGCAAGCCCAATAGCTATGTCTTTGTATTGGAGCTGAAGAATGCCAATGATGCAACCATTGTTGTCCCCGTGGAGATATGCAAGGCAGACCGGAACTATGGCGTGATCGATGTGGCAGAGTCGGCATATGGCAAGGATGGGGCAAATGGTATGCCTTCATTCAGCTGGCTCATAAAGGCATTTGAAAATAACAAGGTGCTTTATATGAATACGCCAAAAAGCGCCCTTTGGCAAGGCCCCTACAGGAGCTACTTTCCTGCGGCTGACCAGCTAAAGAACGCTTTTGATGACTTCATTGTATCAGACGGCTATGCGAATGTAAAGACGGAAAAAGACCTGGAAGCGGCAAAAGCGGCAAATACGACGATGTACCAGCTACCTGGATACAAGAGAGGGTTACTTTATCCTAAAAAAATGATGGAAGAAGTGCAGAAGTTTAAGACCTCAAAGGCAGTACTTGTCGAAGTAGGGAAAATCTCCGTAAGCGAAGACAAGGCAAAAGCTAGGAAAAGGGCTAAGGAAGAATGGCGGAAAAAATACCCGGATGATGTTATGATTCCTACTGTTATTGGAGATGTAAAAATAACGGCAAGAAGCATAAAAGATTCGCTTTCTCATGGATACGGGAAGAAGAAGCTGGATGCCGTTCTGTCCTTAAAAGAGGGCATGAAAAGTGCCTCTTACATGGACAGCCTAAAAGATTTTGATGGTGATAACATAATCAACCACTATTTCTTATACAAGGCAGATTATGGTGGTGAACTGAACTATGTAATTTGTCGTGTGAAGGAAAATGAGTACGGGGCAAAAAAGTTATATATCCATGAGGTTGTTTCTGCAAAAGAAATAAGCAATGCCCTTCAAACCCGGCCTGCTGATAATAATCAGTTACAGCCGAGAGGCATTGCTCTTTATATGGATATTATAACTGACTTTATTGCTAAAGGCAAGAGAGAACGGGAAGCGGTATGTGTCAAGTTTTTCTCGATAAGGCACAATTTGGCCATTTCCTAATATATTGCTCACAGCCTGTTTTTAACTTACAAGCATCTTTTTCAGAT
>CACZHK010000084.1 GCA_902780915.1 Pseudoselenomonas ruminantium | reverse complement strand
AAAAGACGTCTGTCGTGAACATCCCACATGTCCCTTTTTCTAAAAATTCAAGTAACATCATCAAGTTATCGTAAATGTCATTATCACTGCAAGTAGTCCCCCTGTGGCGGGCATTGGGTATGAGCAATAATTGTGTCGTTTGCCATAACTGCCCCTCAAAAAGTCTTACTGGGACATTCCCTATGACATGGACACCCCCGGCAGGGAACTCTAGGCCTTGCCGGGGGTGGTTTTTTTAGAGGTTTATTTTGTTTTGCGTGCTTTCAGCTTTTCCTGGACTTTTTCCCAGACTTCTCTTTCCACGATGGGGTCGTGGTCGCCTTTCAGGCGGATCATGTTTTCGTTGGTGACCCTGTGGTCAAAGAGGCTTTTCCTCTGGTGCTTCAGCAGGATTCTGTCGCCTGTGTAGGCTTCGTTTTGCAGGATATAGCGGAGGCCAGAGGTGGTGAGGGGCTGGCCGCGGTGGTTTTTGATGCCCTGGTCTTTGAGTTTCTGGCAGATGCAGGGATAGCTTTCGCCTGCCAGGAAAAGTTCGTAGATCAGGCGCACGGCGGGGGCGTTTTCGTCGGGGCGGAGGATGGCTCCTTCTGTCCGATAGCCGAAGCAGCGACGGGCGGTGCAGCGTTTTTCTTCCGCCAGGAAGCGCTTCCTGTTGGCCAGGCGGATATTTTCCGAGATGGACTGGCTTTCATTCTGGGCCAGGGCCGCCATGAGCCTGAGGATGATGGTGTCGGTCTTCCTGGCAGTGTCCAGGTTCTCCTTCAGGAAAATCACATTGATGCCCAGTCCCTCCAGCAGCTCGCAGTAGCCCAGGAGATCCACGGCGTTGCGTGAAAAGCGGCTGATGCTCTTGCACACCACCCGGTCAAAGCGGCCATCTTTGGCAGCCGCGATCATTTTTTGGAAACCTTCCCTGTGCTCGGTGGTGCCGCTTTTCTTGTCCACATAGAGCCCGGCCTGCTTCAAGCGGGAATCAGCCTCTATGTAGTGCCGGAAAAAGTCTTCCTGGCTTTGGAGGCTGCTTTCCTGGCATTCCTGCAGGGTGGAGACACGGCAGTAGACAGCAGTGCGGATTTTTTCTTCCCCTGTCCTGGGGCTGATGACTTTTACCAGCATGGCTAGGCCTCCTTTGCCACGTTGCTTTTCTTGGCATTCCAGCGATGCAGGCTCAAAAGCTCCTGCACCCGGTCAAACTGCTCCCGCGGGATGATGGGCAGATGATGATCACGCACCCGGTGCAGGGGCAGCAGGGAGCCATCATTTTTTATGGGCAGATGGCTCAGATGATCTTTGGTATAGAATTTCTGCATGATGAGTTCCCCGGCATATTTGCTGTTGCGCAGCATCTGCTGCAGCTGGCCCGAGCGCCAGGCACCGCCCCGGGGGGAGGGGATGCCGCGCTGCTCTAGATAGTCGCGTATCTGGGACAGGGACTCTCCGCGCTCATACCTGCCAAAGATTTCCCGCACCACCCAGGCTTCCGCTTCATCAATCTGATACCCCTTGCGGTAGCCGTACAGGGGACACCAGCGGGCCTTGCCCAGGCGGAAGTTCATGCGGATGCCTACCTTCGTATTTTCCGAAATGCTGCGGCTTTCCTCCTGGCTGAAAGCGCTGAAAAGGGTCAGCAAAAACTCTGACAGCTCCTGGCGGGTATCTATGTTCTCCCGCTCAAAGATGAAATGGCAGCCCTTCTCCCGCAGTTTCCGCACGAACTGCAGGGACTCCAGAGTATTGCGGCTGAAGCGGGAAAGGCTCTTGGTGATGATGAGATCGATGCGTCCCCGTTCCGCCGCCTTCACCATGGACATGAACCCAGGCCTTTTCCTGGCCTGGGTGCCGCTGAGGCCTTCATCCTGGAAAATCTTCACCAGACGATATTCCGGGTGCTGCTTCAAGGTAAGGCTGCAGGCCTGCCGCTGGTTCTCAAAGGAATTCTGCTGGTCAGTCCTGTCGGTGCTGACACGTATATAAAAGCCCACCTTCCACCGTATTTCTGGTATCGGTTTCATATTGCCCGGCGAGAGTATATCCTCTTGTATTTCTGCCATCGTTTTTCACCTCGCTCCTCATCCTTTGCCCGAAGCCAGCAGGCCACGGCTCTGCAGGTCATTCACCTTCTGGAAAAGCTCCCGGCTGACGATGGCGGGATGATGGCTCTCCAGATAAAATTGCTCCCGCAGCCCGTGGTTGGCCACCCGCCTGCCGCTGCCGTCCTGTCGGCGGAGCAGGATTCTCTTGTGAGTGAGATAATCCCCCACATAGGCCTCGTTGCGGATGGCGGTGAGGATTTTCTCCTGGGTCCAGACCCTCCCCGTGCCTGCCGCAGCCTCCATTTCGTTCAGCGTACGGCGCAGTTCAGCATAAACATGGCCCTGAGCAGCCAGCTCAAAGAGCCTTTGGATGCGCAGGGCCTCATCGGGGGCGATTATCCAGTTTTTCTTATCATCGCACCTGTAGCCATAGGGAGGACGGCTCCAGAGGCAGCCAGAAAGCAACGCCTTGCGCCGGGAGTGGCGCACATTCTCGGCGATGCTGTCCGACTCAGCGGCAGCCATCGCTGCCATGATGGCCATATGCAGCTCCCCCTGCATGGTTCTCGTATCAATTCCTTCCTTAATAAATACAAGCCCCACACCGAGGGAGGAAAGGTGACGCACCAGCTCCAGGCACTGCCGCATATTCCTGGCGAAGCGGGAAAGGGATTTGCAGCAGATAAGCTCCACCTCGCCCGCCTCCGCAGCCGCCATCAGATCTTGCAGGGCCTGCCTGTCCTTCATATACCGCCCGCTCTTGCCATGATCCCCATAGACTCCCGAAAACTCCAGCCCCGGCTGCCGCCTGATGAAGTCCCTGAGATAGGCCTGCTGGGAAGCAAAGGACCCGTCCTGGCAGTCCCTCAACGTAGAAACCCTGGCATATCCCGCCGCTTTCAGCTTCTTTTCCATGGAAAAACCTCCTTTGTTCACTCAGAGAAGCATCATTGCCCCTCATGTTCGCATACAAGTGAGGATTTCGCACAGCCAAAAAAAATCCCTGCCGGAGAGGGAAGTTTTTCACGCGGGCCGTGAATCCTGCCTTTCCGCTGCGCCTTGCGCTCATCAGTTGTTCATAGTAGAATTATATTATCACGAACTGATGGGAGGGGCGCGAGGATGAAGCAATTCAACACTGCGGCAGTATGCGTGCCATCCAGGCACTACATGGTGGATATTTCTGCCAGGGTAGCAGAAATCAAGGAAATGGTGGATGCAGGGAAATATATCTGGACTATTTTGGCCTGCAAACGGGCTATATGCTCAGCTTCAACTTCAACAAGGACAAAAAAACGGGTGTGCAGCGGGTGGAGATTGCGGGGAAAGTGCTCTTTGAAGGAACGGTCTAAATTTCCCCTTGCCACATCTTATATAAAGTAGTAAAATCTAGTCGTTGTATAGAAGGACTCTGATGCGTAGATCGCCCTTGAAGGGCATAGCTTCCACAGGAAACTGACACTGCCGGGACGCTGCGGGTTGCACGGTCGGCAAGACAGCGGACATAGCCATCACTTCCACCGCAGGAACCCCTGCAGTGACGTGTGGCGAAGCTATGCCCTTTTTTAGTGCGTATTTTTAGCAGAAAGGAGAGTAAAACTGTGAAATGCTTTAACACCACAGCAGTGTGCATACCTTCAAAACATTACATGGTAGATCTCTCTGAAAGGGTCAAAGAAATAAAGAAACTGGTAGATGAGGGCAAGTATTTCACCATCAACCGGGCCAGGCAGTACGGCAAGACCACGACACTGGCGGCCCTGGCTGCTTACATTCGGGAAGATTACGATGTGCTCAGCCTGGACTTTCAGCGGATCAGCGGGGCAGGCTTTGCAGACGAAGCCGCTTTTGTGAGGTCTTTCAGCAGGATGGTGCTGAGGCAGGGAAGAAATATAGTTGTCCCTTCCTCTGTGGCGGAACAGCTGAAAGCCTTTGTCAGCAACAGAGAAGTAGATATCTTTTTGGATGAACTCTTCGATGTCTTTGCGGACTGGTGCTCAGAAGTGCCTAAACCACTGGTCATGATCATCGATGAAGTGGACAGTGCCACGAACAACCAGGTGTTCCTGGATTTCCTCGCTCGTTTGAGAGAAGGGTATATAGCCAGGGACACAGAAGGGCTGAGCACGTTCCAATCCGTCATCCTGGCAGGTGTCACTGATGTGAAGCATCTGAGAGCCAAGATACGCCCTGAAGACCAGCACAAAGTCAATAGTCCCTGGAATATTGCCGCTGACTTTGACATCGATATGAGCCTGTCAGAGCCGGGCATCCAAGGGATGCTGGAGGAGTACGAGGCCGACCACCACACAGGCATGGACACAGGAGCGATAGCAAAGCAGCTTTGGGCATATACCAATGGCTACCCCTATCTGGTCAGCCGGATATGTGAGCTGCTGGACAGAAAGATGGTGCCCGGGAAGTTCGGAACCCTTTCGGAGGCCTGGACCACATACGGTGTGGACGAAGCTGTGAAGCTGATGCTGTCGGAGAGCAATGTATCTCTGTTTGAGTCGTTGACAGGAAAGCTGAGGAATTATCCGGCCCTGAAAAGGAAGCTGCGTGATGTCCTGCTTCGGGGTGAGAGCTATCCCTGGCTTCCCTACGATGAAGAGCAGCAACAGCTTTTCATGTATGGGTTCATCCGGAACAATCATAACAAAGTAGCTGTGGCCAACAGAATCTTTGAAATGCTGCTGTATACGCATTTCATTGGTGAAAGCAATCAGAATAATGACCTGCAGCAGCTAGGCTCCGAGGCTGGCACTGCTTTTGTTGCTGACGATGGCTGGCTGGATATGCCAAAGATCATGGAGCACTTTATCAAGGAACACAATCGCATCCATGAAGGGCAGTCAGAGAAGTTCCTGGAAGAGGAAGGCAGGGAGCGCTTCATTACCTACGTTTCTGCCATCATCAATGGAACTGGCACCTACAGTGTGGAAGAACAGACCCGAAATCACAGGAGGATGGATTTGGTAATCCATTACCTGGGGAGAAAGTACATTGTAGAACTGAAGATCTGGCGAGGGGAGAGATACAATGCCGAAGGAGAAAAGCAAATCGCCGATTACCTGGAAAACTTTGGACTCTCTACAGGCTATATGCTGAGCTTCAGCTTCAATAAAAATAAGCAGCCGGGAGTATACAGGATTCCTGTTGGAGAGAAAATATTATATGAGGGTATCGTATAGTAGCTCCTGAAAGGTAGATGCTTATGTGCAAGATGGTTCCTTTGAAAGATGGAAGATGTGTTGCCGAGATCAAGCTTAAGCATATCCTGAACATCGCAGAACAGGCCAAGAATTGTCCCAACATCAGCAGGATAATGCTCTTCGGATCTGCCCTGGAGGAGCGTTGTACCGAACACTCTGATATAGATATCGCAGTGTTTGGTGAAAAGTCTAAGAGGACATATTTGCTGTCTGATGAATTCAGGGACTTTCATAAAAGACTGTACCAATACGATTGGGATCAGGACTATGATGTGCTTTACTTTGAAGGCAAGAAAAAGTACACAGAGCGTATCATGGATGATATTGAAAAAGGCATAGAGCTGTACAGGAGGCATGGGCATGGAGCTTGAAACAAAAGGTATCATCAAAGCTGACTTGATTGCAGCCAGGCAAACGATGGATTACTATAAGGAAGTTTAGTGTTACTAGGCGCATGAAAATGGTTCATCAGACGTCTTTT
>CACZHK010000083.1 GCA_902780915.1 Pseudoselenomonas ruminantium | reverse complement strand
CGGCAAAGGCCAACAGCGCATGCAGGTCACCTTTGATGGCAAGGAGCTTTCTGCTGTCGAGGATAAAGCTGTCAGAGAGAGCATAGCTGCTATGAGCGAGGCCGATAGCAGAGATGCGATGGCAACTGTAGTCTACCTGAATGCGGCATTAGCTGCGAGCGATCTCAAAATTACCTGGACAGTTGACAAAAAGACCGGGGAGACGGATATGGTAGCCGCAGATCTTACAGATGTCATGCGCAACTATGCCAAAGCCATGCTTCAGGATTCCTATGATGGCAAGATTTCTCTGGCCAAGGAGGAAGTTGACATGCTGGCATCCATTGGCTATTACTACAACCTGCAGCTTTATCTGGTGAGAAATAAAGAGTCTGCCAAACAGGCTGTTATTCCCGCCAGTGTCAAGAATCGCGCTCAAGAAGGCAATCTCTTTGGGGATATAAATAGCGAAGTAGTTTCTGCTTTGAAAAAATGAAGCTGTACTAGGGCGTGTTGATTAAATGAACTTGGCCCAGATTTGCGGGGATTGGCTGTTCATTGCTAGGTGACAAACTGCAGGCATGGCGGTGCTATGTCGAGGATTTGTCAACGATGCAGGGACAGTCAAGACCCGTGAAGATGGGCTGAGTGAATTAATCAACACGCCCTAATTAATTTGATGTTCCGCCGTGTTTGGTAATATAGTGGGGAGGGGATGAATATGAGTTTTGCGGGGATTTTGCTTTTGTTGGGCTTTGTGCTGTTTGCCATCTTGATGGTGAAGCGCCTGTTGCCCACTTTATTGGCGCTGCCTTTGATGGCGGCGTGGATTGCCCTTATTTGCGGCGTGCCCTTTTTTGACTGGTTAGGCAATATCGTCGTGAAGGGGTCATTTCGCCTGAGTGCGCCTATCGTGCTGGTGGTCTTTGGCTCCATGTTTGCCAAGGTGATCCAGAAGACGAATATTTCTGATGCCATCATCAAAAAAGCCGCCGAGCTTTCCGGGGATAAGCCCATCGCTTTAGCGACTTTGATGACGGCGGCTACGGCCTTTGTTTTTTTAGGGATGACCGGCCTGGGGGCCATCATCATGATTGGTTCCATTGCCATTCCCATTATGACCAGCGCAGGCGTGGAGCCGATAGATGCCGTTATCCTGATTCTTTTGGGCATGACGACCGGCAGCGCCCTGAACTTTGCCGGGGCGGCGGCAGGCATTGGCATATTTGGCGCCGAGGCGGTGCTGAAATACTTTATTCCTGGGGCGTTTATTTCTCTGACGTTGACCATAGCATATATTGTCATCAATATCCCGCGGGGGAATAATGATGGCGGCTCGGCTTTTGCCTTGCTGCGCGGATTTATAGGGGGGCTTCTTTCGGTGCCTGTCAGCCTGGTGAAAACTTTGGGGAAATTGCTTGATAAGAAGCCGGGAACGCTGGTCAAGAAAAAGCAGGCACTCCCTAACGCTGCTTTGGTTACGCCTATTCTGCCACTGGCGGTCATTGCTGTGATCAACTTCACCATGGGGCTGGGCAATCCCGCCGAGGGAAAGGTTGACCCGGTGGTGGCAGCGGTACTGGGCTTTTTCATCGCTTCTGCCTATGCGGCACTGCTGGTTCATCCTTCACAGGCGATTAACCTGTTCACAGGTTCCCTGGTGGATGGCATCAAGGATGTGGCCGGGGTTTTGTTCCTTTTCATGGGGATTGGCATGCTGGTGACAGCGACCACCCAGCAGGCCGCCGTAGAAATCCTGAATCCCTTGATGACTGCCATCATGCCCTCTTCCTTCTATGGCGTGCTGATTTTCTTTACGCTGCTGGCACCGGCGGCTCTCTACCGTGGCCCCTTCAATATGTATGGCATGGGTACAGGGATTGCCACCATCCTGACGAATCTGAACTTCCTGCCGGCCTCCGCTTTGTATGGCATGTTTGCGGGCGTAGGTTATCTGCAGGGGATTGCCGACCCCACCAACTCCCATAATACCTGGCTGGCTGGTTTTGCCGGTGTGGATGCCACCGCTGTAATGAAAAAGGTTCTGCCCTATGCCTGGGCAGCCTGCGTCATGATGATGATTTTTGTAGCAATCTTGCGGTGAGGTGGGACTATGAGACAAGTGCGAATTGGCATTGACGTAGGCGGCACCTTCACCGATGCCGTGGCAATTGACAGCGCCACCTACGAGATCATTGCCCAGGAAAAAATCCCCACCACCCATGATGCCAAAGAGGGCGTGGCTGAGGGCATCGTCAAAGTCCTGCAAAATATCCTGCAAAAGAACGGCATTGCCCCCGAAGAAGTGGTCTTCATCGCCCACGGGACCACGCAGGCCACCAATGCCCTGTTGGAAGGCGATGTGGCCTGCACCGGGATTCTGGCCATGGGCAGTGGCTTGGAGGCCGGAAGGGCGAAGACCGTCAGCGATATCGGCAATATACCCCTGGCTTTGGGCAAGGAACTGAAAACCGTCTATTCCTTTGTGGAAACGGCAGATGCTGAAGCTGACGAACAGGAAATCTCTGGCAAGATAAAAGAGCTGAAAGATGCCGGCGCGGAGGTCATTGTGGCCACGGAGGCTTATGGCGTGGATGACCCTGCCAACGAAAGTTTTGTGGTGAAGCTGGCGCGGGATATGGGGCTTTACGCTACGGGGGGCCATGAGGTTTCCAAGCTCTACGGGCTGAAAGTCCGGACCAGGACGGCTGTGGTAAATGGCAGCTTGATTCCGCGCATGATGGAAACGGCGGATATGACGGAGGCCTGCGTCAAGCGCTCAGGAATTCCAGCCTCTCTGATGATCATGCGCTGTGATGGCGGCGTCATGACCGTTGACGAAGTGCGGCGGCGTCCGATTTTAACCATGCTTTCGGGGCTGGCTGCCGGCGTGGCAGGTGTCTTGATGTACGAAAAACTTTCGGACGGGATTTTTCTGGAGGCAGGGGGCACGTCCACGGATATTTCCGTGGTAAAGGACGGCCGTGTCATGGTGCGCTATGGTGAAATCGGCGGACATAAAACCTATCTTTCCTCACTGGATGTGCGGACTTTGGGTGTGGCCGGCGGCAGCATGATTCGCGTGGAGGATGGCAAGATAACGGATGTAGGCCCGCGCAGTGCGCATATTGCGGGGCTGCCCTATGAGATTTTCTCGCCGAAACTGGAATCGCCACGTTTGGACCTGGTGGCACCGCTAAAAGATGATGAGCGATCCTTCGCCATTGTCACCGGCGCAGACGGACGCAAGGTTTCCCTGACCCTTGCCGGAGCCGCCAACCTTTTGGGCAGCGTGCCTGAGGGGGATTATGCCTACAGCAGCGAAAGGGAAAATGCCCGCGCAGCCTGGCAGGCGTTGGGGGATGTTTTGGGCATTACCGCCGAGGAAGCTGCCAGAGCCGCCATGGACAAGGCTGCCGAGAAAATTGGGGCGATAGTGAAGCGGCTGATTGATGAATACCATCTTTCGCCGGAACTATTGTGCCTGGCCGGTGGTGGCGGCAGTGGCGGTGTCGTAGTGCCCTATCTGGGCAAAAAGATGAATGTCCAGTGGAAGATAGTGAAAAACGCCCCCATCATTTCCACTATAGGCGTGGCTATGGCCATGGTGCGCGAAGTGGTGGAGCGCACGGTCACGAATCCCACCGAGGGCGATATGAAGGCTATCCGTCACGAAGCCCTGGAGCAGGTCATGAAATCCGGGGCGGCAGAAGCCACGGTGGAAATCGCCATCGAATATGACAAGAAAACCAACATTTTGAGGGCCACGGCAACAGGCGCTACCGAACTCAAAATGGGTGATGTAGCGGCAAAGGCGCTATCTGACGCAGAAATCCGGCAGGTGGCGCTAAATTCCCTCAGGCTGCCGGACCAGGATGTAACGGAAGTCGCTGCCGCTGGCAAATGGCATGTTTTTGACGGGCGTGTCTGCAAAAAATTCCTGGGACTGTTCACTAGCGAGAAACACATGGTAAGAGTCATTGATAGAAGCGGCGTAGTTACTTTGCAGCGGGAAGGCGTAGGCGTAATCGTCACCAATAAGGTCAAATTGAAAACGGACTTGGAAACGCTGTTTGAGGAAACCGCTACTTATGGCACCGTGGGCGAAGAACTGCCGATGCTGTTTGCCTATTACGGCGAGAAACAGCTGGATTTGTCGGGGCTGACTGCGCGGGAGCAAATGCTCTCGGTGCTCGAAGCCGAGCTGGATGTTCTTTCTGCAGAGGAGCCGGTTATCCTGCTGGCAGCAAGATGACAACAGAGTATCGGAAATAACACGGCTCGCCAAGATATTCTGCTGTGTAAGGGAAAACGCCTGCGTATTTGGGGACGCAGGCGTTTTTCGTAAGCGCATTTACATTTATGGAAAAATGATTGTATCTTGAAGTCAGAGGTGCTGGCCTGGAACAGGAATTGTTTACCGAAATCATTCCCCTTTATCGTTCACATAAAGACAAGCCGTATGTAATTAGAATCAGTAGTCTTCACTTACATAACTGCGCTCGCCGGCCGGGAGCTTATCCCATTGTATATTATTGGCCGCCACTTTGTTCCTGAGTCCCCAGGCGGCTGCAATGCCTGCCGCTTCCCCCATGCTCATGCAGGTAGGCTGGATGCGGAAGGAAGCCTGGGCGGCGAAACTGCCGCTGATGCAGCGCCCTGCCACAATCAGATTTTCTATTTCATTGGTCACCAGCGCACGATAGGGGATCTCATAGTACGCGTCCCTTGCAATCTTATTGCTGACATTCAGCTTCACATCGTGTATATCAATGGGATAGGCTGTGCGGCAAATCGCATCGGCAAAGTGGCGCGTCTCGAAATAGTCCTCCGCATCCAAATAGTATTTCCCACGGATGCGCCAGGACTCACGCACTCCCAGCATGCTGGCCTCCCTGCTGATATATGCTTTTTCAAAGCCGGGAATGCGCTTGATGAAGAAATCAGCCAGCCTGTGCATCATCAGCCTTCCAAAACTGACAGCCTTGCTGCGGGAGACGGCATCTGTAGAACTGTAGGCCAGGGGCGGCATCTCAGGGCAGTTCAAAGACATGGTATGAGGCTTGCCGATAATAGAAAAGCCCTGGATATACAAGATATCATCCTCAGTCAGATCCCCTCTTGCCACAGCTTCTTTGAAGAAATGCTCATTCTTGGGGATTTTGGCAAATTCAAGATAGGGCGGACATCCGTGGGCTGCATCTTCCTGAAATTTCTCCTTCAGGGGCACCGACATGCGCTCATCCTGCAAGACACCATCAAAGAAATGGAAAACTTTTTCCACATCCACCCCTGTCATTTCAAAGCGCAGGCTCATGGGCTGATTCCTGCCTGTCTCATCAGAGCCTTTCTCCACAGGAACCCCGGCATAGCGGGCCAAAGCAGCATCCCCCGTGGCATCTATGAAGGTTTTGGCCCGAACCTTTCCCAACCCTTCTACAGTATGCACCACGCACTCTTTGATCCTGCCATTTTCTGTGACGGCACCTACCAGAGAAGCGTCATAGAGAATCTCCACACCCGCTTCTCCGCACATTTCTTCATACACCAGGGAAAGAATTTCCGGAGCGTAGAGTCCCTTGCCATCGCCGTAAAACCATTCACCGGCATCCACCCCCAGCAGGGGAGAGGCGCCCTGCTTTTCCATGCGTTTATTCAGCTCATTTATATATGGCGTATCGCTGCCATGCACAAAGGTTGGCATACATGGATAGACACAACCCAAAGTCTGCAGGCCTCCCACCGGCAGCCCCGCCGCCAACTACACATACATCGCTGTCATATAGCACGGGAAGCCCTTTTCCGCTGAATCCCGGCACAGCAGCAGGATGTGCGGCAGCCGTTGCTCTCCCCATGTCATTTCCCAGCAAAGTCCCGGCTACTGCTGCTCCCATCAATTTCGCGAAACTACGGCGGGACATTGGCAACGAAAATGATTGTCTCATCAAAATCATCCCTTTCTTTTCCTAAAAATACCATAAAGGTGCTATTCGTTCTGAATAGCGCCTATTCCTGCTATCCCATGCAAATTCAGCATGAAGGGATTGTGTCACAGCAGAGTCATGATACCCTATCCGGCGGGACAGGCGCCGAATCAGGAGGGAGCCTGGTCTGCTCCTGCAGAAATCAATCATGATGATTCGCCGTATTTTGCGAAGCTGGATGTTTATCAGCTGGAAAGCATCAACGGCCGCCGGGTGGTTATGCCTCATTATCCCAGCTACCAGCAGACCACGGAGTATACCTGTGGCCCGGCAGCAGCCCTGACCCTGCTTTACTGGCACGGCAGCAAGGACTACGATGAACTGAGCCTTGCCAGGGAAATGAAGACCCGGCCTTATCCCTATGGTACCAATGTCAAGGATATGGTCAGCTTCTAAGATACGGATACGCTCGCCGAAGCTGTGCAGATTTTCCCTGTGACTGATCCAGGCAGCTGGCTGGTTCCTGAATGGAGGAGTCCGGCTCCAGAAGGGCACGCACGATAAGGATCGCCTGGCATCCGTTACACTGAGAAAAGTTTGGCAAGCAAAGGAAAATGCCGCTTGCTTGCAGAATATAAGACAAGGGGGACTATGATAATGATTATTCCAGGTACCGAATCATTCTTCCTTCCCGGAAATTGTTCAGGAGGCGCTATTGTGAAAAAAATCTTGCTTGCTACTTTATTGGCGGGGGCAGTGTGCAGTCCGCTGGCTTACGATGGAGGATACAGTCACATTGAGGCGGCTGAGGCGGTGCATGCTGGCGCAGGCCAGGGAGCAGAGGCTGATAATCTGCTGCTGGTGAACAAGACCAATAAGCTGCCCGATGATTATGAGGAAAAGGTTGACCTGGTGACGGTCAAGAATTGTTTTGGCAAAGAATTTCAGGTTGAAAGAGAAACATATAAGCATTTTCTGTCCTTGCGGGAGGATTTGCTGAAGAGAGGGATTCAGATAGAGCTGGAGTCTGCCTACCGCAGTGTAGCCCGTCAGCGAGAACTCATCGAGGAACTGCGGGTGACAGAGGGAGAGGACTATGTGAAGAAATATGCCGCTGTCCCAGGTTACTCAGAGCATCACACGGGACTGGCATTGGATGTTACCATAGTCAAAGATGGCAGCCCTACTAGTGATGTGTATGGAACCTGGGAAACGCCCTATCAAAAAATGCACAGGCGTCTTGCCGAGCACGGCTTTATCCTGCGCTATCCGCCGGGGAAATCGGATATCACCGGGTATGACTATGAGTCATGGCATTGCCGTTATGTGGGCCGGGAGGCCGCCAGGAAGATTTTCCTGCAAGGTCTGACTCTGGAAGAATATCTTTCCGGTGGCAGGGAAACGCAGAACATGCAAGGCAAATACGGTTCAGCAGAATATTGGACAAGGCGAAATCCTGCAGGTGAAAAAGAGCTGCTGGGGGCAGAACTGAAACAGTTGCAGGAGGAAATGCGCCACCAGAACTCCCTGCTGGTAGATATGGAAAGTTTTCCTGCAGAAGTGACGGCTGAATATATCAGGGGAAAAATTAAGGTGTCACGGGATAATTACCTGTGGTTTGAGCCGGAGAACATATATGAGAATGGCAGCCCCTTGACCAGGGAGCGCTACCGGCAAGTGGAGGAAAACTGTGTGCCGGAGTCCCTGCCGGCCAGACAGGCCGTGAAGTTTGCCCTGACTACCTGCAGAGCGAACCTGCGCTATCTGCCGGAAAGTGAGGGCTGGTATGAAGGCCCGCGCGACACCCATTATGACCTGGTCCAGGCGCTGACCCTTTATCCGGCAGAGCCCCTGGCTGTGCTGGCGGAGAGCCGGGACAAAAAATACTTCTTTGTGCAGCTTAGGAATTATGTGGGATGGGTGGACAAAAAAGAGATTGTGCTTGTGGACCATGCCAGGTGGCTGGAGTATGCAGCGCCAAAGGATTTTCTCGTCTTTGCAGATGACAAAAAGCGCATAAATATGGGGGAGGGTTCATCCCTGCTGTTCCAGATGGGCGCCCGTCTGCCCTTGAAGAAGCCAGAAGTCCAGCGAGATGGGACATGGCTGGCGGTCATGCCCGTGTCTGTCGAGGGAAAATTCGAGGAAAAGCTGGTCAGCATACCTGCTGATGAGACTGTCCATAAGGGGTGGCTGCCGTATTCAGAAAACAATGTGCTGCGCCAGTCCTTCCGCTTTTTGGGAGAGCTGTATGGCTGGTGCGGGTTGGAAGAAGGGGTGGACTGCTCCTTGTTCACCGCTGATGTTTACCGCAGCTTCGGTCTTGATATTCCTGGCGATGCCGTGGAACAGAGAAAGGCCATGCCTATGCGCAAAGGTATCGAAGGTTTGAGCCGTGAGGGCAAGCTGGCGGCTATTGGCAGTTGCCGCCCCGGCGATTTGCTCTTTTCCGAAGGCCATGTCATGTTGTATTTGGGGAAGGATGACAGGGGTGAACCGCATATCATTCACGCAGCCAGCAGCAGATGGTTTCCCGGCGAGGGGGATGAGGGCGCGCTGAAATACTATACCCGCAGGGTGACAGTGGATGATCTTTGGTGGCATAAGACAGACAATGGCCGGTGCATTGATGGCCTTATAGCCATCGGAGGCATAAGGTGAGATAAGGGAAGCAGGTGTATTTGAATGAGATGCTGCAAGCAAAACTGGCTTAATGGCCAGAATAACGTGTATTTGCCCTTGGGCATTCACGCTGTCATGGAAGCCCAGGCAGATGGCAGCGCCAGCCTGAAGCTGGATGCGGCCACAACGCAGACCAAGTGATGCTGGCTGTTGCCAAGCTTGACGAAAATGTTTTCCTCACCACAACGGCCAAGCTTGCGCTGGAGCTTGGCATTGAGGAAATAGCGGTCAATATCATCAGATATGTTTACAAAGACCCCGGCTATATGTTTGTACGGACTGATTCCGACGGTGGGAACTTCCGTCTGGAGTTCGTAGATCACGGTTTTCCTTTTGACCCCCTGGCCCAAAAGATGAAGCATGGGGAGGTACCTACAGATGACCAGGATGAGGGAGGCTACGGCATTTTCTTGGTGAAAAAGAATTTTTCCTCCGTTGTATACCGGCAGGAGGAAATGTTCGATGCCATGGCCAATCATCTTATCATGGAGCTGCCTTTGTCATAAGTGCCGGCAGCAGTTCCCAAGGGGTAATCACGGTTTCTCTGAGGAAAATGAATATGAATAGCTTGACAGAAAAAATCGTAACAAGACTCAATAAAATGCAAATCCGCCAAAGAATGATGTTTATCGTAATTTCCACAAGTGTAATCAGCTTGGTTGTATTGTCGTTGATAACCCTGTTCAGTACCTTTGGCATAAGGGACATGGCGATAGAAAGCGGTCAAAAGATCGGCAAGCAGGCTTCAAATGACAGCTCAGAAATATTAAGAGAGCAAAAGGAACATGAATTATTAGTTACTGCTAAAAATCGTGCCGATTTTATCAATTACATGATGAAGGATCTTGGGCGCAATACCCAGCGAATAGCAAAAGTAGCGACAACAATGCTGCAGCGCCCCAATGAATATGCAGCGGAGCCTTTGTTTTATCCGGATCAAATCAAATTAGAGGGATTAGTTACTTATTTGCAGTATGCCGACCCCGGAAAGGAGGTAAATCCGGAAGAAGTAGAAAGGCTCTCAAGCATACAAAAAGTAATGGTGCAGACCATAGAATATAACCCCATGATAAGCGAAGCATGCCTAGCATCAAAAGCAGGTTTTGAAATCAGCGCACAGGATTTCAATCAATTTGATAATAGTACGGGCAAGAGCTGGTCAATGCCACGGTATTTCAATTATTTCAAATTAGACTGGTATAAAAATGCTTTGCAAGCAGGGGAGGTTGTGTTTTCAGACGCACGCATGAATGCGTTGGATGGCTTCGAAAATATCGTTTTTCATTACTCTGCACCCTACTATGACGCAAGGGGAGAGATAGCTGGAGTAATAGAGTGTGAAGAAAATGTTGATACGGTAAACAAAGTCGTTTACGAAGCCGATACACAGGAAATGGGATTTTATTTTGTAGTTGATAAAAATGGGCATGTGTTACTGGATAATTCAAACAGCAATACGGCTGATGATGAATTGGCAGTGACAATGAAAGATTTAAGAGAAAGTGCAAATGAGGACCTGGCGGAACTTGCAAAAGCAATGATAGCCGGAGAAACAGGATTGAAGCAAGTAACCATTAACGGAGCAGAACATTATGTAGCCTATGCGCCGGTAACGGACGTTAACTGGTCATGCGCGGAAGCGATAAGTGTTGATGAAGTTTTGGGGCCGGTAGAGAAAAATGACAAAATCATAAAAGATATAGCGGCTGAAAATGTTGATGTGATGAATGCCCACATAAAAAATACCATACTGATGATGGCATTCATTATTTTTGCGTTGCTGGCCGTAGTGATATATATAGGCCGCAGGTTGTCCGATCGTTTTGTAAGACCGATAAGGGAGCTGTCGGACGGTGTGCGCGAAATCACCAGCGGCAACTTTGACAAGAAACTTGAGATAACGACGGGGGATGAAATCGAGCACTTGGCAATCTGCTTCAATGCTATGACGGATGAACTCACGGCGTACATCGAGAACCTGTCCCGGGTGACGGCAGAGAAGGAAAAAGCCGCCGCCGAGCTAAACATTGCGAGAAATATCCAGGTGGGGGCGCTGCCCCAGGATTTTATGACAGAACGGGAAGAATTTCAAATCTATGCCTCTATGGATGCTGCCAAGGGTGTATGACGGATGAGAACCATCTGGTGGTGACCATTGCCGATGTGTCCGGCAAGGGCGTGCCGGCGGCGCTGTTCATGATGCGGGCCAAAACGACACTGAAGAATCTGGTGCTCATGGCGGGCAGCCCCGATGATTTCGGCGCTGTCATGACCCTGGCCAATCAGGAACTGTGCCGGGACAACGAGACCATGATGTTCGTCACGGTATTTATCGCCCAGCTGGATTTGGTTACGGGCGAGCTTATCTATGTGAGCGCCGGACACAACGCGCCTTGCCTGCGTGAAAATGGCAAGTTCCGCTATCTGAAGCAAAAGAAAAAGCGCATGATGCTGGGGGTGGAAGAGGATGTCATGTATGAAGCCTATCGCCTTACCCTCCGTCCCGATGATATGCTCTTTCTCTACACGGATGGCGTGACGGAGGCCATGGACATGGAAAAGAATCTCTATTCGGAGGAGCGGCTGGAAGAAACATTGAATAACATAGATGGCAGCCTCTCCGTGGAGGAAATCCTGGCAGAAGTGCGAAAGGATATAGAAATTCATGCAAAGGGCGCAGAGCAATCTGATGACATTACCATGCTTGGGGTGAGATTCCTGGGCAAAACAGGCGCTTTGTGAACTGCTCCCAAAAGAGTTGCGAAGGTAACATTCTGCGCTTGGAGATGAAAGGAGTCAAGATAACGTTACCAATGGCGGTGACTTGCGTACTTTAGGCTATGCCATTTGTCGTCATGCGTTCAGCCAATAAGGAAAAAACATAATTCTTAAGAAGATGTGGCGTGTTTCAAAAACAGCCATTTGATGTTTAAAAATCCTTTGAAAGAGCAAAAAGCAACACCCTCCTGTGCGGCATAAAATGCCGTTGAGTTTTCGC
>CACZHK010000082.1 GCA_902780915.1 Pseudoselenomonas ruminantium | reverse complement strand
GGCCTGGTCTTCATTTCCTTGGCCAGGCTCAGTTCATCATAATCCTTGTTGCCATACCAGTAGAGCAAGGGCAAAGCTGCTGCCGGGCCACAGTTATACTCCGTGGTCTGCTGATAGCTGGGATAGTGGGGCATAACCACCCGACGGCCATTGATGCTTTCCATATTGTATACATCAAGATTTGCAAAGTATGGTGAGTCAGCGTGATTGATTTCCTGCGGCGCAGACCAGGCACCCTCACCATTTGGTTTTTGTCCCGCCGGATAAGGTATTGCCCCCTCCTGTGCTGCAGGTGCAGCCAACGCGGTTCCCATGCACATCATAGCTGCCAGCAAGGCTACTGCTTTCTTTTTCATAGCTTCTCATGCTCCTTTACATTCAGAAATTCCCAATATATGTATCCTCACCTGGAGACTGCTCCAGAACGCTCTGCACATTTGCCAAAATCTACACTTCCCAATACTCAAATACATATCTTGTCCTTCAGCTTGGCAAACTTGGCCTCTCCTATGCCCTTGATCTTCTTGAGATCGGCGATATCCTGAAAAGCGCCCTCAGTTTCCCTGTAATCGATTATTTTTTGTGCGGTGGAAGGCCCTATCCCCGGCAGGGCATCCAAGGCCTGCAGATCTGCGGTATTGATGTTGACAAGCGCCCCCTCCCCGGGACTGCCTGCCTTGGCAGATTTTGACTTATCAGCAGTCGAGGCTTTGGCAGCCTGAGCCTTTTCCGGCACCTGTATTTTCTGGCCGTCCTTCAAAACCTGCGCCATATTGATGCGCTCCGCATCCCCCGTGGGCAGCACCCCACCGCAGCTGTTCACTGCATCGGCTATGCGGGCGCCTTCCTTGAGGGTCACCACCCCGGGACGGTTCACAGCACCAGTGACATAGACGGTGATTTCATGGGCCGGCACTTCTGTGCTCTGGCTCTCCCCGGCAGAAAGCTTCACCGCGTCATCCTGCTCGGAGTAACCGTACATAAGGCCTCCTGCCGCCACCATCCCCAGCAGCAGCAAAATCATCATGGAGCGTTTGAACATGGGCATAAGCATCCCTCCCCTCCACATAACGCAGACATTTAACAAGTCGATGTCCTCCGACGACCTTCCCCTCAAGGGGAAGGTTTTTATTTTCTTTTGCAACACTTCGTGCCCACTAAAAAATCTCCTGCCTCTCGACAGGAGATTTTTCATTATCTTTATTTACTTGCCCGCCTTCATGCGGTTGATGGCACTGAACAGGGCCTGGATGGAAGCGGTGATGATATCCGTGTCAAGACCTGCACCCCAGACGGTGCGGCCATCCTCGGTGACGATGCCGATGTAGGCCATGGCCCGGGAATTCTGACCGATTTCCAGTGCGTGCTCGCTGTAGGTCACATCCTTGTAGCTGATGCCCAGATTCTTCTGCAGGGCGTTGGAAACAGCGTCCAAGCGGCCGTTGCCCCTGGCCACGAATGTTTCGGCCTTCCCCTCCACCAGAAGATCCACGGTGCCCTTGCGGGTGCCGTCCGGCTCCTTTTTCAGCAGGAAGTCTACCAGCTGGTAAGGAGCAGTGACATTCACATACTCCTCCATGAAAATCTTGTAAATCTCATCCGGCATGAGCTCCTTGTGCTTGTGGTCGGAAACGCTCTTGACACAGTAGCCGAAGTCCTCCCGCATCTTTTTGGGCATGTCGATGCCGTACTTTTGCTCCATGATGAAGCCCACACCGCCCTTGCCGGACTGGCTGTTGATGCGGATGACATCGCCGTCGTACTCCCGGCCCACATCCTTGGGGTCGATGTAGAGATAGGGCAGGGTCCACTTGTCGGGATTCTTCTCCTCTTTCCACTTCATGCCCTTGGCAATGGCATCCTGATGTGAGCCGGAGAAAGCTGCAAAGACCAACTTGCCTGCATAGGGCTGGCGCATGCTCACCTGCATGCGGGTGACCTTTTCGTACAGGTCAACCAGCTCGGGCATATTGGAGAAATCCAGGCCAGGGTCAACCCCCAAGGCAAACATATTCATGGCCACGGTGATGATGTCCACATTGCCTGTGCGCTCGCCATTGCCGAAGAGGGTGCCCTCCACCCGGTCAGCCCCGGCCAGCAGGCCCATCTCCGTGTCTGCCACGCCACATCCCCTGTCGTTGTGCGGGTGCAGGGACAGCACCACATTATCGCGGTACTTGAGATGCTTGTTCACATAAGCTACCTGCATGCCGTACACATGGGGCATGGACATTTCCACTGTCACAGGCAGGTTGATGATGGCCTTGCGGTCAGCTGTAGGCTGCCACACATCCAGCACCGCATTGCACACCTCAAGGGCATACTCCGGCTCGGTGCCGGTGAAACTCTCCGGGGAGTACTCGAAGCGGTAGTTGGCCCCTGCCTCCTCCGTCAGCTGCTTCAGCAGCTTGGCTCCTTCTATGGCAATCTCCTTGATTTCCTCCTTGGACTTCCTGAAGACCTGCTCCCGCTGGGCCACGGAGGTGGAATTGTAGACATGGACAATGGCGTTCTTCACGCCCTTCAAGGCCTCGAAGGTCTTCTTGATGATGTGCTCGCGGGCCTGGGTCAGTACCTGGATGGTCACATCATCTGGGATAAGATCCTCCTCCACCAAACGGCGCAGGAACTCATACTCAGTCTCCGAGGCAGCAGGGAAGCCAATCTCGATTTCCTTGAAACCCACCTTGATGAGCATCTTGTAGAATTCCAGCTTCTCCTCCAAGCTCATGGGAATGATCAGGGACTGATTGCCATCCCGCAGATCCACGCTGCACCATACAGGCGCATGGTCAGGAGCATCCTTCTTCATCCATTCCAAATCTATCTCCGGCGGCATGAAATAACCTTTGCTGTATTTCTGATAGTTCATCATCAAAGCATCCCTCCATATATCGTATACTACGATAACACACAGGCCGATTTTTAGCAAGTATTTTGTATACTTCTGTAAACCCAGCGTCTTCTAAAAGGAATAATGTAAACAGGTGTGTCTTTGCCACGGATTTCACTTTCCTGTGGAGCCAAAACCTCCCTGCCTGTCCTGCCCCTTCCCTGCCGTATCCCCGTCAGCCAAAAGGTACTTCATAAAGACTCCCTGAGCCAGCCGTTCCCCTGCCTTCAAAGTCACGGCCTCCTTCCCCCGGTTCCACAAGGCGATGAAGATATGCCCTTCATTATCGGGGTTATTGTAATAGTCCGCATCCACCACGCCCACGCTGTTCATCAGCACCAGCTGCCGCTTCACCGCCAGGCTGGAACGGATATGGATATACAGCACCTCATCCGGCTCCATATAAGCCTTGACTCCCGTAGGCACCATGGCCATTTCCCCCGGGAAGATAATCGTATCTTCCGCAGCCGAAAGGTCATAGCCTGCACTTGCAGCCGTGCTACGAAGGGGAAGGGTTATCCCCTTCCCATCGTAAGCGCTGACTACTTCAAATCCCCGGCTCATTCTGCGGCCCCGTCCGCATTTTCCTCCCGGCCTTCTGCCTCCGAACGGAAGGTGCTGACAGGCCTTGAGGGGCTGATGGTGGAGATGGCGTGTTTGTAGACCATCTGCTGGCGGCCCATGACATCGAGCATGATGACGAAATTATCAAAGCCCTTCACCAAGCCTTTGATCTGGAAACCATTCACCAGGTGTATGATGACCTGGGTGTTGCTCTTGCGTACATTGTTGAGGAAAGTGTCCTGCAAATCGGTAGTGTTCTTCTTCATCATCTTGATGCCTCCCATGTCTTGTTCATAAGTTTTATGCAATCTGCCAGCAAATCTTCTAAAGGCTGGTCAGCCTTTATCCACTCTATGTAGGGCATTTTCCTGTACCAGGTGAGCTGCCGCTTGGCGAAGTGGCGGGTGGATTTCTGGATAAGCTCTACGGCCTCCTCACGGCTCATTTCGCCATCGAGATACGCCGCTGTCTCCTTATACCCTATGCCTTTCATGGCCTGAGTGCCGCGGTGAAGCCCCCTTGCCAGAAGGCCTTTCACCTCGTCTTCCAATCCTGCCTCAAACATAAGGTTCACTCTTCGGTTGATGCGCTCATACAGTTCCTGCCTGTCTCTCTCCAGGCCTATGACCAGCGCATCATAGCAGAGAGCTTCTCTGGTGATGTTCCCTGCCCCTGCCTGTTTCTCCTGGGAAATCTGCTCACCGCCAAAGTGACTGACCTCCAGCGCGCGAACCACACGGCGGAAATCGTTGGGATGCAGCCTTTGGGCAGCAGCCGGGTCAGCCTCTGACAAAAGGCCGTGAACATACTCTTTGCCCCTGCTTCTGCCCAGTTCCTCAAGATAGGAACGATAGGCCACATGTTCCTCTGTTTCGTTGAACTGATAACCTTCCAGCAGAGCTTTCACATAAAGCCCTGTGCCTCCCGCCAGAATGGGAACTTTGCCCTGGGCATTGAGGGTGCCAATGCACTTCCCCGCCTCTGCTACGAAATCCGTCACCGCGTAGTTCTCATATGGCTCACGGATATCTATGAGATGATGGGGCACCCCTCGGCGCTCCTTCATATCAGGCTTGGCCGAGCCTACGTCAAAGCCCTTATACACCAGCATGGAGTCCCCGGAGATGATCTCAGTGCCAAGTTTTCTGGCCAAAGCGATGGAAAGAGCCGTCTTGCCTACCGCCGTAGGGCCTAAGATAACTATCAGCCTGTTTTTCTTCTTGGTAGCTGTGTCCATTTATTCCTTAATCTAATTCCAAAGTGTCCCCCGGCTCCACAATCAGCACCTCAGCCTGAGTTTCCTTCTCTGCCAGAGCCTTGAATTCATGTGCATCTTGCTCTATCACCGGCCAGGTGTTATAGTGTACGGGAATAACCTTCCTGGCCCCCAGAAGCTTTGCCGCCTGGGCCGCATCCTCGATGCCCATGGTGTAGTTGTCCCCTATGGGTAGCACCGCGTAATCAATCTCATCCCGCTGACCGATAAGCTGCATATCGCTGAACAGAGCAGTATCACCGGCATAGTAAATGTTGAGGCCGCCGATATTGATGACGAAGCCGCAGGCTATGCCGCCGGGAACGCCTGCACTATGCAGAGCCGGGGTCATGCGCACCCTGCCAAAGGGCAGGTCAAGGGAGCCGCCCAGATTCATGGGGTGGCAGGTCAGGCGCCCGATGCTCTCCGCTTCTGAAATGACCTCCGGGGTGGTTACAATGGCCGCCCCATTATTGTAGGCAATCTCCGGGGCATTGCCCAGATGGTCGCCGTGAGCATGGCTCACCAGGACAAAGTCGCACTTCACATTTTCAGCCTTGATTGTTGCTTTAGGATTACCAGTGATAAACGGGTCAACCAAAACCTTGTACTTGCCATCATCAAGCAGGAACGCCGAATGTCCGTAGTACGAAAACTTAACCATCTTGTAAGTCCTCCCTTCATTATCCCCTTCAGCCTATGCTATTATAATATATAGCATAGTTATTATACCATATAAATCAGACTAAACCTAAACAAAACATAAACAGAGGTTACTACCATGGAAAAAAATATTTCTCTACTTGAATTGCCGCAATTAACAGCCCTGCTCCCCAAGCCCCCCGTGCCTACTCACCTGCTGATAAGCGGCGGGCGTCCCCCCCAAGCAGAATGGCTGCAAAAAACCGCCCAAAGCAGGACGCTCTGGGCGGCAGACCACGGGCTGGACAGTTGTTATAACAACCGTCTGGTTCCCTCTTATTTTCTTGGCGACGGAGACAGCGTATCGTCAGAGGCCCGGGCTTGGGCAGAAAGCCTGCACATTCCCATGGATTTCTTTCCCAAGGACAAGGATTACACAGACACCCAGCTGGCCCTGCTCAAAGCCCAGGAAGAAAAACAAGGCAGCCTGCTTCTCTCAGGCGTCTTCGGCAATCGCTTCGACCACGCCTACAACACGCTCTTTACCTGTGCCTTCTCTCCCCTGCAGTGCATATTGGCAGACCATGAGGAAGCTCTTTTCTACCT
>CACZHK010000081.1 GCA_902780915.1 Pseudoselenomonas ruminantium | reverse complement strand
ACGGGTTCCAATCCACAGTAATGTCCAATCCTAAAAGACATTGCACAATACGAGATTTTTTCGGGCAAATTGAAGATTAAATCAGTGTTTCCTTAGATTATGTGCTGGGGCTTTTGTGGTCCTATTCCTTCCTCACTTGCGTGATCCTGTGGAGCCTCCGCTTCTTGTTTGATTTTACCGGCAGCGGCTATGTGGCCTTGCTGCCTGATCTGGGCAATCCCCTGATCAACTGGAAGGGGTCTGTGATTTCCCTCCTCTGCCTGATGCAGTTTGGGGTGAGCATCCTCATGGATGCCCGCTATGACAAGCATTTGCTGAAGGATTACTTCTGGGTGGTGTGGTATCCCGTGGTCTACTGGATTTTCAATGCCCTGTCTGCTGTGGTGGCTGCGCCATCGGCTTTCAGAAGGGATATGAGCACTACGGCAGTATGGGTAAGTCCTGACAGGGGGATCAAGGCATGAGTGAAATCAAGGCAGGGCAAAAAATAGAGCCTATCTACGCCCGGAAAGATGACAGGCATTTCCTCATCCGCTGGGGGGAGAAGATTTTTGCGGTTGTTGCCACTTTGGTGATGTGGGCTTTCCTGGGATACACGCTCTACAATAAGCTGTATGTGGAGGCGGGGGAGAGCCTTTGGCAGGTCATGGCCATCCTGGGGATTGGCTTGCTGGTTTCCTTGCTTTTGCTGGGCAGCTGGCAGTTTTACAACTGGATCCTCTACCGGGGAAAAGACCGCCGCAGGGAATTCCGCAGGCAATCCTTCGAGGAAGTGGGCAACCTCTACGGTATTTCGGCTACCGACATGGCTTACTTGCAGGATGTACGCAAGGCAGCCGTGGTGCAGTTCCACGATAACCGTTATTACTACTGCATAGATGGAGAAAAAACCATCGAGATCGGCATGTTGCGCAAAGATTGATGAATAGTTTCTAAGGTGCATGGCTGCTTTCAGAGCAGCTCATGCACCTTTTTTTAATTCCGAGCAGATTTATAAGTTTTTCTTGACATTGCTTTGGCTGCCCTCTAAAATTGAGACAGAGCTAATTCCTAGCGGTTTGCTAGGATATATGATGGATCTGACGAACGACGAGCATAGATTGAAGGAGAGCATTATGGCGAAGCTGCTGGAAGTAAAGAATCTTCACGCGGGCGTGGAGGACAAGGAAATCCTGAAAGGGGTGAGCCTGACCCTGGGCAAGGGGGAGGTACACGTGATCCTGGGGCCGAATGGCTCCGGCAAGAGCACCCTGATGAATGTGCTGCTGGGCCATCCGAAGTATCGGGTGACGGAAGGCTCCCTTGACTTCGAGGGGGAGAATCTTCTGGAGAAGCCTGTCTATGAGCGAGCCAGGGCAGGGCTGTTCCTGTCTTTCCAGTCCCCGGAGGAAATCCCGGGCATCACGCTGGAGAATATGATCCGCACCGCCAAGCAGGCGGTGACGGGGGAGAAGGTCAAGCTGCTGCCCTTCCGCAAGGAATTGAAGGCAGCCATGGAAAAGCTCAAGATGTCGCCAGAGTACGCCCGGCGCTATCTCAATGTGGGCTTTTCCGGCGGCGAGAAGAAGCGGGCGGAAATCCTGCAGCTGCTGATGCTGGCGCCGAAGCTGGCCCTGCTGGACGAGACGGACTCCGGCCTGGATGTGGATGCGGTGCAGATTGTGTCTGAGGGCGTGGCCGGCTTCCGGAAGGAGAACCCGGATAGCTCCGTGCTGATCATCACCCACAATGCCCGCATCCTGGAGAAGCTGAAGGTGGACAGGGTGCATGTGCTGATGGAGGGCAAGGTGGCAGAGGAAGGCGGCCCGGAGCTTATTTCCCAGGTGAATGACCATGGCTTTGCCCATCTGCTGGAGGCGGAGGGGTGAGCCATGGAACAGCCAAAGAAGAAGACTTATGTGGAGGACATCGAGCGTGCCCTTTACGACATCAAGGATATTGACCGCAGCCGCTACAAGTCAAAGTCCGGGCTGACGGAGGAGATCATCAGGGACATTTCCAGGCGCAAGCATGACCCTCAGTGGATGCTGGACTTCCGCCTGAAGTCCCTGGAGGTCTATCATAGCCTGGCCCTGCCCGCCTGGGGGCCGGATATCTCGGAGCTGAATATGGATGAGATTGTCACCTATGTGCAGCCTGATGCGAAGCTCTCCGGGGATTGGCAGGAAGTGCCGGAGGATATCAAGGACACCTTCGACCGCCTGGGCATCCCCGAGGCCGAGCAGAAATCCCTGGGGGGCGTAGGGGCCCAGTACGATTCTGAGGTGGTGTACCACTCCATTCAGGAGGACCTCACCAGGCAGGGGGTCATCTACACGGATATGGAGACAGCCCTGCGGGAGCAGGAGGAACTGGTGAAGGAATACTTCATGACCCTAGTCCCGCCCAAGGATCACAAGTTCGCTGCCCTCCACGGGGCGGTGTGGTCCGGCGGCTCCTTCGTCTATGTGCCAGAGGGAGTGCAGGTGGATATCCCCTTGCAGTCCTACTTCCGGCTGAATGCGGCGGGGGCGGGGCAGTTCGAGCATACGCTGATTATCGTAGAAAAAGGCGCTTCCCTGCACTTCATCGAGGGGTGCTCTGCTCCCCGGCACAATGTCACCAACCTCCATGCAGGCTGTGTGGAACTCTTTGTGAAGGAAGGGGCGCGGCTGCGCTACTCTACCATCGAGAACTGGAGCCGCAATATGATGAACCTGAACACCAAGCGGGCGCTGGTGGAAAAGGATGGCCTGATCGAATGGGTCAGCGGCTCCTTTGGTTCACATATTTCCTGCCTGTATCCCTGCAGCGTGCTCCACGGGGAGAATGCCCGCTGCGAGTTCACCGGGGTGACCTTCGCCTCCAGGGGGCAGAATCTGGATACAGGGGCCAGCGTCATCCACGCGGCCCCTCATACCTCGGCCAATATCAATACCCGCACCATTTCCAAGGCCGGGGGCGCCGCCACCTACCGCAGCGCGGTGAAGGTGACGAAAAATGCTCCCTATGCCAAGTGCTCGGTGAACTGCGAGTCCCTGATGCTGGACGATGAGTCCCGCAGCGACACCCTGCCTGTCATGGACATCCAGGGGGCGGAGGCCAATATCGGCCACGAGGCCAAGATAGGACGCATCAGCGACGAGGCCATCTTCTACCTCATGAGCCGGGGCATTGACGAGAATGAAGCCCGGGCCATGATCGTGCGCGGCTTCGTGGAGCCGATTGCCAAGGAGCTGCCGCTAGAATACGCCGTGGAAATGAACAACTTAGTCAATCTGGAATTAGAAGGGACCATGGGGTGAGGAAAATGACAGCCATATCAGAAGAAATCTTTTCCGCCATCCCCCTGCCCACCTGGCGCTGGCTGGGGGTCAATGAGGCAAAGGTGCCGGCGGGCGTAAATATAAAAGAAGCAATGCGCCAGGAAATCGTCGTGGCGGCAGGGCAGCAGCGCACCCTCAGCCGGCAGGAGAGAGCTGGCGCTTCCGAGCTGCACATAAGGCTGGAGCCGGGGGCGGACTTTGCCCTGGAGCAGGCAGTGCTCCTGACGGCAGGACAGTCCTCGGCCACCAGGCTGAAGGTGACTGTCAGTGACGGGGCCAAGTTCTCCTACACCGGTGCCTATGTGGGGGGCGCGGAAGCGGCGGCAGCCGTGGAAGTGGAGCTCCTGGGCAAGGAGTCCAGGGCAGATGTCTGGGCCCTTTATCTGGGAGATGACCGCAATAAAATCGATCTGAACTACATCATCCGTCAGCAGGGCCGCCGCACCGAGGCCAATATGCAGGTACGGGGGGCACTGCTCACGGGGGCGGAAAAGATTTTCCGTGGCACCCTGGACTTCCTGCAAGGCACCAAAGGCTCCGTGGGCAGGGAAAATGAAGAGGTGCTGCTGCTGTCCGAAGATGTGCGGAACCGCAGCGTACCCCTGATGCTCTCCCACGAGGACGAGGTGGACGGACACCATGCAGTGAGCGTAGGGCAGATGGACGAGGAGAAATTATTCTACCTGCAGAGCCGGGGCCTCAGCCCGGAGGAAGCCAGGCGGCTGATGGTGACTGCCGTCCTGCAGCCTGTCATGGACCGCTTTTCTGAAGAAGTGCGCGAGAAGGTTATGAGTGAATTAGAGGGGAGGCTTTCCCATGAGTGAGCAGGATTTTCTGAGGGACTTTCCCCTCTTGAATAATAAGGTGAACGATATAGCCTATCTGGACAACGGCGCCACTACCCAGAAGCCGGAGTCAGTGATACAGGCCATCTGCGGCTATTACGGCGGCTGCAATGCTAACCCTCACCGGGGAGCCTATGCCCTCTCCGTCAAGGCCACGGATATCTATGAAAACGCCAGGGGCAAGACCGCTGGCTTCATCAAGGCCAAGGACCCCGCGGAAATCATCTTCACCAAGAACGCCACCGAGGCCCTGAATCTGGTGGCTTACGCCTACGGCCTGGCCAATGTGGAGCAGGGTGATGAAATCGTCCTCACCATCTCCGAGCACCACAGCAATCTGGTGCCCTGGCAGTTCGTAGCCCGAACCAAGGGGGCGACCCTCAAGTATATCTATCTGGAGGAGGATGGCAACCTCTCTCAGGAGGATATTGCAACTAAGATAACAGACCGCACCAAGATAGTGGCCGTGACCCAGGTTTCCAATGTGTTGGGCTTGAAGAACGATGTGCAGGATATAGTGAAAAAAGCCCATAGCGTGGGGGCGGTGGCTGTGGTGGACGGTTCCCAGAGCGTGGCCCACATGCAGGTGGATGTGCAGGCGCTGGGAGCGGACTTCTTCGCCTTCTCCGGCCACAAGATGCTCTCCCCCATGGGCATCGGAGTGCTCTACGGCAGGTATGAAATCCTCGACCATATGCAGCCCTTTCTCTTTGGCGGGGACATGATAGAGTATGTGGATGAGCAGGAAACCAGCTATGCCGAGGTGCCCGCCCGCTTCGAGGCAGGCACCCAGAATGTGGGCGGTGCTGCAGGTCTTACCGCTGCCATCGACTATCTGGAAAAGATTGGCTTCGAGCGCATCGAAGCCATCGAAAAAGATCTGGTGGATTACGCCCTGCCCCGCCTCAGGGAAATGCCTTTCATCGAGCTTTACGGCTGCGACAGTAAAATAGACAACAAGACGGGCATCATCACCTTCAATGTAAAGGACGTACATCCCCATGATGTGGCCAGCATCCTGGACAGTCAGGGGGTAGCCGTCCGGGCAGGTCATCACTGCGCCCAGCCCCTGATGAAATACCTGGGCCAGAACGCCACCTGCCGGGCCAGCTTCTACCTCTACAACACTAGAGAGGACGTAGACCGCTGGCTTGACGCCCTGAGCAAAGTAAGGAGGGTCATGCACCTTGAATGAACTGGAAGCCATCTATACGGAAGTCATCACCGAGCACAGCCGCTGTCAGGAAAACAAGCATCCCCTGCAGTGCGCCACCTGCTGCCAAAAGGGGCACAATCCTTCCTGCGGTGACGAAATCACTCTGGAACTGCAGGTGGAGGAAGGCAGGGTCAAGGACGCGGCCTTCACCGGAGCCGGCTGCGCCATCTCCCAGGCTTCCACGGATATCATGATTGACCTTATGCGGGGCAAGACCGTAGAGGAAGCGCGGAGCCTGACTGACAAGTTCATGGCCATGCTCAAGAGGGAAGTCACTGATGAGGTGGAATTGGAGGATTTGGAAGAAGCCCTGGCGTTGAAGAATATATCAAATATGCCGGCCCGGGTGAAATGCGCTGCGCTGGCTTGGAGGACATTGAAAGAGGCCCTGGGACGGGCTGATTGATTCATCGCTGTCCTGTTTCGTTGAAAATATCTGCTGAATCCACGGCGGATTTGCCCCTCGTTTCTTGACGGGGGGCTTTTCTTTGCCTCAGTCATTGGCAGATGTTATTTGAAGACAGATTGACATACCTTGCGCATTTGCTACAATAAAGTAAAGAGTAAAGAAAATTCGCATGAAGGGGTGAGGGTATGAAGCAGCATTATGTGATGCCTGTGGGAGTGGATGACTTCCGGCGGGTGCGGGAAGATTATTATTATGTGGACAAGACGGACTTCATCAAGAAGCTGCTTGACGGCCATGCCCAGGCCACGCTGATTACCCGTCCCCGCCGGTTCGGCAAGACGCTG
>CACZHK010000080.1:6497-11986 GCA_902780915.1 Pseudoselenomonas ruminantium | reverse complement strand
GTGGTTCCGGCTGTGTTGGTGCATAAAAGATAGCATCTTCAGCAATGAGTTCTGCTGCTAAAGATTCATCGGCGGTGTTAATCATCGTTTCAAATTTAGATATAAGTTCATGTTCGTTGGACATAGATATATCTTCCTTTCCTAAATGGATGATGGATTTCTGCTTACAGGCACATCTTAACAGGAATAATTCGCCTTGTGAAATGCTATTATCGCATTATTTATGCACAAAGCGTATCAATATGTGTTATCATAATCTTATCGGCAACATAATGAATTCGTGACGAGGTGATAGCATGAATACCCAGCAGCTTGAGTGCTTCACTACCCTGGCCAAGACGCTGAACTATGCCAAGACAGCTGAACGGCTTTCCATGTCCCAGCCTGCCGTTTCCAGGCAGATTCAAAGCCTGGAAGCAGAGCTTGGTGCCCAGCTTTTTAACCGTACCACCCGTTCCGTATCCCTGACGCAGGTTGGTTTCCAGTTCCTGCCCGATGCCCAGCAGATGCTCGGCCTCTACTACCATTCACTGGAATGGATTTCCACCTTCCATAAGCATAAACGTATGGTGCTTCGCATTGGCTACGCTGACTCCCATGCAAACTGGTTTATCAGCAAGATTCTCTCCGGGGTGCTGGCAGACAATGAGAACATCGTGCCGGAACTTACCCTTGACCAGACCGATGCCAATCTGCACCGGCTCACCACCAGTCAGCTGGATTTGGTAGTGGGCATCAAGGATGCCAAATTCACTGCTGAGGATATTGCCTTTCAAAAGCTCCATGATGATGCCTTTGTCTGTGTCATGCGGAAAAACCATCCGTTGGTTCTGGCATGCAAAAAGAGACGCCGCAAAAGCGTCTCCTCTGAAGATATGTGGCCTCACCGTCAGGTGATTGCCATTCCACCCTATCTCTTAAAGCATGTCTTCTCCCGTGGGCATCACATCGTCCCTGTCAATGACGAGCTGGATAATATTCTCTGTGCCACCACCAGTGAAGCCTACAACCTCGCCCTGGCTGGGGCAGGCTTTGCCCTTATCCCCCAGCATCTTGCCCTGCCTCACAAGGAACTTGCCTTCCTTCCTTGGACAGAATCTCCCCATGCTCCCATGGGCATCTACTATCGTCAGCAGTCCAGCAGCGACAAAAACTCTGCCATCTACAAATTCATCTGCCTGGCCAGGGACTGTGCTGTCACTGCTTTGCCATGCAGCGAGCAATAGGCTGCTTTAGCCCCTCTCAATGCTGTCCTCATGCTGCCTGGCAGTTTTTTCCACTACTTCCTCGTAGCCGGTCAGGGCTGCGAAGGGAGCGAACTGGGCAGCTCTTTTTTCTAGGGGCATGCGGGGGCAGCATCTTGGCTCTGGTCGTGGAAGGTCTATGATGTCGGCGTATTGCTCTATTTTTCTCTCTATCTTCATCATGCCTTGTGTCCTCCGATTTCGCTGTTGCGGGCAATGGTGCGGGCTTCTTCTTTGAGATTGGCTGCCTTTAGGATAGCGTTTTTGCCGAACTTGTTCTTGATGGCTATCATGGTGTGCTGCAGGGATTTTTCTTTTTCCTCTGCCAGTCGGGCAGCTTCTTCCTTTTGGGCTGTGCCTTCCATATCACTGAAAAGGTCAAATTCTACCGTGGCTTCTTTTTGTCTGGCTACGCTGTCTTCATTTATCAGCCTTCCCATGGTGACGGTAATGCGGCGGACCAGGAGGGATGGGCTGGTGATACGGTCGTAGAGAGCCAGAGTTTCCCGCAGCAGTTCCTTGGTGGAGGAACTGTGCTTTTTAAGGCTCATGGTGCCGTGGGCTGGCTTGGGCACCTTTCGTCCATAGTGGTCAGTATGGACGGGTCCCCTGTACCCTTGGGCGATGTTTTCGATGTCATAGCCTATATCGAGGACTATCTGATTGGTCATGAGTTTCTTGGCCACCAGGTCGAGGATAAGCTGATCTGCCATTTCCCAGACGATGAGGCGTGCCTGTGCATGGGTGTAGGGGCAGTGCAGCACCTGCCCGCTGCTGAGGCTGGTGGCAGATGGACGGTAGGACTTGATGGCCTCCATGGTGCAAGGCTCATATCCCCAGGCATGATCTATCAGAAGTTCTGCATTGATGCCAAATACCCTGTATAAGTCCCTTTCTCCCTGGCTGTCCAGTGATTTGCGGGCCACATCTCCCATGGAGTACAGCCCCATATTGGCGAGCTTGCTGGCATACCCTTTGCCCACCCGCCAGAAGTCCGTGATGGGGGTGTGGGCCCACAGCTTTTGCCTGTAGGTCCTTTCGTCAAGCTCTGCTATCCGCACCCCGTGCTTGTCCGGGGGCATGTGCTTGGCCGTGATGTCCATGGCGATTTTGGCTAGGTATAGGTTGGTGCCAATGCCGGCAGTGGCGGTAATGCCGGTTTCTGACAGCACTTCCCGTATCATTTTCATAGCCAGTTCACGGGCAGTCAGCATGTAGGTATCAAGGTAGGGGGCTGCATTGATGAAGACTTCATCAATGGAATAAGTGTGTATGTCCCCGGGGGCAATGTACCGCAGGTAAATCCCATACACCCGGGAACTGTAATCCATGTAGAGAGCCATGCGGGGAGGGGCCACGATATAGTCGATGGCAAGGCTGGTATTCTTCGATAGTTCCACAGCATCGCAGGACTGCCCTTCGAGTTTATGGCCGGGAGCATAAAAACGGCGGGCTCCGTTGGCCTCACGGATTTTCTGTACCACTTCAAAGAGCCGTGCTCTCCCAGGCACTCCGTAAGACTTGATGGCGGGGGTTGCGGCAAGGCAGATGGTCTTTTCTGTACGACTCTCATCAGCAACTACCAGATTGGTGGTCAGAGGGTCAAGTTTCCGTTCCACGCACTCCACTGAGGCGTAGAAGGATTTCAGGTCAATGGCAATAAAGCAGGTCTTTTCCATTTTCATATCGTATCATGCTCACATCACGTTTTCTTTTTCTATATTATTATATTTTAGAACTATTGTTCTCGTCAATAAACAATGTGTTCCCCGTTTTATTTGAAAATGTGGGAAGGACAGGAGTGGATTCATGAATCAGGATATGGACAGATCAAAGGCCAAGGAAAGATATGCGGCGGGAAAAATGCGTCAGCATTCCACCAGGGCCTTGTTTTTCATCGGCGGCTTTGGGGCAGCTTCCTGGGCTCCGTTGGTTCCTCTGCTCAGGGAACGGCTGGCTATTGGTGAAGATGTGCTGGGCATGATGCTTTTATGCATAGGCATCGGCTCACTCTTGACCATGCCCTTGTCCGGGGCTGCTGCCGTTCGTTTTGGCTGCCGGAAGACGCTGACCGTGGCTTCTGCATTATTTGCCCTGCTTTTGCTGGTACTGTGCCTGGTAGACAGCATGGTTCCGACAGCCATCTCCCTGCTTGTCTTTGGAGCTATGATGGGCTGCATTGATGTGGTGGTGAATATACAGGCCGTATTGGTGGAAAAGGCATCGAAACGCCGCCTGATGTCGGGCATGCATGCTTTGTGGAGCGTGGGAGGCTTTGTGGGAGCCGGGCTCTTTGGTGTCTGGGTGGGGAATTTTGGACTGACGCCCTTTGCCTCCACCTGCATTGCTGTGGGGGTAATGCTGCTGACCCTGGCCTTTTTTGCCCGCCATCTGCTACCCTTTGGCGGTGAAGGTGGCGGGGCCATGTTGGCTGTACCCAAGGGGATTGTGACCTTTGTAGGCGTGGTGGCCTGCATCGCCTTCCTGGTGGAGGGGGCGGTCATGGACTGGAGCGGCGTATTCCTTACCACTGTCAAGGGCCTTGATATGTCTCTGGCAGGTACGGGCTTTACGGTTTTCTCTGCGGCCATGCTCACCATGCGGCTCCTGGGGGATGCTGCGGTGCAGAAGCTGGGGCAGAAGCCTGTGGTGCTGGGCGGAAGCCTGCTGGCATTTCTGGGCTTCCTGCTGGTTATTTTTGCTCCCAGCCAGCTGCTCTTATACGCAGGCTTCTTTGCCATCGGCATTGGCAGTGCCAATGTGGTGCCGGTGTTCTTTTCCTTGCTGGGCAAGCAGAAAGATATGCCTATCAGCATGGCGGTGCCTGCGGTAAGCACCCTTGGGTATCTGGGAATACTTATGGGACCCGCGGCCATCGGCTTCCTGGCTCACCAGACCAGCCTCTATGCAGCCTTTGGCCTGCTGGCGTTTTTGGTGGCATTGCAGGCCCTTATTGCAGCTTATGTATACAAGAAAGTTTTGTGAGTTATAATATTCGCCAACCTCACCTATAGAGGTGGGGAACATCTTCTTTCGAGTTATATTCTGGTCAAAGACGAAAAACAAAGGTGCGTCATCAATAGTGACGCACCTTTGCTGCATTAGGGGGAGGGACAAAGGAGATCAGGACTTGAGTTTTTCGGAGCATCTGAGCATTTCATCGTAATGGGAAATCTTGTAGTCCAGTCTCTCGATGGTGGATTGCAAGGTTTCCAGTTGCTCCTGCAAGCGGGCACGCTGCTCCACCAGGATATCCTTGCGGGCTGCCTCAGTGCCTTCCTGGAAGAACAGGGAAACGTACTCGATAAGGGCTTCCACTTGCACTCCGGCACCACGCATGCACTTGATGAATTCCACCCACCCGCAGGATGCCTCGTCAAATTCACGGATGCCGTTTGCTTTGCGGGGGACGTGGGGGATAAGGCCAATCCGTTCGTAGTAGCGGATGGTGTCGGCGGATACATCGTATTTCTCACTTACTTCTTTGATGGTCATAATCTCACCTCGCTGTAGGGGGACTCATATCATGGTCTTAGTGTAGCATTTGGAGCCTACTCAAAGTCAAGGGCTTTTTGGGGAAAGAAAAAATTATTGACTTGAAGTCCGCTCCAAGGTATAGACTAACAGTGATTACTAAGGCTTCCCCATCTGGTGGTATGTGGCTCCCCACATCATCAACAGCTTTTTGGAAGGATATGACATGTCAGGCAAGAAAATCATCCTCTTTGCCACTTCCGGCGGCAGCGGCTTTGGCAAAAGCGTGGCAGGCCTTCAGGGCAGCTGCCCGGGAGCAATGGTGCAGGAAGGAAAGCTTCTGAACGGCAATCTCACTGTTGAGGCTTTGAAGACATGGGTGGATAGCTTGGGAATGTAAGTATTTACCGCTCCGGCAAATCTTCCGGCAAAGGAAGATGAGCATATATTTTTCGAGATGAAAGAATATACGCACCAAAAAGCGGCTGCATGAGCAGTACGGCCACTTTTTGGTGCGTATTGTATTTAGGAGAGCTTAACGAAAGCCTACAGATATGGAACTGGCTTTCAGGAGCCGGAAAACTTGTTCCATGCTTCATAAATCATTGGCCTTGAAGGTACTGTACCCTTCATAGCCATAGGAGGCGTCAATCCCCTTCATGTATACCTGTCGGTCATCAATCTGATTGGTCAATGCTTCTTTTAGGAGCAACATTATTTCTTTGTTGCGAACTGGGCTGCGTTCCATAGCTAGGAGGTAGTCTTCCTTAT
>CACZHK010000080.1:0-6483 GCA_902780915.1 Pseudoselenomonas ruminantium | reverse complement strand
TTTTTTAGTCAGACGTTCTTCCTCATGAGCGAGTTCCAAAGCGTCATTGATTCCTAGCTTATTTTCTAAAGTCATATATGGGCATCCTTTCTGACAAATTTCTTTCCCGTGAGCTTTTGGTATAATTATAACTCAAATAGCCATGGGGGGCTAGGTGACAGATTGGAAGAGGTCTGACAGCATATGCTGGCTGATAGTCACCCTTGCTGGTTTGATGGAATACTGTGCCGTGGGCGTGGCCATGGGCAATGGTGGCGAGGAAATCAAGGCCAAAGCGGATTTCGTGACGGATGCTGTGGCCGATGATGGCCTGGCCCATGCGTTCCAGGGGCTGGGATTGATTTGAGACATGGTGCGTACATAAGGATATGAAATGCAAGGGTCTTTCAGTGTAGTCTGGAGGAGGAGTAAAAATGGCTAAACACTACGATGGCTGTCCCCGGTGCGGCAGAAGAGATTTTGGTGAGATACTGCATTGCAAGCGGTGCAATACTGATTTTTGCACAAAGTGCCAGGGCAAGCGGCAACTGCCAGATGGTACCGAATATGCTTGCTGTCCTCGGTGTGGTGCGGAAATTGATGACGATGATACAGTTATGGTGGTCGTCACAGAGAAGGAAAATGCCAAGAGAAGGTAACACTCTCTAAGCAAGCATGGCTGAACGGTAGCAATGCAGGAGCTATAAGTGAACCAGTCATGCCTTGGGGAGGGAATAGAAAGCGGCCGCATGTCACGGCCGCTTTTTTGCTGTGCAATGTTCTTGTTATCAAAAGTTAACCAAATTCCCCTCGTCAATCAGACTGTGTTCCCGTATATAATCCTTCCAGCCCGACTGCAGGGCGGACAGAACTTCTTCCGTGTCGGCGGACAGGGCATCCACCGATTTTTTCTTGTCGAATATGCCGCTGTCCTGGTAGGCGGGGGCTTTTTCTTCCCCGACATGAGCCAGCTTCTTATGTTCTTCGGGGTCAAAATTATCCTTGGGAGCTCGGGCGGCCAGGACATCTCTGGCGGATTTCGTCCGATGCTCTTCCTTTTTGTTCTCCGGCATCATTTTGTCAAGGAGGTCAGAGGTTTCCTCCAAATTTTGGCGTAGCTGGTCCAGATAGGTAAATCCGGGCTTTGGGATTTCTTCTTCAGCTTTCAAGGCCTGGGGTTTTACATTCTCGGCCTCTTTCTTTTTCTTGTAGGCTTCAGCCACCGCCTGCTTCACTTTTTCCAGGAATTTGGGATCCTTGACATCCAATTCCCCGCCGCCTTGGACATAATCCACCATTTCATCCATCTGACGCACCAAGGGATTCATCTCTCCTCCTGCGGGGGTGAGGCTGTCAAAGGCAGCCCGGATGTCCTTCAGGAAATCATCGTCTGCCCCAAAAACCTTGGCATAGTTGTTCAGCTGGGCCGCCAGCTTGCCAAAAAGTCCCCCTGACAGTTCCTTGGTGTAGCGAAGAATATCATCACCGCCTTGCTCATAGATTATGGCTGCCATATCCTTGTCATGAAGTATATCAGCAGCCTCACTGTAAGTCTCATAGGGCTTCAGGATATTGCTGATGGTATCTGACAAGTCCTGCTTCATGGTGTTTTTCAGTGCTTCTTCTGCCCTGTCTGCCTCGGCAGCATTTTCCACAATTCCGCCTTTGTATGTCCAGGTATAGTGGCGGCTCTTGATGGTGCCAATGCCTCCCGGAGGGCCGTCAATCTCAATCTTGGGCATGGACTTGTTGAACTGCTCGTTGGCCCATCTTATGATGTCCATGAGCCTCTGGGTTTCCGGGGATGGCTGCAGAGCAGAGGGGGTAAGGGTGACTGTCTCAAAGTCATCCGGCAGATTATCCAATCTGGCGTTGGCTGATTGGATACCTCCAAGGCTCTTGGCCCTGGTGGCTTCCAGCACCTCCACGCTAGCCTGAAGTTCAGCCAGTTCCGATTCCTTGCTCTGGCCAGACCGGGTGAGAAGATAAGCTTTGCTATCAAGCTCCAGCCAATGGGACTGGAAAGTTTCCTCCGACCCTTTTAGGTCTACCTGATAGGCCGAGGAAACCGCTAGCTCCGCTTTTGAAGCAGAGCTCCGCACTGCATTTTCCGTTGCTCTAAGGGCATGATTTACTTCTAAGGTTCGGCCATCCATTGCACTTCCTATAAGCATGATTCATTACCTCCAAGGTCATACATTCACCGCTCCAGCAGATCTTCCAGGGACATGGCCTTAAGCTTCTTTTCCAGTTCCAGTTCCTCGTTGGTGTCGTCTGGATTTTGCGTGGCGGAGGTGGTCTGCATTTCCGTCTGTACGTCCAGGGCAGCGGTCATGGTCTTGTCGGGAGCAATGCTTTCGCCCTCCTCAGTCCGTTCCTTGCCTTCCTCGATGGCTTTCTGCACTACGTCTTCGGGGCGGGGCTGGTGGGTGACGTTCCTTACGCCCTGCTCTGCCACCTGTTCTTCCGTACGGACTGCCATGGAAAGCTCGCTGCTTCTCATGTCCAGAGCAGCGTTCAAATCCTTGGCCCGGCTCTTGGCAAAGGCAATGTCTCCCCGTTCTTTGATGATTTCCTGGGTATAGAGTTCCTTCAGGGCACCTTCTTTTTCAATGTCATTTTCTGCTTTGGCGATCTTGTTCGCCATTAAAGCAATTTGCTTTTGGAGCAGCAGTACATCTCCGCCCATATACTCGCTAGATTCCATCTTTTCTTCCAGGGCATGCTTCTTGCCGTAAAGTTCGTGCATCTTTTCATCTGGGCTCATGCCCTTTTCCTTGAGAGCATCAGCCTCTTCCTGCATGCGGGCCTTTTCCTCAAAGGTGAGGCTGGTGTCCGTGTCAATGCGTTCCTGGAGCTTTTCGGCCTGTTTCTTGTAATCTTCTCTGGCAGAGATGGTGTCCTTGAGTTCCTGAAGCTTTTTTTCTCCTTCGGTCATGAAGTCTGTCTGGCACATCTTCTTAAGCGGGTCCAGGTCGTCCTCTAAAAGCTTCCTGCCCGCTTCGCTTATCTGGACCTCAGCCGCCTTGCCTATGACGGTGCTCTCATCCTTTTCGCCGGAGGCAGCTTGATGGAGCTTCTGGAAGATGGTTTCCGCACCATCAGCCGAAGTCTTTGGCTGGTTGAAAATGTTTTCACGAAAGAGAACGCTGGTACTCTCCTGGCCCAGCTTGCCAATCATGGACATAATATCAACCCCTTTTTCCTGATATGTCGCTTTTCCTTGAACCAATGCGGGTCAAACCTGCCTACATTGTATATCGATGAGAAGGCAGGGGAAGTTAATAGCAAGGACATTATTTTCTATGTCTATGCCAAGATTTATTACTAAAAAGCATAGATTATTATTTTTTATAAGTATTGGTAATCTGAAGCTATTTCATCTACACTTAGGTCATGAAGAAGAAAGGAAATGGCTATAAGATTTGAATAAACCTTCCCTGCGGGGGCGGTTTTTGCAAACTGGGGGGAATGATTTGGAACGCAAGAATATACTTCTGTTTATCCTGGCAGCCGGGGTCTTTGGCATCCTGAATACTGAGATGGGCTTTATTGGAATCTTGCCCTACATTGCCGAAGATTACAATGTTACCATTGTACAGGCAGGGTGGCTTATCAGTCTCTTTGCCATGGGGGTTGCGGTGGCGGGACCCACCATGCCCCTTATCATGTCCAGGTTCAACCGCAAGCATGTGATGGTCTTTATCCTGGGCTTGTTTACCTTGTGCAATGTGGTAGCGATTTTTGCTGAAAACTTCCACGTGTTGCTGGCTGTGAGAGTGCTGCCGGCTTTCTTCCATCCTGTGTACTGTGCCATGGCCTTTTCAGTGGCGGCATCATTGGCCAACCCGGGAGAGGAGCCAAAGGCAGTGGCCAAAATCAACGTGGGAGTGTCTGCCGGTATGGTGGCAGGGGTGCCGGTCAGCAATTTTCTGGCCGAGCAAATATCCCTCGCTGCTTCCATGACTTTCTTTGCTTTGGCAACCTTGCTGGTGCTTTTGGCTACCTTGTGGCTGGTGCCCTCTATGCCTGCCCAGTCACGCATGAGCTATGGCAGCCAGCTGGCTGTGCTGAAAAAGCCACAATTGTGGGCTTCCATTATGGCTGTGGTGTTTTTGAACGGTTCGATTTTTGGCGTGTTCAATTATCTGGCAGATTTTCTCTCTGTAGTCTCTGGCGTGGCTCCCGGGTTGGTCAGCATTCTGCTTTTGGCTTATGGAATGTGCAACATTTTGGGCAGTGTGCTGGCTGGCAATCTTTTGACCGTACGCCCTCTGTCTGTAATTAAGGCATTTCCTGTGGTTACGGCTGTGGTGTATGCTGTTATGTTTGGGGGCGGCAGTGCCTGGCCCTTCATGGGAGCATTGGTGATTCTATGGGGAATCTTAGGCGGTATCAATGGCAATATAAACCAGTATTGGATAACCAAAGCAGCTCCAGAGGCCCCGGATTTTGCCAATGGGCTTTTTCTCACTGCGGCCAATATTGGCTGTGTCCTGGGAACAACCATTGGCGGCTGGTTTATAGAGGGTTGGGGAACGGAATATGTAGTGTTGGCCGGCCTTGTGCTTTGCAGTGCGGCAGCCCTGGTTGTCTGGGGGCAATGTTTCATGAACAGTATGGCCAGTATGCATGTACAGGCTGAAAAAGCTTGAAAAAGTCATTGTCAATTGACTGAGAAGGAAATAGGCAAGAACGCATAGAAAATAGAGTGAGAGACAGTGCAGCAATAAGAAGTGAATAAACAATATTGATATTCATAAATTGACAATGAGGCCATAGGAGCCTCGTAGAGCGACGATAGATACTGACGCATATAAGATTATCTAAAATTTATTTTCGGCCCGCAGACGCGATTCTGTGAGGCCTTTTTTTCAACCGACCTAGTGTTTTAGTGTACATAACTTAGGAAAGTAGACCGGACGCTTCAAAGATAAATTAGCCCCAAAAGGTAACTGAGAAGTCAGATTATTTAGTGTACATAATTAGGGTTATGTGCACTAGGAACCCCTGCTTCTCAGTTTAGTAGATAGTAGCAACTATTATGCGCGAGGGGAGTCATTAGGATCTTTCACAATTATGTTCACTTGCACACTAAATGGGTCTATGGTACAATGATGCCACGGAGGTGATTAAATTGGCTGACGAATTTGAACTTGCGGCGGTCGAGCAGGTTGAACCGAAAACTTACAGGCCGCCTGCATACCTGGATGAACAAAACATCTCTGCCGATACCTTCATCATCAATTTTGCCAAGTTTCTTCCGATGTATATAGCAAAGAACCGCCCGGCTGCAGATACCATGTCTACTTATGAGACCGCCATACGGCTGTTCTTCAAATGGTGCAATGAAAACAATATGCACCCGTTGGCTGTCCGTGACTTCCAGATGAGGCTTTACATACAGCACTTGGAGAATAATCAGAAGCTCTCAAGTTCGACAGTAAGGCTCAAGATGGAAGCCATCAGGGCTTTCTACAACATGGCCATCAAGATGAACTTCATAAAGGCGAACCCATGCGATGATATTCCATTGCCGGCCATCAAGGTAGCCAGCGATGAAGACTTCAAGTATTACACGCTGGAGCAGCTTGGCGAGATATGCGATACCTTCTTGGTGCAGGAGCCAGGGACTTGCGCCCGCAACACTTTGATTGTTTACCTCATGGGTGTTGAAGGACTCCGCCGCGTCGAGGTCATGCGCCTCAATGACGAAGACATCGACTACGAGCGCAAGCGCATCCTGATCCGGGGCAAGGGCCACAACGGCTTCATTTATCCATGCGATGCTACTATGGACAGGCTCATGGACTATCTGCATCTGCGCGGCCCAGTAGAGCCAGATAACGGTGTCACCCCTACTATCATAAGCTTTTCCAACCGGCGCTACGGCAAGCGGATTACACGCACCGGCCTGCATGTAATCATCAGCAAGGCCCTTGAGTTCGCCGGAGTGAAATATCCTGGCCATGCCTGCCACACTCTCAGGCACAGCTGCGGCACCAACCTGTATCATGAAACCAAGGACTTGCGCGTAGTCCAGGAAACGCTGCGGCACTCATCGCCAGAGATGACTGCCCGCTACAGCCATGTAGATGAACGCTCATCCACCCGCCCCACTCGCAATATCATCCCTATTAGTAAGGGTGATGTGGGAGTCAGTGATGGTGGTGTGTGATTGTTTGTTTTTTTGAGGTTTGTTTTTTGTGGGAGGTGTTTGTGGAAAAAATTAAATAGTATTGGCATTGTCAACTTCAATATTGCAGCCAAAGGGGACATCAAGATGCTTGAGCACCAGGTTAAGGTCAATGCTGATGCCACTGGGCTTGTGGGCCACCGTGCTCACATTGTCCGCCGTGAGGCATGGTAATAACAGACATTTTTCTTCACTCCTTGGCGGGATAATAATGCACCGCATTTTTTTACAATTCTTTCCTGTCAATTTTTATTCAAAAACCTCTTGGCTATCAAGCTTGGCAAACTTACACCGACCGTCATGGCAAA
>CACZHK010000079.1 GCA_902780915.1 Pseudoselenomonas ruminantium | reverse complement strand
TTCCATGCGGTTCATGTCCTTCACGCTCTTGCTCTTGAACTTCGGCAATTCAAGGAAATGTATCTCCAGCTTGTCCGTCAGCTGGCACTGAGTCTTGATGTCGTAGATGCCAAAGCAGCTGTGCATATCGGGGTACTTCTTTTCATTGAAAAGGTTGAACCCCAAAATGTTAATGGCAATAGTGCGCTTTAGCTGGTCGTATTCCTCGCCGCGCTTCAAATCGGCATAGTTCCGCGCCCAGTAGAACAGGGAGCGCTCCCCCATGGCGGCCAGGGAGTTGACCTGCATTTCAATATTTACCTTCACGCCGCTGGCGGTAATACCCAATATGTCCAGCCGGGATTCTTTGCCATCGTATTCGTCAGAGTCGATCTCCCGGTCGATGAATTCAATGTCCACCAGCTGCTCCGTACCTTGGAACTCAAGGAAAGCATTGATGAGAGCCAGGGTAATCTTTGGGTACTTTGCGAAGATCGTCTTGAATACTGCGTCATTGGTGCGGTTGATGCGAAAAGCTGCCATATCCATTCCTCCTGTTTCTTGTCTTTATTTTACTACGAAATCTTGGCGAATCAACCCCCCACCACCGCTTCGCGGTCCCCCGCCCCCGCAGGCCCGCCCTCAAGCGAGTCTGCATCTTTTATTGCTCAGAACTTCCACTGCATCCCCAGCTGTGCATTCACGCCGCGCTGTTTGCCGGCCCAGCCGAAGCTGAGCCTTCGCCCTTGGGGGCATCACTCCCTTAGGCATGGAATACTAGTTGCGGAAGCGGCTGTCCAGCCATTTGCATATGTAGTATGCGACTACACTTGCGGCTACAAAATATTGACTTTCTCGCAATCGAGTGCTAAGATTTTTGTATAAGATATTGGTAAGGATATCTCACGAGCGAAGCCCCTGGACTCATCACCCGGGGGCTTTTTGTGTGTCTGTGTGAGCTTCGAGGAATTCCAGCAGGAAGCCGCCAAGAACTCCGCGCATCTGGTGCGGCATATGCTGGAGAAGTGGTAAGGGGAGAACGTGGTTCGGTGTCAGTCACTGTGAGAACTGAAAAATTTGGCAGACAGAAGCCCGGAGCGTTATGATAGGCTCCGGGCTTTGCTGTGCTTGTCAACTTGCTCCTGCGATGGGGGTGACGGGAGGAAGTCGGCAGATATTGGCGAATATTTACCTTAATTTAGAAATCAGGCGGGTCATACCTTGAACTTCGCCACCTGCTGCTTGAGGTTTTCTGCGCCCTGCTGGGAGATGTTGATTTTGTCCAGGATTTCGTTGGCTTTCTGGGCTACCAGGGTTACTTTTTCGGCTACGGTGGTGTTGCCTACGGCTCCTTCGTGGGTGGCCTTGGCGATTTCTTCCATGGCGTTGCCCATGGTTTCCACGGAGTCGGCCAGTTCCTTGGAGGTGGTGTTGCTCTTCTGGGCGAAGCCCCTGAGGTATTCGGCATCACCACGGTATTGGTCGGCGGTCTCGTTGATGAGCGCATAGTCCTTGCTGACCTTATCCTCTATGAATTTCAGCAGGCCGAAGGCGCCGTTGGAGAGGTTCTGCACGGAGACGGTGACTTTGTTGGTGAGGCTCTGGATGCTTTCGGCGGTGTCGTGGGACTGCTCGGCCAGCTTGCGCACTTCGTCTGCCACCACGGCAAAGCCCCTGCCGTGCTCGCCTGCCCGGGCGGCCTCGATGGCGGCATTCAGGGCCAGGAGGTTGGTCTGCTCGGCTATCTCGGTGATCTCGCCTGTGAGGTTGTTGATCTGGTCCACGACTTTGGCGGATTCGATGGCTTCCTCCACGGAGGTCTTGGTGGCGTTGTAGACGCTTTCTGCTTCTTTGGAGGACTGGGACATGGTGGCCTGGAGGCGGCTGGCCCGTTCTGCCACCTGGATGGTGTAGTTCTCGCTTTCCTCGGCACCGCGGGCGTTTTCGTGGATCTTGTCACCGATGGTGTCGCTGAGGTGCTGGAGGTTCACCGTGGAGGCAGCCGTTTCTTCCATGCCGGCGGCCATTTCCTCTGTGGCGGCGGACATATCCTGGGTGCTTTCGTTCAGGGCGCCCACCAACTGCTGCACTTCCTGCACCATGTCGGCACTGTTGTCGGCTTCGTGCCTGACTTCCTTGAGGACTGTGCGCAGAGCCTTCTGCATCTTGACGAGGGCCTGCACCATGCTGCCCACTTCGTCCTGGCGGTTGCTGAGCTCTGCGGGCACCTCCTGGGAGAGGTCGCCGTCTGCCACGGCATTGAGCTGGCGCACGGATTCCCGCAGGGGGATGGCGATGTCACGGGCGATGGTGATGGCGGCGCCTACGCCTATGATGAGGCCCAGCAGGATGATGCCCACAAAGATCTTGATGGCCCTGTCGTAGCTGGCGCTGCTGGCCTCAAAGAGCAGCTTGCCCTGGAGCACGTTGTCCGGGGTCAGCACGGAGAGGTTGGCGCCGATGGCGTTGACTTCTGAGAGGTTGTCCAGGATCTTGGCTTTGTCCTGGGGGCTCATGCCCAGAGATTCCGTGGCCTTCACCTTGGCGGAGAAGTCAGCCAGATTCTTTTCCAGCTCTGCGATGGTCTCCTGGCCACGCTTGCTGTGGTTGATTTCCTTGACTTTCGCCACGTCATCCTGGAGGATCTTCAGCTTGTTTGTGATATCTTCCAGCACTACCTTGCGGTTTTCTATGGTGAAGTCCTGCTGCTGGATGTATGATACATGAGAGATGATGGCCCGCAGCTGGTTGTTGGCATCGTTGAGGTACTGGGTGGTCATGAGGTTGTAGTTGTACATGTCGTCTATGGACTGCTTGGCCTGGCTGTTGGCAAAGATGCCCACTGCGGCCACCCCGCAGGTGATGAACAGCATGATGATGGCCAGCAGGAGGATCTTGGCCCTTACGCTCAGTTGATTCATAGTGTCTCCCTCCTTATTTGAACTGGGCAGCGTTTTCTTTGGTGATTTCCGTGAAAGGCACTTTCACTTCATCGGTGGGGATGGTGCCGGACAGGGCGGTTTTCAGGAGGTTTGCGATGCCCTCCGAGGTCTTGTCTGCATCTTGCTTGACCGTCTGGGACATTTCCCCGGCTGCTACCGATTTGACGGCGTAGTCCATGGCATCCACTCCGGAGACGATCACGCCCTGGTCGCGGCCGGCGGCCTTCAGGGCTTTCAGGGCACCCCAGGCCATATTGTCATTGCCTGCCACTACGGCATCAATCTGGGGATAGACCTGCAGCCAGAGGGTCATGTCCTTGAGCCCCTCGGCCTCGCTCCAGTTGCCATCGGCCTTGGCCAGCAGCTGGATGTCGCTGCGCTTGTCAAGGCAGGCTTCCTTGAACCCTTCCCAGCGCAGGCGGGCGCTGCTCTGGCTGCTCTCGCCCATGAGGTAGACTATCTTGGCCCCCTGGGGCAGGTGCTTGGCCAGGTATTCGCCCTGGAGCTTGCCTGCCTGCTTCTCATCTGACATGACGCTGGCGAACTTGCCTCCGTTCAGGTCGCGGTTGGTGGCTATGACGGGCACGCCTGCCTCATTGGCCTTTTCTATGGCGGGGATGACTGCGTCGCCATCCACTGCCAGCACCACGATGGCGGCAGGTTTCTGGCTGATGGCTTCATTGAGCTGGTCGATCTGCAGGTTGGCATCGCCATTGGCGTTCAAGAACTCCACTTCCACCCCTTGGGGCATATGGGACTTCACACCCTCGTATAGCTTGCCCGTGAAATCGGTGGCTTCTGCATGGGCGGCAAAGTAAACCTTGCCGCCTGCTCCGCTTTGGGAGCCGCAGCCGGGCAGGGCCAGAAGAGCTGCCAGCGCGCAGGAGGCAGCGATGGCTTGGAAAGACTTTTTCATAAGCAACACTCCTATCTGGTATGGCAGAGTCTCTGCAAAACTGCCATAAAGGGATATTTCACGCATTTTTATTCTACGTGGAGATGGTTTTTTCCTTTTGCCGGAAAAATATTGGCGGCTAGGGCGTGTTGATTAAATGAACTTGGCCCAGATAAACCGGAGGCATAGCGGTGCTATGTCGAGGATTTGTCAACGCAGCAGGGACAGTCAAGATACGTGAAGATGGGCTTAGTGAATTAATCAACACGCCCTGGATTTCGGCAGGAATAATCCAGGGCGGGAGAGAATTCATCAAATGATTAAACACGCCCTAGGGGAGGGGGATTTTTTATGGAGGGATCTATCCTGGTCATCCCGCTGGAGGGGGCGCTTGATTCCGTCACTGCGCCTGCCTTCAGCCGGGAGATCGACAGGCTGCGGGCTGCGCAGGAGTACGAGGCTTTGGTTTTTGATGCGAAGAAACTGACGTATATTTCTTCCATAGGCCTGCGCATCATCATCCGGGTCATCAAGGAGGAAAAGGTGCAGAAGCATGCGCCGGTTTCCATCATCGAAGCCCGTAAGGAGGTTTATGCTATCCTGGAAATGACAGGCCTGACGGAGCTCATCAAGGTGGAAAAAAGCTACCGGGAAATAAGCCTGGAGGGAAGCCGCCTCATTGGCAAGGGCTTTTTTGGCCAGGTCTTCCAGCTTGACGAGGATACGGTGGTCAAGCTGTACGCTGATGGCAAGGAAAGCCTGCCGCTGATGAAACGGGAGCAGTCCCTGGCCAGGAAGGCTTTCATCAGGGGCATTCCCACGGCTATTCCCTATGATATTGTGCGGGTCGGCGACCAGTACGGGACGGTATTTGAACTGCTGCAGGCTCAGACCTTCAATGACCTGGTGAGGGAACATGAGCAGGACCGGGGAAAATTGGAAGAGCTCATGGCTCTTTATGTCAGCTGCCTGAAGCAGGTTCATGCCACGGAAATGGAGAGGGGAGAGCTGCCTCTGGCCAGGGACAATATGCTGGAACGGCTCCGGTCCTTGCAGGAGGTGCTGCCTGTAGAGATCATCGGCAGGCTGCAGAATCTGCTGGCGGAACTGCCGGAGGATCTGCATGTGGTGCATTGTGATTTCCAGATGAAGAATGTGATGCTCTGCCATGGGGAACCCATGCTCATAGATATGGAAACCCTGTGTACGGGCCAGCCGCTTTTCGACCTGCAGGCCCTGTATGTGTCCTACAAGGCTTTCAAGGAAGACGAACCTGGCAATGCCATGGCCTTTATGGGACTGCACGATGAAACGCAGGATTATATCTGGCAGCGGCTGCTGGAGCTCTATTTCGGCACGGAGGACAGGGGGCGGCTGAAGGCTTTGGAGGACAAGATCCGTGTGGCAGCATACATCCGGTTCCTTCATACTCTCGAAAATACTTGGCATAAGGGCAGAGCACTCACCGAAGTGCGCATAAAAAATACCCGGAAGCAGTTGCAGGAACTGCTGTCCCGGGTAGATTCCCTCTCCTTGGAAGATTGATATTAACCAGTTTTAGTATAAAGGCTGTAATAAAGCCCCTTTCTCTCCATCAGCTCGGCGTGGTTGCCCATTTCCGCCATGCGACCCTGCTCCAGCACGATGATCAGGTCGGCCTTGCGGATGGTGGACAGGCGATGGGCGATGACCAGCACTGTCTTGCCCTGCATCAGGGTGGCCAGCCCTTTGGTTATGCGCATTTCCGTCAGGGAGTCGATGGAGCTGGTGGCCTCGTCCAGCACCAGCACCGGCTTTTGGCCTGCTTCCGCCCGGGCCACCGCCAGCAGCTGGCGCTCTCCCTGGGAGAGGGCTGCGCCGCCGTGGGCGAGGAGGGTGGCGTAGCCCTCCGGCAGATTGCCGATGAAATAATCCGCGTTGGCGGCCCGGGCTGCTGCCTGCACCTCCTCCGCTGTGGCTGACGGTGCGCCGTACCTGATGTTCTCCGCCACGCTGCCGGTGAAGAGGTGTACGTCCTGCAGAACCACGCTGACGGCGCGCCGCAGGTCATTTTTGCTTATCTGGCGTATATCTATCCCGTCAAAGGTGATGCTGCCGTCAGAGATTTCGTAAAAGCGGCTCAGGAGGTTCACCACCGTGGTCTTGCCCGCCCCGGTAGCCCCCACGAAGGCCACCGTCTGCCCCGGCTCCACGCGGAAGGACAGGCCGCGCAGCACCGGCACCCCCGGGGTGTAGTCAAAATCCACCCCGTCAAATTCCAGGGCGCCGAGGCAGGGCCGCAGCTCACCGTCGGGCAGCTGCCAGGCGTACTCATAGGAGGGAGCGCTTTCGTGGGGCTGGCCAGCAGTCTCTTTGGCACAGGAGACCAGCTGCACCTGGCCGCTGTCAGGCTCTGCCGGGGTATCCAGGAAAGCGAAGATCCTGTCCGCGCCTGCCACGGCTTCCATGACACTGTTCACCTGCTTGGCAATCCTGGTCAGCGGTGTCATCATGTTCTTGTAATATTGCAGGAAGACGATTACCGTCCCCGGGTCGCTCCGGCCTTCCAGAGACAGCAGGCAGCCGCAGAGGGCCACCGCCGCAAAGCCCAGATTGTCCAGCCCCGCCGTGAAGTCGAACAGGCTGTTGGCAAAGAAGTCGGCCATGCTGGAGTGGCGGAAAAGCCGATGGCTGCGGGCCTCGAATTCCTGCTGTGCCGCTGCTTCCCGGGAAAAGGCCTTAATCTCTGCCCTCCCGGCGATCATTTCCTCCCCGTAGGCGTTCAGGTCCTGGATGCTCTGCTGCTGGGCAGTGAAATAGCCTGACTTATTGCGGGAGAGGCGGCGTAGCACCAGGGAAATGGCAGCAGCGCAGCCTGTCACCACCAGGGCCATGCGCCAGTCAACGGCGAAAATCGTCACCAGGATGGTAGCGATCATGGTGAAGCCCTCTACCAGCTTGGGCAGTCCCCTTGACAGCATGGCGCTGAGGGCATCCACATCTGCCGAGTAGTAGCTCATGAGCTGCCCGCGGCTGTGGGTATCGAAATAGGCCAGGGGAAAATGCGCCATCCGGTGGAACATCTCGCTGCGGATGCGGTACATGGCATCTGTGCTGATGCGTATCATCATGACATTGTGCAGGGCGGAGGCCGCCACCGAACTCAAGTAAAGCAGCGCCATCAGCCCCAGCAGGTCAAAAAAGCCCGTATAGTCGGGATTGGCCTGTCCTATGAGGGGCGTGACATAATCGTTGATGATGGGCTTCATGTAGTAGACTGCCCGGGCAGCGCAGATGGTGCCGCCAATCATGCACAAGGCGACAGCGCACAGCTGCCAGCGATAGGGGCGCAGATAATTGAGCAGCCGCATGAGAGTCACCGGCTGCTTTTTTGCTTCGCTCGTCATGCCATCGTCCTCCGCTGGGTGTCATATATTTCACGGTATATGCTGCTGGTGGCCAGCAGCTCCGCATGGGTGCCCAGTCCCGCTGCCCGCCCCTCCTCCAGCACGAGGATGCGGTCTGCCTGGCGCACGGAAGAAATGCGCTGAGATACCAGCAGGACGGTGGTTCCTTCAAGCCCTCGCAGGGACTGCATGACAGCTGCTTCCGTGGCATTGTCCAAAGCGCTGAGACTGTCGTCCAAAATCAGGAGTTTCGGTTTCTTTACCAAGGCTCTGGCGATGCAGAGCCGCTGACGCTGTCCTCCCGAGAGGGTCAGGCCGCCCTGGCTGAGCTGTGTATCATAGCCCTGGGGCAATTTCATGATGAAGTCATTGGCTCCTGCGAGGGTGGCGGCCTTGACGATTTCTTCAGCGGTGGCGTGTTCATTGCCCCAGCGGAGATTGTCCGCGATGGTGCCGGTGAAAAGCAGGCTGCGCTGGGGGACGAAACCCATAAGGCGGCGCAGGGAGGCGAGGGAGAAGGAGCGCAGATCCCTGCCCCCCAGCAAAATCTGGCCGGAGGTGGCATCGTACAGCCGGAGCAGCAGGCTGACCAGGGAAGTCTTGCCCGCGCCGGAAGCGCCGATGATGCCCAGGAATTCCCCGGGGCGAATGTCCAGACTGATGCCCTGCAGGGCGAAGCTGCCTTTCCCTTCCTCAGGCGGCCTGTTGGTGGTCGCTGCCTGGTAGGAGAGGCTGACATCCCGCAGGGAAAGGGAATAGTCTCCCAATACCGCGCTATCCTCGCCCCCTTCTGCCATGGAGGGGGCGAGATTTATGATGTCCAAAACCCGGTCCATGGCCACCCTGGAGTTGAGGATGGGCACTATGATGAGGGTCAGCATGGCAATCTGATACAGAATCTGGGTGGCGTAGACGATAAGGCAGAAGAAATCTCCTGCCTGCATGTCCCCCGCCACGATGGAACGGGCGGAAACCAGGATGATGAGCAGGATGCAGGCATACATGACTGTATTCAGCATAGGCTCATTGAGCATGGCTCCTCCCTGGGCCAGCATGGTTTCCCGGCGCAGGGAAGCTGCTCTCTGCCGGAACAGGGCTTCGGCCTCTGCCTCCCGGGCAAAGGCTTTCACCGTCTTCTGCCCGGCGATGTTTTCTTCCAGCAGCTCATTGAGGTCATCATAGCACTGGAACATGCGCCGATAGTGGCGCAGGGTGAAGCGAACCACCAGTGCGCCCACCAGTGCCAGTCCCCCTGCCCCCAGCAGGAAAATCCAGGCAACCTGTGGATAGACAGTCACCGTCACCAGTACGGTGATGCTGACCATCAAGGGGCTGCGCAGCAGGGAATGGCACAGGCCCAGCCCCTGGCGGATATAGTTCATGTCCGTCGAGAGCCGGGTCAGGATAGACGCTGTGCCGTAGGTGTCCGTATCAGCCAGGGGCAGCTGATGCACGCGGGCAAAGAGCGCGTTGCGCAGGTTTTCCGTCACGCCCCCGGACCAGACGGCAATCAGGCGGCTGAGAGTGAGGCCTGTCAGCATCATGGCAACCCCTACCAGCGCCAGCCGCAGGCCCTGCCCTGTGATGACAGCGGCATCAGCTGAGTAGATCCCGTAGTCCATCATATCCCCTATCAGGTAGGGGATGTAGACATCCAGTGCCACATGGAGCAGCAGCACGGCAGGCAGCGTCACCATGATATAGCGGTGGCGGCCGGAATAGTGCCACAGTTGCCGCCAGATCCGGCTCAAGGCTCTCCTCCCGTTTCTTGCATGGCCCGCCATGCTTTGGCATCTGCCTGCAGGTCAGCCAGGAATTGGCTCTTGGCGGGATTATACAGCATGGGCCTGTCCTCATACCGCAGCAGCAGGGCCTTTTTCAGATAGATATAAGCCTGTCTGGCCCGTTCATCTGCCTGCAGGAAGTCGGTGAGATCCACATACCGATACCAGCTTTCCGTTCGCCAGGGCACTATGTGGACATGAAGCAAACGCTTGCCGGAATCCGGGTCATTCAGGTAAAACACCCGGTCCCCGGGAATGATTTCTCCGAATTCCTGCAGGCCGAGCCTTGATAGCTCCGGCAGGGAAGGGGATAGCTCTGCCCCTTCCCTCATACCAACCAGCATATCAATCAGCGGCTTGGCATACATGCCCGGCACCGAGGTGCTGCCCGTGTGAATGATTTCCGCCGCCTGGGGGATGGCCCGCTGGAGCACAAGGACTGCCCGCCGCCCCGCCTCGGCCCAGGAGGGCTGATATTCTTCAAAATAAAGCTTGCCCCGCGCCACGCCGCTGGCAAGGCCTTTCAGTGCTGTTATCATGAACTGTGCCTCTTTCGCTCGTTTTCTGTCATCTATTTCTCCGTCAGGCAGGCCAAGAACTCTTCCCCGTACCTACTGCGCACATATCCCTGAGGGTGGCGTCGGAGAAGACCACATAGGGGGGCACGTGTTCCCGGGTGGCGATTTCTTTGCGCAGTTTGCGGAGTTTGTCGAAAAGGCCGGAGTCTGCCGGGGCTTTTTCTGTTTCCGGCTTGGGTACGGCCTGCCAGACTTTTTCCTGTCCCTTGAGCACGGGATAGGCGGCGGGCTTCAGGGTCAGCACGGGGAACTTGCTTTCTGTGAGGGCCAGGTAGTCTGTGGCTACGAAGCGTTGGATCAGCAGTTTGATATCTGCCAGCGTCCTCTCCTTCATCAGTCCGAAGGTGGAAAGCTGGTCGAAGCGCAGCTCATGTACCTTCTTGTCCTGGGAGCCTTTCAGCACCTGGGCCACCAGATTGAGGCCGAAGCGCTCTCTCATGCGGTAGACGCAGGAGAAGACCTTCTGGGCATCGGTGGTGACATCCACCTTCTCCAGCCCTGCCTTGCAGTTGCCGCAGTTGTCGCAGATTACCTCGGAACTGGTGTCCCCGAAGTAGCTGATGATGAAGTGCCGCAGGCATTCGGGGGTGTGGCAGTAGTCCACCATTTTCTGCAGGCACCCCAGGTTGTGGCTCTTGCGCTGCTCGTTTTCTGTGGAAACATCTATGAGATATTTCTGGGTCATGACATCCTGGGGGGAGTAGAGGAGGATGCACTCTCCGGGCTCCCCGTCCCGGCCTGCCCGGCCTGCTTCCTGATAGTAGGCCTCGATATTCTTGGGCATATTGTAATGGATGACGAAGCGCACATTGGATTTGTCGATGCCCATGCCAAAGGCGTTGGTGGCCACGATGACCTGCACATTGTCGTAAAGGAAATCATCCTGGGCGGCGGTGCGCTCCTTGTCCGAAAGTCCCGCATGATAGCGCCCCACGGCAAATTTCTTTTTCTTCAGATGCTCGTAGAGCTTGTCCACTTCCTTGCGGGTGGCGGCGTAGATGACTCCGGCTTCCTCTTGGTGCCGCTTGAGGTAGCGTTCGAGGAATTTCTTCTTGTCCTCGCCCCGGCGCACCTCGAAGTAGAGGTTGGGCCTGTCGAAGCCCGTCACATGCACCTGAGGGCTGCGCAGGTGCAGGAGGCTTACGATATCTTCCTTGACCTCAGGCGTAGCCGTGGCGGTGAAGGCGCTGACCAGGGGGCGGCGGGGCAGTCCTGCGATGAAGGGGGCAATCTGCCGGTAGCTGGGGCGGAAGTCGTGGCCCCACTGGGAAAGGCAGTGGGCCTCGTCCACCGCCACCATGGAGATTTCCTGCTGCTCGATGATGTATTGGAAGTAATCTGTATCCAGCCGTTCCGGGGCCACATACACCAGCTTGTAGCGCCCGGCGGCGATGGCCTGCAGACGCTCGGAGGACTCTTTGGCACTGAGCTGGCTGTTGATGAAGGTGGCAGGCACCCCCTGCTCCATGAGGGCATCAACCTGATCCTTCATCAGGGAAATCAGGGGGGAGATGACTAGCGTCACCCCCGGGAAGATCAGGGCGGGCACCTGGAAGCAGATGGATTTGCCGGCTCCCGTGGGCATGATGGCCAATGTATCTGAACCGGACAGCAGGCTCTCTACCACCGGTTTCTGAGCCGGACGGAAATCAGGATAGCCGTAGTATTTTTTTATGAGAGACTGGGCTTCAGCAAGGTATGGATTTTCCATTCAATAAAACACCTATTCCATCAAATATGATTGCATCGTTGAATTCTGACCTATATATCATAACATTTTACCTCCCAGGCGTTAAGAGAAAGCTGATTTTGTCGTGTCTTGATGTTGCCTGCATAGCAAGACTTTACAATGCAGGCAGGGATTTTTGTTTTTGGGTGCCTGCTTTGTAAAGATGATTCGTGCAACATAAATAAATGTGGTGTTTGCTCCTGACTTAATTTAAGCAGATGATTAAAATTGCATTAGTTTTGTGTGCATGGTGCACATTTTTATATAGCATGGTTGGTCAATCGGAATCTCTCGCTTTCACAGGGGAGATATTTTGTCGTTTAGGGCTGATAATAAAAAAGAAAGGTGGATTCGATGAAAAGGAAATGGTCAGGAATAAGTTTTCTGACATCGCTTTGCGTGCTATCCGGGCTTTCCTTGGCCCAGGCTGCACCTGTGAATGAGCCGGAGGCTATGACTTTTGCTCAGTGGAATGAGAAAGGCCAGGAAGCCATCGGCAGACATGATTATGTGGCGGCAGAAAATTATTTCCGTCAGGCTCGTGAGGAAGCTCTCAGGAGCGAGCAGCTGGACCAGGTGACGGAGATGGATGCCAGGCGGGCTGCCCGCTATATCAATGAGGGGGAACCCAGCCGGGCCGAGAGAATTCTCGCTCCGTATATAAAGCCCGGGGTCAACAAGTTCATGCTGGCAGATTACCTGATGGCCCTGCGGCTGTGCAACCAGCCGGACAAGGTGCTGTCCCTGTACCATGAATATGTGAAGGATCCCCAGGAATTCCCCTCCTACGGACTGCAGACGGTAGGGGATGTGTGCCTGCGTCAGGGGAAATACCGTCAGGCGGTTCAGGTCTATGAGGAAGTGCTGAAGCGCGACACGCCGGAGACCGTGCCCTATGTGCAGCTGGGCTATGCCTATTCGCTGGCCAGGCTGGGGCAGAAGGACAAGGCTCTGGAGGCTTATGGCAAAATAGCCAATCTCAATGAACGGGTGAACAATATCATCTGCATGGATGGGGAGGCGCTGCTTGGCTTGGGCCGGGTAGGCCTGGCCCGCAGCATCTTTGCCCTGCCGGGCAAGGATGAGCAGGAGAGGGAGGCTTATTCTCTCCGCTATGCCAGGGCACTGGTGAATGCAGGGCAGGATCTGCAGAATGAAACGCTGAATTTCCGCCGGGACGAGATCCTGTCAGGCCGCAGTTATGAGCATGAAGCGGACAAGCTGCTGCGCCGGCTGGAAAAGAGCAGCAATGAGGATATAGCCCATAAGGCAGGCATCCTCAGGGCAGCCAATCTTCTCCATGAGGAGATGTACGCTGACAGCCGCCAGAAGCTGGAGAAAGCTCTGGCAGAGGACAATGCGGATATGGGCGCCCAGGCTGTCATGGGCGAGCTTTCAAGGACGAGGATGAATGTCCTGACTGCCTACGGTGAGATGGCCGTGGACAACAAGCGGAACAGGACGGGAGCCGCAGGCTTCAGCTATGAAGGCCATATAGGAGGCAATTTCTTCCTGGAGGCAGATTTCAGCCGCAGGCGGCTGGCTGATGATGAGCTGCATGAGAACTTCTGGCACGAGTCCGTGGGCCTGCGCAAGCAGTTTGAAAACTGGCAGCTGCAGGGCAGGTGGCTGGGCTACCAGGGGACGGAAGTCAAGCACGGCTTTGACTTTTCCCTGGGCTATGATTTCAATGATGTGACCAAGATAGCCTACTCCCAGGGCCGCCGCCTCCATGAGCATGCCCAGGCTGCCAGGGTCGGCATCAAGGAGGATTTCCATGAGGTGACTCTGAGCCATCAGCTGAACCACCTGACTTCCCTGGAGGGCAGCTATACCTGGTCCAAGCTGTCCGATGGCAATAAATACAAGGGCTACAGCCTGGCTTTGAGCTATCTGCTGGGCGTGAAGCACAATTACAGCGACAGGCTCAGGCTGCAGTATGAGCATGGCAGCTATGACCATGAAGCCATTTACGATTCTCCCTGGCGTTGGGTGGACTACGGCGTGATTTTCAGCCGCAAGTGGAACCTGCCCGGCCAGAATGCCACCTTTGCCCTGCAGCCCGGCCTTGGCTGGAGCCGTGATGATGACGAGCGACTGGCTTTCACCCCTTCCCTGGGCTTTGAGTTCGTGAAGCAGTTCCCCCATGACCAGCAGCTGACGGTGGGAGCGGCCTATTACAGGTACTTCCATCAGGATGAAGGGGACAACAAGCGCAAGGACGCTTACGGCGTGAATGTCAGCTATAGCTGGGGGTGGTGAGGATGATGAAGAAAATATTTGCCATAATGCTGCTGATGATGTCATTTTTCCTGCCCTGGCAGATGGCTGAAGCCCAGGTGGCTATCCTCTGCTACCATGAAGTGGACAGGCAGGGGGATGCCTTTGCAGTGACGCATGAGCGCCTGGAGAGCCATCTGGCGAAGATGAAGCAGGATGGCTATCACTTTGTGAGCCTCGACGAATACATCCGCTATGCCAAAGGGGAGCTTTCCCTGCCGGAAAAAAGCGTCATGGTCACCTTCGATGACGGCTACAGGAGCTTCTACACCAAGGTTTATCCTTTGCTGAAGAAATATCAGGTGCCCGGCATGCTGGCCATCGTCAGTTCCTGGACCAACGGGGAGGAAAAGCCCAACGATGTGCGGGATCTGGCTTCCTGGCAGGAGCTGAAGGAAATGGAAGCCAGCGGCCTAGTGGCGGTGGTGTCCCACACCCACGCCATGCACAAGCAGCAGGATATCAACCCTCAGGGGAGCCGCAACGGCGTAGTGGGGAGCCACCTTTACTTCCAGGGCCGTTATGAGAGCGATGAGGAGTACGAAACCCGCTTGGGGAATGATATAGCAGAGGTTCAGCGTCTTTTTGAAGAAAAGCTGGGGCATAAGTGCCGGGCCATGGTGTGGCCTTACGGCATTTACAGCAAGGAAGCCGTGGAACTGGTTAAGGCCTCAGGCATGGAGGCAGCCTTCCTGCTGGATGGCGGGGTCAATCCTCCCGGTGAAGAGGCTCTTTTCTACGCCAAGCGCATGATCATGGCAAGTGATGTGGATGATAGCCAGCTGACCAAGATGCTGACGGTGAACCACGATGAATGGAATAGTGAGCCGCTGCGTTTGGCTCAGGTGGATTTGGACAGCGTATATGACAAAGACCCGGGCCGCTATGAGGGCAATATACAGGCTACTATAGCCAATCTGGAAGGCAATGAGATCAATGTGGTAGCCCTGCAGGCCTTTGCCGACCCGGACGGGGATGGCAATGTAGATGCGGTGTACTTTCCCAACAGTGAGGTGCCCGTGGCGGCAGACATCTTCGGCGATGTGGCCAACCGCCTGATGCAGCGTGGCATCACTGTGGTGGCCTGGCTGCCGGTGCTGAACTATCAGACTTTCATCAAGTCCGACGACAGCAATGCCGTGCAGTCGGCAGGGGAGAAGGGCTGGTATCATCGCCTGAGCCCATTCGCCAAGGATGACTTGCAGAAGGTGAACCGTCTCTTCCGTGAGCTGGCTGCCAATACCCAGGTGGGAGGCGTGCTGCTGCAGGATGACCTGTATATGGGCGAGAACGAGGATGTGTCCCCTGTGGCCAAAGCCGCTTACAGGCAGGAATTCGGAAGGGAAATGCCGGAGCAGGCTTCTTTGAGCAGTGAAGAAAAGAAGCAGCTGGCAAAGTGGAAGCGGGAGGCTCTGGACAAGGCGGCAGATGGTGCTCTGGCTGCTTTCCGAGAAGTGCGGCCCAAGGCCATCACCATGCGGGATATCTACGCCGGAGCTGTGCTGGACTCAAAGGCTGAAGCCTGGCTGGGCCAGAGCTATGAGGACTATCTGGCCAAGTATGACTACACGGTAGTCATGGCTTATCCCTATATGGACGGGGCAGAGAATCCTCAGGAGTACCTGCAGGAGGTGGCCAAGGCTGTCAAGGACAAGGGCGGCGTTGGCAAGACCATTGTCAAGGTGCAGAGCTACGATTGGAAGAAGGAAGCATGGCTGGATGGCAAGGCTTTTGCCGGACAGCTGAAAACTCTGAAGCAGGCGGGCATGAGGAATCTGGGGTATTACCCGGCTACGTTCTGCTATTGGGAAAAGTAAGGGAAATTGCGGATATTAGGAGGAAAGAGCAATCTTGATTTACGCACTCATCAATTGGATGGCCGAGTTTGTTTTTTACTATCCGATTCTCATGAGTATAGTCTGGATGGTAGGAGGCCTGTATTTCTTCTTCCGGCGGGAGTATGGCAAATCCAAGGAGCCGCCGAAACTTGAGCATACACCATTGGTTTCTGTCTTTATCCCCGCCCACAATGAGGAAAGGGATATTGCAGATGCGGTGCGCTCCATTTTTGCCAACCGCTACAAAAGGCTGGAGGTCATCGTCATCAACGATGCCAGCACCGACAGGACACAGGAGGTGCTGGAGAGGCTGATGGAGGATTATCCGGATTTGAAGGTGCTGCGGCTGGAGAAGAACCTGGGCAAGGCCAACGGATTGAACCTGGCTCTGGCCATGAGCCACGGGGATATCATCGTGACTTTGGATGCCGACTCTGTCTTGGACGAGACGGCCATCGAGTGGGCCGTGTGGCATTTCAACAACTTCCCCCGGGTGGGGGCGGTGACGGGCAATCCTCGCGTGCGGAACCGTACCAGCTTGCTGGGGAAGATCCAGACGGCGGAATATGCCAGCGTCATCGGCCTCATCAAGCGCACCCAGCGCATCATCGGCAAGGTCATGACCGTGTCCGGCGTGGTGGCGGCCTGGCGCCGCAAGGCCATCATAGATGCTGGCCTCTGGAGCAACAACGCCATCACCGATGATATTGAAATGACCTGGAAGATGGAAACGAAGTTCTGGGATGTGCGCTATGAGCCCAATATGGTCTGCTGGATGCTGGTGCCCGAGACTCTGAAGGGAATCTGGGTGCAGCGCAAGCGCTGGGCCCAGGGCGGCGTGGAGGTTATCCGCACCCATGCGGATGTGCTGGGCAAGTACAAGGAACGGCGCATCTGGCCTGTATATTTAGGGAAATACTGATTTATTGCCGCTCTTCTCAAATGTCCTGTCATAAGATACAATAGACATATAGGAGTTCACTGGAGTGAGGAGGTGCTTGTC
>CACZHK010000078.1 GCA_902780915.1 Pseudoselenomonas ruminantium | reverse complement strand
TGTATCGTAAAGCCATTAATTGTTTCGCCATCCTGAAAAAATGAGGCTCTTCTTGCCGTGTAGTCGCTGGAACCGTAATATTTTATGTTGAACAGCGTTTTACCGTCCCAGTCAATATTAAATTGCTCCACAGCCTCAGCAGGCTGCGGCAGGACAGCCCCGCTGACACAGATGCCTGCTGCCACGGCATAGAGGATTGCTTTTTTCTTCCTTGTTGACAATAAACTTTTCACCTTTTTCTCCTCCTTGATTTCATTGGCAATATGCTCTGCTTGCATTTCCCGTTATATCATCCCCAAATTCTGTACAATCATACAAGCTAAAACTTCCACATCAGCCCCAGATTTCCTGCAATACATCTCTGTGTTCCACAGGCTGCGGTAGCACCCAGATTAAGCGTGAAATTGCTGTTTTTCGGCTAATGCAGCCAACCGATCTCAAAGATACCACGATTGCCTTTGAGAAGCCGTCGCGCTCATTCATCAGCCGGCATGAGTATCAGGCAGGCAGGAAGATTCGAAGCCCCCGGTGGGGAGAATTCGAAACAGTTGGGTACAGAGTTGTCATAACAGCCTAAATCAGCCAGCTCCATGTTGTTGCCAAAAAGGGCTGTCCCCTCTTCACGAGCTTTGGATACACTCTCCGGCTCCGGGGCAGTCTGATCCCCAAAATAGCCGGGGCCTTCTGGCGTCTCAATCAGTTTCGTATGTGGACTGCGCCCCCGACGCACAGTCATAATGCCGGCATATACGCCACCTAAAGGTGACAAGTAGTACTGTACCTTGGGAGACCCTTTTTTGACAGGTATAGCAATCTTATAGAGCACACCATAATTGCCATAATTCGTCGTCTGGCTCCCATCGGTGGCATCCACCCCTGCCTTGTATTTGTCTAATTTATTATCCGCCAGCATGATGTAGACAATGCCATCCCGTTCCGGGTCATATTCCCGCTCAGAGGTAATCTCCCTGTCCATGCCCTTATAAGTACCACGAAGGGCCACGGAGTCCCTGGGCAGCACTTTGGCCTTTTCAATGAACTCCACAGGGTCCGCCTTGGCAGGATACATGATGACGGAGGTCTTCACAGGATGATCCACTTTGAAATCGTAGACTCCATACACCAGTTCTCCAGGCTGCAGGACAATTTCATCCATGCCGGACTGCAGCAGGCGCTTCCTATTCTTCAACAACAAAACGAGATCTAGCTCTTTTTCACCAAAATACTGGCGCTGTGTATTCTTGCCCACCCAAAGATAGTATTCGCTGGGCTTGGCTGTACCGCCACGGGTCACTTGTACTATGTTGTACTTCTCCTCGGAGTTGGCATTTTCCAGCACCACTGCCACTTTCTGGGGCACCTTGGTGTTGTTCAGATGATAGTAAAGCACCCTCGCCTCGCCATTCACGGTGTCCTGATAAAGGATCCCCGGTCTGTCCACATACTCCGGGCTATCGGAAAACAGCAGGGTGCCGCCTGTGTCCTTGGAAGTCACTTCCCACCGGTGCATAGTCTCCGATTTTGGGGCAGTTTCCGCCACCATAGGCATGCAAGCCAGCGCGCAAAACACACCGGCTGCCAGTTTCATCTTCAATGTCATTCTGCTCCCCAACCTTCCTATGTTTTTAACGAAAGATCACATCACATTCGAACATCCTAAGCCATGGGTTCTTGACGGTAAAATCTGCAGAAATATTGGGCATATGCTTCCTGGCGAAATCCTGCATAAGCTCTGTGTTGCGCTTTTCCGCAAAAGCGAGCTTGTCATCCAGTTTGTAGTAATACTTATAGCTGCCAAAGTTCCGCACCAGTTCCGTGCCTACATGTGAGCGCACATTGGCCTGATAAGCCCAGTCGTCCAGATAACGCACCGCAAGCAGGTGATCCTTGGCAGCGTCGGTCATTTTCCCCGCCAGCATCCCCGTACCCAAGGCAAAGCCAGTGGAGTTGGTGGCAGTATTCCAGCCGGAATACGCCTTGAGCTTGAACAGCAGGTTCTTTTGTTCCAAAATATTCAGCAAGGCATTGTCTGCGCCGTTGGCATACTTTATGTCTGCCACCCCCACAGGATGGCCGGCCTTGACAGCCTCTTCCACCATTTTAGCAAAGGCTTCTGTACCTTTATCCGCTTTCAGATCCGGAACAAAATCTGCCTCCGTAGGCATGGCGTTGAGGGTTTCTATAGTCCCGCCTTTTTCCTCTGTATTGACAAGCAGCAGCAGATCTGCCCGCTTGGGGGTTCTCACCTGCATCCCCCCGGCAATCTTCAGCGCGGCTTCTACAGATTTGGAAATCTTCTCATCGGAAAAATCCGGAACGGTGTCCCCGCCCTTGCCCGGAGCATAGCGAACACAGACAAAGGGGATATTACACGTCATATCATTGATAGCCCGGTTCAAAAGCAAAATGTTGAATTCATCAATCCCCGGCATGGATTGGAATTTGCTCTTGGGTAGGTTCTTCTGCTCTGCATAAGTCAGAATCTCCCGATTTTCCCGATGGGTCTGGCACAAGGGAGCATTGTCATCTCTGCCCAAAATCAGATAGTCAATGGTGCCCGCTGCCGTCATATCCATCAGCTCTTTGGTGGCAGCCAGATTTTTGGCCCGTCTGCCAAACCAATCCTTTTGGCACTCCTGGGGGATAGCTTTTTCGTATGCCTGCAAATCCCGCTCCTCTGCCGCAGAAAGCCTGCCTATTTCCCCCTTATCCAGCAGACGGGTGTACTGGAAGATAGCAGCGCCGTACTGCTCATAATAGGCAGGCTCCTCGATATTGCCTGCCCATCCCTGAAATGGCGTGCGCATAAGAGAATCAAAGACGTAGATATGCAGACGGGGATTATCCTGCCGCAGCCGTTTGAAATTCTCCAGGCGTTCGGCAATCTCTGCCTGACTGACCTCATGCTTTCGCGAAGGTATCAGCCCCCCATAAAGCATGGAATCAGACGCTATAATAGCCGACTTTGCTTGGGGTGCATTTTCCCGCAGCCATTGCCATAGTTCCTGCGGATGCCCCATGTTGGTGGCATTGCTCAAAAGCTCCTTGGGCGGCAACACCAGCTCATAGCCGGCTGCCTCCACCACTTCTACTGTCTGATGATAGGAAATCGGCCTGTCATCATGGGGAATAAACAGTATCCTGCCTCCCGCCTGAGCAGAGCACCAGGGCAATAAAAGCACAGTCAATAAGAACATAAATATTATTTTCAACAATTCAACTCACCTCATTTTATATACTTTTTCTATGTATTCCATGAAGGTCATGGCGTCTGCACATCGGTAAAAAGATTCCTGGCGACATGAGCGTATTTCACAGACCTTTTTACATTTATAGAGACTTACTCCTCATACAGTAAATACGGCCGCCGCTGCTTCTGGAACCTTCTTACATCTTCCTGCCACATAGCACTGATTTCCTGGGCGCTCTTTCCGGCCATAATAGCTTCCCTCACATAGGTTTGGCCCATGAGCAAATCAAAGTACACCATCTCTCTGCCAGACCTTCGGGAAGTAAATTTCCAAAAAAACTTTTCTCCCTTTCCCTGCTTGCGGAAGATTTTATATGCGTTCACCACATAGGAGAGATCCATACCTTTCGACCGCAATTTCAGCTCGCTTTCCTGGCTGAAATCTGCGCCGTAACAGATTTCTCCCTCCCGGAGGGGAGACAATGCGGATTTCATGCTTGTGGGAGTAAAGCTATAGCTGTACTCACCCTGCAGCTCCGGAGCACCGAAACACTGGAAGGGATGCTCTGTCCCCCGCCCCACGCTTACCGCTGTGCCCTCGAAGGGACAGAGCGATGGATAGAGATAGATGGACTTCATATTGGGAAGGTTTGGGGAGGGAGGCACCGGCAGTGCATAGGCTGTCCGATGATTGTAGTTCAGGCAGGGAATCACGGTGAATTTCGGCTTATGGCGAAGGTTCAGCCAACCTTCGCCGATAGCCATGTTCATAAGTTCCCCCAAGGTCATGCCATGCACCGTGGGTATAGGGAGCCGTCCGACATGACTTTTCAGGCTCATATCCAGCAGCGGCCCATCTACATAATGACCGTTGGGATTCGGCCTGTCCAGCAAAATGACCTCCTTGTCATAACAGGCGCAAGCCTCCATGAGATCACAGATGTTTATATAATAGGTGTAATATCTCAGCCCCACATCTTGAATATCCATGACCAGCACATCGAATTTTTCCATATCCTCCTTAGCGGGCATAACGGTGTCTCCATCGTAAAGGGACAGGATGGGAATCCCTGTTACAGGATCCGTACCACTATCCACCGATTCTCCCGCTGGAGCGTCTCCCCTGATGCCATGTTCCGGAGAAAAAAGGGCTGTCACATACTGGCCATCCTTCAGGAGCACATCCAAAATATGCTCTTCGCCGATTCTGGCCGTCTGGTTGCAAAAGAGCGCCACCCGTTTTCCTGCAAGCAGCGGCAAATATTCCTCTGTCCTGGCATCCCCAGGAATAACGGCAGCACCATAGACTAAATGGCCTTGCCCTGTCAGAAAAAAAACGATGGCCAATATCAGATACAAGCATTGTTTTCTTTGTATTGCCATATTTCCTCCTATGCTCCCCAGCATTACTTGGTCTACGTTGCTCAAAAAATCAAAGCGTATCAAGAAATGTTATGATTTTCTTGAAAATCTTCTCTCGTCCCTCCATCAAGGTAAGCAAATGCCCGGCTCCATCCAGCAAAACTATTTCCTTCCTGCTGCTGCCAATGTGATCGACAATATATCTGGCACTTTCAACCGCTGCCATAGTATCGGCATTTCCATGAATGATTAAGGATGGAGCCGTAATTTTAGGCAAACAGTTTTTAGTGCGCTCTATCACATCAAGAAGGTCATAGACAGAAAGAAGGGGGATTTTATTATAGATCAAATTTGCGGCCGAAGGGACATTTTCAAGATGGCGTTCAACTTCGGGCGTAAAATCCGAAGACGTCAGCATTTCCTTTGGAGGAAGAGCCGAAATTCCTTGTTCCTGCGCAATGAAAATAGGCGCTGCCAAGGCCACAATCCCCTTCACCTGTTTTTCCGCCGCCAATAACAAGGCTAGGCTTCCACCCATTGAGGCACCGACAACCACAATATCTTGCGTAAAGCCCTTCAAGACAGCGTAAGCGTCCCGCACAGCATCCAGCCAATCTTCTGCGTTCGTACGGAGCATATCTTCTGCGGTTGTTCCATGCCCCGGGAGTCTTGGTGCAAGCACAGCATATCCCTGGGCATTAAGGAAATTGCCCAAAGGAAGAAGCTCGGCGGTATTTCCGGCGAATCCCTGCAACAAAAGCACGGCTTCCTTTTTCCCATTTCCGGGAAGGAAAAATGATTCGGTACCTGCAATAATCATTTCGCATTCTCCTTAGTAATAGGCCCGTTGCCGTCGTCCTTAGGAATCAGCACCGGCAAGACATTCAACAGTTCAAGACTTCTTCCAATTCATTTTTGATAACCGTAACCTGAGGCCCGTATATGACTTGCACACCTGTACCGCTTTGCAGTACGCCACGGCAGCCGCTTTCCTTCAGCAGCCGCTCCCTCACCAAAGAGCCGTCCTTCACAGTCACCCTCAGGCGGGTAGCGCAGCAGTCAAGCTCAACTATATTGGCCCTGCCGCCCAGGCCCTCGATAATGAGGCCGGAACGCTTGGCATCGGCACTTCCCACAACTGCCCCCGTGCCAGACGCTTCCGGCATATCTTCGTCATCTTCGCGCCCCAGGGTTTTGAAGTTGAATTTCAGGATGAGATACTTGAAGGAGAAATAGTAAAGGAAGAACCAGGGGATGCCTACCATGGGGATATAGATCCAGTTGGTCTTGTCAGCCCCCTGCAGGATGCCAAAGAGGATGAGGTCAATGCAGCCACCGGAGAAGGTCTGTCCCACAGTAATCTCCAGCATATGGGCCAGCATGAAGGCGCAGCCATCAAAAAAGGCATGTAGCACGTAGAGCCAGGGAGCGACAAACAGGAAAGAGAACTCGATAGGCTCAGTAATGCCTGTCAGGAAAGAGGTAAGCCCTGCAGACAGCAATAGGCCGCCCACCAGCTTCTTCTTTTCAGGCTTTGACGTGTGGTACATGGCCAGGCATGCTCCCAGCAGACCAAACATCATGGTAATGAAACGGCCCGACATGAAACGGGAAATGCCAATATAATACTGGGTAGTGCCCGGATCACCCAACTGGGCAAAGAAGATCCTCTGGGTACCTTCCACCAGCTGTCCCTGAATGACCTCTGCGCCACCCAAAGCAGTAGTCCAGAAGGGCAGGTAGAAAATATGATGCAAACCAAAGGGGCCAAGCATACGCAGCACAAAACCATATATCAAAGTCCCGATATAGCCCGTGGACTCCACCAGTCCCCCCATGCCAAAGATGAGCTGCTGGAAATGGGGCCAGACAAAGAACATGAGCATGCCAAGGAAAATAGCAGAAAACGAGGTCACAATGGGGACAAAGCGCGAACCGCCAAAGAACCCCAGGAACTGGGGCAGTTCAATCTTGTTGAATCTGGCATGCAATAAATACGTCATGATGCCTACGGCCACGCCGCCGAACACGCCAGTTTCCAAAGTCTGTATGCCCAGTGCCATGCCCTGTCCCACGCCTGCCAGGTTATCCTTGGCCAGGGTGCCGGTGATGTTCAGCATAGCATTGATGGTGGAATTCATAACCAAAAGCGCCAGTGCCGCAGACAGCCCCGCCGTGCCCTTGTCTGATTTGGCCAGGCCCACGGCAACACCTATGGCAAACAGTATGGCCAGGTTGGCAAAAACGATATTCCCTGCTGCTGCCATGATGGCAAACACATTCTGAAGCCAGCCGATATCAAGGAACGGATATGCTTTGACAGAATTGGGATTTGACAAGGCACCGCCAATGCCCAGCAGAATACCTGCTGCCGGCAGTACCGCAATCGGCAGCATGAAGGACTTGCCAAAGCGTTGGGCCTTGGCAAATAAGGAGCCGCCTTGATTCTGAGAAAATATGTCCATAAGTTAGTCCTCCCTTCCTCTTGACCTTTTCCCCGCAGAGACTAACTTCGCCTCGCACGATGTGGGTAACATCTTCGGCGTGTTTCAAAAACAGCCATTTGATGTTTAAAAATCCTTTGAAAGAGCAAAAAGCAACACCCTCCTGTGCGGCATAAAATGCCGTTGAGTTTTCGCT
>CACZHK010000077.1 GCA_902780915.1 Pseudoselenomonas ruminantium | reverse complement strand
CTTTCTCATGATGGTATCCTCCGTGCTGTTAAAATTGCTTTTAAACACATGATACCACGTAAATATGAAAATTTTATTATCAGTAGGATGTCACACTAGCCTAGACCTGATTTCTAGCAATCTCGCACAATGGAAAATGGCCTGTAAACCATTTCTGTTACAGACCATTTCTCTATGATGTTGCCTAGGCACAGACGGTGAGGCGGTTCCGAGGGTTTTGCAGATTGCTCCCCATAGCTTCAGCCTTCCCTTAATTCCTGCTCCTACGCTGCATATCTTCGTCTATCTCTGCCTTCCAGTCGTCCGGAAGCGGTGCTTCACAACAGCGGACGTGATGGATAGCTTCCTCCATCACCTTGTAATTCAAGGCCGTTCCCGCTTCGTCATTACGGTAGGTGACGGCTCTGCTGGCACGGATGCCGATGTTGCCGGCAGCCTCGATGGCGTCAATGTTAGCCCCAAGGAACAGGAATTCCCAGCCGTATTTATCGGTCTGCCGCTTCACCATCTTTTTGACCTGTTGCAGACTGTAACGATGGCTGGCGTTTTCCATCCCATCCGTAGTGATGATGAAGATGGTCTTTTCCGGCCTGTCCTCATCACGGGCATACTTGTGGACGTTGCCAATATGGTGGATGGCTCCTCCTACGGCATCAAGCAGAGCCGTGCAGCCACGGACGAAGTATGTATCCTCTGTCATCGCCTGCACCTTATCCATTGGCACTCGGTCATGTAGCACCTCGCAGGTATCGTCAAACAGCACCGTGGAGACAACAGCCTCCCCCGCCTCCTTCCGCTGCTTCTTGATGAGCGAATTGAACCCGCCAATGGTGTCAGCTTCCAACCCGCTCATAGAACCGCTGCGGTCCAACACAAATACAATCTCCGTTAATCCCTTTTTCATGATGTTTGCCCCCTTATAGGTCGTTGTTTCCTTTACTGACCTTATTGTATCGCCAAATTAGGGGGCAATGGTCGCATGGCATGCGACATTTTCAATCAGCAACCCAGCAGCGGCTGCTTGAAGGAGAAAAGGGTATCATTGATGAGAAAAATATCGTATTCTCCCCGCTTGATGAAATATTCGACGATAATGTCCAGCTTGCTGCTGTGGGATATGGCAAAACCGGCTCGGCCGATAAAATCCCTTGTTTCATCAAGGTTCAGCTCCAACGCAACGGCAAAGGCCAAAGCTGTTGTCTTGCTGGGCTGGTACTGGGGATTGTTGCGGATTTTGGAAAATAGCTTGCGGTCTATGTTGGCTTTCTTATATACCTCCGGGTCCGTCTTGCCCTTGGCATCTATGAGCCGCAACAACGCCTCGGAGAAGGTATCGTCTATTTCATCCAACAAGTCCGAAAGGGAGCGTGACATCGCACGGTCACAATACTCCAGTGGAGCAGCATCTTCATCTTTCATGCATGCTTTGAAGCCAGCAAATATCTGTGCTTCCCTTGCCCTAAGACGGGAATCTCCTCGATATTCTTCTGCAAGTCGCTCATCCACATAGTTTTCATCGAGATAGGTCTGTACGTCTTCGAACAAGCTGCTGGAGATTCTAAAGGAGTTGCGGTCGAATACTACCAGATATACTGTTAGGTCGTGCTCTCTCAGGAAATCCCGTATGGCCTGTGTAGCCGTGGCCAAGGCTATCTCTGCCGGACACCCAAAAACACCGGCGGAGATGAGAGGAAAGGCTATGGACTGGCATTTGTTGGCAACTGCAAGCTGTAATGACTTGGTATAGCAGCTTGCTAAAAGCTCCCGCTCGCCATGTTCACCATCCTGCCATACCGGCCCCACAGTATGTATCACATGATCTGCCGACAGCTTAAAGGCAGGAGTGATGGCTGCCTCACCCGTGGCTATATCGCCAATTTCCTTTCTGGCAGCCAAGAGTTTTGCTCCCGCAGCTTGATGGATAGCCCTGTCCACACCTCCACCAACGCTGGGGCGTGGATTGGCGGTATTGACTATTGCGTCTACCTGCATTTTCGTTATATCGTTGCGGACAATCTCCAGCGGCATAACTATCCCACCTTTTTCTCGAACTCATCACAAAGATTTTCTATAACATCGGAGACAAACTCCATAATTTCCGTCACCGCCTGCCAGTATGCTGCCGCCAAAGAGAACTGCTACATCCACCCTTGGAATATGGTACCTCCCCTGTAAGGCAGCTGTAGTCAGCTCCTCTATATCTCTTGGCCCGCAGAAGTTGCCCAGAATATTGACGGCCCCTGCGATTTTTGCTGTCTCTTCTGGATCCATAAGCTCATCCTCCCTTCTATGCTCCAGCAATTCACACAAAACAACATTTACAGCCATGACTGGAAAGATTAGCTCTTTTCCCCAGACATGGCTGTTTTCAGGCTCTTATCATAACGTGTTTACCGAAGAAAGCAATGCCATACTTGAGAATATGCTCCTTTGTAATGTCACGGCTCAAAAACGCTTGGATATACTCTTTGCTCTCTATCTGTTGCAGAGCCTCTGCCGCACGTTTCTCAAGCTCAGCTTCTGTTGCAGCGGTCTTAAACTCCAAAATGGCTCCGAAACTGTTCTTCTCTTTTGGGAAAATGGCCAGGTCAAAACGCCCATACCCACTTTCCCGATTGGACTGCACCTCATATTGCGGCATCAATAGAGCAGTCATTCCCAACAAGAAACCATGATAGAAACTTTCTTGATTGGCAGTATCATAAACGCTGGTCATCTGCAACAAGATGTTCTGCATGTCTTCTTGAAATTGTTCAGCCTTGCCTAACAGCAAATTACGCATAAGTCTAGTGAGAACAGAAGTAGACTCTCCACCGCTGATTTTGCGAAGCACTTCTCTGCTATAGATGCCTCGAATTTCCTCATTTGGGATGGTAAGATTGCACTCCTGCCCGGCAGGCCCCCAGCTGATGGATTCCGCAGTCAGATAACCTGTTGTGAGCATCACCGTATAGAGTGCATCTACCTGCGTGTCTATGTCCTCATATACTATGCCTTCATCTATAATGGCGGCTATGTTTTGTCCCCGAAGCAGTCTTAACAGGTTATTTTGTTGCTCCTGGCTGGTATTTTTCAGCAACTGCTTGAGGATTGCATTGCTGGATGTATTGGCCCAATACGGCTGCGGGCGGCAATTGTTGTCAAAGTAGTTCAGCACTGACCACGGATTGTATATTCCCATCCCAGCAAAACGGTAGCCATCATACCACTGCTGAATCTCCGGGAACTTATCTGCATGCCCCATTGCATTGGCCAGCCTATGAACTTCTTCTGCAGTGAACCCCATGGCAGTGGAATAAGATTCCTCTATTACACTGCTAATAATTAGATTGTTGAGACCACTGAAGATGCTTTCCTTGGCAATCCGCAAAACACCTGTCAGCAGAGCAAAATCCAAATCTTGGTTAGTCTTGAGTGCCAAACTCAAGAAGTTCCGCATAAAAGCAATAGCTTCTGTATAATAGCCTTGTTCCCAAGCCTGTTGTATAGGCACATCATACTCATCCAGAAGCAGTACAACAGGTTTCTGAAAATGATGCTTGAGCATAGCCAGTAACCGTTGCAATGAATTTTCTAAAGCAACCTGTTTGGATTCTTCATTCAGAATCGCATTAAAGTAGCGATGGTCTGCTTCATTAAGGGAGTTTCCCTCTAGTAAAAAGCTGTACTGATCATACAACGAGGCAATCCTGCTCTTGAGTCTGTCCTGCATATTTTCCCATGAAGTAGCCTTGCAGTCCTTCAGAGAAAGCATAACCACAGGTCTCTTTCCCTGCTCATCCATATATCTGTTTCCAACTTTTTCGATGTCTAAATTCTGAAAAAGCGATATATTATCTTTTTCTTCCATCGAAAAGAAATATTTGACCATCGATAAGAGCAACGTCTTACCAAACCGCCTTGGTCTTGTCAATAACAGGACTTTGGGAGATTTATCCAGCAAATCTTTTATAAACAAAGATTTGTCCACAAAATAGTAATTTTTCTTCCTTAACTCCGCAAAATCTTCAATGCCGATAGGCAATTTTACATTCTGCTGATTTTTCTTTGCTACCGAAGCAAATGGCACAAAATCATCTCCTTCCTTATTTTATCTCAATGATAATACGAAAATCTACAGTTGTCCGTCTTTGACATATTTGAACTTATAAGCCACGCATAGGCTCTCGCTGTCCTAATCTCCGGCTCCCTGAAATGCCCGCCTGTATTCCATTCCAAAGTACAATTTACGCCCTGTTCCTTCAGCCATGTGTAGCCATTCCGGATACAATCGCCAACACTAGCCATAACTGCATTCTTGGTCTTTTCTTCTTTATTGCCAAGGCTGAGGTATACATTTGGGCATTGAATTGCATTGCTCTTCATATAGTCTACAAATCCCGGGAACCACACGGATGGTGAAGCAGCTGCAATGCCTGCGAATTTATCGGTTTGGTATGCTGCCCAAAGAGAGAACAGAGCTGCCAGCGAATACCCGCCAAGATAATAGAGTTTGCTTTCGTCCTGACAGTGCTCCAGGATTTCAGTCAACAGTTCTCCTGCACCATCGCCGAAATCATCCTTTCCAAAAACCGCAGATGCCGGCCACGGAGATAAGTCATGATTCCAGCTATCCACCTTGATGGCCAACAAGCGAAATTCTTTGCCGGATAGCCTCTGAATTTCTGCCACTTCAGCATCAATACCTGATATATCATGGTTATCCACAGGCTGAACGAGCGTAATGACCGCATTGGGATTACCGTATTCGTAAGCAACCATCAGCCGGCCTCCTAAAATTTCGTGGCAAAAACACCGAGCATTGGCGTTTCATCATAAAGCAGCCGTTCCTTTTGAATCCAATCATCAAGAAAAGCCATCTGTTCCTCCGTATGGAACCAATGCTCCCCATTTTCCATAACCGTCAGCCCTGCATGGTGCTTTTCAGCGAAATCCTTCATAGTTGCCAGCGACGTCAGTTGGTCTTTTTCGCCGTACAGAATCTGTGTCGGCACATTCCATTTGATAGGATGACTCCTGATGTAACTCAGATAATCCCAGGACAAATCCTCACCGAATTCGGTATGTATTGCCCCCTTGGCCTCCAGTTCTGCCTCCGTCACATTGGCCCATTTCATCATGTCCAAAATCAGCTTTTCCATATCCACGATGGGCGAAATGAAATATGCCTTCTGAATAAGTCCGTCTATTCCAGCATTCATGCTGAAAAAAGCCCCAATGCTGTTGGCAATCAGCCCAATATCCTCATGTTTTTCCACCAGCTCATCCACTACTGCCCGAATTTCCTGTCCCGTCTCCCAGGGTGAAAAAGTCTGATAATCCAGTCCGATTACTTCATCCCCAGGAAACAGCGGCTTGTAGTGCTCGCTTTCCTCAGCATTTCCACCTTTGCCGTGTACATATAATATCTGCATTTATCTGTTCCCAAAACACCCCATTTACTCCCTGCCATCAGGTTGTCTCTTCATCCATGGTTTCCAAAAGAAAGCTGACAGGGCGAAAGCCATCATTGCAGGATATCATTGCTGACCGTGGGTTCTTCATCCAGCCTTCGTAAAAATTCTCTGCACCATGGGCCAGCCCCATGACAAAGGCGGACATGGACTTCCAGGCACTTTCGCACATCCCTTCTGGCCGTTGCCAGCCATTGGCAATAAAAACTGCCCCTTCTTCCATATCACAGGCATGCTCCATGGGATTCTCGTATTTTTCCATCAAATCTGGATAACAAGCCTTACGCATGACGGTTATCCGTACTTTTTTCATGCCATTCCCCCAAAATTTTCTGTCTCAGATAAGCTTCCCCTCCAAATGGTCAAGCTCGTGCTGCACGATTTCTGCCTCGAAGCCTGTGAACTTCCTCTTTTCCCTGTGCCAGTCCATATTGCGGTATTTGACTTCAATCCAGTCGTGACGGTCAACTTCACGTTCCCCGGGAATGGAAAGACAGCCCTCCGCAGCCTTGTATGTTCTGGGTGATTTCTTCACTACCTCTGGGTTCAGCATAGCCGTGAACCTGTTTCCCTCTGCAATGGCAATAATGGACTTCCTCTCCCCAATCATGTTGGCTGCCATGCCCACGCAATGCTCCCTGTGAGCACGAAGTGTGTCCAACAAATCCTCCGCTATAGCGATATCCTCCTTGACTGCCGCCTCAGCCTTCTGACCAAGAAACAGCAAATCCTTCATAATTTCCTTTACCATCTTTTCCTCCTGCTTTTCAGCTGCCAGACCGTTTCTTGGTCCGGCACAATTCGAAGCTCTCGTCAATTCTTCGTTGGAGCTCAAGCATTGGTATGCTGCCATCAAGGCACACTGTATACCAGTATTTTCTGTTCATGTGCCAGCCGGGAAAATACTTTTCCCCATCAACCAAGGCAGTCACTTGCTCTGCCGTACCATGCAGGTTCATGATGCGGATGGGCTGGCTGCCACCGAGACCAATCTTGCTGGGATGTACCTTCATGAAAACTGCATACCACTTCTTGGTGAGGTGGGATCGGATAACTGCCGCATTCATATCCTTCCACGGATATTCGAGTTCATCGCCATAGGTATTCTGCACATACTGCAAAAGTTCCTCTACATACTGCCCATGAAAGCTGCCATGCTCACCGCAAGCTTTGCCTATACGGTCAAGCACCGCCTGATAGGCTGCACGGACTTCTCCCACAAAGGCTCCCTGAGCATTTTCCACCAGATGCAGTACATAGGGCTCCTCTGACTCCGTATCCATCAGCAGAGTTGACACAACACCGTCCTCGCTGAGCTTCACATAGAGCCTAAAGCTGCCTGCAAGCAAGTCCTCTGCGTAAAAATATGCGTCACTGTCATGGACAAAACCAAAGGGTTCCAGCTTATCTGCCAGCAACTTTGGCAATTCTCCAGCATTCAATTCATGCCATTCTTCATGCTGTCTCATTGATTATGCAACCTCACATAGCGAGGCCCTTCCTCGCCAATAAGTCCATTAGGAACAAAGCCACATTTGGCCAGAACACGCTGCGAAGCTGCATTATTCGGCTCCGTTTCAGCCTCTACACGCGATACTCCGTTCTGCTTCAGTGCCCAATCAACAGCTGCTATGACTGCTTCCGTAGCATATCCCTGCCCCTGGAGTTCATCATTTATACCGTATCCAATTTCCACAGAGCCATCCTCATTAAGGCCCTTGAAGCACAAATCTCCCACCTGCACTCCATCACGGCGTGTCACCATCCATATTGCGTACCACTCACCCTGCTCAGGATGAGCCAGATAGCCATCCAGCATTTCCTGATAGGCTTTTCTGAGCTCTTCATCGGTCTGTCTCGCAATAATCTGCTCCATTTCCACCCTTGAAGCTATATACAATCTTAACCGTTCCGTTTCTAATTCTATACGATTCATAAATCATCCACCTGCTCAAACAAACTGGCAAGCAATCTCTCCAGCCTATCCTTGAATTGCAGATTATCTTCTTCCGAGCGTTTTCGCGGACCTTTCAGATGATGCTTTCCTGATGCCCGATGAGCCTTTTGGGTAAGATGACGTTCCATCAGCAGCCGCTCCAGACCCGATAACTCTGACCTCACTATACTTAGACTGCAATATGTGATTGGTATCGCAAAGCAACGTGACCGGCACGCTGTATTTCTTTGCCACTTCCTCCGCCTTCCGTACTACAGGGCAGGCATCCGCGTCAACAAAAATTCTATCCTCATTATACAAGAAAATTACGACATTTTCAATCGGGATTGATTGAAAAGCATCGCAAAACGTCGTTTAGATGCGTTGTCATGAAAAAATTAACATTAGTCGAAAATTTTTTTCT
>CACZHK010000076.1 GCA_902780915.1 Pseudoselenomonas ruminantium | reverse complement strand
GGCCAATCAAGGCTCTTTATATTGAAGGAAACTGTTTTGTTGCTTGCCGTTCCCGTTAGCGACTTGTATTATGATACACGCACTTGAAGCATCTGTCAATGCCCTTTTTGATTTTTTTCTTCCCATTGTCATACCCATTCACCCCGAGGTATAATAGGTCAAAAGCAAAGGAGCTGATCATATGATTTCCACTCGTGGCCGCTACGCCCTGCGTGTCATGCTTGACCTGGCGGAGAACGGCGAGGACAGATACATACCTTTAAAAGAAATTGCCGTCCGGCAGGAGATTTCCAAGAAATACCTTGAAATCATCGTCAAAGAGCTGGTAGCAGGGCATTTCCTCCTAGGTGCCAGTGGCAAAGGCGGCGGCTATAAGCTCTGTCGCTCCGCTGAAGATTATACTATTGGAGAAATCATCGAGCTTATGGAGGGATCCCTCTCCCCTGTGGCCTGCCTGGCAAGCGAGAATTACGAATGCCAACGTCGACCAGTCTGCAAGACACTCCCCTTATGGCAGGAATACGGAAAGATGGTACACGATTTTTTCTACAACAAAAAACTAAGTGACTTGTTATAGCTAAAATAAAAACGCGGCAGTCAGTCCCATAGGCTTGACCACCGCGTTTTGTTTTATTCTGCTATATCAAATCTTGAACCTGGCCACAGCCTCCTCCATGGATTTGGCCATTTCCGTCAGCTTGCGACTGGCGGCAGCAATCTCGTGCATGGTAGCCGTCTGCTCCTCTGTAGCGGCAGAAACAGTCTCCGCCTCGCCGGATACATTGCGGCTCATCTTGCTAATCTTCTCGATAGCTGTGGAAATAAGATTGGTATTTTCCGACAGCCTCCTGATGGCCTGCTCCATCTCCCTGGAATCATTGGCCACCTTATCTACCATACCGGCAATGCTATGGAAGGTAGCACCTGCCCCGTCTACGGCGGCGGTACCGCTCTGCACCTGACGCACTCCCTCTTCCATGACCGTCACGGCCTGCTTGGACTTGTTCTGGATAGAGGTAATCAGAGCAGCTATCTCGCCAGCGGACTGGCTGGACTGCTCTGCCAGTTTCCTAACCTCATCAGCTACCACAGCAAAGCCACGGCCATGCTCGCCTGCCCGGGCTGCCTCGATAGCAGCATTGAGTGCCAAAAGATTTGTCTGCTCGGCAATCTGAGAAATAGCATCCACGATGGCACCAATCTTGTCCGACTCCTGTCCCAGATCCGCAATGACCTTGCCAGACTCGCTGACGGTCTGCTCGATGAGCTTCATCTGCTGAACGGCAGTGCTGACGCTCTTCTCACCGTCATCGGCGTGGGATTTGGTCTCCCCTACCACCTCGGCAGCGTGCTTCACAGTCTCGGCAAAAGCACTCATGTGCTTGGCCAGTTCCTCAGTCTGAATGCCTGCATTCTCCACTTCGGTGAATTGCTCACTGCAGGATCCAGCCACATTAACAATGGAGTCGGCTATCTGTCCACTGACTGTAGCGGACTGACCAGAGCTTTCCGTCAGTTGCCCGGCAGACTGTGCCACCTGCTGAGCATTCTCTGCCACCTGCTTGATCATATCATCCACATTTTCCTGTAGTTTCTCCAGTGCCCTGGTCATGGCGCCAATCTCATCCCCCCTGGATGCATCTTCCCCAGCAGAATTGGTGGGACGGAAATCACCGGTAGCCAACACAGAAAGCCTGTCGGTAACCCTGCTGATAGGTGCCACAATCTTGCCGGCCGCCATGATGGCCAGACCCACGAGAATTGCTTCCATCACGACCACAAAGATCACGAGCTTGATGAGACCAGACCAGAATGCAGAATCTGCTTTTTCCTGCTCTGCAGCCACCTTCACATCAATATCGTCAATCCAGACACCAGTGCCCAGCACCCATTTGTAGGGTTCATAAGTGGTGGTATAGTTCCGCTTGGGCAGGGGCTCCGTCTCATTGGGCTTGGCAAACATCAAATCCGTGAAGCCACCTCCCGGCTTGCGACCATTTTCAATCATTTCCTTGATGAAATGACGTCCGGAGGGGTCAACCAAATCAATGCGGGACTTGCCCTCTGTGTCGCGGCCCAAAAGCACCACGTTGACACCCTCGTAGGTGTCTATCCAGAAATATCCCTTGCCTTCATCATAGCGCAGGTCACGCACACGGTCAGCCGCCTCTTTCTTGGCCTGCTCTTCTGTGAGCTCCCCTCTCTGCTGCTTCTTATGAACTTCCTCAATGACCGAGATGGCCAGCTGAGTCTCATTTTTCAGTGAGGATTCCACATCTTCAGTCAAGGTCTGGCGGTAGTTTTTCATCTGGCGCTCAGACTCGCTGACCATGTTCTGCAGGAACACAGCGCTGGCACAAATCATTGTCAGCAAGGAAGCTCCCACCATCATGCCAATGAATTTGGCTCTCAAAGATACTACTGATTGCATGAAGCCTTCATCCTTTCTGGGGTACAGGTTTCCACAAGCCCAATCACTGGGCCGCCTTATCAAAATACTCCTTCAACACCTCTTCTTTGCGCCCCCCCTCAACCTCGGCCAGGGCCGCAGCCATCATATCGCAGGCACGCTCTAGCTGCGCAAAACGGTTCACCACCTGGTGGAACCTATTGATCTGCGCGTAGCTGGACTCATAACTCTGCATTTCCTTCAATGTTTCCAAAGCTTCCCGTATAGGTTTCTTAACATCTTCCATAGCTCAGCCCCCCATGATTGCCCTATATCATCCTAAGCATATATATACTACTAATTCCTAAAAAACCCTGCTTGCAAGCAGAAATTTCAGTATTGCAATAAATTTTTTATTCTCAAGATGTATACATATAGGGTATAATAGGTAGCAAGTAATTGTAATGTCATTATAGGGAGGGAACTGACATGACTGAATTCAAGAAACCAGAGAGTATGCAGGAACTGATGACCTACTACGATAATACCATAGACATGTTAAAGGTTGAACTAGAGATGCAAAAAGAAGAAAACAAACGTCTCCAAAAAATAATCGACGAGAGGGCTCGAGGGCAGACTGTCAGTGTAAGCAACGGCCTCATCGCCCGGGGTCAAGAAGCTGACCTCTATCCAAACGAAGTCAGAGAAATACTCATGGATGTACTGAAAACCGCCAGAGCCAATATCATCAAGAGCGGCACCCGTCGGGCAGATGTCGTGGACGACATCTTGAAAGCCAATCCTGTGGAAGGCACTCCGAGCATCCGCGCCAAGGCCCTGCAGGCCACCTTCAAGGGCTATGTGACCATGGACAACTCCATCCGGAAAAAACTCAGCGACCTTGGCATCACCTCCTCCGCAAAAATCAGCAACCACCACAAGGCCGTATACTACGGCGATGACCGCTACAAAGTATCCGTCTCCGCCTCATGTTCAGACAGGCGCGGTGGTGACAATACGGCAGCAGAGATGATAAGGCAATTCCTCTGACCTCCTGCCATCATATATTTTAGGCAATTTCCTTGACACATAACAGGCAGCCGTGCTAATATAGTTCTGTTGTCAAGCGCTCGTAGTCCAGTGGATAGGACGTCAGCCTCCGGAGCTGAAAGCGTGGGTTCGACTCCCGCCGAGCGCACCATCAAGCCCGAAATGTCGCGGAAGTTTCACCATTGACCGAATATGATGGAGCTAAGCGATTTCTGTAGAGGGGCTGTTGCACGTAATGAAACGTGCAGCAGCCTCATTTTTATGCAAAAAGATAATCCCGGGATATTCAAACCCCGGGATTAGGTGTAGAATTTAGTTTGCCACCACCAGGGGTAACCTTAAAACATTTTTATTTCAATCTGGCATGGACATCTGCCACTCTGCCGACTATCTGTCCCCACCAAAGCCTTATTGTCTTCTCTGATATATACCTAACCCCCTCAAGGAAGCGCTCCTCCATGGCGGCCTGGTACCGCATCTGGCAGTATGTCACCCAGCCAGGACGTCCCTGGGACTTCGCTTCCATAGCATTGACCTCTGCACCCCTGCGAATCTCTATGAAGATATTCTTGCGCTCCCCCAGGCTCCTCTGGACAATCTCCACAGCCTTCAGCCAAGTGTACGCTTCCTGTCCCTCATCATAGGCCACAATTTTCAGTGCCTTACTCTCCGTGGGGCTTCCCGGAAGATTGCCTCCCCCCCCCACGTTCTCTACCTTGCCTCCCTCTGGGAATGCTTTCATCACAGATGGCTGCCCGACATCCACAATCGGCTCACCTTCCACCGCCCTCCGGCGGTCTTCCTCATACTCCTTCAACAACTGGTGATAATGAAGCAAATACCTCTCTGCTGTCCTCCTGTCAGATTCAATTTCTTTGATAACCGCCATACCTTAATTTCTCCTTCTCTGTCTTCATCCACCTCACATACACCTTGACAATATAGAATAAATCACATATTATGAATATAGGATAAATCACATATTACTAAGGAGCCAACATGTCTGATTTCCAAGTAGGGTTTTATGCTCTCCCCAACGGTGACAAGCCAGCCAAAGAATTTATCACAGGACTGGACAGGAAGATGCGTGCCAAAATGCTCCGCACTATTGAAACACTGGAAGACAAGGGCAATCAGCTGAGAGAGCCTTATTCCAAGCATCTTGACGATGGCATTTTCGAACTACGAGCCAAGGTCGGCAGTGATATTTCTCGGGTCATGTACTTTTTTGTGGTGAATCGGGAAATAATACTGACGCATGGCTTCATCAAAAAATCTCAAAAGACACCATCAGCCGAAATTGACCGTGCAAAAAGGTACCGTAAGGATTATCTGGAAAGGAAGAACAAGAAATGAGCGAATTCAGAGAGTTTCTAAACGAACAGTTGCAGGATCCAGAACTCAAAGCCGAATATGATGCACTGGAACCAGAATTTGCCATCATCCGCGCTATGATTGATGCCCGCGAGCGTCAGGGAATAACCCAAAAGGAACTGGCCGCCCGCACCGGCATCGCCCAGGCTGACATAAGCAAGCTGGAGAATGGCAATGCCAATCCTTCCATCAAAACTTTGAAGCGTCTGGCCTCCGGCCTTGGCTGCCGCTTGAAAATCGAATTTGCCGCCATGTAACCTTGCCCCGCCCCCATGGGGCTTTTATTTTGCCTGCCCCATCTCATTCTCACTGGTGCAGAATGCCATCATCACTCTCATGCTGGCGTTCACCAGATGCGGCTCGCTCCTGTCTCCCATGAGGTACATGACCAGATGCCTCACCGCCCTCCAGGCATGTTCTCTGGTGGAAATCGTGCGCCAGGTCTCTCCCGGATGCTTTTCCGCTCCCTTGGTAAGCCCTATGGCTATCTCGTTCAGCCAGTCCGGAGAAATATACCTGTACTCATTGCTCTCCTGATCCTGCGGATATGCCGCCCTGTCGCTCAGTCTGTATAATGTTCTCTCCCCATTCGTCCTTGTAAACACTAAGCATTGCTTTCCTTCTCCCGTCCGACAATAGCACCACTTTAACTTGAATGCCCGAAAGCAAGTTGACAAAAAGTTGACTTGTTTTCGGGCTTTTGCTATCTTATCAATGTTGATTATCACACTCATACAATGGATAACCTGTCAGGAGGTATTCCCATGTCAGCATCAAATTTTCACTGCATCGGCTTTGCTCCCAGCATTGACCATGGCTGCACCCATATCATTCTGGGCTCCATGCCCAGTGTTGCCTCCCTTGAAGCCCAGCAGTACTATGCCCATCCCCAGAACAGGTTCTGGCCGCTCATGGCACGCATACTGGAGCATGCTCCCTCAGCGCCCGCACGCTATGAAGATCGCCTTGCCATGCTGCTGCGCCACCATATTGCCCTTTGGGATTCCATTGCTTTCTGTGACCGGAAGGGCAGCCTCGACTCCGATATAAAAAATGAGCAGGGCAACGATTTCGCTGCCCTGTTCGCCAAATACCCAAATATCCATACCGTCTGCTTCAACGGCGGAAAATCTTTCCAATGCTTCAAAAAATATAACCAACCTCTCTTGAGCCACTCCGATATACATTTCCACCAAATGCCCTCCACCAGCCCTGCCAATGCGCGCTGGAACCTCGAAAAGCTGGAAAGTGCCTGGAAGATTCCCTTGAACTTCTGAAAATCACCAAGCATGCATCAACAGCAACGGGAAGTTTTGTCTTCGACAAAACTGTAGCAGTGGTGTTATAATTTCCCAGAGGAGGGATTGAATTTGACTACTGACAAGAACAATTCATATATAGAGAAACTGGCCGCAGGCATTTCCAAGAAAGCCGTGCAGGATGCCATCAAGGCCGTAAGCGGCAAGGGTAAAGAAGCGAAGACTGCAACGACAGCAGTTGCCACCGCAAAAGCTTCACCTGTTGCCGCTGCCCAAGTTGCCATGACTGAAAAGGCCGCCCCGACTGCTTCTGCCCCAACTGCCACAACTGAAGAAGCTGCACCAGAGACAGCTGCCCAGGCGGCCATAGTCATAGAAACCAAAGCGGATCCGGCTGCCGATGCCAAGTGCGCTTATATCTTCTTCAACTGTGATGCCAGCAAGGCAACGGCTTCCATGAACATACGCTTCAACGATGAAGTTTACAGGGATTACCCTGTTGGGAGCTGTCAAGAAAGCCATTCTGGAGGGACAGCCAGGGGAAGCAAGCGCTCTGATGGAATTCGGCTGCATCGAGTGCCTTATCATGTCCTAAACGTCTCTATATGCATAAAACGCCCCGAAATGGGGCGTTTTTTCTATGCCTTGCAAGCTATTATATTCCATCCCGCTCCGGCCAGCATTGGCAGAGGTAGTCGCCCAGTCGTTTTTCTGCGCCGTTTTCCGTGGGACGGTAGTAGCGGGTGCCCGTCATTTCCTTAGGCAGGTACTGCTGGCTGGTGAAATGGCCGGGATAGTCATGGGGATAGATATAGTCTATGCCGTGTCCCAGCTTGGCAGCTCCTTTGTAATGAGCATCCCGCAGGTGTACTGGCACCTCGCCGCAGTTTTTGCCTCGTACATCAGCGAGAGCCGCATCAACGCCCAGATAAGCCGCATTGCTCTTGGGAGCGGAGGCAATGTATGTCACGGCTTCTGCCAAAGGAATCCTGGCCTCTGGCATGCCCAGGAACTGCACGGCCTGGGCAGCAGACATGGCCAGCACCAGCGCCATGGGGTCAGCGTTGCCCACATCCTCGGCGGCGCAGATTACCACGCGGCGGGCCACGAAATTCACATCTTCCCCCGCCGCCAGCATGCGAGCCAGATAGTGCAGGGCCGCATCCGGGTCGCTCCCCCTCATGCTTTTGATAAAGGCAGACACGATGTCGTAGTGGTTATCCCCCTTCTTGTCATAGCGTTGCACCCGCTCACCCACGATCTGCTCCAGCAGTTCTACGGTAAGCTCTCCCCCGTGGGGAAGCATGGCGGCTGCGTTTTCCAAGAGGTTCAGGCACATGCGGGCATCCCCGCCCCCCAGTTCCGCCAGAGCCAGCAGGACCTCATCAGAAGCCTTGAGCTCCTGCTCTCCTAGCCCCCTATCCCTGTCCGTGAGCGCCCGCCGCATGATGGCCTTCAGATGGCTGCCCTCCAGTGCCTGCAGGCGCACGATGCGTACCCTTGAGAGCAGGGCGTGGTTCACCTCGAAGAAAGGGTTCTCCGTGGTGGCACCAATGAGCACCAGCCGTCCATCCTCCACATAGGGCAGGAGCACGTCCTGCTGGCTCTTGTTGAAGCGGTGTATCTCGTCGATGAAGATGATAGTCCGCTTATTGTAATATTTCCGCTGCTCCTCCGCCTCCTTGACGATGGTGCGTATATCCTGTATACCCGCCGCTACAGCGTTGAGCCGGTGGAAATTGCTGCCCGTGAGGCTGGCTATCATCTGGGCCAGAGTGGTCTTGCCAGTGCCGGGGGGGCCGTAGAGAATCAGGGAGGGTATCTGATCCCTTTCAATCATCTGACGCAGGAACTTGCCCCTGCCCACCACTTCCTCCTGCCCCAGCAGCTCGTCAAAGTTCTTTGGTCTCATGCGCTGGGCCAGAGGCTCAAAACGCCTGGCAGCACCGCTGCTCTCTGCCGCCGCCGCAAACAAGTCCATGCTTTCCATATATATCCCCCCGTTTACAGAAAAAGGGGCTTGCGCCCCCTTTATTCATTTAGCTCAATGCCTGCCCAGCTTGGAGCGTCCCCCAAGATTGGTCACGGTCTTGCCAGACTTAGCCCTGCGGCTGCGTCCGTTCCTGCCCTTGTGGGCGGCTCCTTTGCGGTTGGCATATTTGGAGAGAGGCTTTTTCTGCTTTTGCTGTACCTCGCTCTGCTCCTTGATTTCCTTGAGGATTTTATCCTGCTTTTCCTTATGGCCGCTGCGCCCGGAGCGCTGCTTTTGGATACGCTCTTTGATGCCGGCCTCGATGCGGCGCAGGAGCTCGTACTGGCGGGCGTTCACGAAGGTGATGGCCTTGCCCTGCTGACCCGCCCGGCCAGTGCGGCCGATGCGGTGGATATAGCTTTCCGTATCATGGGGAATATCGTAGCTCACCACATGGGTGACACCCTCGATGTCCAGACCTCTGGCCGCGATATCCGTGGCGCAGAGAACCTGCAGCTCCGCCTTGCGGAAACGCTTCAGCACCAGAGTGCGCTGCACCTGGGACAGGTCACCGTGAAGCTCGTCCACCAGATAGCCTCTGGCCGCCAGCGCCATGGTCAGCTGATGGGCGCGGGCCTTGGTATGGCAGAACACCATCATGAGATAGGGCTGCTCCCCGTTGATGATCTCGCAGAGCTTGTCCACCTTGTTGTCCTCGGTGGTGTCGATGATGACCTGCTGGATAGTCTCCAGCGTCACCTGCTCACTCTTTATCTCGATGCGTTCAGGGGCTTTCATATACTGAGCCGCCAGAGCCTTCACCCTGTCGGGCATGGTGGCGGAGAACAGCATGAACTGACGGTCGGAAGCCGCCGCCCTCAGCAGCACCTCCACATCCTCGATGAAGCCCAGCTTCATCATCTCATCCGCCTCGTCCAGCACTACCTTGTTCACCTTGGAAATGTCGATGGTGCCCCGGCGCAGATGGTCAAGCAGGCGTCCAGGGGTGCCGATGATGATCTGGGGATGGCGCCTGAGCTTCTGCTTCTGCCGCTCGATGTCCTGCCCGCCGTAAATCACCAGGGAGGAAATGCCAGCCGCCTCCCCCAGCAACCCTGCCACTTTGGCAATCTGAATGGCTAGTTCGCGGGTGGGCGTGACAATCAAGGCCTGGGCCACCTCGGCCTGGGGCTTGATCTTCTCCATGATGGGCAGGAGGAAAGCCAGGGTCTTGCCAGTGCCCGTCTGCGCCTTCACGATGCAGTCCCTGCCTGCCCGCACCACAGGAATGGCCTGCTCCTGCACAGGGGTAGCCTCCTTGATGCCCTGATAGCGCAGGGTTTCACAGACGCTCTGAGAAATGCCTAAATCCTTGAATTCCATTATGAGGAAAGCACCTCCGTACCTGTTTCCGTCACTAAAACGGTCTTCTCCCACTGGGCTGACAGCTTGTGATCCTTGGTGCGCACGGTCCAGCCGTCGCCCTGGTCCACCACCACATGGTAAGTGCCCTCATTGATCATGGGCTCCACTGTCAGCACCATGCCAGGCACCAGGAGCATGCCCGTGCCCACCTGGCCCACATGGGGCACGAAGGGTTCCAGGTGGAAGTCCTTGCCCACACCATGGCCGCCCAAATCCGTCACTACAGAATAGCCGTTCTTGTGGGCATGGGCGCCACAGGCAGCTCCGAGATCCCCCAGGAAATGCCAGGGCTTCACAGCCTCGATGCCCAGTTCCATGCATTCCTTGGTGACCCGCACCAGGCGCTCCGCCGCAGGGCTCACCTCTCCCACCATGACCATGCGGGAAGCGTCCGCATAGTAGCCATTGAGGGTAGTGGTGATATCTATATTGGCAATATCCCCTTCCTTCAGAATGGTCTTCTTGGAGGGAATGCCGTGGCAGACCACGTCATTGATGGAAATGCAGATGCTCTTGGGGAAGCCCTCATAGTTCAGGCAGGAGGGATAGCCACCAGCGTCCATGATGTAGTCATGGACAGCCTTGTCAATCTCATAGGTGGAAACACCGGGCTTCGCCATGCTCACCGCCAAGTCAAGGGCACCGTCATTTATCACGCCAGCAGCCCTGATAGCCTCGATATCTTCTTTATTATTGATAATCTTCTTGGGCGGGCGCACCTGCCCCTTGAAAAAATCAAACTTTATCTCGTCAATGCGCTCATCAAACGCCTCATGGCACTTCTTGTACTTCTTGCCGCTGCCACACCAGCAAAGGTCATTTCTCGACATGAATTTTACTATCTCCTTTATCATTTTGACACGCCTCTTCCGCGTCCCATGCAATCCAGTATCTTTCATTATAACGCAATTGCTCAGATTTTGTCGATAGACAAAATCTATCCAAAAATTTTACTGTCCTTCCTTGACACCCATAAACAGTTGTTATATATTTGTCTTTATGTGAATAAAGCAAATGAAATTTATCAAAGGAGCGTCTTCATTGAAAGCACTGTTCAAACGGCTGCTCGTTGCAGCTGCCGCGTTCCTGCTTCTGACTGCAGCAGTGGGAGCTTATCAGATGCACAAGCACGCAGACGGCGTGCCAGTGCTGAACTACCATCAAATCAACGACCGTGACGAAAACTCCCTGACCATACATACCGACCAGTTCGAGGCTGAGATGAAGTACCTGGCGGATAACGGCTACCATACCATCACCCCGGCAGAGCTCCTGGCCGCCTGGGACGGTGAAGGAACCCTGCCCGAAAAGCCCGTTATCATCACCTTTGACGATGGCTACGCCGACAACTACAAGAACGCCTACCCCATCCTGCAGAAGTACGGCCTCAAAGGCACAATCTTCGTCGTTTCTGACTTCTTGGGCACCTATCCCAACTACCTGACCTGGGCCATGGCAGAAGAGATGCATAAGAGCGGACTGATCGACATTGAGAGCCACACCCTCTCCCATGCCCAGCTTGACCAGCTTGGCACCCGTGAGGAACTGGACAAGCAGCTGCGCGACTCGAAGCTGGCCATTGACTGGCACCTCAAAAAGGACGTGCGTTTCATCGCCTATCCCTGCGGTGCTTTCAACGAAGACATCGAGGACAGCACCCTGGCTGCCGGCTACAAGGGCGCCTTCACCGTCCACTACGGCCTGGCGGAGCCTTCAGAGAACCGCCTGCAGCTTGATCGCGTCCCCGTCTTCGGCAGCAACTCCCACACCCTTCTGCGCTTCAAGCTGCGCCTGCTCTACGCCCCGATTTTCGGCCCCCTGGACGAGCTCCAGCGGAACCTCAGAGCAGACGGGCATGAGTTCCTGGCCAGGCTCCTGATGGTGCCCTAAATCGAAAATACGGATATAAAAAACCTGTGAGCTGACCAGCCCACAGGTTTTTTATATGCCATACACGTCTCAGGCTTTGCTGAATACGAATCCTCCGTTTTCGGCACCGATATTCACGGTATCTCCTTCCTGCACCTCGCCCTTGATGATTTCCTTGGAAAGCTCCGTTTCCACCGTATGGGTCAGCAGCCTCCGCAAGGGGCGGGCACCGAAGTTGGGGTCGAAGCCCTTGTCGGCCAAAGCCACGAGGGCAGCTTCACTCCAAGTCAGGGTAATGCCGACCTGTTTCTCCAGGCGCTTGCCCAAAGCCTTCAGCAGGATTTCGGCAATGCCCTTGACCTGCTCTTTTTCCAAAGCCTTGAAGACAATGGTATCGTCCACCCGGTTCAGGAACTCAGGGCGGAAGTATTCCTTTAAGAGTTCCTTCACCGCCCCCTTGGCCTCCTCATAATCCTTGTTGAGGATTTCGTGAGAGCCCAGATTGCTGGTCATGATGATGACCGTGTTCTTGAAGTTCACCACCCGTCCCTTGCCGTCGGTGAGGCGGCCATCGTCCAGAATCTGCAAGAGCACGTTGAACACGTCCCTATGAGCCTTCTCTATCTCATCCAGCAGGATCACGCTGTAGGGACGGCGGCGCACGGCTTCCGTGAGCTGGCCGCCCTCGTCATAGCCCACATAGCCCGGAGGCGCGCCGATAAGGCGGGCCACGGAATGCTTCTCCATATATTCGGACATATCGATGCGAATCATGCTGCGTTCATCATCAAAGAGAGCCTCTGCCAAAGTCTTGGCCAGTTCCGTCTTGCCCACGCCCGTGGGTCCCAGGAAGATGAAGGAGCCGATGGGACGGCTGGGATCCTTGATGCCGGCCCTGGCCCGCAGAATAGCCTCGCTGACGGCTTTGACAGCCTCATCCTGGCCCACTACCCGCTCGTGGAGCACATCTTCCAGATGAATGAGCTTCTCCCTTTCGCCCGTGAGCATCTTGGATACGGGAATGCCCGTCCAGCGGCTCACCACTTTGGCGATATCCTCCTCACCCACTTCTTCCTTCAAGAGCTGCTCCCCCTGAGCCCTGGCGGCAATAGCTTCTTCTTCTTCCTTGAGGGTCTTCTGCAGCTGGGGCAGCTTTCCATATTTGAGCTCGGAGAGGCGGTTCAAGTCATAGGCTCGCTCAGCTTCCTCCATCTGCCCGTTCACCTGGTCAATCTCCTTCTTGATGGCACGGACGCGTAGAATAGCCTGCTTCTCCCCTTCCCACTTGGCCTGCAGTTCCTTCTCCTGCTGCTGCAGTTGGGCCTTTTCCTCGCGGATGCCCTGCAGCTTCTCCTGGGAGGCCTCGTCAGTTTCCTTGTTGAGGGCCTGCTCCTCGATTTCCAGCTGCATTATCTTGCGGCGCAGCTCATCTATCGGCCCCGGCATGGACTCGATTTCCGTCCTCATCTTGGCAGCAGCCTCGTCCACCAGGTCGATGGCCTTGTCAGGCAGGAACCTGTCGGAAATGTACCTGTCGGACAGAGTAGCCGCCGACACCAAAGCCGCATCGCGGATGCGTACCCCATGATGCACCTCATAGCGTTCCTTGAGGCCGCGCAAGATGGAGATAGTGTCCTCCACGCTGGGCTGGCCCACCATCACGGGCTGGAAGCGGCGCTCCAGAGCTGTATCCTTCTCGATATACTTGCGGTACTCGTTGAGAGTGGTGGCACCAATGCAGCGCAGTTCCCCGCGGGCCAGCATTGGTTTCAGGATATTGCCCGCATCCATGGCCCCTTCGGCGGCGCCTGCCCCTACCACCGTATGCACCTCGTCAATGAACAGCAGTATCTGCCCGTCAGACTTGGCAATCTCATTCAGCACAGCCTTGAGCCTTTCCTCGAACTCGCCCCTGAACTTGGCCCCGGCCACCAGAGCGCCCATGTCGAGAGAATAGAGGGTCTTGTTCTTGAGGGATTCGGGCACATCACCTGCCACAATGCGGCGGGCCAGCCCCTCCACAATGGCGGTCTTGCCCACGCCAGGCTCACCGATGAGCACCGGGTTGTTCTTGGTGCGGCGGGAAAGTATCTCGATGGTGCGCCTGATTTCCTCGTCCCTGCCAATGACCGGATCCAGCTTGCCATGGCGGGCCAGTTCCGTCAGGTCGCGGCCGTATTTCTCCAAGGACTTGTAGCCCTCCTCGGGATTCTCGCTGGTGACATTCTGCTTGCGGTTCTTCTTGATGGAATCCTGGATGCGGCTCTTGGTTAGCTTGAATTCCCGGCAGATGGATTGCACCTCCTCAGAGCCGTCCGTCACCAGTGCCAGCAGCAGATGCTCAGTGGAGACATAATCATCCTTCATGGACTTGGCCAGCTCCTCGGCCATGCCCAGCACCCGCACCATATCCATGCCCATGGAGAGCCTGTCTGTGCCCTTGACCCCGGGTATCTTGCTGAGCACCTGTTCCAGTCTGGCCTTCAGCATGGGCAAGTCAGTCTGGCAATCCTCAAAGATAGTCGCCAGCAGCCCCTCCGGCTCCTTGGCCAAAGCCAGGAGCACATGGGCAGAAGTTATTTCCTGATGGTATTTCATAGCCGCCTGCTGTTGGGCCGCCTGCAAGGCCGCCAGTGTCCGGGCCGTAAATTTTTCCTGTCCCATATCTATTCCTCCCATCGTACCTGCGTACAAGAGTTATCATCTTCATGTATCCATTAAAACACAATAAGGTCAAAAAGTCAAATATTTTTTTCGACCTTTTGACCTTATAAAGGTTCATACTTTGATGCGCAAATTGAATATTTGATTCATTTGCAATTACTTGCTTCTGCGTCGTGATTACTGCCAAAGGAGCGCGAAATAGCAGGCAATCAAGCACCCAAACTTCCCACATAGAAAATACTAACGGCTCCTTGAAAACCGTATATCTCAAGAGATAAAATCCTCAGGCCGCTTGCAATAGGCGCTGCATGGACTCTGGTAGCTTGGACATAAACTTCTCATAGAAGGCTTCTAACTGGGCATCAGCAATATGAAATACCTCTTTAACCGTCGCCAGCATAGCCTCCACTATGATCTGCATGGATTCATGGTATGTTATATCGGCAACTTCGGATATCATGATGTAGAACAGCTCGCCAAGCGTTCTGTCGTCTTCATTGTCTCGCTTGGAAACTGCCAGAAGCATATAGCGGGTGAAC
>CACZHK010000075.1 GCA_902780915.1 Pseudoselenomonas ruminantium | reverse complement strand
TGAACAAGAATGGCGAGAAGGTAGGCCTCCTGTCTGTACACCTCTATCGTCCTTTCTCCCTGGAGCATTTCTTCAAGTTCCTGCCCAAGACCGTGAAGAAGGTGGCAGTGCTTGACCGCACCAAGGAGCCGGGTGCCATCGGCGAACCTCTGTATCTGGATGTAAAGAGCGCTTTCTACAGCTCTGACTTGAACCCCGTCATTGTAGGCGGTCGTTATGGCCTGGGCGGCAAGGACACCACGCCGGACCAGATTTTTGCCGTCTTTGAGAATCTGAAGAAGGATGCACCTCTTGATGGCTTCACCATCGGCATTGAAGACGATGTGACAGAAAAGAGTCTGACTCTCGTGAACTCCGATGTGAACCTCACGCCGGAAGGCACCACTGCCTGCAAGTTCTGGGGTCTCGGCTCTGATGGTACCGTAGGTGCCAATAAGCAGGCCATCAAGATTATCGGCGATAACACGGACATGTATGCCCAGGCTTACTTTGCCTATGACTCCAAGAAGTCCGGCGGCATCACCATGAGCCATCTGCGCTTTGGCAAGCTGCCCATCACTAGCCCATACCTCATCAACCGGGCTGACTTCATCTCCTGCTCCCAACAGTCCTATGTTTACAACTATGACCTGCTGGCAGGCCTCCGCAAGGGGGGGAAGTTCCTGCTGAACACCGTCTGGAGCGATGAGGAGCTGACCCAGCATCTGCCCGCTTACATGAAGCGCTATATCGCCAAGAACGAAATCGAGTTTTACACGGTGAATGCTGTGAAGATTGCCCAGGAACTGGGCCTCGGTGGTCGCTTCAACATGGTCATGCAGGCAGGCTTCTTCAAGCTGGCTGACATCATCCCCATTGACAAGGCCGTTGACCTCTTGAAAGATTCCATTGTGAAGGCCTATGGCAAGAAGGGCCAGAATATCGTGGATATGAACAACGGTGCCGTGGATCAGGGCGTCCAGGCTCTGCACAAGGTGGAGGTGCCCGCTTCCTGGGCTGAGGCTCAGGATGAGGCTGAGGTGAAGCGGGATGAGCCTGCTTTCATCACCGAGATCCAGCGGGTCATGAATCGCCAGGAAGGTGACAAGCTGGCTGTTTCCAAGTTCGCAGAGGACATGGTGGATGGTACTTTCCCCGTGGGCGGCGCTGCCTACGAGAAGCGCGGCACGGCTATCAAGGTGCCTGTGTGGAATGTGGACAAGTGCATCAGCTGCAACCAGTGCTCCTTCGTCTGCCCCCATGCTGCCATCCGTCCTGTGCTTATGACGGACGAGGAGAAGGCTGCTGCTCCCGAGGGCCTGCTTTCCAAGAACCCCAAGGCTCCGGCTCTGAAGGAATACAACTTCACCGTGGCTGTGTCCACCCTGGACTGCCTTGGCTGCGGCAACTGCGCCCAGGTTTGCCCGGTGAAGGCTCTGGATATGCAGCCGCTTGATGATGAGCTCAAGGCCAAGCAGAAGTACTTTGATTATGCGGTGGACACCAAGAAGGTGGCGCCCAAGACCATCAGCATGAAGAAAGAGACGGTCATCGGCTCCCAGTTCGAGCAGCCGCTGCTCGAGTTCTCCGGCGCTTGCGCAGGGTGCGGCGAGACTCCCTATGCCAAGCTCATCACCCAGCTCTTTGGCGACCGCATGATGGTGGCCAACGCTACGGGCTGCTCCTCCATCTGGGGCGGCAGTGCACCGGCTATGCCTTACACCAAGAACTTCAAGGGCCATGGCCCGGCCTGGGCAAATTCCCTGTTCGAGGACAATGCCGAGTTCGGCCTGGGCATGTTCCTGGGCACCAAGGCTGTCCGTGAGGCTCTGGAAGCAGATGCCCGTGCTGCCGTAGAAGCAGGCAAGGGCAGCGCAGAGCTGCAGGCCGCTCTCACCGACTGGGCTGATCATCTGAATGAAGGCGAGGGCACTCGCGAGCGCGCCGAGAAGCTGGAATCAGCTTTGGTTGCTGAGAAGGGCAGCGATGAACTGCTGAACAAGATCTATGACCAGAAGCAGTACTTCGTGAAGCGCTCCCAGTGGATCTTCGGCGGCGACGGCTGGGCTTACGATATCGGCTATGGCGGTGTAGACCATGTACTGGCATCCGGTGAGGACGTCAATGTCTTCGTCTTTGATACCGAGGTTTACTCCAACACCGGCGGCCAGTCTTCCAAGGCTACTCCGGCTGCTGCTATCGCTCAGTTCGCAGCTTCCGGCAAGAAGACCAAGAAGAAAGATCTGGGCATGATGGCCATGTCCTACGGCTATGTGTATGTGGCTCAGGTTGATATGGGCGCTGATCACAACCAGGTGCTGAAGGCCATCTCCGAGGCTGAGGCTTATCCCGGCCCGTCCCTCATCATCGCCTATGCTCCCTGCATCAACCATGGCATCCGCAAGGGCATGGGCAATAGCCAGCTGGAAGCCAAGCTGGCCGTGGAGTGCGGCTATTGGGCAAACTTCCGCTACAACCCGCAGCTGGTGGGCAGCGACAAGAACCCCTTCAGCCTGGATTCCAAGGAGCCTGACTTCGGCAAGTTCCAGGAATTCCTCATGGGCGAGAATCGCTATATCAATCTGAAGCGCTCCTTCCCGGAGGCAGCAGATGCCCTCTTCGAGAAGACCCAGAACGATGCCAAGACCCGCTATGAGAACTACAAGAAGCTGGCTGGCAAGTAAAACAGCAGCTTTTAGTCAATCATAATAAGTCAAGGAGAGATGATCCACAAGGGTTGTCTCTCTTTTTGTATTGTATTCAATTTGCTATGGCAAAATGCTTATATTGGCGTTATAATAATATGCGGAAATTTCAAGGATGTTTGGAAAGGCTGGTGAGGATAATGGACGATCACCCTAGTTCGGCAGACCCGAAACGATGGAATATACAAATGAATAGGGGAGAATCTGCCCTGTCCACGCCGGCCTTGAAAGCATAGTTCCTGGTCGATGCAGTTTTGGGCGGGTTCTTTCCTGTGAGAAAGGAGATAGCCTATGCTGCAAATCTACAAGTCTGCCGAAAGCGGCCCCTTGCAGGAACTGAGCCTCAAGACCTTGGAGAAAGGGGCCTGGATCAATATCATTGACCCCACGCCTTATGAGCTGAAGGTAGTCAGCAATCTCACGGAGGTTGAGCCAGACTTTTTGCGTTCCGCACTGGATGATGAGGAGCGTTCCCATACGGATGTGGAGGATAACTCCATCATGGTTCTGACCAACGTGCCCGTGTGCCGAGGAGAGGAAAGCTACGATGCATTGCCTCTGGCCATCATAGTCACCACTGAGTACATCATCACCGTCTGCCTGGAGGAAACTCCTGTCATGGCGGAGTTCAACGAGCGCACGGCCAAGCTCTTCCGCACCTACAAGAAAACCAGATTCCTTTTCCAGATACTTTATAAATCCGCCACCTTCTACCTGCGCTACCTGCGTCAGATTAGCAAGCTCTCTGACGATATTGAGGTGCAGCTCCGCCACAATATGAGGAATCGCGAAATCTTGCGGCTGTTGGAACTGCAGAAGGGTCTGACCTACTTCAATGCAGCCCTGCGTTCCAATGGTGCCGTCATGGACAAGCTCCTGCGCCTGCGTTCCAATCCTGCCATGAAGCCTATCCTCAAGATGTATGAGGAGGATGAGGATTTGCTGGAAGATGTCATAATCGAGAACAAGCAGGCTCGGGAAATGGTTGAGATGTACAGCAAGATTCTGGCCCGCCTGGCAGATACCTTCACTTCCATTATTTCCAACAACCAGAACCGGGTCATGAAATTCCTGGCAGCTATGACTATCATCCTGGCCATACCGACAGTGGTGTCCAGTTTCTTTGGCATGAACGTGCCGGTGCCCTTTGCGGAAAACGGCAAGGGTTTTATCTATATCATGGGCATCGCCTTTACCATCTCCATTTCCTCTGCTGTCATTCTCTGGCGGCAGGATATGTTCTGAGCCTTAAGATTAAGTTCCCGCAAGCCCTTATGGGAGGCGGGATTTTTCTTTTGCAGGGCAGGCTTTTCTTGGTATCTGTGTAGATAATAACTTGAAGGTATGGTAGAATGTAATTGACTGAATGGACAGTATACAACAAATATAGATATGAGATGTATGGGGGATTTCTATATGGAATTTCGGCAACTGGAGTATTTTTGCACCATCAGCGAGCTGGAAAATTTCACCCGCACGGCAGAGGTGCTGCACGTTTCCCAGCCCTCTGTCACCAAGGCCATCAAGGCTCTGGAAGCGGAGCTGGGGGTGAGGCTCATTGATCGCAGCCAGAAGCGTGCCACGCTTACGGAGGCGGGCAAGGTCTTTTTGCTCCATGCCCAGCGCATCATGCAGGATGCGGATAGCGCTAGGAGGGATATGCTGAGGTTCAAGCAGGACAGGCACGAAACTTTGCGCTTTGGACTGCCCCCCATGGTGGAAGCTTATCTTTTTCCGGATTTCTTTTCCAAGTTCAGGCGGACTTTTCCCGATGTGACTCTGGACGTGCAGGAGTTTGCCGACTCTGATGAGGTGAAGGGCCGGGCAGATATTGGAGAACTGGACTTTGGCATCGTGCTGGGGGGCAGTGAGGACAGCGACCATGAGCTGCTTATCATGGAGGATGCCATGAGTGTCTGCCTGCACTCTGCCCACCCCTTGGCGAAGGAAAAAGCCATTGCCTTTGAGGATCTGGCAGGGGAGAAGTTCATCATGCAGCAGCCCCGTACATATCAGTACCGGGAGGTCTATGCCCGCTGCAGCGAGGCGGGCTTTGTGCCGGATGTGCTCCTTTGCACCTCCCAGCTCAAGACCATCAAGCAGCTTGTTGCCAACAAGGAGGGCATTTCCATACTGCCAAATTTCGTTACCAGCATGGAGCAGATTTTTGTGCGCCGGCCTCTTTCTCCAGCTATGGGGGTCATGGTTTCCCTCTACTGGGGGCAGCGATCTTTGTCGGTGGTGGACAACCGTTTCATAGATTTCATGCGGGAGTATACTGCCACGGAAGAATTCAAGTGTCATTTTCGTCAAGGCTGAAGGGAGCAGGTCGTAATTGCAGCTGAAAAGATTGGAGGCATACGGCTTCAAGTCCTTTGCCGATAAGATAACCATAGATTTTGACTCTGGCATTACGGCCATTGTAGGGCCAAACGGCAGCGGCAAGAGCAATATCACCGATGCCATCCGCTGGGTGCTGGGTGAGCAGAATGTCCGCAACCTGCGAGGGGCGAGAGCCGAAGACATCATTTTCACGGGCTCGGCGGGGAGAAAACCCCTGGGGCTGGCGGAGGTGTCCCTGTTCTTTGCCAATGATGGCACTTTGCCCGTTGATTTCCGTGAAGTGGTGGTGACCCGCAGGCTGTACCGCAGCGGGGAGAGCGAATTCTATATCAACCGCGCCCGCTGCCGTCTGAAGGATATCTACAATCTCTTTGCCGATACGGGCATCGGCCATGACGGCATGAGCATCATCGGCCAGAACCGCATCGATGATATCCTGAACAGCAAGCCGGAGGAAAGGCGCCTGTTCTTCGAGGAAACGGCGGGCATCACCAAGTACCGCTCCCGTAAGCGGGAGACGATGCGCCGTTTGACGGATACGGAAAACAATCTGGTGCGCGTGCAGGACATTATCAGGGAGATTGAGAACCAGCTGGAGCCGTTGGCCCGGCAGGCGGAGCGCACCCGCATTTACAATGGCCTGGCGGAGGAGCAGAAGAAATGCCGCCTGACTCAGCTGGCCCTTGACTACCAGCGGGAAAGCCAGCGCTACGGCGAAAATGAGCAGAAGCTCCAAAAGAAGCGGGAGGAAGCCCTCACGGCCGAGGCTGAGGTCAACAAGGCCGAGGCTCGCCGCCAGGAACTGGGCAAAAGGCTCATCGAGCTGGAAAAGACCATGCAGGAGCAGGCGGGCAAGAGCGAAAGGCTCCGCCAGAACATCGAGGCTGCCAGCCGTGAGGTGGCGGCACTGGAGGAAAGGCAGGAGCAGAGCGAAGCCACCAAGGAGCGGATCCTCGCCCGCCGCCAGGAACTCAGCAGCCTGCAGGCTCAGCAGGTGGCAGAGCTGGCAGGCCTGGCTGCCGAGGAAAAGCAGAAGCAGGCAGACTTCCAGCTGTCAGGGGAACTTTTGCAGAAGGAGCGGGAGCGGGCTGTAACCTACAAGGGGGCCATCGCTGCCCGCCAGCAGGAGTTGAACGCAGCCCGCGAAGGGCTGAACATAGCCCAGAGAAAGCTCACTTCCGCTCAGCAGGAATGCGCCATGCTGGAGCGCATGCAGCAGGCCTATGAGGGCTTTGGCAAGGCCCCCAAGGCGGTGCTGAAAGCCCGCGAGCCCTGGCGCAAGGGCGTGGCCGGTGCCGTGGCAGAGCTTATGGAGGTGCCTGCGGAGTATGTCACTGCCATCGAGGTGGCCTTAGGCTCTGCCCAGCAGAATCTGGTCACCAGAAATACTGACACCGCCAAGGCAGCTATAGCCTTCCTGAAGCAGCAGCGTTTGGGGCGGGCCACCTTCCTGCCCCTTTCCACCATCGTCCAGCGCACGGTGCCGGACTTGCAGGTGGCAGGGGAGCCAGGGGTGCTGGACTGGGCCAGCCGTTTGGTGAAAGTGCCTGCTGAGTACAGCAAGGTGGCGGATTTCCTGCTGGCCCGTACGCTGGTGGTGGATAACCTTGACAATGCCCTGGCCCTGGCCCGGAAGCACAATCAGAAATTGCGTCTGGTGACCCTCACGGGCGAGCTTATCAATCCCGGCGGCTCCCTCTCTGGTGGTGGCAGAGGCCATCAAGAAGCGGGCTTCCTCAACCGCAGTGCTGAGATTGAGGCCCTGCAGGGGAGGATTGGCGAGGGCAAGGCCAAAGTGGCAGAGGCGGAGGATAAACTGGCCGCTGCCCAGAAAATGCTGGAAGAAGCGCAGCAGGATGCCGAGGAACTGGCCAGCCTTATCCACGAGAGGGAAATCAAGCAGGCGGTGCTGAAGCAGGAAGCCCTGCGAGCTGGTGAGCGGCTGGAAAGCTGCCGCCAGGAAAAGGCCCGGGGGGAGAAGGCTCTCAAGGACAATGAGCAGGAGGAAAAGGAACTCCTGGCAGGCGCAGCTGCCAGCCTCCAGCGCCTGCAGGAAATAGAGGCGCAGCAGAAGATTTGGCAGGAGTCCTATGACGAAAGCCAGGAGCAGCACGAAAGCCTGTACAAGCAGCGCATGGATTCACTGGAGGAAAGCCAGAAGCTGGAGCAGGAGGCTCATAAGGCGAACCGCGTCAGGCAGCAGATACAGGAAGAAATCCACAAGCTGGAGCTTGCGGGGGCCAAGTTGGAAATGGCGTTGGGGGAGTGGAAGGAAAACCTCTTCAGCGAGTACGGCCTGACTCCCGAAAGGGCGGCAGAGGAAGCCTTGGACATGGAGCCGGCCCTGCTCAAAAGCAGGCTCCACGAACTGAATGAGAAAATCAAGGCCCTGGGCCCCGTGAACCCCAACGCCCTGGAGGAGCATGAGGAACTGTCCAAACGCCATGGCTTTATGGAGAAGCAGTCCAATGACCTGATAGAAGCCAAGGAGAATCTGGAAAAGATTCTTGCGGAAATGGATGAGGCCATGTCCAAGCAATTCACTGAGGCCTTTGCCCAAATACAGGTTTATTTCCGGGAAATCTTCGTGCGGCTCTTCGGGGGTGGCGAGGCAGAGCTGAAGCTCACGGATAGTGAGGATGTGCTGAATGCCGGTGTGGAGATCCTGGTGACCCTGCCCCAGAAGAAGAGGCAGAACCTCTCCGCCCTGTCCGGCGGGGAAAGGGCACTGACAGTCATTGCCCTGCTCTTTTCCTTTCTCAGATACAGGCCCTCGCCCTTCTCGGTGCTGGATGAGATCACCGCAAGGGCACCATGGAGGCAGTGGACACCATGTATGGCGTGACCATTGAGGATGCGGGCGTTTCCCGCATCCTGTCGGTAAAACTGGATGAATTAGTTGATTAGTTAAAGCAAAGGAGAAATAGATGGGATTTTTTGACAAGCTGAAAAAGGGACTGAACAAGACACGCGAGAACCTTACCAACAAGATTGAAAAACTGGTGCTGGGCTATGCGGATATAGATGATGATTTGCTGGATGAGCTGGAAGAAACCCTCATCATGGCAGATGTGGGTGTGAAGACCACAGACAAGCTTATGACAGCGGTGAGAAAGGGCATCAAGAAGAAGGAAATCAATGGCCCCGAGGATTTGAAGCCCTTCCTGCAGAAGGAGATTGCCGCTATCCTCACGGCGGGGGAGGAGAATGACACTACCCGTACCGCCAAGGAAGGCCCCACGGTGCTTCTGACCATCGGTGTCAACGGCGCAGGCAAGACCACCACCATCGGCAAGCTCAGCGCCTACTATAAGGGGCAGGGCAAGAGCGTCATGCTGGCAGCGGCAGATACCTTCCGTGCGGCTGCTATCGACCAGCTGGAAGTCTGGGGTGAGCGTACAGGAGCCAGAGTCATCAAGCATGAGGAAGGCTCCGACCCTGCCGCCGTGGCCTATGATGCCGTGCAGGCAGCCAAGGCCCGGGGCATTGACGTGCTGATCATCGACACTGCCGGACGCCTCCAGACCAAGTCCAATCTGATGCAGGAACTGGAGAAAATCAATCGCGTCATTGGCCGTGAGATTCCCGGCGCGCCCCATGAAACTCTGCTGGTGCTGGATGCCACCACGGGCCAGAATGCCATCAGCCAGGCACAGCTTTTCACCAAGGCTGCGCCGATTTCCGGCGTGGTGCTCACCAAGCTGGACGGCACCGCCAAAGGCGGCGTAGTCATTGGCATCAAGGCTGAGCTTTCCATGCCCGTGAAGTGGATTGGTGTGGGCGAGGGCGTGGAAGATTTGCGTCCCTTCGTGGCCGAGGATTTTGCCAAGGCGCTGTTTGAGGGATAAGATAACACGGAAAAAGGACATTCCTTGCAAGTTTTCGCAGGGAATGCCCTTTTATGTTGTCTCATTTCCTTTTATGTTGTCTCATTTATGTTTCGAAGGTCAATGCTTCAACCTGTGTAGGGCGGCGGCTGCCTGTCCCAGGGCTATGCCTCCGTCATTGGGGGGCACCAGGCTGTGTTTCAGCACTTGGAAGCCCTCTTTTCTGAGGGAGGGCAATATAAGGCGCATGAGCAGGTGATTCTGGAAGACGCCGCCGGAGAGGGCAACGGTGCCAAGTCCTGTTTTCTGGTGGGCCAGCTTGCAGGCTTCGACAATCTGGGCAGCCAGGCCCGCATGGAATTTGAAGGCCAGCTGCTCTATGTCTGCTTCCTCCTTGAGCCGCTCCTGCAGGAGGGCGGCGAAGAGTTTTTCCGTAGGCAGCTCGAAGGGGGCTGCTGGAGGGCAGTCGGCCACTAAAGAGGACTGTGCCTGCACAGAAGCGGCTTTCATAGGCTTCTGCTGCGAACTCCAGATACATGGAGGCCTCTCCCTCGAAGGTGGAGCTTTGGCGGATGCCCAGCAGGGCGCTGACTGCATCAAAGAGCCTACCTGCGCTGGTGGATTTTATGGCATTTATATGCTTGTCTGCCATCAGGAATTGGGCAGCTAGTTCCTTATCGGGACAAAGGTTCAGCTTTTGATTAAGCTCCCTCACCTGTTCCTGGTCTTTGGTCAGCCCATAGAGCATGGCAACGGCTATGCGCCAGCCCTCGCGGGAGGCTTTGTCCCCTCCTGTCTGCAGGAAGGGGCGGATATGGCCCAGGCGCTCAAACCCCTGATAGTCTGCCTTCAGTATCTCGCCACCCCAGATGGTGCTGTCAGTGCCGTAGCCTGTGCCGTCAAAGGAAACGCCTATGACCGGTTCCTGGCAGTCATTTTCGGCCAGGCAGGAGAGGATATGGGCATAGTGGTGCTGAAGGGGCAGCAGGGGCAGACCAAGTTCCTTTGCTGCTGCCGTGGTGTTGTAGCGGGGATGCAGGTCGCAGGCAACCATCTTTGGTTCCGTTTCCAGAAGTTCTGCCATGCGCTTGATGGATTCCTGCAGGGCCTGCACCGTGCGCAGGTCGCTCATGTCGCCGATATAGGGGGATGGGTAGAGCAGATTTCCCTTGCCCAGGCAGAAGGTATTCTTGAGTTCTCCGCCTATCCCCAGCACAGCGGCGTCTTTGGAAAAAGCCCCGCTCAGCATAAAGGGCAGGGGGGCATAGCCGCGGCTGCGGCGTATCATATAGGGCTGCCCCTCCAGCCAGTCCATGACGGAATCGTCGGCTCGTAATCTTATCTGGCGGTTGTGGGAAAGCATTAAATCACAGATGCCTGAGAGAGCTTCCACGGCGTCCTCATCCGAGCGGCAGATGGGAGCGCCGGAGGGATTGCCGCTGGTCATCACCAGGCTGTCGGGGAAATCCTCTCCGTCCGGGTAAGCGAAGAGCAGCATATGCAGGGGAGTGTAAGGCAGCATGACACCTACTTTGGGATTGCCCGGGGCAATTTCCGGGGCCAGTTTGCTGTCCATTCTACGCTTCAAAAGCAGGATTGGCTTCTGATGTCCCGTGAGGACGGTTTCCTGCCCCGGTTCTATGTTACATTCCCTTTCGACGGCAGCCATATCTTTCATCATCAGAGCGAAGGGCTTCACGGGCCGATGCTTGAGCTGCCTCAGCCTTGACACAGCTGCACTGTTTTGGGCGTCGCAGGAGAGGTGGAAGCCGCCAATGCCCTTGATGGCCACAATGCCGCCTTGCCGCAGGCACTGCCTGGCTCTTTGCAGGGCTTCGGTTCCTCGCACCTGCGGCTCGTTTATGAGGTAAAGTTCCGGCCCGCAGTCATTGCAGCACACAGGCTGGGCATCGTAGCGACGGGTAGCTGGACTATGATATTCTTCTGCGCACTTTTCGCACATGGGGAATTCTCCCATGCTGGTGCGCTCCCTGTCATAGGGCATGGAGTCCAGGATAGTGAGCCGGGGGCCGCAAGCGGTGCAGTTGATGAAGGGGTGCAGGTAGCGGCGGTCATGGGGGTCAAAGAGTTCTGCCCGGCACTTGTCACAGGTGGCAATGTCCGGAGAGACAAAAATCTCCCCAGCTTCTTTTTCGCTTTCGATTATTTCAAAAGTATGGAATGTTTTACCGGACTGTACCTCCTCTGTCTCAACTTTCAAAATGGCGGAGCGCTCTGGCGGGCGTTCTTCCAGAGCCTTGAAGAACTGTTTCAGGCTTTCTGTTGGTCCTTGGGCAAAAATCTCCACATAAGGGCCTTTGTTGCAGACGCTGCCGGAAATATTGAATTCACCTGCCAAACGGCTGACGAAGGGACGGAAGCCAACCCCTTGGACAATGCCGTAGACTTTGCTATGAAAAAGTGCCATATATTTCACTCCAATTTATCTTTTTTTCAATTATAACTGCTTTTGAGCCTTACAGCTACCCAAAGAGGCTGGGAAGTTGTATAATAGTGTACTATAAGTTTTTATTCGATGCGCTATAACATAAAGGAAGCACAGGCAGATTCGTGTCTCCCTTATCAGCACTTTAGCAAAGGAGCCTGTCATGACCCAGTTTGATAAACGCAACATTTCCATGATGATGGATTTCTACGAGATGACCATGGCCAATGGCTATTTCAACGACCATGATACGGAGACCAAAGTAGTCTTTGATGTGTTTTACCGTCAGAATCCGGACGGGGGCGGTTTTGCCATTTTTGCCGGACTGGAGCAGGTCATTGAGTACGTGGAAAACATGCGTTTTTCCGAGGATGACATTGAATATTTCCGTCAGCAGCAGATGTTCTCGGAGGAGTTTTTGAACTACCTGAAGGATTTCCGTTTTCACGGGGATATCTACGCCATGCCTGAGGGCACTGTCATGTACCCCAATGAGCCAATCCTGACGGTAGTGGGCTCTCTCATTGATGCCCAGCTGGTGGAGACGGCTATCCTCGCTCAGATCAATCATCAGTCCCTCATTGCCACCAAGGCCCGCCGCATTGTGAAGGCCGCAGGCGAGGGAAGGGCGGTGTCTGATTTCGGCGCCCGCCGGGCCCACAACATGGATGCCGCTACCTACGGCGCACGCGCTGCCTATATCGGCGGCGTGGTGGGGACCGCCACCGTGTCTGCAGGCCAGATGTTTGACATTCCCATCAGCGGCACCATGGCCCATAGCTGGGTCATGTTCTACGGTGATGAGTTCGAGGCCTTCAAGCACTATGCGGAGAATTATCCCGATGGCACGGTGCTGCTGGTGGATACTTATGATGTCATCCACTCCGGCATTCCCAATGCCATCCGCGTGGCCAGGGAAGTGCTGGAGCCTATGGGCAAGCGGCTCAAGGGCATCCGCATTGATTCCGGCGACCTGGCTTACCTTTCCAAGCGGGTGCGCAAGATGCTGGACGAGGCAGGCCTGGAGGACTGCAAGATTGTGGTCTCCAACAGCCTGGACGAGTTCACCATTGCTTCCCTGTTGTCCCAGGGAGCCTGCATTGATAGCTTCGGCGTAGGCGAGCGCCTGATCACTGCCAAGTCTGAGCCGGTCTTCGGTGCAGTTTATAAGCTGGCTGCGGTGGGTGAGAACGGACATTTCTCTCCTCGCATCAAGGTGTCCGAGAATGTGGAGAAAATCACCAATCCGGGGCTTAAAGACCTTTACCGAGTCTACGATAAGGATGGCCACGCTGTGGCAGATATGCTGGCAGTCTGCGGCGAGGAAGTTGACATGGAGCAGCCCTTCCGCTATGTGGACCCCCAGAAACCCTGGAAGAACCGCAATTTTGAAGGCTGCAGGGTGAAGAATCTGCGCCGCCTCTATGTGCAGGATGGCAAGCGCACTCAGGAACTGCCTGCTTTGGGGGAGATTCGCGATTATGTGAAGGCCCAGCTGAAGGATGAAATCTGGGAAGAGGAACAGCGCTTCGAGAATCCTCACCGTCACTATCTTGATATGACCCCGGATTATTATGAAATGAAGATGGAACTTTTGTCCGAGACCCGCAAGCAGCATGGCTGAGGTGACCCTATGAATACAGGCAAAACCAAAAATCTGGGGGTCATGGGCTGGCCCGTTGCCCACTCCCTGTCTCCTGCCATGCAGCAGGCAGCCATTGAAAAAGCTGGCATCGACTACAGCTATGTGGCCCTGCCTGTGGAGCCGGAGCAGTTGCCCCAGGCGGTGGAGGGGCTGAAAGCCCTGAACTTTTCCGGCTGGAATGTAACCATTCCCCACAAGCGGGCCATCATGCCCTTGCTGGATGAGATAGACGAGGATGCTGCTGTTATCGGGGCGGTGAATACCGTGGTGAATGATGGCGGCAGGCTCAAGGGTTACAACACTGATGTGCTGGGCTTTTTAAGCCCTCTCAAGGCCAGGGGCATCAAGCTGGCTGGCGCAAGAGCCTTGCTGCTGGGAGCAGGCGGCGCTGCCAGGGCGGTGCTCTGGGGACTTTTGCGGGAAGGCGCTGCAGCCGTTACCCTTGTCGTGCGTAACAGGGATAAGGGAGAAGCCTTGGCAGCAGAATTCAGGAGCCGCGCCGAAGCAGAAATCACTGTCTGCACTTTTGACAGTGAAGCCTATAAGGCAGCGCTCTCCACGGCAGATATTCTGGTGAACACCACGCCCTTGGGCATGACTCCTAAGGTGGAGGAAGCTCCGTCTGTTGAATGGGAACTGGTGAAGTCTTCTGCTTTCGTATATGATATAATTTACACTCCAGCTGAGACACGCTTCCTGCGCGAGGCTAGGGAGCATGGCTGTCAGGCTCAGAACGGTGAAGCCATGTTGGCAGGACAGGGGGCAGCAGCCCTGCAACTGTGGACGGGAATCGAGCCGGACGCAGACTGCATGTGCCGTGCTTTGAGGGAAGAACTCTCCAAGAGATGAATATTAGCAGCTCCACGGCAAAGTGGCAGCTCCTTTGACAGCATCATACTGATGCTGGAAATCCGCGAAATCCCTTGAACCAAGGGACCTCGCGGATTACTTGCGTTGAAGGTCCAGTTGGGCATAGCAGCAGTTTGTATCAGCATTATGCGGTGCTTCTTGCAAAAGCATGGACCGTCAAATTTTATGGCTGCACAGGTATAGTAGATACCGCGGCTGAAAGGAAAAAAGTATGCAAGTCAATGGCGATTTGACCAATATCAAAACCTATGTGCTGGAAAAGCTGAAGGCTCTTTATGAGCTGAAAGTGCCTATTGGGCAGATTTCCACCAGGGAGCTCAACGAGGAGATGCTTTCCATTACCGAGGATACTGGCAGAGAAGTGGCGGTGTACCTGAATCGTCAAGGCAAGGTGGAGCAGGTGTCATTGGGGGATACGGTTACGGTGGATCTGCCGGAGTTCAAGCAAAAGACGCGCTCGGCTCTGCGCTTATCGGGCGTACGCTGCATCCATACACATCCCGGTGGGGATGTTCGGCTCAGTGCTCCAGACCTGTCCTCCCTGCGCCGATTGCGCTTTGACTGCATGGCAGCCATTGGCCGCAAGGAGAGCAGGATCCTTGCCTGCCTGGGCTTCTTTTCGGGAGAAACCAGCGAAGACGGCACTCAGATGCTGACTCAGTACGGCCCGATGGAAGATAAGGTGCTGAGCCAGATAAATCTCAACTTCCTGGTGACGGTGGTCAATAAGAAACTGGCGGCGCAAAGTACGAAAGCTACCGAAGATGAGATGGAGCGAGCCATTCTGGCTGGGGTGGAATGTCACGGCAGCATCTGGCCCATTGAGGAGTCTATGGAGGAGCTGAAGAGACTGGCGGATACAGCAGGGGCCAAGGTGGTGGGAGCCTTTACCCAGCGAAAAGAAAAGCCAGATGCGGCCTTTTTCTTGGGCAAGGGGAAGGTTAATGAGCTGGCCATGGAGATTCAGAATCTGGAGGCAACCCTTTTGATCCTGGACGATGAATTGACTCCTTCCCAGCAGCATAATCTGGAACGGCTGCTGGGGGTAAAGGTCATTGACCGCACGGCTTTGATTCTGGATATCTTTGCCCAACGGGCCAGGTCACGGGAAGGAAAGATGCAGGTGGAGCTGGCACAGTTGCGCTACAACCTGCCCCGGCTCACTGGTCAGGGATTGGTTCTCTCCCGTCTGGGCGGAGGAATCGGTACCCGCGGCCCTGGCGAAACTAAGTTGGAAGTGGACAGGCGGCGCATTTACAGCATAATCCATGACATCGAAGAGCAGATTGAAGGCATGAAGAAAAGCCGTAGCCTGCATCGTGAGCGTCGCAAGGAGTCGCAGATTCCTTTGGTGGCTCTGGTCGGGTACACTAATGCGGGCAAGTCCACGCTGCTCAATAAGCTTACGGGCTCCAAGGTTTTTGCCGAAGACAAGCTCTTTGCCACCCTGGATACCACTACTCGTTATCTGCAGTTGCCGGAAAAGCAGGAAATACTGCTGACGGATACAGTAGGCTTTATCCAGAAATTGCCTCATACTCTGGTCAAGGCGTTCCGGGCAACCTTGGAGGAAGTGCAGGAGGCGGACTTGCTGCTCCATGTGGTTGACTGCAGCAATGAGAATGTAGAAGCCCAGATTGAGGCAGTGGTGGCAGTCCTGAAAGAACTGAAGGCAGATGACAAGCCAGTGCTTTATGTCTTCAACAAGTCGGATTTGTTGGATAATCCCCATGTAAGAGAACGCTTGCATCATGGCTGGGGGGGCGTATTCATCTCAGCTATGACAGGGGATAATCTTGATGCCTTGCAACGATGCATAGAAGGTTATTTCAGGGAAAGGCAAGTGCGCATGACCCTTCTGATACCCTATGATGAAGGTGCGGCAGTGACCAGGCTGCACAAGCTGAATGCTGTGGTGGAGACATCTTATGAAGAGGCCGGCACGAAGTTGGAAGTACGACTGCCGCTGTCGGAAAAAGATAATTTCTTGAAATATCGTCTGAAGGATCAAGGCTAGCACATGCCATATTTGAGATTTTCTTGCAGGTATGCAGCGTTTTCACGCTGTGTCCCCATGCCATTTTTCTTGGTTAAAATTTTTATTTTATGGTAAAATAGTGGCTATGTGATTTTGTACGGTATCAAGTTTATGACTATTGGAGGACGCTATGCTTAAAGTCTATAATACACTTAGCAGACAGAAAGAAGAATTCAAGCCTTTGAAGGAAGGGGAAGTCAGCATTTATTGCTGTGGTGTGACCCCATATAATGACCCGCATATCGGCAACGCCCGTCCTTTTGTGACCTGGGATGTGATTCGACGCTTCTTCGCTCGTCATGGCTTGCAGGTGAAATATATCCAGAATTTCACCGATGTGGATGACAAAATCATCAACACTGCTAACAAGGAAGGCGTGACCTGGAAGGATATTTCCGACAGGTATATCAAGTCCTACTTCGAGTCCATGGACGCATTGAATGTGCGCCATGCAGATATTTATCCCCGGGTCAGCGAGACCATGGCAGATATCGTGGCCATGGTGCAGAAGCTGGTGGATACCGGCTTCGCCTATGCCCTGGACAATGGCGATGTGTTCTACAGCGTGGAGAAGTTCGCCGGCTATGGCAAGCTCAGCGGTCGCAAGCTGGAAGATATGCAGGCCGGTGCCCGCATTGAGGTGGACACCCGCAAGCATCATCCCATGGATTTTGCTTTGTGGAAAGCTGCCAAGCCCGGAGAGCCTGCCTGGGACAGCCCCTGGGGCAAGGGACGCCCTGGCTGGCACATCGAGTGCTCCACCATGTCCCTGAAGTATCTGGGAGAGAAATTCGACTTCCACGGTGGCGGCAGCGACCTGATTTTCCCTCACCATGAGAATGAGATTGCCCAGTCCCAGGCCTGCCTGAAGGATGAGCACAGCTTTGCCCAGTATTGGCTCCACAATGGCTTCATCACCATCAATGATGAGAAGATGTCCAAGTCCAAGGGCAATTTCTTCACGGTGAAGGATATCCTGAAGAAATACCCCGGCGAGGTGGTGCGCTTCTTCATCCTCCAGACCCACTACAGAAGCCCGCTTGATTTCAGCGAGGAGCGCCTGATAGAGGCTCAGACCAGCCTGGGCAGGCTCCAGAATACCCGCGAGTATATAGAGGAACTTCGCGGCAGGGAAGGAGCAGGTGAGAGCGCCAGGGAATTGGCAGAGAAGGCCAATTCCCTCTGGCAGGCTTTTGACGAGGCCATGGAGGACGATTTCAACACGGCTCTGGCCATCAGCCAGCTCTTTGCCCTGTCCAAGGAAATCAACATATACTATCAGGCTGTAAGCGATGGCAAGGCTGAGTTTGACAAGGCTGGCTTTGCTCAGGCGGCCAAGGTCTATGAGGGTATGGCGGGCATCATCGGCATTTTCGAGCAGCAGGAAGCTGCAGAGGATGACGGCCTGACTGACAAGCTGATGAACATCATCATCGGCCTGCGCCAGGATGCCCGCAAGGAAAAGAACTGGGCCATGGCTGACAGGATTCGTGACGAGCTGAAAGAGGCCGGGGTGGTTCTGGAAGATACCAAGAACGGAGTGCGGTGGAAGAAGGCATGAAGTTCGATCATTTCAAGATGCTGGTGGATATGATGTTCCAGCCCGATGGGGCAGG
>CACZHK010000074.1 GCA_902780915.1 Pseudoselenomonas ruminantium | reverse complement strand
AAGTCGGGGAGAGCACCTGTTTTCCCTTGTAGGTGCCATCGTTAAGCAGCATGGAAAGCGCATGGGAAAGTTCCTCACAGGAAATCCGCAGGCCGCCTGCCGGGGAAAATACCGTAGCATTGGTGCCGGGAACATAATCCTTCAGACTGTAGGTGTCCTGGAAATTTTCGGCATAAGGATTCTGCAGGGCAACCGTATCTTTTTTCGGCTGTCCCTGGGGATAGCCATCCTGCGTAGCGCGCCAGGGGCCATTTTCATTCCAGACGCCGGCAGCATCTTTTTTCTGGTAAACTGCACCGAGTTTCTTGAATTCCTTCTGGCTGAAATTACTGGGCAGATAGTCAGCTTTTATATCCAGCTGTTTTAAGATATGGCTCTTTTGATACTGGTCAAAGCGTTCGCCTGTAACTTTTTCGATGATGGTTCCTGTAACTTTTTCGATTATGGTTCCTAAAAGGCCATAATTCAGATTGCTGTAGGCAAAGAATTTGCCCGGTTCCTGGCCAGCAGGTGCAAAGTGCGCGCCGTCTTCGTAGAACTTGCCGTCCTTGCGGAAGAATTCTTGCAGCCCCATCTGTGGCGGAATACTGTAAATCTTGCCATCACGCAGGGAGGATTGGTGAGAAGCCAGCATTCTCACGGTAATGGGCGTATCCGGATAATTGGGGTTTCTGAGCGTGAAGCCCAAATATTTGCTCACATCGTCATCCAGATTAAGTTTTCCCTGTTCGGACAGCTGCATAATCGTGAACACGGTAAACATCTTGGAGACAGAAGCTACGCGAAAACGGCTTTCGCGGGTAAAGGGGTGATTTTTTTGGGGATTCTGGCTGTCGATAATAGCTGAACCTTGAAAGCTGCTGTAAATTTCTTTGCCATCCTTAAAGGCGATTACCCCTAGCCCTGGCACTTTCGTGCCGGTATCCCCAACCATTTGGGCAAGCTCGTTGTCCAAATCGGCCTTGCTTTCCTTACTCATAGCCAGACAGGTGTTCATGAGCAGGCAGAACACCGCCAGTATAATCGCGGTGATTCTTTTCTTCATACCATTCAACTCCTTTTTCGATTCTCATGCAAACGGCCTTATGCCTTAACATGCTTCTTTTATAATAGATGTTTTTTTCTGAAAAGTCAATACAAAAGGTGCAGCCACCTAAAGAAAAAAAATACATCAAGTGCCGAAAATATTTATGGATTGCAGGAAATCCATAGGTTGCAAGGAGAATTATATCATTGTCTGTATCGGTCAGATTGAACTTCAGGAAGGTGGAAGATTTATGGAAAAATTTTTAAGCATCCCTGTTTCCCGCCGGGATTTTATGAAACTGGCTACCCTTTCTGCTGCAGGTATGTTCATGGGGAAAACCCTCTCCCCTGGCAAAGCTGAAGCTGCCGGGGGCAGCTTTGATTTTACCGGAGCTGACCTGCCTGTCATCTGCGAAGTAGATACCTGCGTGGCAGGCGGCGGCTCTGCAGGTACGGCGGCGGCCATCAACGCAGGGAAGAACGGAGCGAAAACCCTGCTCATAGAGAAAGGCATTTCCCTGGGAGGACTGGCCACCCAGGGCTGCGTCTACCCCTGCATGCCTACCTTTGCCTATGGCAGCGACACCCCCTATATCACAGAACTGAACCGACGCATGGAAGTACAGGGCATTGCTCCATTGCTGGGCATTGAGACCAAGGGCACCTACGGCGGCGGCGGAGGCGTGTACGTACCTGACTGCCTGACCTGGGTCTATGACGAATGGTGCGAAGAAGCAGGGGTGTCCATCCTGTATGAAGCCTCTGTAGTAGGAGCCATTGTAGAAAATGGCTCCATCACCGCCTGCGTAGTGCAGACTGCCGAAGGCCTGGGCAAGATCAAGGCCAAGACCTTCATTGATGCCACCGGTGATGCCCTGCTGGCCCGCATGGCGGGGGTTCCCTCAGAGAAAGGCTCGGAAACCACCGGCAGGAACCAGCCCATGAGCCTGCGGTTTGAGATGAGCGGCATTGATGTGCAGAAGGCCCACCGTTATTTCCATGAAACCCTGAAGGATACCTGGATGGACGATGGTTTTCACCGCAAATTCGCTGAGGATGTGAAAAAGGGACGCACTCCCTTCCTGGAGTTTGCCAAGTCGAAACAGGTCGAACCCCTTTTCAAGGAAGCAGTAAAGAAAGGGGAGCTCACGGAAGATGATATTCTCTACATCCAGGCCTTTAGCATCGTCGGCAAGCCCCACACCATGTCCATGAACTGCCCGGAAATGCCGCCCCTCAGCTTTTCGGCCACCGATGCCATGTCCCGCAGCCAGGCCGTGACCTTCGGACGGAAGATGACACGCCGTCTGGCAGCCTTCTTCAAAGCTCATATCCCCGGCTTCGAGGGCGCCTATATCAGCCGTGAGGCCGGTATGGTGGGTGTGCGGGAATCCTGGCGCATCCGCGGCAAATACTATATGGAAGCTGATGATTATTTCAATGCCAGGAAATTCCCCGATGCAGTCTGCCGCACAGCCTACCCCATCGACATCCACGATGTGAAGCTGGACCTTGCCAAGAAGCTCTCCAAGGGAGAATACTACGAGATTCCCTTCCGGGCACTGGTGGCAGACAAGGTGAGCAATCTGCTGGTGGTAGGCCGCTGCGCCAGCGGCAGCTTCGCCGCCCAAGCCTCCTTCCGCATCCAACCCACCTGCATGAGCATGGGCGAAGCAGCCGGCATTGCTGCAGCCTGGGGCCTGAAAAACAACATCCCCATGGCCGACATCCGCTGGGAAGACATCCCCGAAGATAAGCGGAGCTATGTCAGCGGGAAATAGCGGCTCTTATGATATTTACTTCAACGTAAGGCTGTTACGGGTTATAGCGGAAGAGCCTGAGCGATGCGAATACTCAGACTGCCTGCGATTTGAAGCATCCTGGCTACTCCTGCCATGTTTTCCGTCACAGCTGCGGCACGAATTTATACAAGGAAACCAAAGATTTACGACTGGTGCAGGATACGCTCCGTCATCGTGACCCTAAGGTTACAGCTCGTTACGCTCATGTTGCGGACCGGCTATCAAAAAGATGTACTTCCAAGCTAGTTCCGCATGACTAGCCGCTATCTGGCAGGATTTCCAATAGAACTAGACAAACATTTTTAAGATAAATACCCCAAGAGAGTATATCAACAGATGTGCTCTCTTTTATTATACACCTCCTATGCCTAACTGGATTGTTGCTACTCTCAGTATAAAGCATTTGAGGTGAACGTATGCTTTTATTTTATTTGAACAGCAGTTGAGATAATTCAAGGTGAAGTCAACAGATTTTTTTCAGGTTGGTTTTAAAGCTGATTTTGATGTTTTTGAAACACGCCTATCTTCGACATGTACTATCTGGCGCAGTTGTCTGGCATGAATTGGGATAAGCTCCGGGCATGTATCAAGTTGTTGATACTGGATGAATGACCTCAATCCTTTGGCTGAAAATCACAGTTTATGGATGGGTATCTTTATAATGATGGTGGGCTTTGTGTTCATGGCCTTAGGGATGTATATCTACATGAAGGCAGGGCAGTGCTGCGGGCCGAGGGATGCTTTGTTGGTGGGGATAGGGAAGCGCTTGCCACAAGTACCCATTGGCTATGTGCAGATTGGGATGTGGGCGATTGTGCTCCTGTTGGGCTGGTTCCTGGGTGGCCCGGTAGGCATAGGCACGCTCATAAGCACTGTCGGCGCAGGTGCTGTCATGCAGGTAGTGTATGATCTCATCCACTTTGAGCCAAGGCACGTCAAGCATAGAGGTGTTGCAGAAGTTGCTAAGGTACTGATGAAGGCTTCATGAATTGCGAGGTGGAGAACATGCAAAAATTATTTAGGAGCTACGCCAAGCGTAAGGCATTGGATGATGGCGTGGCTAAGACAGGGAAATGAGCTTGGTCATAAGACATAAGAAAACCAGATAGTATTCTTGCAATGGCTCCCACTGAACAAGCGGGAGCTTTTGAGATGCAGAATATTAATAATTAACATCCAGTGGGAGGTGTTGCAGAAGCAAAGTAGAATAGTTAGTATGAGATTGTAGTGAGGGTTCTTGTAGTAGAGGCAGGGGAACCCTCTCTTTGCATACAGGGGGAGTACGGTGGAAGAAATCAAGGGGAAGTATGCAACAGCTATTTCCTATGCCAAGGTAATTGATGAGAATGCCAGAGCCCAGATTGCCCGCATGTGCGACTATGACTTCACCAAGGGCAGCAGGATCCGCATCATGCCTGATGTCCATGCGGGAAAGGGCTGTACCATAGGTACTACAATGACGGTAACAGACAAGGCGGTGCCTAATATTGTCGGCGTAGACATTGGCTGTGGCATGTACACGGTGAAGCTGGAAGCAGGCACGCTGGATTTCCCTCGCTGGGATGAAGCGGCTCACTTTGTTCCTTCCGGGATGAATGTATGGCAGAAGAAGCAGGACTGACCATGAAAAGATGCCTAAGGACTGCATGGCTTGCACTGGTTATGATGCTTGCCATGATGGCAACGGCTAAACCATGACTACAGCCATGCAGATGGCAATCCCATGATTCCCTATGCGGCAGAGGTGGCCTTTGTGAGTGCATACAACATGAGATTCTTTGATGACAAGCTGGGCTATAGCCCGGTGCTGAAGAAGCATCAGCGGGTAATTGATGAACAGCTTTATCTGAGACTGGGAATTTGAATTTAGGAGGCTTCACTATGGCATATGGATCTGTATGTACATTAAGGGTCTTGATGAACGATTGGGTGGCAGATGACTCTCGGGAGCTTGAGTCTGAGCATGGGCTTTCGTTCTATGTGGAGACGCCGGAGAGCAGGTTCCTCTTTGACTGCGGTCATACTGGGACTGCCTGGCGCAATGCGCAAAAGATAGGGGTGGACTTATCTGTTGTGCAGTTTGTGGTGCTTAGTCACTCCCACTATGACCATGCAGGCGGATTTCCGACCTTGCTAAAACATGTGAAGCAGAAAGTCCTTTATACCGGCAAAAATTTCTGGCAGGAGAAATTTTCTTATGACAAAGAAAAGGATGAGTATGCGTATAAGGGTTGCGGCTTTACCAGAGAAGATTTGGACAGTTGGGAGGTTGAGCAGTTTGAATGTGATAGCTCCATAAGGCTGGATAACTATGCTGCGTTGTTTACGGGCTTTTCCCGTCGTTACGATTTCGAGACTATCCCGAAGAAATTCGTGCGTGGGCAAGATAAGGGGCCTGACACCTTTGACGATGAAATATGCCTGCTGCTGCAAGAAGGCAGGGGGTGGGCTATGGTGGTTGGCTGCGCTCACCGTGGCATTCTGAATATGGTGGCTGAGGTTAAGGAGCGTACGGGCAAGGACGTGGTGCGAATCGTGGGCGGCATTCACCTGGTGGGAGCAGAAGACGAACGTATCAGCCGGACGTTCAAAGAATTAAAGGCCATGGGAGTGCAGCATTTTAACCTATGTCACTGCTCCACTGATGGGAACTGCAAGTCTGAGGCCTGGCCCGCTGATGTTGTTCCCCTGGCCGTAGGTTCTACCATTCAGGTAGAAGCCAAAGGATACATGAAGGCCGCCATTATCTATGACTCCCGTACCCATACCACGGAAAAGGCCGCTTACTTTATTGCAGAAGGCATACATAACGCGGGTATGCAGCCCGTCTGCTTCCACATCGACAAGATTGAAGAGGCGGGCTTTGAGTATATTGCCAATTCACACCTGGTCATCTTCGGTTCGCCTACCTACAACGGCCAGTAAGTTCAACGACGTTCATGGTACATTCTCCTTTGCAAACTAACAACAACAATCAACATAAGGCCTGAACAAGTTGAGAGAGTTTGCAAAAGGCTGGGTCTATATGGTGTCCCGGCCTTTTTCAGTGGTTCGATGGGTATGTTTGATGATGGTGGGCAGGAAATAAGAAACCAGAGGCGAATTTAAAAAGTGGCTGAATGACTGTAGCAAGATGGCAAGGGGGACAGCGATGCGTAAGGCAGCAGGATGGCTATGCTTTGTGATGGTGATGCTATATGGCTCGGTGGCCATGGCGGCCACAGCTGTCAATGCTGACGGGTACTACAAGGGCATCAAACTATGTGGCAAGGTGAGGGTGGTGGAGCATTTCGCAGATATCAAGGTTAAGGTAGTGGATTCCTTTCCTGACCTGCGGGTGAAAGTTGTCAGTTCCTTCCCGGATGATGTGGGGGAGTGGCAGTTTGTAGAATACGGTGAGGACTTCACGGTGCAGTTCGTGGAGAGTTTCCCGAATATCAAGATAAAGTATGTGAACAGCTTTCCAGGGGTGTAAGTGAATATGAAAATTAAAGATAAACTGATATATTTTTTAAATGACCATGGCATTGTATGGATGCCCTCACCGCCAGATGATTTAGAGGCGCGCGTAGGGTATCCTGTAAGTGAATCAGATTATCCAACGGATAAGTTGGTGGAAAAGATTGAGATATGGGCTGGTTTATTGCCAAAGCATGTGGATATTGACAGTTATAATGAACAAGTAATAAATTCTAATAGAGAGGTATTGAAGGAATTTAAGGAAGCCTATCCTAATTGCAATGACTGGCCGTTTTATGGTTATCTCAAAGAAATGGCAGGGATGAAGTGAGTGCTGGGCTGGAAGAGGGGATTTAGGATGATTTTGATAGCAGGGATTATAGGCCTGGTGACGCTGGGGCTGTTCTTTGCCACATTGTTTTTGGTGGTAAAGGAGAAGGACGAGAATGGCAAATTTCAGCTGGCTGGTCTCATTGTACCGCTACTCATACTGATAGTGGGAGGCGGCGCTACTCTTGGGGTGGCGGTAGGATATCCCAAATATCTGATTTGGCAGCAGGAGCAGGAAGGTGCTGCGGAGCTGGCCAAGGCAGAGCAGAACAGGCAGATTGCCATACAGGAGGCTAAGGCCAAGGAGGAATCAGCTAAGTCCCTGGCCAATGCAGAGGTAATAAGGGCTGAGGGCGTGGCCAAGGCCAATAAGATTATAGGGGATAGCCTACAGAACAATGATGCGTACATACACTACCTCTGGATTGAGGCTTTGAAGGAGAGCAAGGATCAGGTAATCTACATCCCCACGGAGGCTGGAATTCCTGTCACGGAGTCTGCCAGGTTCTGGAAGAACAGCCAGTCACCCCAGGTGCCTGCGGATAAATAAGGGGGATTATCATGAAGCTCTGTCAGTACTGCAATCAGCAGGTACAGCCACAGAAGCACATCAATTGGTTCATCCTGGCCTTGATGTGTTTGATAACTGGCGGCGGAAAGAAATGATGTCTGAGGATGAGGCAGACAGGATGGTTCGTGAAAACAAGGCATACATACTGAATTTCTATAAGAGGTTTGTGGATAGTATCAGGTCTATGATTAAGTCTGGGGAGGCTGCGGGGTATAAGCTGATTTCGGTATGCGGGCCTTGAGGCTAGGGATGGGTAAAGAAAGATTTTAGGAGTATAGATATGTGCGATTGCAACGATAGGGCCAAGGCCAGATATGTGCAGATAGACAGGGCTACGAAACTGTGTAGGAAGGTCATCGACACAACTGTCCCCTGGTATGATGGAAAGAGGCAGGTTTGGTGCCTGGGGGAAGGATCTGGCAGACGGGAGGATGTGTATCTGGACAGGCTGGTACAGAAGTTTGCAGGAGTTGAGATGAGGTACCGTTATAGCTGGAAGGGCGAGACGGTAACCAGGCAGGTGTTTGCAGAGGTGCTGGAGGATATGGTGTCCCGGTATGAAAGCATGAGTATAGTGGGGTTCGAGGAAGACTACAACGGTCAGCAGAGGAAATGGCTGGAGCAAATAAGGGATAAGATGAAACTGGTGAAGTCAAGGAAGAAGGAAAATGGCGAATGAGAGAAGATTTGAAGAAATGGAAAAGCTGGGGGCCAGGGAAGCCCAGGAAAGGCCAGTCTGGCGAGAAGGTACCTCACTATTGCAAGAAAGCAAATGAGTGGCGGTGCATGGTGAGCTATCCATGGGGAGGACGCAATTATGAGGAACGTGGCGATATAGAGTATGTAATGGGGGAATTCGCCAGGTATGGAGAGACATATGACTTCAACTACGAGGAAATAACGCGGAAGGATGACTGGCAAGATCATGCGCATAGTTTCGCCGGGGTGCTGTGTACTCTCATCAGATGGCCGGAGCATTTCTCAGTGGAAGGATTCGAGGAGCAGTACAGCAAGCAGCAGATTGAGCTTATCAAAGCGGTGAGGAAGAAGCTCCTAGTTATGGGGAAGAAGAACGAGAGTTGAGTCGGTGAACATCTAGGGAAGGAATGCGGCAGATGAAGGCATGGTTCTTTCATTCACATGGAAAGTTGCCAGAGAGACCAGATTTTGCAATGAGGCGGTTTTTGTGGTAGAATTTGTCAAGGATTACATGAAACAATGAATTTTTCGGGAGGGTATATTTTGGCTACCAAGAAAACTACTGCTACTACCAAGAAGACTGCGACTACTGCCGCCAAGAAGACCACCAAGACTGTGGCTGCCAAGACTACCAAGGCTGCTGCCGCAACTAAGAAGGTTGCTGAGAGCAAGAAGTATGCTTACATCTTCTTCAACTGTGATGAGGCTAAGAGCCAGTCATCAATGAACATCTTCTACAACGATGTGTTCTTCAGCGACACCAAGGCTGGACGCAAGGCACTTCTGTCCAAAGTGGAGGAAGAAGTAGCAGCCGGGCGTGTCAATGTGGCTGACATGGAAGCTGTCAAGAGCGCTATCCTGGATGGCGAGCCGACTGATGCTGCAGGAAAGATGCAGTATGGTGATATCGAGCGCATTGTGGCAGCTGCTTAAAGTCAATATCTGCTCTGGGTGGACGCATTCGGAGAAATATTTGGACAAATACGCTCAAGCGTGATAGAATAAGCACAGGAGAGCGTATGATACGTGAAAGAATCCCCAGGGCTTGGTGTATTGGCCCTGGGGATTCTTGCTGTATGTGAAAAAACTTTTATTTAGATATTGAAAATGATTATCGTTTGTGATATATTATCTATAGGCTTTCGTTTAAGCTCTCCTAAATACAATACACAGCCAAAAGGCGGCCGTACTGCTCATGCGGCCGTCTTTTGGTGTGTGTCAATTGTCGGAGACGTTGACCCTAGTAATTGATGATGTTAGAATGGGCACTATGCTGGTGCCATGTAAGGGTATCAGTTAATAACAGCCGTTAGGCAGACTGCCAGTAATTCGGCACGGCGCAGCTGGCTGGTTCTGTGGGTTTGTCAGCAGTATGGTTTACCATAGGCATTGGCTTGTCTATGTTCGTGATGAGGAGATATGCTGTGTCACAAGTCTACGCAAGACATAGCTAGTAATGGTTCTAACGGAAAAATATCCCAGGGACAAGTGGAATTATGCAATGGAGAATGATAGCAAGGGGATGATTGTCATTGGATATTGAAAGCATGGCCCGCTACTGGTCACAAGATGCGGAGAACTACGGAAATATTATCGAGGGAGAGTTGTCAAGCTTCAGGGTGGGGGCCTGGCAGCGACTGCTGAAGGAGAAAATGCCAGCGGGAGCAAAAAAGATCCTGGATCTGGGCTGTGGCCCTGGCTTCTTTTCCATAATTCTGTATAAGCTTGGCTATGATGTGACAGCCGTGGACTGCTCTGAGGGAATGCTGGAGCAGGCCAGGACGATGACAGGCAAGGTCGGAGCGAAGGTGACTTTACAGCAGATGGATATAAACCACCTGGCGTTTGAAGATGGCACCTTTGATGCCATTGTCAGCAGAAATGTAACCTGGACGCTGTCTGATCCTTGGTTGGTCTATGGAGAATGCCTGAGAGTGCTCAGAACTGGGGGCCGGTTCCTGCTTTTTGATGCCAACTGGCATATGCCTCTCTATGATGAGCAGATGGCAGACCGGGCTGAGAAGCGCAGGTTGGAATGTCTTGAGCGGTACGGCGATGCTCTGGAAAGCTCGGATGACATAACGGAGCCATTTGATCCTATGTCCTTGCCACTCAGCGGCACCAAGCGGCCATATTGGGATGTGGAACTTTTGCGGAGCCTTGGCTTTGGGGAAGTGCATAGTGACTTCGATTTGACGGACAAGCTTTGGGATGACAAGGAAAGGCTGCTGTACGGGGAAACACCTATGTTTGGAGTGTTTGCTACTAAATTTTAGTATGGTTGTAATGTCTTTGTGATGGTTTGTGGTGCAGGCCTGTTTTACAATCGTGCAACCCTTTATGCTGTCTCCTTATCATCAGTAACAGGAGGAACAAGGTTACTGTAATATTCAATTTTACCGCTTTGTACATCGTTATAGAATTGCTGCTTCCAGTCGATGTAGGAAATGGCTTCCTGTACGGAGGCCAGTTTTTCTTTGAGTGCTTCTTGTTTGCGGGTCAGCATGATTTTGCGTTCGGGGATGGAGTCTTTGCCTGCCATACACAACTTCAGGTACTCTTTCATCTCCATGATGGTCATATCACAGTTCTTGAGGCAGACAAGGCTTTTTATCCAGGCAAGGTCGTGATCGTCAAAGACTCGGCGGTTGTTTTTGTCCCGCTTGACATAGGGGATGAGACCCTGATTGCAGTAGAACTTTAAGGTTTCATAGGCCAGACCTGTTTCCTCGCAGACCTGTTTCATCGTATACATAAGTATGACTCCTTTCCTTATTGACCGGTCAATTGACTGGTCAATTTTTTTCAAAAATGTAAAAAAGGTGCTTGACAGGTAGCAACTACCGAATGATATGCTTTGAGTGTAGCATAAAAAGCAAGGACATACAAGTCATTTATACGGAGGTAAAGTCATGAAATATCGTACATTGGGCAAGGATATGCAGGTTTCGGCAGTAGGGCTTGGCTGTATGGGGATGAGTCATGGTTATGGTTCGCCTGCGGATAAGAAAGAAATGGGAAAGCTTCTGGCCAAAGCCGTGGATATGGGCTATACCTTCTTTGATACGGCTGAGGTATATGGTACGCCGGAAAATCCGCATATCAATGAAGAATTGCTGGGCGAGATGCTGAAGCCTTATCGCGATAAGGTGGTTATCGGCACGAAGTTTGGCGTGCATTTTGATTTGACAGCATCTACGGTCAATAAGCCTGTGGTTCCCGATGCCCGTCCGGAAGTTATCCGCAAATCCGTGGAGGATTCCCTGCGGCGGCTGCAGACAGACCATATTGACATTTACTATCAGCATCGTCAGGATCCCAATGTACCAGTTGAGGAAGTGGCCGGCGTTGTGCAGGATTTGATTAAAGAAGGCAAAATCCTGCGCTGGGGGCTTTCAGAGGTCAAGGAGGATACCATCCGCCGTGCGCATGCGGTGTGTCCTTTGACTGCGGTGCAAAACCGTTATTCCATGATGGCACGTCACTATGAGCCGCTGTTTCCTGTGCTGGAAGAACTGGGCATTGGCCTTGTGGCCTTCTCGCCCATGGCTAACGGCTTGCTGACGGGGGCTTATCAGGGGCAGACTTTTACGGATAAGACGGATTATCGCAGCATCATGCCACAGTTCAGCGCCGAGGCCACGGCACAAAATGCCGCTTTGTTCCAACTGCTGCATGATACGGCAGAACGGAAAAATGCTACGCCGGCACAGATTTCTCTGGCGTGGATGATTGCGAAAAAGCCCTGGATTGTGCCCATTCCCGGTACGCGCAAACTTAATCGCCTGCAGGAAAACGCTGGAGCAGCAGATATCGAGCTGACGCAGGTGGAGGTAGCAGCACTGGATGCGGCGCTTGAGCATATGGAGATGTCCGCAGTCTTTGGCGGCTCACAGATAAAAGCACGTTGATTTTTGGAGGTAAGGAAATGTAGTGTGAAAGGAGAAACAAAATGAGCAGAAAAAAAGCAATGAGGACATTGGCAGCGGTTATAGCGGGAGAAGTCCCGTATTGGGCCACCGGCACGCAAGATAAGGAAATTTATCAGATAAAAGGTGCCAGCCACATCCGCACCTATTGGGTGCCGGAATATGTGGACGACGCAGTGAAGAAGCTTAATACATTCTTCAGTAAAAATCTTTGAGGCAATAACGGCGCTCATGGATGAGCTAGTGCTGGCGTTAGGCGCAGGATGCGCCGTTTTTGCGCCAGCCATGGCTTCCCCTGGCCATGATTGCATAAATAATCCCCATTTTTTCCTTTACTAATAACAAAAGGCGCTGTGATGAAATGCGAAAGCATTTTATCCACAGCGCCTTTTTCGTGCGTGATTTTATATTTTATCCCATTACAATCTAAGGAAACACTGATTTAATCTTCAATTTGCCCGAAAAAATCTCGTATTGTGCAATGTCTTTTAGGATTGGACATTACTGTGGATTGGAACCCGT
>CACZHK010000073.1 GCA_902780915.1 Pseudoselenomonas ruminantium | reverse complement strand
ATCATGAGCCCAATGATCAGCAGGAACATCGGAGAACGGATTTGCAGCAGCAAAAGTGGTGCTGGCTGCGCCGACTACCAGAGCAGTAGTCAGAGCGGACACGAGAGTCTTCTTCATAGAGAAACTCCTCCTTCTGAAAATATAGAGTTATATTATACGGTGCCGAGTCCGTAAGAAGGAGTTCATACGAGTGTCCATGTTTCCTCAGATTTCACTCCGTCTTCTTTTCTCGACAGTTCGTATTCTATCATCTTTATTTCAGATAAGCAACCCCTTTTTTGAAATAAATCACAAAAAACCATCTTCACATCATTTTTTTCATACTTATACCAAAAAAGCCCTCCCCCTCAAAAAAAGGGGGAAGGCTTGCTATTGCTGTTTTCAGTTATTGACAGCCACGGCTTCTTTTTCCTCATCAGCATCAGTCTTGTTGATGAGCTTGTTCAGCACGGGCACCAGGAGGGCCATGACCGCGGTCACGCCCAGAGTCACCAGGCCGATCTGGGTGAAGACGCCGGTGTAGATGCCCAGAGTCTCCACAGAATCAGTCACGCCCTCGGGGATAGCGGTGAGAGCTGCTACCTTGCCCCCCAGCACAGCGGCAATGGAGGTGGTCAGGAACCAGGCACCCATCAAGAAGCCCAGCAGGCGCTGAGGCACCAGCTTGGAAATCATGGAGAGGCCCAGGCCGGAAATCAGAAGCTCGCCAATGGAGGACAGGAAGTAGGAACCAACCAGCCACCAGGCGGAGACAATGCCTGCCTCGCTGGCGAAACCGGCGGAGAAGCCCACCAGCAGGAAAGAACCGGCAGTGAGCAGCATGCCCAGGGTGAACTTGGCGGGCATGGAAAGGTCAGTGCCCTTGTCACCGAAATGGCTGTACATCCAGGCCAGGATGGGGCTGGCCAGCATGATCCAGAAAGGATTCAAAGTCTGGAACACCTGTGCATCGGGAATATCAATGCCCAGGATCGTGTGCTCCACATTATTGATAGCGAAGAAATTCAGAGAAGTAGGCATCTGCTGATAGAGGGTGAAGAAAACAATCGCCTCTACAATGAGAATCATGGCAGCCATCATCTTGCTGCGCTCAGCCCCACGGGACTGGACGATCATCTTGAAGAACACGCCGTAAACCAGGAGGCCGATAGCCAGCAGCAGCATATGAGCCACTTCCAGATGGCTCAGCATCCAGGCGGAAATCACAGTCATGACCACCACGCCTACTACCACCATGACCATCTTCGTGGTGGACAGGGGCAGCTTGCCGGCAGGCGAATCAATGCCCTTCACCAGATAGCGGAAACCGAAGAAACCGCCGATGGCCACCACCAGGCCCATGGCGCAGATGGAGAAGCCAAGGGAAAGACCATACATGGCGCCAACGATAGGCACCAGCAGCATGGAGCAGAAGGAGCCGATATTCACAGCCATGTAGTACATGGTGAAAGCAGAATCAAGGTGCTGCTCGTCACCTTCATATATCTTGGAAAGCAAAGAAGAAGGATTGGCCTTGAAGATACCGTTGCCGCAGGCAATGGCACCCAGCGCCAGGAAGACCAGATTTTCCTCAACCTGTTCCCCGCTGGCAGCAAAGGCCATCATGACATAGCCAATCATGAGGACGATAGCCCCCAGAGCAATGGTGCGCTGGGTGCCCAGCACCTTGTCGCCGATGTAGCCGCCGATGGACACATAGCCGTACACCATGGCGGAGAAAGCACCGAAGACGATGAAGGACTGCGCGTCCCCCATGTTCAGGGCCTTGACGAAGAACATAGCCAGCACAGCCTGCAGGCCGTAGTAGCCAAAGCGTTCCCAGAATTCAATGAAGAAAAGCATATTGAAGGCGCTTTTCCTGTTGATAGGATGTGCATCTGACATAAATAAAACTCCAATCTTTCTTAGGGAGTGCCTTGCTCCTCCCCGAATCTTATATGTATCACACTGATGGACATTTTACCACATTCTCACGCACAATAAAAGGCCGCATGACTGTAAAGACTGTTAAGCCTGCGGCTTTTGCCCGATTTATTCTGCATATGAAGCACAAATGTCACTTAAAGGAAGAATATTAAATTTCGTAGCTTTTGGAGTGTATTTTACCCACGGACACGTCGAGGGAAAATAAGACAAATATTTTTCTCCACTTGTAAAGTTGTCTACAAGCAGTGACTTTTGATTGTCTTTGTCCATTCTATGTATACATTAATCTTATATAGCATTGACACAGCTATCAACTTTGCTACAATAATTATGTACATTCAAGAGAAAGGAAAGATTGCCATGTTTTATATAGTCAATTCCCTCATCACCGAAAAAGGCCAGCAGACCTTCTCCCTCATCGGCCTGGCCGAGGACAAGAACAAGGCCGCCGAGCTGGCTGCCGAAGTGTACAAGGACTACAATAAAAATGCCTCCTTCCAGAACATCGAGATGATCACCGAGTGGCTGGCCACCCGCAGGAAGTATTCCTTCCGCAAGGACAAGGAGCACAGACTGCAGCTGGCCATCACCGAGGCGGAAGGACTGAACCAGCCCCTGGCCGCAGAAGCCGGGCTGGTCTTCTCCGCCGCCGCCGAAGAAGAAGAACTCTCCCGCCGCATGAGCCAGGCTCTCTTTGAAGGCCGGCACACCGCCAGCCGGGGAGAATTCCCTGCCAAGACGGCAGGCTGCCCCTTGGAAGAGTAAAAAAATCCTCTCCGGAAAGTCCAGCCTTTCCGGAGAGGATTTTTCTTTATTTCTTCTTCTTCGATTTCTTTTCCCAATCACTTGCCGCTTCCAAGGTAGCTGCCGTCCCGGCTTCCTTGTGATAAGCCTTCAGATCCTCCAGCCATTTGCCCATCACGTCATAGGCCTTCAGATCTTTGTCTTCGTAGGTGGCGCGATAAAGGTAGTTGGTCCACCCTTCATGCACTTCCTGCACATAGTTATTGCCATCCTTGCCGGTGAAGAAATCCAGCCGCACTCCCTCACGGGGCAGGACCAGGGAATAATATTTGAACTTGATCATCTGCGTGTCACGGGCGCTCCTGTAGCTTGCCCCATAGAGCAGTTTCTCCACATAGGGCAGCGGGGAGAAGCCATCGGCCAGCACAGGCACCTCATCCTTCTTGGCCAGGGTATAGGCCTCAGCCGGGCCATAGATGAATCTGGACAGATAGATGCCGATATTGCTGTTGTCGGCAGTGACAGGGGTGAGATTGTTGTCCCTGATGAAATCGCCGTGCACATAATCCCAGCTCCAGGCATTCAGCTTCGTCCACTGGGCCTGGTCTCGCTCCATGGCTTCCTGGCTCTCGCGCACAAAGCGCACATCGGTGGGATGATAATAAATGTAATATGCTCCCTCCGCATCTCTGGCTACCAGTTCCGCCCCCGACATATCCCCGCAGAGCTTTTGGTGCAGTTCCTCTGCCGTCACCTTGCCCAAGCTGAAGATCCAGCCTGCGCCGGTCTCCTGCTCGCCAGCCTTCTGAGCCGCTTCCACAGAGGCCTTCTCGGCTACGGCAAAAAATCTGTCCCCCTGAGCAGGGGACGGTTCTATCAGCAGCAGCTTGTCATAGGCCTCAGGCACCCGCAGCTTCAGCCCCTGGCTCTCATACAGCCGCCCAGGCCCGGCCGGAGCTTCCACAGAAACAGCCTGCTCCGCCGAAGCAGCAGGCACTGCTGCCTTCTCAGCCAGAGCAAAATTCCCCGGCACAGCCAGGGCAGCTGCCACCAGCAGGGCAGATAATAATTTCCCGCGTTTCATCTTGCCATTCCTCCAGTATCTAAGGGATTGCTTTCCTGAAATCTGTCATAACACTGTTCCATTCTATCATATCGCAGCCCATCCTTCCAGCTTTTGCATCTTTGTTTGCATTTTTCAGTTTTATTGACAAATTAACGCCAATAGACTATCCTAAATTTTAGTTTGTTTGATTTCACATATATATTGATAGTTAGGAGTAGTCTCTATGTCAGAAGCACAGGAAAAAAAGAAAATCATCCTCAGCGGCATCCAGCCCACAGGCGTCTTCACCCTTGGCAATTACCTTGGGGCGGTGAAGAACTGGCAGCAGATGCAGGAAGACTATCAATGCTACTATTTCATCGCTGACCTCCACTCCCTGACGGTGCATATCGACCCGAAGCTTCGGAAGCAGCAGTCGCTGCAGGCTTTCGCCCTGCTGCTGGCCTGCGGCATCGACCCGGAGAAGAGCCTGATCTTCGTCCAGAGCCATGTGCCCACCCATGCGGAGATGGGCTGGATCCTGGCCTGCTGCTCCCAGTTCGGCGAGCTTAGCCGCATGACCCAGTTCAAGGACAAGAGCGCCAAGCACCCGGAGAACATCAATGCGGGCCTCTTCACCTATCCTTCTCTGATGGCGGGCGACATCCTGCTCTATCAGGCGGACTATGTACCCGTAGGCGCTGACCAGACCCAGCATCTGGAATTCACCCGTGACATCGCCACCCGCTTCAACCATGTGTACGGCGAGACTTTCAAGCTGCCCGAGGGCTATTTCCCCAAACTGGGCGCCCGGGTCATGAGCCTGCAGGAGCCGACTTCCAAGATGAGCAAGTCCGACACCAACCCCAACGCCACCATTTCCATCCTGGATGAGGAAAATGTCATCATCAAGAAGTTCAAGCGGGCCGTCACTGACAGCGAAATGGAAGTGGTGTTCCGTGAGGGCAAGGACGGCATCAACAACCTCATGACCATCTACTCTGCCGTCACGGAGAGGAGCCTCGAGGATATCACCGCCGAATTTGCAGGCAAGGGCTACGGCGACTTCAAGGCCGCCGTGGGCGAGGCCGTGGCCGAAGAACTGCGCCCCGTACGGGAGCGTTATAAAGAGCTGCTGGAAGACAGGGCAGAGCTGGAGCGACTGATGAAGCAGGGCGCAGAGATCGCCACGAAGATTTCCAGCCGCACTCTCACCAAGGCTCGCAAGAAAGTTGGCCTCTACCTCACCAAATAATTGATTTAATTAAAAAAAATAGCAGGAAAAATCCCCCTTTTGACGAATATGCTCTGTAAACGCCGTACGAAACCATGTTTCGCACAACGCCTTTATACGAAATCTCGCCCGCCTTTGCCTGCCGGGATTTCATCATAGAGAGCATAATAAGACAAGGGGGATTTTTTAATGCCGCTCATGAACAATCTGAAAGTAGCCTACAAGCTGCTGATATTAGCCGTCATCGCTTTCATCGGCATGGCCTTCATCGGCTTTTCAGGCTATTCCGCTATCCGTGAAGCCCAGGTAGACATGGAAAAAATGTATATGGAGGATGTGCGCAGCCTCACCCATCTGGGCGATGCCCGCCAGGGCATGCGTTCCTCCCAGACCATGACTGTCATCCTGACCATCCACTCCAATACACCGGAGCGCATGAAAGACCTGGCTGCCAAATTTGATGCCAACGTGAAAGAAACCGATGAATCTCTGCAGAAGTTCAAGGAAACCTCAGGCACTGATGCCGCTGTGCAGGCAAAGCTTGATGAAACTCTGAAGGACTGGGCGATTCTGAAGGCAGGCCTGGAAAAATCCGTCAGCCTCTCAAGTGCCAGGCAGCAGGACGAGGGCCTGGCTGTCTATAACCAGCACGCCCCCGAAGCCACCAAGGTAGCCAAGGATCTGGACGAACTGGCAGATGTCACCGCAGCCTCCGCCGAAGCCCTCAATATCAAGAACGACGAGGATAGTGAAGCAGCCAAGTTCAAGATGATGGCGGAAAGTTTCCTCTCTCTGCTCATCCTCATCGGCGCTTCTCTCTGGATCACCCGTGAGGTGGTCAATCCTCTGCGCCAGACCATCGGTGCCTGCGAGCGCCTCAAGAATGGCGACTTCCGCGATCGTGAGCGCACCATCATCCGCGGGGACGAGTTCGGCGAGATGGCCGATGCCGTGGCGGGAGTGCGCATGTCCCTCCATGATATGATGAAGAATACAGGCCGCATTGCCGAGCAGCTGGCAGCAGCTGCCGAGGAGCTCAACGCCTCCTCCGGCCAGTCAGCCCAGGCCGCCGAGCAGGTGGCTCAGAATGTCACCAGCTCCGCCGGAGCCGTGGTGGAGCAGCAGCAGCTCCTGGCCATCATGCAGGAGTCTGTGGATCACTCCAGCCAGGCTGTAGAAACCTTGGGCAGGGCCGCCAACGATGTGTCCAATCAGGCCCAGTCCTCCAATGACGAAGCCGAGTCCGGTGCCAAGTCCATCGAGACCGCTGTCAATCAGATTCTCTCCGTGGAGGAAATCGTCAACGAATCCGCCGCCACGGTGGATAAGCTGGGCCAGAGTTCCCAGGAAATCGGCCAGATTGTGGAGACTATCTCCGGCATTGCCGAGCAGACCAACCTGCTGGCCCTGAACGCCGCCATCGAGGCAGCCAGGGCAGGCGAGCATGGCCGCGGCTTTGCTGTCGTAGCAGACGAGGTCAGGAAGCTGGCAGAGGCCAGCCAGACCGCCGCCCAGCAGATCACCTCCCTCATCGCAGGGATTCAGAAAGACACCGGCGATGCCGTCAGCTCCATGAAGAAGGGCAGCACCGCCGTCCGCGAAGGCACCGCCTCCGTAGAGCAGCTGCGTGATGCCTTCCAGGCTATCCGCAACGCCTCCGGCATCGTGGTGGAAAGTGCCCAGCGCATGATAGGCGAACTGCAGGCCGTAGCCACTGACGCTTCCACTATCGGTGAGAAATCCGCCAGCATTTCCTCCAAGGGCCGTCAGGTAGCCGAGGAAATGGAAAGTGTCTCCGCCGCCTCTGAGGAGCAGAGCGCCAGCGCAGGCGAAATCGCCAGCGCTTCCAAGGCTCTGGCAGAGCTGGCCCAGACTTTGCAGAACTCCCTGCACAAGTTCCAATACTAAGCGTTTCTCCTATTTATATATTTTCCCTACTCTTTTTTCTCAATTCTCCTTTCTTTCATTTTTCTTTCCCCGGCAGGGCTTCCTGCCGGGATTTTTTTACTGAAAAACAGGCTGGATTCCTCCCCTTGAGAGAATCCAGCCTGTTTGCTATACGACCATTTTCAGTTGTTTCTAAATAACCCCGTTGCTCCGCAGCACATCCCGGATGCTCTCAGCGCTCTTTTTCAGCAGTGCCAGTTCTTCCTCAGGCAGATGCAGGGGAATGCGCCTTTCCACACCGTTCTTGCCGATGACGCTGGGCAAGGACAGGGCAACTTCGGTGAGGCCATACTCTCCCTTCAGGGGAAGGGACACAGGGCAGACAGCGTGTTCGTCAAGGAGGACAGCCTTGGCCAAGCGGCAGGCTCCCATGGCGATGCCCGTGTTGGTCCAGCCCTTGGACTGCACAACGTCATAGGCAGTGTTCACCACTTCCTGACCGATTTCAGCCAGGTTCAATTCCCCTGCGTGGTCATAGAATTCATCCAGCTCTTTGAGCGGCACGCCGCCAATGTTCACGGTGCTCCAGGCAGGGAAAGCGGAATTGCCATGCTCGCCCAGCATATAGCCCTGCACATCGGCAGCGTTCACATGGTAATGCTGCCCCACAATAGCCTTCAAGCGCATGGTCTCAAGGGTGGTGCCGGTGCCAAACAGTCGCCCGGCAGGATAATCAAACTCCGTAGCTGCCACATAGGTGGTGATGTCCAGAGGATTGGTAATCATGATGAAGACCGCTTCCCTGGTGTACTTCGTCACTTCGCCCATGACCTGGCGAATGACAGCGATATTCTCCTTGGCCAGAATCAGGCGGTCCATCTTCTGCCCCGGCACGATGCTGGGACCGGCAGCGCAGATGATCACATCCGCATCCCGGCATTCCTCAAAGCCCCCGGAGTACACCTTCATCCCCGGCACCAGGCTGCAGGACAGGGAATGCACCGCATCCACCGCCTCCCCATGAGCCACCTCAGGCTTTATATCAATACAGACAATCTCCGCCGCCAGCTGGCAGGCAATAGCCCGAGCCAGCACCGCCGACCCCACATGACCTAATCCGATGATTGCTAATTTATGCGGCTTGAACACTTTGACATATCTCCTTTGCTATCTGTGTATCTATAAAATACATTTACAGTTTTACAGTATACACCTTGAATGCTTGAGCTGTAAGTTCAACTGGTGCGGTTGATGGGACTTGAACCCATACGTCTTGTGGACACTACCCCCTCAAAGTAGCGCGTCTGCCGATTCCGCCACAACCGCATGATATAAAAATTTACTTCAGAATATAATAATGGTGCGGTCGAGAGGACTTGAACCTCCACGGTATTGCTACCACTAGCGCCTGAAGCTAGCGCGTCTGCCATTCCGCCACGACCGCACGATATGTATATTATATATCAATTATATGAAGTTGTCAAGAGATGGTGCGGTCGATGGGACTTGAACCCATACGTCTTGTGAACACTACCCCCTCAAAGTAGCGCGTCTGCCAATTCCGCCACGACCGCATTATGTAATTTTCAGCGAAATAAGGGAAAAGTGGTGCCGAGGACCGGAATCGAACCGGTACGGTTGTCTCCAACCGACGGATTTTAAGTCCGTTGCGTCTGCCAGTTCCGCCACCCCGGCAGCATATCAATAGTGGAGCGGGTGATGGGAATCGAACCCACGTGATCAGCTTGGAAGGCTGGAGCTCTACCATTGAGCTACACCCGCATGAAAACAAGTGGAGCTGGCGAGAGGAATTGAACCCCCAACCTGCTGATTACAAGTCAGCTGCTCTACCAATTGAGCTACACCAGCTTGATAAGTGGTGCCTCAGAGCGGAATCGAACCACTGACACGGGGATTTTCAGTCCCCTGCTCTACCAACTGAGCTACCGAGGCATTTCATCAAAACAAGTTGAAATTTATTATAAACGCTCGCGCGCCATAATCAAGTGGCGACCCGAAGGAGACTTGAACTCCTGACCTCCGCCGTGACAGGGCGGCGTTCTAACCAACTAAACTACCGGGCCATAATATGGTGGGCGATAACAGGATCGAACTGCTGACATCTTGCTTGTAAGGCAAGCGCTCTCCCAGCTGAGCTAATCGCCCATAAATGGTGACCCACCACGGAATCGAACCGTGAACCTACTGATTAAGAGTCAGTTGCTCTGCCAGTTGAGCTAGTGAGTCATGATAAAAGGGAATTACAATCTATATTGGTGGCTCACCCGGGGGTCGAACCCGGGACAACCTGATTAAAAGTCAGGTGCTCTGCCAACTGAGCTAGTGAACCAACATGGCTGGGGTAGCTGGATTCGAACCAGCGGTGCGGGAGTCAAAGTCCCGTGCCTTAACCACTTGGCGATACCCCAATCAGCAATGGGGGGCTCCCCAGATTATTTTAAAATTGGCTCCTCGAACAGGACTCGAACCTGTGACATTCTGATTAACAGTCAGACGCTCTACCGACTGAGCTATCGAGGAATATCTACCGGCAACTTCCTATCCTCCCAGCCCGTCTCCAGGCAAGTACTTTCGGCCTCTGAATGCTTAACTACTGTGTTCGGAATGGGAACAGGTGGAACCAC
>CACZHK010000072.1 GCA_902780915.1 Pseudoselenomonas ruminantium | reverse complement strand
AGATTGAAGCGGCGGTGAGGGCCGGGGAAACTGATTTTGACATCAAGGCTTCGGGCCAGCATGATATCGGCGGCCCCCTCTGGCATCCCCAGGGGAAGAAGCTGAAATTCCATGTGACCAATGCCGGTCAGCGCGTAGGCTCCATGGCCCTGCCGGGGACGGAAATCCTGGTGGAGGAATCCGCCTCTGCCGATGTGGGCTGGCTGAACGCGGGGGGCATCATCACCGTCCGTGGTGACGCAGGCGACACCGCAGGCCATTGCTCCTCCGGCGGCAAGATTTTCATCGGCGGCCGGGGCGGTACCCGCACCGGTTCCCTGATGAAGCATGACCCGGTGTACGAGGAGCCGGAGCTGTGGGTGCTGAAGAATGTAGGCTCCTTCTCCTTCGAGTTCATGGGGGGCGGCAAGGCGGTAGTCTGCGGCTATGACTGCGCCGACTTCTCCTCTGTGCTGGGTGAGCGCCCCTGCGTGGGCATGGTGGGGGGCACCGTCTATGTGCGCGGCCCTGTGCCGGCCTTGCCCAAGGATATTGTCTGCACTGAGCTGGCACAGGAAGATATTGACTTCCTTGCCGGCGGCATGCAGGACTTCCTGCTGCGGGTGGGCCATGAGGATCTCCTGTCCGAGCTGTCCGAGTGGGGAGAGTGGCAGAAGCTGCGTCCCCTCACCTTTGAGGAAAAGACCACCCAGGCTCCAAAGAAGCAGTCCATGAAAGACTTCCGCCTCCATGACTGGGTGAAGGGCGGCATTTTCGCCGATGTGTGCCATGACGATTTCGAGGTACACAACACTCTTTCCACGGGTCTTTACCGCCTGCGTGTTCCTTCCTGGGACAATGGAAAATTTGCGGCTCCCTGCGAATTCTCCTGCCCCACGGGCATTCCCACCCAGCAGCGCTACAATCTCATCCGTCAGGGCAAGTTAGATGAAGCCTTCCAGCTGGAGCTGAAGTATACCCCGTTCCCCGGCTCTGTCTGCGGTTCCGTCTGCCCCAATCCCTGCATGGAGGGCTGCACCCGCGGCACCATCGATGAGCCTATTCAGATCGGCGACCTGGGCTACAAGAGCGCCTTCCTGCCTGCGCCCCCAAAGGCTGAAAGCACCGGCAAGAGGGTGGCCGTGGTGGGCGGCGGCGTGGCCGGCCTGTCTGCTGCCTGGCAGCTGGCTTTGAAGGGTCACAGCGTCACCGTTTATGACGAGGCTGCTCATATGGGCGGCAAGCTGGAGCAGGTCATCCCCCGCGGCCGCCTGTCCCATGAGCTGCTGGAAGCAGAGCTGAAGCGCATCCAGTCCCTGGGAGTGGAGTTCGTCACCTCTTGCAAGGTGGATAAGGAGAAATTCGCCCAGCTGCGCAGCGAAAACGATGCTGTCATCGTGGCTGCCGGTGGCACCAAGTCCCGCTTCTTCCCCTGGGAGGGCAAGGAGCTTCTGACCATGGGCCTTGAGTATCTGAAGGCTATCAACCGTGGCGAAAAGCCCCTGACGGGCAAGCGGGTAGTGGTCATCGGCGCCGGCAACTCCGGCATGGATACCTGCCGCGGCGCCTATGAGATGGGGGCCGAGTCCGTGGTGGCAGTGGATGTGCAGAAGCCTGCCGCCTTCAAAGAGGAAATCGACTATATCGAAGGTCTGGGCGGCAAGCTGGTCTGGCCCTTTTTCACGGAAAAAATCACCAAAGAGGGCGTCTATGGCAAGGGCGGCAAGTTCATTCCTGCCGACCAGGTCATCGTGTCCATCGGCGAGGAGCCGGAGCTGGACTTCCTGCCCGAGAATGAGGGCATTGAGTTCTTCCGTGGCAGCTGGGTGGTGCCCAAGAAGGATATGAGCCTTACAGAGGGAGTATTTACGGCGGGCGATACCATCAAGCCCGGCCGCCTCACCGATGCCATCGGCAGCGGCCGCAAGGCCGCCTGGTATGCTGACCAGTATCTGACTGGCGGCGAAGCCGTGCCCTTCCCGGAGAAAGCCAAGATTCCCGCCGAGCGCCTGTCAAAAGCCTATTTTGACAAGTGCCATCACTGCGCCCTGGGTGATGCCGCCGACGACCACGCTCGCTGCGTCAGCTGCGGCACCTGCCGCGACTGCAAGATGTGCCTGGAATCCTGCCCGGAGAAAGCCATCACCCGCGTGGAGAAGGCAGACGGCAGCTGGGAATACATCTCCGACCCCGACAAGTGCATCGGCTGCGGCATCTGCGCCGGCGTCTGCCCCTGCGGCGTCTGGAGCATAGAGGACAATCCCGAGGAAATCAAGATGTACTCCACGGGAGCCGGAGCGTAAAGCCTGCATATAGCTGAAAAGAGGAAGCTGTACCTTGAAGGGGCGGCTTCCTTTTCGTTTGGCTGAAATGGCAAGTGGGCAACTGTCCCTGCTGCGTTGACAAATCCTCGACATAGCACCGCTATGCCTCCGGTTTGTCGCCTTGCAATGGACAGCCAATCCCCGCAAATCTGGGCCAAGCTCATTTAATCAACACGCCCTAGATGCCTGCACAGCCAGGCAAGCAAGCTGCCCCGAAAGGAATGATAGCATGGAATTAGAGCCTATTGGCGTGTCCAATCGCCTGTTTTACTATATGAGCGGTGCGGAAAACTCGGCTTTCGATGCCTGTTTCCGCCTTGACTTCCATGAGGAACTGGATAGGGCTCTCCTCATGGATGCCGTTTCCAAGGCCCTGGCAAGTTTCCCGGAATTTGCCATACGCCCGGTCATCCATGAGGGAACCGTGTGGGCGGTGAAGAACGATGCCCCCATTCCCTTGCTGCCCGAAGACGCTCCCCCTGTCTGTTACGGCACGGAGGAAACCCAGGGCTATGTCTTTTCCGTCCGCGCCTTGGAGAAGGGCTTTGTCTTCACCTATTTCCATGGGATGACAGACTTTTTTGGCGGCTGGAGCTTCCTGAGGACCATCCTCTATCACTATGCTGCGGGGAAGGGGCTGGCGGTATCGGCAGATGAGGTCATCCGCCTGGCGCCTGACACTTCCATGGCGGAGCTGGAGCGGACAGACCCTTACAGGAATTTTGTGGAGGAAGGCCCCAAGGCAGAGCTGCCTGCCGCTTTTGCGATTCCAGAGGAGGTCTATCCCCCGGAAGATGCCCGCTGCACCAGCTATGAAGTCCGCTGTCCCCTCAAGGATTTTTTGGCAGCAGCCAAGGCGCAGCACACATCGGTGGCAGCATTCCTTTCCTTGACCGCGGCAAGGGCGTTGGACTCGCTGTACGAGGTGGGGGACAGGCCCATCCTGGTCATGCTTCCCGCTGATATGCGGAAGTTCTATCAGACTGGAACTGTGATGAATTTTTCCGATGCCACCTTCCTGCGCTATGATGAGGAGCTGAAAGCCCTGCCCCCGGAGGAGCAGGGGGCGGCTTTGAAGGAGCAGCTGAAGTCGCAGCTGAACAAGGCGCACTTTGCTCCCCTGCTGGCAGAAAAGGTCGCAGCCATAGATGGCTTTGCTGGCTCTGGCACGGACATTTTCCAGTGGAACCAGCGGCTGGCAGAGCCTCCCCAGGGGCCTGCTCCCTTTACCATTCCCCTGACCTATCCCGGCAGGCTGGATCTGCCGGCAGGATACCAGACTTTGGTCAAGCACATTGCCAATATGCTTTATTTCCGTGGGGGCGGGAGCTTCGGCATACTTGGCTTGACCTACGGCGATACCGTATACCTCAGTTCCAGCCAGAGGTTTGAGTCTCCCGCAATCATGCAGGAGCTGCAGAGAAAGCTGAACGAGGCGGGGATTCCTGCCACCTTCCATGAGCTGCCTTTCTATCAGGGCAATCAGCTGATAACGAATAAATTGCAGCAAGTTTAGAAAAAGCAAAGGGAGTGACTATATGCCAGTTATGGATTATCTGGAGCGCAATGCCCGGCTTTACGGCGATGAGGTGGCTTTGGTGGAGCTGAATCCGGCAGAAGCTGACAGCCGTCGTCTGAGCTGGAAGGAATACAGCCTGATTGAGTCCAATTCCTTTGCCCCCTATCGGCGGGAAATCACCTGGAGCGTCTTTGACGAAAAGGCCAACCGCTGTGCCAATATGCTTCTGCAGAGGGGCGTGGGCAAGGGGGACAAGGTGGCCATCATCATGTACAACAGCCTGGAGTGGCTGCCCATTTACTTCGGCATCCTGAAGACCGGGGCCATCGCCGTGCCCTTCAATTTCCGCTACGATGCAGAGGAAATCCTGTACTGCGCGGAGCTGGCAGAGGTGCAGGTCATCATCTTTGGGCCGGAGTTCATCGGACGAATGGAGGCCAAGGCGGAGCGCCTTTCCAAGGGGCGGCTCCTTATCTATGTGGGGGATAACTGCCCCAGCTTTGCGGAGAGTTACCACCTGCTGGCGGCAGACTGCCCCAGCACCAAACCTGAGGTGGAGCCCCTTACCGACGAGGATTTTGGCGCCATTTATTTTTCCTCCGGCACTACGGGCTTTCCCAAGGCCATCCTGCACAAGCACCTGAGCCTGACCCAGGCGGCTCAGATGGAGCAGCAGCACCATCGGACGGGCAGGGAGGATGTGTTCCTCTGCATACCGCCCCTTTACCATACCGGGGCCAAGTTCCACTGGATGGGCAGCCTGGTGGCAGGCAGCAAGGCAGTGCTGTTGAAAGGAACGAAGCCAGAGGTGATTCTCTCGGCAGTGTCCCAGGAGCATTGCACCATTGTCTGGCTGCTGGTGCCCTGGGCACAGGATATTCTGGATGCTCTGGACAGGGGGGAGCTGAAAATGTCGGATTATGAGCTTGACCAGTGGCGGCTGATGCATATCGGCGCCCAGCCGGTGCCCCCCAGCCTTATCCGCCATTGGAAGGAATACTTCCCCCATCACGATTACGATACCAACTACGGCCTGTCCGAGTCTACGGGGCCGGGCTGCGTCCATCTGGGGCTGGAGAACATCCGCAAGGTGGGAGCCATCGGCGTGCCCGGCTACCGCTGGCAGTGCCGCATCCTGGACGAGCAGGGCCGCGAGGTGCCCCAGGGCGAGGTGGGGGAGCTTTGCGTGAAAGGCCCCGGGGTCATGACCTGCTATTACAATGATGAAAAGGCCACCGCCCAGGTGCTGAAGGATGGCTGGCTCTTGACGGGAGATATGGCCCGGCAGGATGAGGAGGGCTTCTACTATCTGGTGGACCGCAAGAAGGATGTCATTGTCAGCGGCGGGGAGAATATTTACCCGGTGCAGATAGAGGACTTCCTGCACAAGTGCGAAAAGGTGAAAGATGTGGCGGTCATCGGCCTGCCGGACAGGCGGCTGGGGGAGATTTCCGCCGCCATCATCGAGGTGAAGGAAGGGGCCTCCTGCAGCCAGGAAGACATAGAGAACTTCTGCCTGGAGCTGCCCCGCTACAAGCGCCCCAGGAAAATCATCTTCGATACGGTGCCCAGGAACGCCACGGGGAAGATTGAGAAGCCGGCGCTGCGGAAGCGGTATAATAGCGAGAATCTGGTGGCGAAGGAAACACAAAGGTAGAAACGAGGAGAGAGCTATATGAAAGAATTGATGCTGGGCAACAAGGCCATTGCCCGTGGCCTTTATGAGGCAGGTGTCTGCTTCGTCTCAAGCTATCCCGGTACCCCCAGTACCGAGATTACGGAAGAAGCGGTGAAATATCCGGAGATTTACTGCGAATGGGCGCCCAATGAGAAGGTGGCCATGGAGTCGGCTTTTGGGGCGTCCCTGGCCGGGCGGCGTTCCTTCTGCGCCCAGAAGCATGTGGGGCTGAATGTGGCGGCAGACCCCCTTTTCACCATGTCCTACACCGGCGTGAATGCGGGAATGGTCATTGTGGTGGCAGATGATGCAGGCATGCATTCCTCCCAGAATGAGCAGGACAGCCGCCACTATGCCATCGCCGCCAAGGTGCCCATGCTGGAGCCTTCCGACTCAGCCGAGGCCCTGGTCTTTACCAAGCTGGCCTACGAGATTTCGGAGCAGTTCGACACCCCAGTGCTCCTGAAGATGTGCACCAGAGTGGCCCACTCCCAGTCCGTGGTGGAGACAGGGGAGCGGACTGAGCATGAGAAGCCCTATGAAAAGAACATCCCCAAGTATGTGATGATGCCGGGCAATGCCAAGAAGCGCCATCCCCTCGTGGAGGAGCGCACGAAAAAACTGCAGGAGTACGCGGAAACCTCCCCCCTGAACCGGGTGGAAATGGGAGGCAAGGCCCTGGGCATCATCACCGCCTCCACTTCCTACCAGTATGTGCGGGAGGTCTTTGGGCAGGAGGCCAGCGTGCTGAAGCTGGGCATGACCAATCCCCTGCCGGAAAAGCTCATCCGTGACTTTGCCGCCCAGGTGGAACGCCTGGTGGTGGTAGAGGAGCTGGACCCTGTCATCGAGCAGCAGGTCAGGGCTATGGGCCTTGAGGTGTCCGGCAGGGATATGCTGCCGGGGATTGACGAGTTCTCCCAGAACCTCATTGCCAAAGCCTTTGGGAAAGAGGTGCCTGCAGGGGCAGTTTTGGAGGACAATATTCCGCCCCGTCCTCCCGTCATGTGTGCCGGCTGTCCCCACCGGGGCCTGTTTTACTCCTTGAAAAAGCGGGGCTGCACGGTGCTGGGGGATATCGGCTGCTATACCCTGGGGGCGGTGCAGCCCCTGGGGGCCATGGAAATGACCCTCTGCATGGGCGCTTCCATCAGCGCTTCCCACGGCTTCAACAAGGCGCTGGGGAAGGAGAAGGCAGGGAAAGTGGTGGCTGTCATCGGCGATTCCACCTTCATGCACTCCGGCATGACGGGGCTGGCCAATGTGGCCTACAACCAGTCCCCCTCCACCGTCATCATCCTGGACAACAGCATCACCGGCATGACGGGCCATCAGCAGAACCCCACCACGGGGCTGAATATCAAGGGAGAGCCTGCAGGCAGGATAGACCTGGAAGCCCTCTGCCGGGCCATGGGCTTTGCCCGGGTGCGGGTGGTTGACCCCTATGACCTGGCGGCCTGCGACAAGGCCATCGCCGAGGAACTGGCAGCCGAGGAGGCCTCGGTCATCATCTCCCGCCGTCCCTGCGCCCTGCTGAAAAAGGTGAAGCACCGCCCGCCCCTCGTCGTGGACAAGGACAAGTGCATCGGCTGCAAGTCCTGCATGAGGGTGGGCTGCCCTGCCCTTTCCATGAAGGAGGGCAAGGCGGCAGTGGATGCTACCCTGTGCGTGGGCTGCGAGGTCTGCAGCCAGCTGTGCCCGAAAAAGGCATTCGTCAGCACCGGGGAGAAAGGCTAAGGAGGGCGGAACATGGAGACAAAAAATATCATCATCGTGGGCGTAGGCGGCCAGGGGTCCCTCCTGGCCAGCAAGATTCTGGGCGATCTCCTCCTGCGGGAGGGCTATGATGTGAAGGTGTCCGAGGTACACGGCATGTCCCAGCGCGGGGGCAGCGTCATCACCTATGTGCGGTTTGGGGACAGGGTTTATTCCCCCGTGGTGGACAAGGGGCAGGCTGATTTCATCGTTTCCTTCGAGCTCTTGGAAACCGCCCGCCATTTGCCTTGCTTGAAAGAAGGGGGGCAGATTGTCACCAACACCCAGCAGATAGACCCCATGCCCGTCATCACCGGGGCGGCTGAGTACCCGGAGGATTTGGTGGAAAAAATCAAGGCCAAGGGCGTGAAGCTGGACGCCATGGACTGCCTGAGCCTGGCCAGGGAAGCAGGCTCCGTGAAAGCAGTGAATATCGTGCTCCTGGGCAGGCTGTCCCATTACTTCGATATTCCCGAGGAAAAATGGCAGGCCGTGCTGACGGATAATGTGCCGCCGAAGTTTCTGGAGATAAATCGGAAGGCCTTTGAGTTGGGGAGAAATTATCAGGGGTAGGAAAAGACGGAGGAAATATATGGGAAATTACTTTCAGCAAGAAATCGAATGTGCTCCCCGGGAGCAGATCCTGGCCATGCAGAATGAGAAGCTGTTGAAGCAGGTGCAGCATGTCTGGGAGCATGTGCCTTACTATCGCAAGAAGATGGAGGAAAAGGGCGTGCGCCCAGAGGATATCAAGTCCGTGGCGGATTTGCACAAGCTGCCCTTCCTCTCCAAGAAAGACCTGCGGAATGCCTATCCCTATGGCATGCTGGCGGTGCCTTTGAAGGACTGCGTGCGCATCCACTCCACCTCCGGCACTACGGGGAAGCGGGTGATTGCCTACTACACCCGGCATGATATCGACCTGTGGGAGGACTGCTGCGCCCGGGCTATTATGGCGGCAGGGGGCACCGCTGAAGATGTGTGCCAGATTTCCTACGGCTACGGCCTTTTCACTGGCGGGGCCGGGGTGGACGGCGGCTCCCACAAGGTGGGCTGCCTGACGGTGCCCGCCAGCTCCGGCAACACGGAACGGCAGGTCATGTTTATCATGGACCTCAAGGCCTCCATTCTCTGCTGCACCCCCAGTTACGCGGCTTACCTTGGGGAGAGCATGAAGGAAATGGGCTACAAGCCCGAGGACATTCCCCTCAAGATCGGCATCTTCGGCGCCGAGGCCTGGTCAGAGGAAATGCGGCGGGATATCGAGGCCACCTTGGGCATCAAGGCTTACGACATCTACGGTCTTACGGAGATTTCCGGCCCCGGGGTGGCCTTCGAGTGCTCTGCCCAGCATGGCATGCACATCAACGAAGACCACTTCCTGGTGGAGACCATCGACCCGGACACCGGGGAGGTGCTGCCGGAGGGCAGCCAGGGCGAGCTGGTGTTCACCGCCCTTGACAAGCAGGCTTTCCCCATGCTCCGCTACCGCACCCGTGACATCTGCACCCTCACCCGCGAGCCGTGTTCCTGCGGCCGCACCCATGTGCGGATGCTGAAGCTGAAGGGACGCTCCGACGATATGCTCATCATCCGCGGGGTGAATGTGTTCCCCAGCCAGATTGAGACGGTGCTCTTGAACAACGGCTATGCAGCCAACTATCAGATTATCGTGGACAGGGTGAACAACACGGACACCCTGGATGTGAAGGTGGAAATGACCCCCCAGATGTTCACGGATAATGTAGGAGAAATCGACGAGCGCCGCAAGGCCCTGGCAGACGGCATCAAGGACATCCTGGGCATCCGGGCCAAGGTGTCGCTGGTGGCACCCAAGAGCATCGAGCGCAGTGAGGGCAAGGCTGTCCGGGTCATTGACCGCAGAAAGCTTTGAGGGGAGGAAAAACCATGAGCGTAAAACAGATTTCCGTCTTTCTGGAAAACAAGCCCGGCACTTTGAAGAAGATGACCTCCGTCCTGACGGAGCATCACATCAACATGCGGGCCCTGTCCGTGGTGGACACCAAGGACTTCGGCATCGTGCGGATGCTGGTGGACGATGTGTATGAGACCACCAATGTGCTCAGCGAGGCCAACTTCATCGCCTCCCTGAATGCGGTGCTGGTCTTTGCCATTCCTGACGAGGTGGGAGGGCTGGACAAGCTCCTGCAGGCCTTTGATGAGGCGAAAATCAACATCGAGTACATGTACGCCTTTGCCGGGAAGAAGGGTGCCTATATGATCTTTAGGGTCAGCGATACCAAGACCGCCGAGGGCAAGCTGGCTGCCAAGGGCTTCGAGTGCCTAACGGCAGAAGAAGTGGCAGATGTGTAAGCAGGATTTTCCCCTGTCTGTGTCGAAGACAAGACATGAAAATGTGAATTGTATTTTAGGAGGTATTCCACATGAGCAAATATGCAGGTACCCAGACGGAGAAGAATCTGCAGGCGGCTTTTGCCGGTGAGTCCCAGGCCAGGAACAAGTACACCTACTTTGCCTCCAAGGCCAAGAAGGAAGGCTTCGAGCAGATCGCAGCCCTCTTCCTGAAGACCGCTGACAACGAGAAAGAGCACGCCAAGATGTGGTTCAAGGAACTGGAGGGCATTGGCGATACCAAGGCCAATCTCCTGGCCGCTGCCGAGGGCGAGAACTATGAGTGGACGGATATGTACGATGGCTTTGCCAAGACCGCCGAGGAAGAGGGCTTCAAGGAGCTGGCTGCAAAATTCCGCCTGGTAGCCGCCATCGAGAAGCATCACGAGGAGCGCTATCGCAAGCTCCTGCAGAATGTAGAGGCCCAGGAAGTCTTCAAGAAGAGCGAAGTCAAGATGTGGGAGTGCCGCAACTGCGGCCATATCGTGGTGGGCACCAAGGCCCCCGAAATCTGCCCCACCTGCGCCCATCCCCAGAGCTATTTTGAGATCAGCGAAGCGAATTACTGACGGCTAGCAAGGCTGGCGAAGGAGTCCCTTGTAGCGCGAATGGACGAAGCGAAAGAGGCCGCCGCACGTAAGTGCGGGGCCTCTTTTTGGCGATTGCTATTTTTATTGACATACATTATCCTTCTGTTAGAATTAAATCAAAGAAAGAATTTTCGCATGAAGGGGTGAGGGTATGAAGCAGCATTATGTGATGCCTGTAGGGGTGGATGACTTCCGTCAGGTGCGGGAAGAGTATTACTATGTGGACAAGACGGATTTCGTCAGGAAACTGCTTGACGGACACGCCAAGGCCACGCTGATCACCCGTCCCCGCCGGTTCGGCAAGACACTGGCCCTGAGCATGCTGTACTATTTCTTTTCCAATAAGGATGCGGAGGCCAACCGCGTCCTGTTCGAGGGCAGCAGGATAGAAGCGGCAGGGGCGCAGTATATGGCAGAGCAAGGCTCCCGGCCGGTGGTGTTCTTGAGCCTCAAGGATGTCAAGGAAGACAATTTTGAGGGCATGCTGGCAGGGGTTGCTACTGCTATGCAGGCAGTGTATCAATCTTTTCGCTGGCTGCTGGAGGAG
>CACZHK010000071.1 GCA_902780915.1 Pseudoselenomonas ruminantium | reverse complement strand
TTAAAATTGGTAACAAAACACGTGAAAGAGAATTACGCAAGCGGTCTACCGTAGACAGACAAAAGTCTTCGTGGAGTGAGTTTTTCAACACGCCCTAGAGTTATTTGCGTTATTCACTTATATCACCAAATGTACCAAAGGAAGTCTAGTTTTAGCTATGGGGTTCATGACTCTTCAATGGGAAACAGTTCCAGCAACAAGCCATCCGGCAGCTGCACCCATTTTTCTGGCTTCCCCTCCACGGAATGCACGCCTTCATAAGCCAGCATTTTAGCCAGCGTTCCCTTGAAGTCATGCACCCTCAAACCCAGATGATGAGCTTGCCCGCTTCTAGCATTATCTGGTGCAGCCACAAGCTGAATACCACCATCCAGCCAGACTTGCTGGAGTTTCCCCTCAGCTTCCCGCCGCCGAGTGACGGACATACCCAAAACATCTTCAAAAAACTTCAAAGTCCAATCAATATCTGCTGTCGTGACAGCCGCATGGTCAAGATAAGCATTTTCAACCATCATAAGCACCCTTTCTAACAAGTAAAAAATCCCCACAGCATTGCATTTCGCTATAGGGACAAATTCTCCTGTCATTATTCAATATATCATTGAGAAAATCGATTGATTGAGGTATGCTGAAGAAAAGTGAGGTGTTTCGATGGTGCGCCAGTTCGGTTTGGAATAAGAAAATTAAGAGACCATATATCCATGTAAACATATGGGCATATGGTGGAGTAGTTTACAACTGACATATGTTTGAAGTGGCTGTGGGGAGCCGTATGCGGGAAAACTGCACGTACGGTTTTTAGAGGAGTTTACTTCAACTGTTATTTTAGGAAGAGGTAGATTTACTTATGAATTTGATACAACGTGTCTGTGGCCACACCTGGATGATTCTGCGGCATAAATACTGGGTGTTTCGTTTTTGCTGTATTGCTGGGATTCCTTGGCAGGGATTCATGCATGACTGGTCTAAGTTCTCGCCGACAGAGTTTGTAGAAAGCGTGAAATACTACAACGGCAAGATTTCGCCCATAAAAATCTGCAAAAAGCAAAACAATGGACTGTCCATGGCCTGGATTCACCATCATGGACGAAATCTTCATCACTACGAGGCTTGGTGGGATAATTTCGACCACGGAGCATATCCCCAGGATATGCCGTACAAATACGCTGTGGAGCTGATCTGTGACTGTCTCGGAGCAGCTAAAGCCTATGGCCGTGATAAATTCACCTTCCGGGCGGAATACGAATGGTGGCAGCGTAAACGTGCCACCGGCATCGGCATGAGTCTTAATATGCAGGCTTTTGTGGAAACGATACTTAGCAGGCTGGCAGAGACAGAAGATTTGACTTTGCTGCATCCAAAATCCACATGGCAAATTTATGAGGCAACTGTGAAAGAAGGTAAACACGAACATCCAGATTATTGGGACCCGGAAGTGTAGCCTACCGTTTTTTCGCCACGCATTCATAACCCACGCAACGGCAAAGGACGCCCTTCCTCATTGGACGGGCGTCCTTTGACATCATTTTCCCACCGGGTTATGATCACATCCCAAAACGGCAATTTTTTTCATCAGTCAAAAACTTTAACCCTCTCGCTGATGGGCATTTTCTCAATAGGCTGCGGTGGTGCCAGCGGTGCACCAAAGACCATCTGAGCCACCAGGTTCCAGCTTTGGGGCACATCAAAATGAGCGTTGACCTTCTCATCAATCAAAGGATTATAGTGCTGGATATTGACTCCAAGCCCCATGCTGGTCAGTTGTGTCCAAATGGCAAACTGAAGCATGCCGTTGGCCTGGGATGCCCAAATGGGGAAATTTTCCGCATAGGGTGGGTATTTGCCCTGCAGTTCCTTGACGGCATCTGTCTCCTCAAAGAACAGAACTGTACCATAACCCGCTGCAAAGCTGTCAATCTTCTGCTCAGTGGCTCCAAACTTGTCTGCAGGCACAATGCGTCGCAAAGCTTCCTTCGTTATGCTCCAGACCTTCTCGTGATGCTCCCCCATGGCCAGGACAACCCTGGCCGACTGCATGTTGAAGGATGACGGCACTTCCTGGGTCATCCGCTCCACCGCCGCGACAATCTGCGACGGCAATACTGGTATTTCCTTCCCCAAAGCGTAATTTGTGCGACGGTTGATGACCGCCTCCTGAAAGCATTTCACGGCTGTTCCTCCTAACATAGATTCTCTGAACACAGGGTCGGCCCACACCATCGCTGGTCTTGACCTCTTCTAATTAACATTCTATGTTTTAGACATATTTCCTTCCTGTGCCCAAGCCTGTTTGTCATCAGATGCAAATTCTTGAAACAGCCGCATCCTGACTTAGGAATGCATTGCCATCAGACTCTTCCCTATGATAGGATATTGGCAAATTTGAAGGGAGGAGTTCTCATGATTCATATCGGTTGCCATCTATCAGCAGCCAAAGGGCTTTTGCCACCGAGCAGTATATCCACGGAGGTGGAGATAACGGCATCAAGGAACTGCTGACTTTTATGATGGTGCGGATGTATGCTGGCAAAAAAGGAGATTTCCTTACGTTGGAAGAAGTAGAGAGTCTTAAGAGGCAGCTTTATCGAATAATAGAGGTGCTGAAATAGACGCAGGATGTTAATTATTAACATATGGGAAGAGACCCGGAGGAACTGGGAAGTATAAAAAGTGGTTGAGGCAAGATTCCTTGCTCGTCCCAATCGCTTTGTGGCCCGGGTAGAATCGCAGTCAATGTTGATGAAAACTACATTGCTATGATGAATCCTGAGATTGTGAAGAAATCTGCCAAGAGATTCAAGGTTTCGGAAGAATGTCTTTCTTTGGAGGGAGAGAGGGAAACTGAGAGACATGATTGGATTGAGGTAAAGTATCGGGATTTGGACTTCAAAAAACAGCGCCAGAAGTTCTACGGCTTTGCGGCGCAGATAATCCAGCATGAAGTAGACCACTGCAAGGGGATTCTGATTTGAGGAAGGAGTGCCAGACTATGGACTTGAGGCGTGTTCATCATGTAGCAATCATTGGTAGCGACTATGAGCGCAGCAGGCATTTCTATGTAGATTTGCTTGGCTTTGAGGTGATTCGTGAAAATCATCGTGAAGCCCAGCAGGATTGGAAGATAGACTTGCGGCTACAGGACATGGAGCTGGAGCTGTTCATCAAGGAAGCCTGCCCGGAGCGTCCGGGCTGGCCGGGCAAGGAAGCTTATGGACTTCGCCATCTGGCCTTCAGGGTGGATTCTGTGGAAGATACAGTGAAGGAGCTTAATGCGCTGGGCATTGAGACAGAACCCATCCGCCAGGATACTTTTACCGGGGAGAAGATGACTTTCTTCCATGACCCGGATGGTCTGCCATTGGAGCTGCACGAATAAGTGCTGGGAAGTTTATAATCCTGCGTAGAAGCTGCTGATGGGAGTGTAAATCATACCGTTCTTCCCTCTATCTGACCGCATAAGCGAGATTTCGGAGACATCCATGGTTGAAGTGGGCAGATTCTCCAGTATCTTGTCCATGCTGGATGGCAATTCTCCTTTGCGCACCAAAGTAATGTGAGGAGCAAACTTTTTGCGGTCGTAGGGAATATCTCTTTCAGCAAGAGCACGTCTTATCTTGCGAACGCAACCACACAGGGGGTCATTTGGCGTGATTCCAGCCCAGTAAGCATCATGGAAGTTGCCTGCCCCGTCGAGCTGGATGGTGAATGGCCGGAAGGAGACAGTTGAAATGGCATCCATGACATCATCAGGATTGCCGTATTCGCCGATGAAGGCAAGGGTCAGGTGCAGTTTTTCAGGCGGGACGAAATGGCCTCTCATGCCAAGCCGCTGCCAGTGCTTCTGGAGATGAAGAAGGGAATCCTTGATGGCCCCTTCGAGTGATATAGCTATGAACAGTCGCATATTGTGTTCCTCCCGTATAATCAACCAGAAGCGCATGAACTTGAACTTTTCCGTAAAAGAGAAATCTCTCGGGCATAGCCGTCAAGGTCGTTGGGTGTTTCCAGTATAAAGGGCAGTTCCTGCAGCTGAGGATGGTTGATGACCTTGGTCAAGGCTTCTAGCCCTATGCAGCCCTCGCCAATGCAGGCATGACGGTCTTTACAGGAGCCACAGGGATTCAGGCTGTCATTGAGGTGGATGGCTTTGAGACGGTGGAGGCCAATAATGTTATCAAAATCTGCCAGCACTCCATCCAAGTCGTTGACTATATCGTAGCCACTGTCCCAGATGTGGCAGGTATCCAGGCAGATGCCCAGCTTATCTTGAAGTTCCACCCTTTTGATGATGTCCTGCAGTTCCTCGAAGGAGCGGCCCACTTCGGTGCCTTTTCCTGCCATGGTTTCCAGAAGCACTGTTGTGGTCTGGGTGGGACGCAGGACGCGGTTCAGTTCTGTGGCAATCATTTCGATGCCCTGCTGGCTGCCCTGGCCTACATGGCTGCCGGGATGGAAGTTGTAATAGTTGCCGGGAGTGGCCTCCATCCGCTGCAGGTCATCTGTGAGGATTTCGTGGGCAAAGGTGCGAATGTTTTCCTTGGTGGCGCAGATGTTCATGGTGTAGGGCGCATGAGCCACCAGCTTTGTGAAGTGGTGTTCTGCAGCATAGGTCAGAAAGGACTGGACATCTTCGTGGTCGATGTCCTTTGCTTTGCCTCCACGGGGATTGCGGGTGAAGAAGGCAAAGGTGTCGGCGTTGATTTTAACGGCATCTTTGCCCATGGCAAGATAGCCTTTAGCTGATGACAGATGACAGCCGATGTGGAGCATGATAGTTCCTCCTTGTCATGATGATGAAATCAAGGGAGATAGAGTGAAATGCGGAAGGTCTTAAATGAGATAGTGAGCAGTTGTTTTGGTCAGGCGGCAAGCGTTGAGTGGTCGGAACCAGTTTCTGGTGGTGATATCAATGAAGCATATCATTTGCTGCTCACCAGTGGAGAAGAGGTGTTTCTGAAGCTGAATGCCAGAGCTGAGGAAAATTTCTTTCCGGCAGAGGTACATGGCCTGAAATGCATGAAGGAATGTGGTGCCAACGTGCCTGAGGTGCTGGCTATGGGGAAACTTCCCGATGGAACTGGTTATCTGCTGCTTTCCTATGTGAAAAGTTCAGCTTGCAAGCCGGATTATTGGATTCGTTTGGGCTATATGCTTGGGGACATGCATAGGACGGCAACTGGCAGATTCACAAAGGAAGGAAATTTTGGCTTGGACAGGTATAACTTCATAGGTGCCACGAAGCAAGTCAATAAGCCAAAGGCTGGCTGGATAGAGTTCTTCCGGGAAAATAGGCTGGGATATCAGATCAAACTGGCAGACCAATATTTTGATAAGGAGGATAAGCGGCGCTTGCGAAGAATACTTGACCATCTGGAAGAATTCTTGACAGAGCCGAAGTTTCCTTCTTTGCTGCATGGGGATCTGTGGGGAGGAAATGTGATGGCAGACAGCCAAGGGATGCCTATGCTTATAGATCCTGCGGCCTACGTGGGGCATCACGAGGCAGATCTGGCCATGACAGAGCTGTTTGGGGGATTTGACCCTGCGTTCTATGACGCTTATCATGAGTTGATACCGAGAGAACCAGGTTATGCGAACAGGCGGGAGCTATATAATCTCTATCATCTGTTGAATCACCTGAATTTGTTTGGTAGGTCGTATCTGGCTTCGGTGAGGAGGATTTTGAAAAAGTATGCAGGTGAATGATCATGAAGAACAATTTGGAAAGATTTGTGAAGGCCCAGGCGGGCGTATATGAGACTGCGCTGAAAGAAATCCGGCAGGGCAGAAAAAATCCCACTGGATTTGGTATATATTTCCACAGCTCAAGGGGCGGGGATTCAGTGAGATGGCCCAGTATTATGGCATTGCTGATCTCGCTGAGGCCAGGGCTTACATTGCAAATGATGTTCTGAGGAGCAGGCTTATAGAAATCAGTGAGGCACTGCTGGCCTTGCCCAGTGGGAATGCGCTGTCTGTTATGGGCTCCCCGGATGACCTGAAGCTGCGATCGATGCCGTGATGGATGCTGGAGATGCGGCGGGGGTATTGGAAATAAGGAATCGAAGTTGAAAGTCGTGAATGTGAGGTGCTTGTCATGTCTGCGGAAAAAAGAGAAGCTTTTATTGAAGCCCTAGGTGTCAAAACCAAGACTTACAGGAAAAAATGGGAGACAGTCAAATATCGGAATTTTGAGGTATTCAACAGGAATTCTGTGAAAGCCAACAAGAGACAATTTAGCGAGTATATGAAGGATTTCGTATTTAATACACGTATCCTGGGCTTACTCTTGACAGAAGAAATTAAAGGCGGGGAATTTGGACTATGAGAGCAGGTGATGGCAAAGGGGCAGATTGCAATCTATACTGCCAAAAAATGTGCAGACGAATATAAGAGTATAGATAACAATGAGGAACTGTTTAAGCATATGAAAAGGATAAAAGAAGCACGGGACGGCTTGACCGAGCTGCTGCAAGAATTCGCACGGGCATACTAATTATAATAAAACTTTTCCCAAATTTGTTCATAGATGGTTCATCTCCTGGTAGTGCGATGGGGAAATATACGTACATCAAGATCGTAGTTGATTATTAAGATTTTCTTAGAAATTATAAGAGTTACTTAAAACAAAAAAGGCGGAGTTATTCCTGATATAGAATCAAGGATAACTCCGCCTTGAGGCAGCTGTTAAATCACAAAAATCAAGGTGCATAAGATGGCAATGATGGCCATGTTTACTTTTATGCACTCACGAGAAACTGAAGATATCAGATAAGCGTAGATATCAGTTTCAGAAGGGGTCAGTGCTGTGTTTTTTATAGACTCTTCGTAGTGATACATATGATGTCCTCTCTTTCATGTATGTTGTTGTGTTTGAGCTATAGCTTCTGCATTATATATCGTTGGAATCAGAAATAACTTAAACCGTTTTTTTGTTTTTGGACAAATTTAATTTTCATCTAATGATATTCAGTGCAACAAAATAAGTGCGAGCATTTCCTGAAGCGAAATGGGTATGCTGGCACTACAAACTATATATCGGAGGAAAATATCCTCCATAGCCTTGGTGCCGGGGGCAGATTTTTGATAAGCACTATGATTCCCTCAATCCTCCGGCTACCATTGATATCTTCAAAGGATTGAAGCTGGGAGCCAGTTATGTGAAGGCTGCCAGAGATCTGCCCATCTACGAGACGGCAGCACAGTATCAGGGGCCCGCTTTCATGATACATGGCACTGGTGATGTGGTGGTGCCCTATACCTACAGCCTGCGGTATCAGCGGATTTACTTCCAAGGGCAGGTGAAACTGGTAGAAGGGGAAGACCACGGGTTCTCCAAGAATACCAAAGGAGCAACCAGGGCGGTGGCTGATTTCTTTTGTGAGCAGCTTAAAAGTAAGTTTTGAGCAGGTATTGTAAAAGGTGAACTGACTTTAGCTGATGACAGATGACAGCCGATGTGGAACATGATATATAGGGACTGCTACTCTGGTGATGAATTCTTCGGGATAGGCGGTGCTCATATCTTCCAGCAGGCTTTCTTCGTAGGAGGGGCCTGCTGGCTTTAGGTGGTGGGCCTGCATATAGTTGCGCAGTCTTTCGTAGGCTGAGGCAGTATTCATATAGTCCCCGGAAAAGCAGGTCACGGCGTAGAGGCCTGCTGGTCGTAGTAGTGCAGGGTGCTGGTTAATCAAACTATTCAAAAATGTTAAAACAATGCTATAATAGATGTGATGAACCTACGAGGACTGAACTTTAGATTTAGAAGGAGGTTGCACTATGTCATTTTCTGAAGGATTTTTATGGGGCGGCGCTGTGGCTGCCCATCAGCTGGAAGGAGCTTGGCAGGAGGGCGGCAAGGGCATCAGCGTGGCTGATGTCATGACCGTAGGCGGTTACGGCAAGCCCAGGGAGATTACCGATGGTGTCATCGAGGGCAAGATTTACCCCAACCATGAAGCCATCGACTTTTACCACCATTACAAAGAAGACCTGGCCCTCATGGCTGAAATGGGCTTCAAGGCCTTTCGCACCAGCATTGCCTGGACACGCATCTTCCCCAAGGGAGATGAAGATGCGCCCAACGAAGCAGGGCTGAAATTCTATGATGACCTCTTTGACGAAATGAACCGTTTGGGCATCGAGCCGGTAGTGACCCTCTGCCACTTCGAGCTGCTTTACCATCTGGTGACGGAATACGGCGGTTTCCGCAACCGCAAGGTCGTGGACTTCTTCGTGATCAGCTACTACCAGACAGAGGTCATGAGCTCTGTTCATCAGAATGACGATGCAGACGAGTTCTCCCGTGGGGTGGACAACCCCTATCTGAAGAAATCCGACTGGGGCTGGAAAATTGACTCGGTGGGCCTGCGCTATGCTCTGAACCTGGTACAGGAGCGCTATGAGTTGCCCATGATGATCGTGGAAAACGGCATCGGCCTCCACGAGACGGAAGCAGACAAGCAGGCTGACGGCATGATACACGATGATGCCCGCATAGAATACTTCCGCGCCCACATCAGCGAAGTGAAGAAGGCCATTGACGAAGACGGCGTAGACCTCCTGGGCTATCTCACCTGGGGCCCCATCGACCTGGTATCCGCCGGTACCGGTGAAATGGAGAAGCGCTACGGCTTCATCTATGTGGACAAGAACAATAAGGGTGAAGGCACCCTGCGCCGGGAAAAGAAAAAATCCTTCTTCTGGTACAAGGAGGTTATCGAAAGCAACGGCGAGAAGCTTTAAAAGAAGATTTTAGCCCCAAGGCTCCTGTCAGCATTGACAGGAGCCTTGGGGTGTTGCTTCAGAACTTCATTGATGATATATTGATGTTATCGATTTACTGGAAGATTATGATTTAGACCTTGAAATCCGGCTGGTCACGGTAGAAGTGCTGCAAAAGTTCAATGAAGGCGTGCAGGGACTTGCGCTTGTCGTTTTTATGGGTGTAGACACCGCAGGGG
>CACZHK010000070.1 GCA_902780915.1 Pseudoselenomonas ruminantium | reverse complement strand
TCACTCCTGGTGATAATACCAAGCTTCAGTAGCGACTTGAGCGTAACCATGATAGCCTGATAACGTGCTTCACGCCGTAGCATTCGCCGAGTCATCTTTACCACCAAACCTTTCCTCTATGTAACACTGATGAGAGCAGTACTTGCTACCACTCCTGCCATAGCCCAGCCCGGTCCACCTCAGCTGGACAATTTCTCTCCTATCCTTATCAGTCATGCCAATTCACTCCTCCCACTTTTTACTACCATTTATCACTCGACATCAGCATTTAGTCAACGCTATAATCCGGGTGGAAAAAATAAGTCCACCACAGTATAAACCGCAGTGGACATCAGCCATATTGAGAATACATGTCGTTACTTCACGCTTTGCACCAGCATGTAAAGACCGCGAACAGAAGTCATAATTGAATTCCACGGTACATCGCAAGCGTAGGAAAACTTCTTTTGATAAGCTCCCCACAGCTTCACCATATTCTCATCCGTTTCAATCTCATCAAAAGCATCAACTGCATCGGCCAGATATTTCTCCGTATTCCGCCTCCGAGCCGTTGCAATAAGTGCTGCACCGAGATCAGCAGGAACAATCGTCTGACCGAAAAGTTGGCATAACATATGCAAATCGTAGAAATCCCTCATGCGTGTATTGGTTGTCGAACGGGATACCACCGTTTCCAGTTTCTCTGCTAGAATAGTTTCCAGATTGTACGCCCAAATATCAATGTAACGCTCCTCTAGCATCAGCTTGAATTTGTATCGAACTTCACGAGGCGTAATAGCATCACCGGTGGAGATATCAATCTTTAGCGGTGTCCTTACGCCGTCAAATTTTGTTTCCATGCTTACGCGTATGCCGGGATATTCTGCTTCATCCATGATTTCCGAGATTCTCTTAATCTGAAATTCTACGCCATCATCCATTGGCACAGAGACAATATCAGCAACCATTTGCTCTACATCCTCAACACTAACATTGGCTCCTTTTACAGTGCCATCGATATCCATGGTCGTGCGGGACTCAAGACCAATCATTGCCGCTACCAGCATTCCACCCTTGAGGATAAATTTGTCACGATACTCTGAAACTGAAATGCGTTCCAAGAACCTCTCCATCATGTAATTTCGCATCAAAACTTGCGCATCTGCTGATTTGCTTCTGGCAAGATTGCGAATCAGGTCTTTGAGCTGCCAAGCCGTCTTTATCATAGAAGTACCTCCAAGTACTGTCGAAGAATTTTTTCCACATGAAACAGCTTTGCATTGCGCATCAGCTTGCGTAAATCTTTCTCCATGCTTCTTGCATACTGCTTGATTGCATCCTGAAAGGTCTGCATTTCAATGCTGCTGCGGCTGCGAATCAAGTCGCATATGGTGCGCTCTGCATCATAGACAGGAACGGCATTGCCAAAGGGCGTATCCATCGTGATAAGACCAACATCATGCAGTTCCTTTTTGATGGTATAGACTTTGATTCCATCAGCCGTCAGGCTGGCAGGATTGTATCCCGTTTTGACGGTGACAGAATATGGACTTGGCTCTCTGTCAGTCAGGTCATGGAAGAACAATGCACTTTCGTGGGAGAATACGGCCTGTCCACAGCGCAGGTGCAGCATATACATGCCATCTGTCCAGGCATCAGGCAAAACATAGATTCCATGTGCTGCCTGCTCTATACCACGCTGTTTGGCATAGGCATAAAAAGATGTTTTTGTGATGCCATTTTCCAGGACCTGAGCAGTTTTGACAATCCCGTTATTTTGCTCAAAAAGCAAATCGAGCTTTTCTGATGCTTTCACGCTACCACTCCTTTCTTGCTAATATCATAACTAAAATTAGCAAGAAAGTAAATACGCTATTACGATTACCTACTGCCTTCTAGGCTATTTTGCTCACCCTACAAACGGCAATCTGCCGAACACTTACACTCTAAAAACGGGGCACCTTCAACCATGCAACCCCGTCAGCGCGAAAAAGCAGCAAGTTCCATTATACCTCTCCGCGCCTCGGTTTCAAGCTACTCCCCCACAACGCCAAAAGACCTCGAAGCCCCTTATTTCATGGGGGTTCGAGGCCTTTACGCTGACTTATGCTCGTATCAGACAGGCTATGAAGTTGTCCAGGACAGGGGTCTCCCAGGAGGCAGGCCGCCGTCGCTGATATCGATGCCAGTTTTTGCCCCTTTTGGAAAGCAAAATCAGTCATTTCTGCCCTCTAACAAAAATCCCATAACCTTCTCACGAAACAGCTTATAGTATGGGCGCTCCATGAGCATGGCATGAGCTGCCCCTGGTATAATCTCCAGCTGTGAAGCTTTATTTGGCAAAGTCTTATATGCTTCTTCACACAGTTCTGGCGTTACATACGGGTCATTGGCACCTGCGATGATAAGCACAGTGGCTTTTATTTCTGCGGTGGGAATCAGCCGTATTTTGCTGCTCACCAATAAATCACGCCGGCCGCCATTGGGGCTGCTATCCTTGTCATAGCGCCAAGCGTTGGCAAGGTAAGTGTCTGCTACGGCTTTCTCGGTGATATTGAAGTCTATGCTGCCATCAGATGTTTTTTGAAAATCATCTGCTGCATGTTCCCAAGTATTCTTGTGGAAGGGTTCTTTTACCCGCACATCACCAAGGCCGGCCACGATAGGAGCATAGAGGACAAGCCTATGAACCAATTCCGGGTATTTTGCAGCGAAGCGCCCGCTAGTCACGGTTCCCCAGCTCCATCCCAAAACATCCATAGATGGAAGATTATGTCTTGCCAGAATGCAGCGCACTGCTGCTGCTATATCTTCAGCTGCATAATCGGAATCCGGCAGGAACCCGTCCGTGACCTCTCCCGATCTGCCAAAGCCTGCTATGTCCAGCAGCCATACTTCAAAGCCATGACGGGCAAAATAGCGTGCCAGGCTGTAATCCCCATAGTCAACATCAAACTCATGGGAGGAATAGGTCACGCCATGCACGAGCAGGAGAGGCTTTTTCTCTAGCCCATTCTGCTCCGCATAACGCTCCAAATGCAACTGTATGCCATTCCGTTCCAGAGGAATATTTTCTTGTAATATTTCTCCCGCCATGGCAGCAGAAAAGCACAAGAAATTCAACACCAAACAAATGATGGTAATCCTTAACCTTCTCACTATCTACCACTCACCTTTTCTGACTATTGCCCCTGACTGGATTTTTTAGAATCAAGCGAGCTTTATTTAAACCATTGCCGACATTTGTCAACATTTCAAGCGCCCGTGATTTATTTATATTTAATAGACTGTTCGCAAGATATATGCAGGAACTGTACATCATCCTAATCAGTGGGGCGTGAATTTCGATTATGCTGCCTTGTTTCTGGTTTGATTATTTTCCCATTTTTCTATTTGCGGCTGAAGAAGACGGACTACCTTTTTCCGTGAAAGGTTACGTTACCACACCCGCTTGAACTGCAAGGAGGCAGCAATATCCTTGTCATGGGCACCTTTCTGCAACTGGGCTTCTCCATTCAGGAACCAGCCCTTGGCAAATTCCGTTTCTCCCGACAGGGAAAGGATGAAATGGGTCTTGTCCTGATTGTTCCTCAGGGTGTAGGCTTTGCCGTCATTGCCTTCGTAATGGAAGGAAAGTTCCGGGTCTGCTCCGGCAAAAGCATGCTTCACTCCAAGGCGCAGGCCGTAGCTGCCACGAGGCAGGTAACGCTTCAGCTCCACGCCCAGCTGTCCTGCGAAGTAGGTGCTGTGCTTCCCTGCCACATGCTGGTTGAAGATGCCGGCACCATTTTCCGCATAGGATTTCTGGTTCAGCCAGGAAAGCTGAAGGCCTGCGTAGGGGCTGACATGCCAGAGCTTGCCGTCCTTGGCGTGGAGGTCGTACTTGTATTCGCCGCCGATTTCAAAGAGGTTGGAGTTGTACCTGGCCTCTGCTCCCAGGCCGAGCGCGCCAATGCCACGGCGCAGCTTGTTCCGAACCCAGCCGTAGTCTGCATATAGGTAGGCATCAGCCGCCTTCTTGTGATAGCCCGCATAAAGGCCGAAGCGGGTATCGTAGATATTGCTCCCGCCATACTGGGCACCAAGCCCCATGGTCTGGTAGCTCAGGAAGACACCGCCCCGCCAGTGGTCATCTAGCCTGCGGTCATAGCCTCCCGATATGGCGCTGCCGTGGTAGCTTGCACCGCCTCTGAGGTCGCCCCAGTTCTTGGTGAACTTCACCCAGGCGTTATTGTCCTGCGCCACGGGAAGATCCATTTTCATCTTGAGGCCAGTTGTTTCTGCGCTCTCTGCAAAGTGGCTTGCCGGGACGGTCACCTCCACAGGCCGGGCGGCAAAGGCCGCGCTCAGGCGGTCGGAAATGACCCGGCTGGCAACGGTGCTCTGCTGAACAAGGGAAGCAGCCTGGGGAGCTGCCGATGAACCGACTCCTGTGAGGGCATGTTTGGCAGCTGAAGGATTGAGACTGTAGAGAGGGCGCAGCTCGTTCCTGCGGGCATCACCTGCAAGGCCCTTCTGCATGGTCTCCACTGCGTCATAGGCATCGGCCTGCTCTGCCGTCATTGCGCCGAGATTGTTGGCGGAAGAGGTTTTGACTTTCACTGCCTGCCCTTCAATGACTCCCGTGGTGTTCAGCATGCCCGTGGCGGCATAGGGCTTTCCGTCGGGATTGGCCAGGGTGCCGCTCACCGTTCCGGCCTCCAGCACAGTCAAGGTTTCATCCGGCAGAGCATTGGTGGCGGTTGCCACAGAGCCTTCGATATCCGCTGTACCGCTGACGGAAATATTCCCGTGAAAACCGCCGCCATAAGCGCTAAGCACACCGTCCGAGACCAGGTTCCCGTTGATGGTCATCGTGCTGTCTTTCGAAGCCGCGCCGATAGTGCCTTGGTTCAGGAATTTGCCCGTGGTATCATCGGAAAACCCCTCTGCCATGCGGGAGGTCATATCATTGACCGTGTAAGTGCCGCCGTAAAGTCCGGCTCCCTTGGAAACATTGACATTGACCACATCTGCCGTTCCCGTATAAACCAAATCGCCACTTTTCACATTCAGCTTCATATTGTCGGAACCGCTGATATTGCCCTGATAGAGCATGGCTCCATCCTGCAGATTAAAGTTCAGATTCGTCACCAGGTCGGGAATGTACCGATTATAAACATATTTGCCGCCGTTGTACTGAATATAAAGCGGCTTTATCTTGCCAGAAACTGTATCAAAAATACCATATTCCTCGGAAAAGTGTTTCCAGTCACTGGTAATATTTCCCTGGATGGAGGCACCATTTTCCACATTGATATTTTTGACAAAAGCATTCCTGCCAATATAGATAGCGTTTTCGCCGCCTGCAATTTTACCGCGCAGATTAAAATCCGTCACCTGTTCGCCCATCAATTCATCAGCCGAGGCATTATAGGTGTTACTATCCATATCATTCAGGGGCTGATTATCGGCAACTGTGATGGCACCGTTTTCTTCGCTGACATCTCGTACATAGCGAATGTAAGAGCCACGATATTCATCAATCGCACCATTGGTGCTGGAACCGAAATTGAATTCAATGGCATTCCCACCTTTGCCGCTGGCCGTTACATTTCCTGCAACATTCAAGTTTTGCTTGCGACCATAGGCAACTAGGATTCCTTTGCCTCTTTCTCCATCGGCGTGGATTTCCGTCTTGTCCGGAATGATTATCGAATTCTTTTCACCGTCAACCCGGATACCGACTGCTCCCGTTCCTTGTGTCAAAATATTGGCTGATTGGGTGATGTGATTATTCGCACCGTAAACATGCAGACCTATGCCAAGAGGGACTTGGCTATAAACATTTTCAAGATAGGCTGTGCCGGCAGCATTTCTTGCAAAATATCCCTGCGTGTTGTTGATTGTCTGTCCATTTCCATAAACAGAACGACCAAAATAGGCTTTTCTATCGAAATCATACCCTAAATCCTGCAATGCTGCTAACTCGACTTCCATAAATGAGGTGTAATTGCTATAACTCCTGTGGCTTTGCATGCCTGATGTTTGAAAATGCGAGCCTTCAAATCTCGGATCATATACACCAGTTTTTCCTTCAAACGCATTTACAGGCACACCTGAAATTCCGTTAAATTTTGCACCAGCAAGCGCTTCTGTTACATTTTCGCCGATAAAATACGCATAATTTCCTGCATCCACAATAAAGTAATCCGATTCTTTTGCCTCAGGTTTTGTTTCTTTGATCTGACGGAAACCCTCATTCGTCACTATCAACATACCGGGCTTGGCAAAATTGCCATTTTGATCTTGCAAATGAAAATTCCATTGCTTTGTATCGGTAATATTATTTGCAAATTTCAATAACGGAAATTTATCTGTTCCGTAAGAAATTATATGTTCCTCGTCACCGTCTTCTATCTCATTTCCATTCCAATCACAGAATCGAAGATGTGCGCCAGCTCCGAGGGCATGCATAAGTTCGTGTCGAATTGTACCAACATAATCACATGCCTGTTCATTCGTCGGCAAAACAGTATCTGTGTCAACCCACCAGCCATCCACTGCGCCATTGCGATTGGCACCTAGATACTGACCGATTTGAATCATAGAAACGCCTGTGTTACCAGCTGCCGGAAGGTTGCTGGCAAAGGCTTGTTTTATCCGGACGAATTTTTCTTCTTCAGTTGTTCCTCCGGGATTGATCCCCGCCAAATTTTTCAGATTATAATAATCAAGCAGCTTGCCTTCCTGCATCATCTGCGCAACATAATTGTTGAGTGTTTCATTATGCCCTGTGTATGAAAATGTTCCTGCACCGGCATTGGGATAATTTTTACTGTTATAAACAAAAATTTGCCACGCAGAAGAAGATTTTGACCGCGGTCCTAACATTTCCGACCAGTAGGAAGTGGAAGACTTGGCAGCATTTTTGAGGAAATCAGACAATGTGTACTCAGAGGCAAATTCGCCTTCATTGAAGTATTCAAACTCGATAAACTTTTTACCGTTGTAATAGGCATAGTCAGTATCAGAAGCCAAAGCATGGCTGCTGAACTGGACTCCCATTGTGAGTGCGGCTAAAATCGCCAGCTTTTTTGATTGCCTCATTCTTATTGTTCCTTCTAAAAATCATTCGCAGCCTTACTTGGGTATTCCCTTACCACACACGCCTGAATTCCACTGAGGCGAAAACATCCTTATCATGGGCACCTTTCTGGAGCTGGGCTTCGCCATTCCTTATTTGCAGGAGTCCTCTAAAAACAAAAGGTCCCCTCCTGTCAGATTGCACCTCCTAAGTCTTTTTCTCAAACCGATATTTCTGCCCTGCCTGCGGGTATTTCTCATGATCAACCTCACTCATGAACATGTCCAGTGGTCGGCAGTATATACCGTAGTTGCCATAGAGTGCCTGATAAACGCAGTAAATCTCCTGCGATTCTGTGTGCATGACAGGACACGCCACGATTTTATACTCGTTGCCCTTGAAGTGATCCCACACTTCTCCGCTCTGCGGTATTGCCCTGCAATACTTGGCACCGAGCAATCGCCGCTGCTCCTGAATTTCTTTTGTTTCTTCCATCAACATTTCCTCCTCAGGCGCACACAGCGGGATGACATTTATGACAGGCTCTTCATAGGGATGGACGGTTCTTATAGCCCGTAAGGTGCTGGTCAGCTTGTCACTGCTGACATTGACCTCTACCTTGAGTTCCTCTGCCTCACTTACTGCACCTTCAGTTCCATTATACGGCATTGCTCCTCGAAGCGGTCTCCATGCCCCCTTGACACGGGAGTAAGACAAGCAACTGTCGTAATTGCCAATATGCCCGGCATCCACTGATTGCAGCGCCCTTTGCAGCGCAAGGAAATGCGATTCTGGTATGTATATTTCCAGTTTAAGCCAATCCATCGCCATTCCTCGCCACCTCCAACAGACGAGCCAGCCCATCTGCGAACTTCTCATTGTCTGCCTCGGTGCGCTTGGCCGGGCCTTTCAGATGCACCTTCTTCTTTGACCGTCTGGCTTTTTTCGCCATATGACGCTCCATCAGCAGGCGGTCGATGTTTTCAGCAGTATACTGCCAGCCGTTCTGATGTATGGCGTAGGCGCCCTTTCCCAGAGCCATCGCCGCCACGCCGTAGTCCTGGGTTACCACAACATCACCTGTCCGACACAGATTGAGCAGAGCAAGGTCCACCGCATCCGCTCCGGCACCGATTACCCTAACTTCGCTGTAGGTCGACTGCAGCACATGGTTTGTATCGCATAAGAGTGTGACAGCTATGCCATATTTTTTCGCCACCTGCTCCGTCTCTTTCACTACAGGGCAGGCATCGGCATCAACGTAAATACGCATCAGACAAGATTTCCCTCCAGATGACCCAGTCCTCATTTCATCTTCAAATCCAGCAGCACCTTGTTTAAACAACGAAGTTTTCGATAAAACAGTTTTACTCATACATGGTGGGCATATCGGACAAAGCAATCTTATCATAGGCTCCATTTTTCTTGTCTTCTGGATGTGGTTCCAGACCGATGATTGTTCTAGCATTTCCGGTATGCCCATACGAATAGTAAAACTCATGGTCAGAACTCCGTTAAATCAATTGGGGCAGAAACCTGGCCTACTTTGTAGTTGCGGATGGATTCATCCATCATGGCAAGGGTTTTCTTAGAGACTTCCTTGGGGACTACCAGTTCACGCGGTTCAAGGACAATGTAACCGTTCTCATATTCCTTTACCTGATAATATTCATATTTGGCTCCGCGGAGTGTTAAGCGGTGCTTGGCATCAAGGTGAGCAGTATAGTCTACTACTACAGACGCATCCATGACTATTCCTCCTTCGGTGTGGGATTTCCCACATACTTTTCTTTAATTTTAAGACAAACGGGGCATTTTGACAACAAAAATTTTACTGCTTATAGCGTTGACTAAATGCCGATGCTGAGTGATAAATGGTAGTAAAAAGTGGGAGGAGTGAATTGGCATGACTGATAAGGATAGGAGAAAAATTGTCCAGCTGAGGTGGATCGGGCTGGGCTATGGCAGGAGTGGTCGCAAGTACTGCTCTCATCAGTGTTACATAGAGGAAAGGTTTGGTGGGAAAGATGACTCGGCGAATGCTACGGCGTGAAGCACGTTATCAGGCTATCATGGTTACGCTCAAGTCGCTACTGAAGCTTGGTATTATCACCAGGAGTGA
>CACZHK010000069.1 GCA_902780915.1 Pseudoselenomonas ruminantium | reverse complement strand
ATTTCATCTTTAGTGCCTTTGTATACTGTCAGAGAAAGATTATTCTCAAATACGGCATCTTCCAGAGCATCGTTCATTTCTTCCAGTTCATTGTAGAAAATGTTTCTTGAGTCTTCGTATGCTTAGAGCAGGCTTCCATCTTTGTGGAAGGTGCAAGGGATTCTCATTTGATAAAGCAACATTATGGTCACCCCTCCTGATAATAACGAGTACAAGATGTCCCCCACTTCTATAAGTGGGGGCGGCAAACTACTAACAGGCGGCGAGTTAATATCTCCCGCCTCGTTGAAAGGCCAAGAGGAAGCTTTGTCTATCGACAAAGCTGGAACAATGGCCTTATAATCCATGCAGATTGGTGCGGATATCTATATGATTACATGGTAGCACATGTCATGTGAAAAAAATTACCCATGACATATGCTATCATATTTGCATAACAGAAAGGTGAGGTACTTCAGATGGAGAATATTAATCTGGAGAGGATGGATGAATTTATTCATTGCTTATGTTGTAATTGCATCACCAAAACCTAAAGGGGGGAAGGAAATGGATGTTTATGCTGGTAACAACAAGAAAATGCTCAATATGCTGATACTGGGCATACTCAAGAAATATACTGACTCTGAACATCTTTTGACACAGCAAGAAATCATAGATTTATTGTATAAGAATCACGAAGCTGAATGTGATAGGCGCTCTGTTCATAACAACATACAATCACTCAAGGATTGGGCTATGAAATACATACAGAGCGTCGGGGCTGCTACCTGGGGGACAGGGAATTTGAAGACGCTGAGCTTCGGATGCTGATAGACAGTGTCCTTTTCTCTAAAAATCTTTCAACTGGTCAGGCCAAAAGACTCATAGAAAAACTCAAAGGATTTGGCAATCGTTATTTCAATGCCAAGGTATCGCATATAGCAAATCTGCCAAATATTTTCCATGCTGACAATAAACACATATTGCTGGTTCTTGATGTGCTGAATGATGCTATCGAAGCAAAAAAGAAAGTCAGTTTCACCTATAATCGCTATGGCACAGATTTCAAATTGCACCCTTGCAGGAATGAGCCATATATTGTAAGCCTGGCCGTTACTATCTTATTGCCAATTATGAGAAATACGATAACATATCCCATTATCGCATAGACCACATCACTGCAATCACCATGCTTTCCGAGCCAGCTAGGAAAAAGCGTGAGATCAAGGAGTTTGCAAATGGTTTCAACCTGCCCCGCCATATGGCTGAGCATGTATACATGTATAGCGGGGAGAGCATCACAGTAAAATTAACAGCAGATGTATCGCTGATGGACCAGCTGGTTGATTGGTTCGGTAGGAATTTCAGCGTAGATGTCGAAGGAAACAACAGGATGACGGTAACACTGAAGTGCAATGAGGAGGCGATGCTGTACTGGGCCTTGCAATATGGGGAGCATGTAGAGATTAAGGAGCCGAAGAAGTTGAGGGAGAGGATGAAGGAAATGATAAGAATGATTGCCGAGAAATATCAGTTTTCATGAAGATGCATGATCATTGGTTTTAGGGGGCAAGGCTTGGTATCTGGCAGGCGTTCATCGAGGGTAAATGTAATTGAATAACGGGGTGGACGCATTTGTCCACCCCGTTATTATCATACTGAAGTAAGGAAAGCGCTCATATATAAAGGCAGAGTCAAAACTTGCCCGGTTCGTCCCACCTGCACATCTGCAAGTTTGATTGCCTGGCTTACATGATACCTGTCAGGATTAGACAACACTTGTTTCAGGCTTTTGGCATTGCCGTTGCTGGCCTTTACTTCTATTAGAGTGGCTTTGCCCTTGTATCTGATAACAAAATCAATTTCGAGGCCTGAATTCTTATGGAAGTAGTAGAGCTTGCGCCCCATCTTGCCAAAGATGTCAGCTATGAGGTTTTCATATATGGCGCCCTTATAGCCAAGCAGGTTCCCCTGTAAGATATCTGCCTGGGTGCCATCTTCCAGCATGCTGATGAAAAGCCCGGTATCTGCCATATAAATTTTGAAGGTATCTTCCTCAGAATTGCCGTCCAAAGGTAACTCTGGTACGGAAAGATTATAGCAATGGCGCAAAATACCAGCATCGTCAATCCACTCTAAGCAACTGTTGTAATTCTTGCTTCTTGCCCCGCGCTCAATCACTGAGTACTGAAATTTCTTGTTTTCCTTGGCCAGCTGCTTCGGAATGGAGCGGAAACACTTTCTGATGCGGACTTTGTCGCGGTCATCTGCATACTTCATCATGTCATCTTCGTATGACATGACAATATCCCGTTGCATCTGCAGAACCTGTGCCATGTTATGGTGGTCAACAAAATTCTGCACTACTGCGGGCATGCCGCCGACAACCACATATTGCAGCAGCAGCAGCCGCATTTTCTTATGCAAAGCTTCCGGGACTGGCTTTTCCTTGTCCAGGCAGTCCTTTAAGATTCCTATTAACTTTTCATCTATGCCATTGGCCCAAAGGAACTCTTCAAAATCCATAGGAACCATAGTTAGCATGGTTTCATGGCCTACAGGTATGGATTTGGGCTTGCCATAGCCGCTGACTCCCAGCAATGAACCTGTGGCAATGACATCATAGCGGCCATCCAGCTTGAAAAACTTCAAGGCGGTGCGTGCTTCAGGGCATTCCTGTATCTCATCAAGTATGATAACAGTATTACCTGCTTCAAACACTGCTCCCTGTATCTGTGCCGACATCATCATGGTCAGAAAGTCTACTTCCAGACTATCCTTGAAGATCGCTTCATAGCCAGTGTTCTCAAAAAAGTTTATGTATACAACATGCTCATAGTTCTCACGGGCAAAATCCAGAACCGCCATAGTCTTGCCACATTGCCTGCAACCCTTGATGATCAAGGGCAGTCTACCTGCTTGATGCTTCCATGCCAGTAGCTTGTCAGTGATTTTTCGTCTTAGCATAAATCTCACCTCTAAGCATAGAATACCAGTATTTTACATTTTTTCAAGTGACTTTTTTATAAAAATGACATTTTTTCAAGTGAGTTTGGAGAGAATTTTACATTTTTTATGTTTTAGCAACTTTTATCGGTTATGATTTACAAAACAATAATCGGATAGGATTTGCAAGATATAGCTAATGGATTCGGAATTTTGATATTTATATCTGCCACTGAAAAATATGGCTTGACAAATGCAGGAAAGGCTTGACAGTAGGCAGTTCACTATTTTATAATGTGCATTGAACTGTGATTTTGAATAGACTTAGCATACGTTCACTATGTATAGATGCACGTAAATCCCGTGAAGGAGGTGTTTTGCATTGAAGATGACAAGGGCGGCCGTCTCGTTCTGAAGAGAAGACGCCAGCGCGGCAGAAAGAAGCTTTCCGCTTAAGCAACGCAAAGTCGAGGCCACTATGTGGCCTCTTTTTCTGATTAACAGGGGATTTTCCCCATTGCTATAGATGAAGGTGGCCTGAAATTGAAACTGACACTTAAACGGGGGCGCATGCTCAAGCGCAGGAGTGAGTTCCAGCGGGTCTACCACAAGGGCAAGAGCTATGCCGGACGGTATCTGATCCTCTATGTGTTCAGGAATTATCATGGGGAAAAGGACCATGTGGGCTTTGCGGCTGGCAAGAAGCTGGGCTGCGCGGCGGTGAGGAACCGTGTGAAGCGGCTGCTCAGAGAGTCTTACCGGCTGGAGCAGGCCAGGGTGCCCCGGGGGGTGACGCTGCTCCTGGTGGGCAGGGCCGCTGCGGTCAAGGCCAAGAGCCCCCAGGTGCAGCAGGATCTCGTGCGGCTGCTGAAGAAAGCGAAGCTTTGGGAGCAGTAAGATGAAGTTTTTGCTGCTTTCGCTGGTGAAGTTCTACCGTGGCTTCATTTCGCCCCTGCTGCCCCCTTCCTGCCGCTATGTGCCCACCTGCTCGGAGTACGCGCTGATTGCCATTGAAAAGTATGGGGCCATCAAAGGCGGCTGGCTCTCCTTGAAGCGCATCCTGAGGTGCCACCCCTTCCACGAAGGCGGCTATGACCCGGTGCCGTGAAGAAAGCCTTCCGGGTAGCCCACCGGGCTCCCGCGCCCCCGCGCCCCATTCAAGGGGAAGGCCATAATACTCTCTTTAATCGAAAGAATGGACGTGATTTTGCTTGGAATTTTTCTCGAATCTTTTAAGTCCCATTGAAAATCTCTTGCAGTTAGTGCTGGGGGGACTTTATAACATCAACAGTATGTTCGGCCTGGTGAGCTATGGCTATGCCATCATCCTCCTGACCATCATCGTGAAATTCCTGCTCTACCCCCTGACGGTGAAACAGGTGAAGTCCATGAAGGCCATGCAGGAAATCGCTCCCAAGATGAAAAAAATCCAGGAGAAGTACAAGGACAACCCTCAGGTCATGCAGCAGAAGGTGGCTGCCCTGTATAAGGATGCCGGGGTGAATCCTCTGGCAGGCTGCCTGCCTCTCCTGGTGCAGATGCCTATCCTCATGGGCATGTACTATTCCCTTTACAATCTGGAGTACCCCTCTGCGGATGCGGCCCAGTTCCTCTGGCTGCCCTCCCTGTCTGAGGCTGACCCCTACTATATCCTGCCCATTCTGAACGTGCTGACTACCTTCTACCAGACCCGTCAGACCTCTGACATGAGCAATCCTCAGATGAAGATGATGATGCTCATCATGCCTCTCTTCATCGGTTTCATCAGCCTGACCTTCCCCTCCGGCCTGGTGCTGTACTGGGTGGTCATGAACCTCTGCCAGATCCTCCAGCAGTGGTGGATCTACCGTGAGGGCGGCCCTGCCGAGCAGGCCAAGGCAGCTGTGAAGTCTAAGGAGGAAGGCTGATGGGTGCATTTGATTTTATAAAGAGCCTCTTTGGCGGCAAGAGCGAGCCTGAGGCACCGAAGGCTGAGATTAAAGAGGCTGCTCCGGCTGCGCCTGTGGCCGGGCAGGCTCCGGCCAAGACAGAACAGAAGCCAGTCAAGACGGAACAGGCTCCGGCCAAGGCTGAGCCTGCCCCCGGGGCAGAGACCAAGGAAGCGCCTGTTCTTTCCCAGCCCATTTCCTCCACCGGGGGCGGCTACGGCAAGCCCTTTGCGGAGGTGGTCAGGGAGACTGAGGCGCAGGAAGCGCATGAGGAGGGCGGATCCAGCCTGGGCGTGGACATCAGCGAGCAGCCCAGCCAGGAGCTGACCCTGCAGCGGGGGGAGAAGTTCCTGCAGGAACTCTTTGCTTCCATGGGCATCGAGGTGCAGATTTTCCGCCGTGAGGATGAGGAAGGCTTCATCTATGAGCTGGTGGGGGAGCGCCTGGGCATCCTCATCGGCAAGCATGGCCAGACTCTGGACGCTATCCAGTACCTGGCCAACCTGGCTGCCAACAAGGATCACGCTGACGGCCATGCCCGCATCATCCTGGATATCGAGGGCTATCGCTCCCGCCGTGAGGAAACCCTCATGCGCCTGGCCGGGCACCTGGCAGAAAAGGCCTGCCGCATCGGCCAGGAAGTGCATCTGGAACCCATGAACCGCCACGAGCGCAAGATCATCCACACCGCCCTGCAGGACAACCGCAAGGTGTCCACCTACAGCGCAGGAGAGGAACCGCGCCGCTACGTGGTCATCGTCCCCCGCAAGCGCAAGCGCAGGTACGAAAAAGAATATTGAGCATAAGAAAAGCAAGGAGTTTTGGTGGCTCCTTGCTTTTTTGTTTTTGGCTTATTTGCCGATGCAGAAGCGGCGGAACACTTCGTCTACGATATCGTCGCCGATGGCTTCGCCGGTGAGCTCTCCCAGGGCTTCCCAGGCGGAGCGCAGGTCGATGGAGAGGAAGTCGAGGCCCAGGCCGCTTTCTATGGTGGTGAGGGCTTCGGACAGGTGCTTTGCGGCACGCTTCAGTTTTTCTGCTTCTTCCTCGTCCCGCAGGAAGGTGGCCTGGGTGTCGGCGCCCTTTTGGAAGACGAAGCGGTGGACGGCTTCGGAGAGGGCTTTCAGCCCCTGCCTGTCGCCCTTGGTGCTGATGGAGATGAGGGGGAGAGCGGGCAGGCGCTTTTGCAGTTCCTCTGCCCCAAGTTTTTCCGGCAGGTCGCTCTTGGTCAGCAGGGCGATGGCTTTTTGCTCCGGCAGCAGGCTGAGGATTTCCTCATCCTCGCTGTCAAGGGGGCGGGAGGAATCAAAGAGAGCCAGCACCAGCTGGGCTTTGGCGATATACTCCTTGGACTTTTCCACCCCCAGCTGCTCCACGGTGTCGGCTGTCTCCCGGATGCCCGCTGTGTCGATGATGCGCAGGGGCACCCCGTCCAGGTCGGCGTATTCCTCGATGGCATCCCTGGTGGTGCCGGGGATGTCCGTGACGATGGCCCTTTCTTCCCGCAGGAGGGCGTTCAGCAGGCTGCTCTTGCCCACATTGGGCTTGCCGATGATGGCAGTCATCAGCCCTTCCCGCAGTATCCTGCCTGTGGAAGCGGTGGAGATAAGGGTCTGGAACTTCTTTTGCAGGGCTTCGATCTGTTGCTGGAGCTTGGCAGTTTCTGCTTCCTCCACCCCTTCCTCCGGGAAGTCTATGAGGGCTTCCAGATGGGCGATGAGAGAGAGGATTTCCTGCCGCCACCCCTGTATCTCCCCGGAGAAAGCCCCAGTCAGGTGGCCGGTGGCCTGCCTGAGGGCCATGTCCGTCTTGGCATTGATCACATCCATGACCGCCTGGGCTTCGCTCAGGTCAAGGCGTCCGTTGAGGAAGGCCCGCTTGGTGAATTCCCCCGGCTCGGCAGGGCGGGCCCCTGCCTCAAAGACTGCTCTGAGAGCTGTCCGCAGGGCCAGCTGTCCCCCGTGGCACTGCAGCTCCACCACATCTTCGCAGGTGTAGCTTTTCGGCCCCCGCATGACCAGGGCGATGGCTTCGTCTATGAGCTTTCCGTCCCTGTCCACCAGCCTGCCGAAGGTGGCGGTGTAGGTGGGAAGTTGGGGGATTTTTTTGCCTGTGGGGGAAACAAAGACCAAATCTGCAATTTCCAGAGCTTTCTTGCCGCTGATGCGGATGATGCCGATGCCCCCCGCCCCGGGGGCGGTGGCAATGGCGGCGATGGTGTCTTCTTTGTACATAGCTTCCTCCTATGAAAAAAGCCCCCTGGCAAATTGTGTTTGCGAAAGGAAGGCGCATGGGTTATACTGTATGAAGGTGTTACCTGGCAACAGGCGGCGTCCTCGCGGAAAGGCGAAATACTGAATCTGGCCGGCATGAAAGTGCGTGGTCGATCGGTCAGCTGGGAAGCGGGGTGAGCGGAGATGGAGCAGCTTATCATAGTTTTAGTATTACTTTGGCTGATCCGTATTGAAGCAAAAAAATAACCGCCAGAGGTCGAAAACTGGGCGGTTATTTTTCCGTAATATAACCATCTAAGCGAGGGCCAACCGTTGTCGGGTGGCACCCTTTATGCTTCAAGTATAGCAAATTTTTCAAAAAAGTCAACCGTTGTCATAAAGGAGTATCTTCATGTTTGTAGCAGGAAAATATGATGTGATTGTCATTGGCGCAGGCCATGCCGGGGTGGAGGCGGCCCTGGCTGCGGCCCGGCTGGGCTGCCATACCCTCATGGCTACCCTTTCCATGGACAACATCGCCCTCATGCCCTGCAATCCTTCCATTGGCGGCCCTGCCAAGGGCCATCTGGTGCGGGAGCTGGATGCCCTGGGGGGGGAGATGGGGGTGAATGCGGATACCACAGCCATCCAGATCAGGATGCTGAACACGGGCAAAGGCCCTGCCGTCCATGCCCTGCGGGCCCAGGCTGACAAGAAATACTACCAGTTCCACATGAAGGAGACCTGCGAGAACACGGAAAATCTCGAGGTGAAGCAGCTCCTCATCACGGAGCTCATCACCCAGGAGGAGACAAAGGCCGACGGCACGAAGCGCCGCCGGGCGGTGGCGGTGCGCTCTGAGACAGGGGAGGTCTACGAGGGCAAGGCCATCGTGCTGGCCTCCGGCACCTATCTCAGGGGACGCATCATCCTAGGGGAGCACACCTATGACGGCGGCCCTTCCGGGCAGCGGGCGGCTATGGAGCTGTCTGCTTCCCTTACGGAAGCGGGTCTTTCTCTCATGCGCTTCAAGACGGGCACCCCTGCCCGGGTGGATGGCCGCACCCTGGACTTTGACAAGATGCAGCTGCAGCCCGGGGACGAGGAAGCGCGGAATTTCTCCTTCATGTCAGATATCGAGACCAGGGAGCAGCTGCCCTGCTATCTTACCTATACTAATGAAGCGACCCACAAGATCTTGCGGGACAATATGCACCGGGCACCCATGGCCAATGGCATCATCGAGGGGATTGGCCCCCGCTACTGCCCTGCCATCGAAACCAAGCTCCTGCGGTTCCCGGACAAGGACAAGCACCAGCTCTTTCTGGAGCCTGAGGGGCGGCACACCCAGGAATATTATGTGCAGGGCATGAGCACCTCCATGCCCATGGATGTGCAGTTAGCTTTCCTCAAGACCATCCCCGGCCTGGAGCACGCCAAGGTCATGCGGGCAGGGTACGCCATAGAGTACGACTGCCTTGACCCCTTGCAGCTGAAGCCCACCCTGGAGACCAAGCCCGTGAAGGCCCTGTTCTCCGCCGGCCAGTCCAACGGCACCTCCGGCTATGAGGAAGCCGCCGCCCAGGGGCTCATGGCGGGCATCAACGCTGCCTTGCAGGTCAAGGGAGAAAAGCCCTTCGTCCTCAAGCGTTCCGAGGCCTATATCGGGGTGCTCATTGACGACCTGGTGACCAAGGGCACCACGGAGCCTTACCGCATGATGACCAGCCGGGCCGAGTACCGCCTGCTGCTGCGGCAGGACAACGCCGACCACCGCCTCACCCCCAAGGGGCGGGCCATTGGCCTGGTGACGGATGCGCGCTGGCAGCGCTATGAGGAAAAATACCGCCATATCGAAGGGGCTCTCTCAATCCTGGACAAGGCCATCCTCACCCCCAGCCAGGACACCAATGACAGGCTGCGGCAGCGCAGCCTGCCGGAAATCAACTCTGCCCTCACCGCCCATGAATATATGCGCCGCCCCGAGGTGAGCTACGAGGATATGCGCTCCCTCCTGGAGGAACTGCCGGAACTGAAAAAGGAAGAATATCAGCAGGTGGAAATCTCCATCCGCTACGAAGGCTATATCAGGAAGCAGCAGGAGCAGGTAGACCACATGGAGAAGCTGGAAAACCAGCTGATACCGGAAGACATGGAATACGAAGCCCTCACCAGCCTCCGTGCCGAAGCCAGGGAGAAGCTGGCCAAGATCCGCCCCCTGTCCCTGGGCCAGGCCTCCCGCATCAGCGGCGTCAGCCCGGCGGATATCTCGGTGCTGGCTATATATCTGAAGAAATGAACTCATGCCGGAAAATTTTTCCGGCTTTTTTTTATTTCCCCCGCAACTTTTGCCCGCAAATTTCTATTTATATAAGTGTAGGGCAAAGATAAGACCCCGGCAAAAGCAGAAAGGAGAAATGCAATCATGGCAGTAAAGAATGCAGAAACCAGCAAACTCATCCTCAAGGTGGAGAACGGCATCGGCAAGGACGGCAAGACGGTATTTGCCAACCGTACCTTCCAGCATATCAACCCCGCCCTTTCCGATGATGATGCTTACGCCATCGGCACTGCGCTGGCAGACCTCCAGACTCAGGTTCTGGGCAACATCAGCCGCACCGACAGCGCTCAGCTGGCAGCCATCTGAGGGCGGCGCACACACTACCAGCCGCACCAACGCACGCAGCCATCCCACATCTATTATCAGCAAAGGAGAGATGAAGCATGAAGTCACTCAAAATGGTCTTTACCCTGGAAGCAGGGGCAAACATCACCTACACCCTCCAGAACCCCAAGGCGGGCCTGACCAAGGAGGCGGTACTGGAAGTCATGCAGCAGATGCTCGACAAGCAGGCCGTGATTTCCGGTGAGTCCTTGGCCAACGGCATCAAGGACGCCTACATCTACGAGTCCAACCGCCAGGAGCTCGCCTGAGCCGAAACCAGGCAATGAAGCGCCGGGGCCATCTTTCCCTCAGAACGCCCAGCCCCTTGGGGGCTGGGCTTTTTCTTATTTGTGGAAAAAATAAGTTCACTTTTCTGCTCAAAGTGGTATACTATTTACAGAACAAATGTACTAAAATGTATCGGAGAATTTTGCAAGGGGGATGAGGCTTATATGACAAACCAAGCCGAGGCAATGGACATTCAGGAAGAAAATGAACTGGTGCGCAAAGCCGCCGAGGAAAAGGATCAGCTGGCTCTGAGCCGCCTGCTGGTGAAGTATCACCCTCTCTTCATGCGCGTGACCCATGACAGGAAGTACAGTCTGCTGGGAGAGGATGTGCAGGAGATCGCCCAGCTTTATTTCCTGGAGGCGGTGAATACTTTCGAGGCGGGCAGGGGCGTGCCCTTTGCCGCTTATCTGAAGCGCAGGGTGGAGTGGGGGCTGGATGATTTCATGAAGGGCGCAGCGGCCGCCGCCTGCGAGGTGCAGGCCGAGAGCCTGCGGGAGAAGGGCAAGGAGGGGGGCAGCCGGGAAGGGGAGAGCGTGGATATCTGGGATGCCCTCTTTCTGAAGGGCGGGGAGTGCATTTCCTCCGGCAGCGCGGATATGGGGGGCCTCAGTGGCAGGACGGATTCCTATGAGCAGGTGGAGCTGAAAGATTCGGTGCATAGGGCCATGGAGAGCCTGTCGGAAAATGAGCGCCTGGTGCTGGAGGGCATCTACATCATGGATATGCCCGCCCAGAAAGTAGCCGCCTCCCTGGGCCTTTCCCCCAGCCGGGTATCCCATCTCAAGGAAAGCGCATTGAAGAAACTCAGGGAGCAGCTAGAATGATGTATGGTTCCTTTCTGAGCATACGAAAAAAGGCTGTCGCAGGGTGCGACAGCCTTTTTTATGTATGAATGATGGCTTAGATGATGGTGAAAGCCTCGATGGAGCCGTAGGTGATGTACTGGCTGGCATCGGCAGGATTGCCCTCAGTGATGGCAGCGTCAACCTTGGCCTTGTTCTCGGCAGCGACCTGGATGCGGCCTTCCTTGAGCTCCTCATCGACTTTGGCCAGCAGCTCCTTGCGGGCTTTCTTGGTCTCGCTGTAGATGGTGCTGTTGTAGAAGATGTTCATGGACGTCTGGCTCTTCTCCTCATCGCAGTTGAAGAACACAAATGCTTTCTTTTCCTTCATGTCAATAAATCCCCCTTGAAGTGAATGATATAAAAATAATAGCATTTTCGTTGACAAACAACGACTATTATACAGCATAAAAAGAAATTATTCAAATATTACCGTATATGAAATTTGCAGGAGTATCCGGCGTGCCTGTGAGAGGGGGCAAAATCCCCGGTTCTCCGTGCCTGATGTACAAGTTTACACAAATATGCTATACTATCCACATTGTATTATTGGTGGGAAAGGAGTTTTTTCTTTTGGATAGAGGATTTTCTACCCGGCTGGGGTTCATCCTGGTTTCGGCGGGGTGCGCCATTGGCCTGGGCAATGTGTGGAGGTTCCCTTTTATCACGGGTATGTACGGCGGGGCCTCTTTTGTGCTGATTTATCTGGTGTTTTTGGCTCTCTTGGGACTGCCCATCATGGTGGCGGAGTTCGCCGTGGGGCGGGCCAGCCTCCACTCGGCGGCCTTGTCCTTCGATGCGCTGGAGCCCAAGGGGACGAAGTGGCATCTCTACAAGTACGCCGCCATTGCGGGCAATCTGCTGCTGATGATGTTCTACACCACGGTGGCGGGGTGGATGTTCTATTATGTTTACAAGATGGCCTCGGGGGATTTAGCTGGCTTGGATGCAGACGGCGTGGGAGCTGCCTTTGGAGGGCTGCTCGCTGACCCTGTGACCATGACTGCCTGGATGGCTTTTGTAGTCATCCTGGGTGGCGGTGTGTGCTATCTGGGGGTGAAAGCAGGGGTAGAGCGCATCACCAAGATGATGATGATGTTCCTGCTGGTGCTGATGGTGGTGCTGGCGGTGAATTCCATGCTGCTGCCCGGGGGCGGCGAGGGACTGCGCTATTATCTCTATCCTGATTTCAACAGGCTCATGGAGCATGGGCTGTCCGAGGTGATTTTTGCCGCCATGGGGCAGGCCTTCTTCACCCTGTCCATCGGCATCGGCGCCCTGGCCATCTTCGGCAGCTACATCGGCAAGAGCAAGCGGCTGACGGGGGAGGCGGCCTGGGTCATCGGCCTTGATACGGCTGTGGCCCTCATGGCGGGTCTCATCATCTTCCCCGCCTGCGCCGCTTATGGGGTGAGCCCGGCAGCTGGGCCAAATCTCCTGTTCATCACTCTGCCCCAGGTGTTCAACCATATGCCCTTGGGGCAGTTGTGGGGGACGCTGTTCTTCCTGTTCATGAGCTTTGCGGCGCTGTCTACGGTCATAGCCGTGTTTGAGAATCTCATCTGCTGTTTCCTTGAGCTTTTGCGGAAGGATAGGAAGATCATCATCCGCTGGGGCATGCTGGTGATTTTCCTCCTGTCCCTGCCCTGCGCTCTGGGCTTCAATGTGCTGTCCGGTTTCCAGCCCCTGGGGCCGGGGACCTGCGTGCTTGACCTGGAGGATTTCCTGGTCAGCAACAATGTGCTGCCCTTGGGGTCGCTGGTGTATCTGTTGTTTTGCGTCAGCAGGTATGGCTGGGGCTGGGATAATTTTATCAAGGAAGCTGATACGGGCCACGGGATGAAGTTCCCCAGGTGGACCAGGGTTTATCTGAACTATGTACTTCCGGCTTTGGTGTTGCTGATTTTCATTAACGGATACTACGCTATGTTCTTCAAATAAAGTTAATGCGGCTTGAGGAGATTATCAACCAACATCGCAGTGAATTGAATGATACCGATATGCTGATTTATAAGTATATCCTCCAGCATCGTTCTGAGGCCAGGCATATCTCTATTCACCTTTTGGCGAAGAACTGCGCGGTTTCCTCTGCCACCATCGTCCGCTTTGCCCAGAAATTGGGCTTTGATGGCTTCGGTGACCTCAAGGCGGTGCTGAAGCTGGAGGAGGGGGAGCGTTCCTACTACAGCGCAGATGTGCTGGAGGATTTGCGCTCCTTTTACGCCCAGACTACAGAACGGGTGCTGAAGCGGAATTTTGACAGCGCCAGCCGGCTGGTGCATGAGGCCAATAGGGTTTTCATCTTCGCCTCGGGCTATGTGCAGAGCAATGTGGCCCAGGAGCTGAAGCGGCTGTTTTTCTATGACAATGTGCTGATCTATGAGATTAGCGGGCATGAGGAATTCACTTCCATTTCCAAGGGACTGACACCGGATGATCTCTTCATCTTCGTGTCCTTGTCGGGGGAAACTCCCACGGTGGTGGACTTCGCCCGGCAGCTCAGGCTGCTGGATGTGCCCTTCATCTCCATCACCAAACTCCACGACAACACCCTGGCCAGCCTCTCCACCGTGAATCTCTACGTCTCCCCCGCCAGATTCCAGCTTTACGATGCAGACGATGAAAGGACGGCCTTCCAGTCCATGCTGCCTTACTTCATGCTGGTGGAGGTGTGGTATGTGAAGTATAGGATGTATTTGCAGGGTAAGGGGGCATAACCATGGAAAAAAACAGTGAGCAAAGCACCAAGAAAAATAAAATCACCGTAGCTAATAGCAAAACCAGTCCGCAAATCAAAGAGAAATTGCAGAAAATCTCCAAGATGCTCATAGCAAAGAATGAAGTCGCCTATAGAAAGCTGGCAAACCAATGATGCACGAAGTTGCCCAAATTATTATAGATGATGTGCTGGCTTTTCATGAAGATATGGAAAATAGTGACATCCCTACGGAAAGAGGCTTGCGCGACTATGGACTTTTGGCTTCTGCCGTGAATGCTCCTTTTCAGACTTTTATGGGGGAAGATTTGTATCCTGATATGCTGACCAAGGCGGCACATTTATGCTATGGTCTTGCCAATAATCATCCTTTTGTAGATGGGAATAAACGGGCGGCTGTTCATACCATGTTGGCTTATTTGATGTTAAATGATGTGACGATAAACTATCAGCAGGAAGATTTGTACGATATGGGCATGGCAGTTGCTATGGGCAAAATGACCTGTGAGGATGTTGAAATTTGGCTTCGGGAGAGAATTGAGTCATAAGGGCGTGTAACAAATTACGCCCGATGTAACAAAATACAACCGATGGCAGGAATGCCGAAAGCCCGCGAATCTATTGCCTTCGCGGGCTTTTTTGTTGTATGCTTTAACCATCAAAGGAAACTGATGTTTGGGTCTTATTTAGGGGGTATTTCATATGACCATCAGCAAAGACCGTCTCATGCAGGGCATGCAGCGGTTCGGCGGCGCTATGTATACGCCGGTTATCTTGTTTGCTTTCTTCGGTCTGGCAGTGGCTGTGGCCATCATCTGCAAGAACGAAGGACTGTTCGGCAGCCTGGCTGCCAAGGGTACCATGTGGTATGACCTCTGGTATGTGGTGGAGCAGGGCGCCTGGACGGTGTTCAACCAGATGCCCATTCTCTTTGCCATCGCTGTGCCTATCGGTTTTGCCAAGAAGGAACAGGCCCGCTGCGCCATGGAGTCCTTCGTCATCTACATGATTTTCAACTATTTCATCTCCGGGTTCCTTTCCCTGCACGGCGCTTTCTTCGGTGTAGACTACAGCGTGGACGCTGGGGCAGGCACGGGCCTGGCCATGATTGCCAATATCAAAACCCTGGACATGGGCATGCTGGGCGCCATCTTCATCGCCTGCGTGACGGCCTGGCTCCACAACCGCTTCTATGACACCAACATTCCCGACTGGCTGGGCATCTTCAAAGGCCCTGCTTTCGTAGTGGCGGTGGGCTTTGCCCTGATGATTCCCGTGGCTTTCCTCTTCTGCCTGGTGTGGCCTGCTGTGCAGCATGCCATCATGCAGTTCCAGGATTTCCTCAAGACCAGCGGTCTGGTGGGTGTCTGGGCTTACACCTTCTCCGAGAGAAT
>CACZHK010000068.1 GCA_902780915.1 Pseudoselenomonas ruminantium | reverse complement strand
GCAAGTTGGCTAATGTCTGTTCGTTGGTGATAGAGTTCATGTTTGTATTTGCCAGCATAGGTCATGCACTCCTTTCTTCGGGCAGTTGATATCTTTAATTCAATTGTACTATGAACACTTAACGAGCGCAAGCCGAAGGCACGGTGGAGCTCCGCTGCCATATCCCGGTGAAAGGCCTGACCCTATCCACCTACCTGGACGCAGGCCATGTGGAAATAGCCCGCTCCGACGAACTCATGTCCAAAGAGGCAGAAAGCCGCGGCAGGATATGGTTCATGGCGGGGAAGTCTTTCTGAGACATCCTTGGGGAGTTCCTTGTCTTTTGGGTTGACATTATGATAAAATTAGGGCAGTATGAGAGGACTTTTGGGAACTGTCTGATAATTGCGCGAAAGGAAAGAAAGTTATGCGTAGGGGAAAGAAAGACGCTGGGATTTTTGGTGTGCCTGATTTTGTCCATTCGGGGGGCATGCGTACATTGGTGCCGCCCTGCAGGGGATGGAAAAGGCTGACAGCAGCTGTCTGTGCCGGGCTGATGGCGGGAGCGGTGAGTTTCCTGCCGGTTGTGGAGGGCCACCCGGTACTGGACAGCAAGGGGACAGCGGTGAGCATCAGCGGCACGGCGAATATGAATATCACCAGTACGGCGGCCAATAATGTCATCAAATGGGTGGACTTTTCCATCGGCAAGAATGAGAAGGTGGCTTTTGATGCCCACAACTACCTGAACTATGTCACCGGCAGCGCCCGGTCGGATATTTACGGCACCTTGACCGGGGGCGGGAAGATTGCTCTGGTGAACCCCAATGGCATATTGATTGGGGACGGGGCCGTCATCAATGTGGGGAGCTTGTATCTTTCCAGCAAGGAAATGAATGCAAACGGCTTTGCGGCTTTTGAGAGTGACGGCTCACTTGTCCTTAATGGGAACGCCAAGGGCGATGTCATCAATATGGGCAAGCTGAATGCTGATGTGATTACCGTGGAAGGCAACAACATCACATTCAAGAATGTGGCAGATGTGACCAAGGGCGGCAGTTTGTCCGGCAGTACGATTAGTGGCAGCACGGTGCATAATAACGGTGCTGTCACGCTGACTGCGAACAGCGGCGGGGAAATCCATATCGGCTCGGATACGGGCGCGGAGTCGGGCTATACGACGAACGGCACGACGTACAACTATAAGCTCGTCAGCACGGCGGCGGAACTGCAAGCGATTAACAATGACCTCGACGGGAAATATATGCTGAAAAACGACATTACCAGCGGCCTTGAGAGTTTCACCCCCATCGGCAAAGGCTATGGTAATGCCTTCGCCGGACGCTTTGACGGGCTGAACTACAAGATTGAAAACCTGCACATTAACGTCAACACCAGTGACCGTATTGCGGGACTCTTTGGTGTCAACAAGGGCACCATTGAGAACCTGGAAGTGGCGGGGGCAATCGTCACCAACAGCACAGGTTATCTGCTTAACCAGATTGGCGCGGTGGCGGGGGTAAATTACAAAAATGCCACCATCCGCAACGTCCGCAATACCGGGGCCATTGATTATTCCGCCGTCGATAACGGCGTAGATTTCTTTGGCGGCATTGTCGGGGAGAACGAGGGCACCATAGAAAGGGCCTACAACACCTGCAACCTTACGGGCAACTCCGATAAGAACGGTAATTATACACGCATTGGCGGCATTGCGGGGAAGAATGACGGCGTTATAAAATACGCGTTTAACACGGGAACTATCACTGACAGCGGCACGGGGACAAATTGGAGCTCCCTCGGCGGCATTGCGGGCTCTATGGGGCAGAATTATATCGGCACCATAGAAAACGCCTACAACAGCGGGCAGATTACGACGAGCAAAACAAGCGACACCTACCTGGGCGGCATTGCAGGGGATCTCGGTAATGGCACGATCCGTCATACCTACAACAGCGGCACACTGAGCCTGCCGGAGGGCTTTAGCGCAGATGCGGGTGGCATTGTCGGATACAGATTATCTGGTGGTGACGTCCAAGACTCCTATTCCACCGCCACGGGGCAGGGCAGCAACCACGTAGACGGCACCCCGCTGACCGACGAGAACAAGAAGAAAAAGGAAACCTACAGCGGCTTCGACTTCTCGGAGGGCGGCGCATGGCGCATTTACGGGGAGCAGACCGTGCCGCTCTTGACGGTGTTTCTGAAGCGCGCCGACCAAAGCAAAGGCACGGCGGTATATAACGGCACAGCCACTGGGGACGTGGGGGCGAATTACAGCAACTCCACCTACAGCGGCACAGTCAATCAAATCGGCGGCATCAACTATGTCAAGGACTATACCATTGTCACGCCGAAGGAGTTGACTGTCACGGGCGGTGTCGATAAGACCTATGATGGCACCACGGATGCCACGCTGACGGCGGCGAACCTTGAGGGCGTGGTCACGGGGGATGCGCTGACGGTTGATGTCACTTCGGCGGCTTATGACAACAAAAATGTCGGCACAGGCAAGACTGTCACCTATGGGGGGCTAACCATTTCCGGCGCGAAGGCGAAGAATTACACGATTGGTGCCAGTGGCACGACCACGGGCACGATTACCGCGAAGGTAATCACTGCCACCTTCGCCGATATTTCCAAAACCTATGATGGTACGACGAGTGCTACGGCGGGGACAGGGACGCTTTCTGGAGTAATCTCCGGTGACACGGTGACGGTGACGGGAAGCGCCGCATTTGAGGATAAGAATGTCGGCACGGATAAGACCGTTAACTATACGAGTGTTGCCCTCAGCGGCGAAGAAGCGGGCAACTATACCATAGCCAGTACCGCCACGGGAAAGGGTGCCATAGCGGCCAAGAGCATCACCGCCACTTTTGCAGACATTTCCAAGACCTATGACGGCACCACCAACGCCACGGCAGGGGCAGGCACCCTTGTGGGAGTTGAGACTGTCGACAGTGGCAAGGTAAGCGTCACGGCCAATGCCGCCTATGCCGACAAGAATGCCGGAGAGGGCAAGACCGTGAACTACACAGGTGTAGCTCTCAGCGGTGATGAAGCGGGGAACTATACCATAGCCGATACCACTACGGGCTTGGGCGCCATCAGCAAGGCAAACTTGAAGATTTCTGTAGAGGACTACAGCCGCGCATACAACGGCACAACTGATGCTTCTGGTGCGAATTTCACGGCTATTGACAATACCACCCTTTTTGAGGGCGATACCGTCAGCGGCACCCGGACTTTCGACAGCAAGGATGTCAAGAGCGAGGGCAAGCATACCATCATTCTTTCAGATGTGACCATCAATGATGGCAACAATGGCGGTAACTATGATTTGACTGTTGTAAATAACACCAACAGCTCCATCACCCGAAAGGCCCTCTCTCTGGTGGCAGACCCTGTGACCATCACCCAGGGGCAGGAAAGCCCTGCCACTTTCACTGGCAAGTTGACCGATTTTGTGGAGAATGAGGGAATGGCAGCGGGAGACAGCCTTGCCTTTGCAACTGTTGACCCTGTGCCTACCTCCGTAGGGGAGTACGCCATTACGGGCACTTTGAATGGCAACGCCAGCGGCGACTACGGCGCGAACTACACCTTCTCCAACGCCGATAGCAACGCCACCGCCTTCACTATCAAGGCCAAGCCCGCCCCTGTCCCCGTCAACCCGGGCGGCACGGACACTCCTGTCCCTGATAATGGCACTCTGACCGAGAAAGAGAAGGCCGAAGCAGGGAATCCTTCCGTGGCCACGGTGACAGAACTGGAGAACGCGGCAGAAGTCGCCAAAGAGCAGCCCTTCGCCAAGGATATGGCGGCTGTGGCAGAGATGGGGGCAGTGGAAGCCAATACTCCCTCCCCGGCATCCAGTGACAGCGGCCACACCTACACCCTGCTGCCCGGCGGCTTGGTAGCCGTCCGTGACGATGTGAACAGCGCCACGGCTTCCGCTGTCATGGGCGGCAATGGCAATGAGGTTGTAGCAGCCGCAGAACAGGCCGACCTCGCCATCGGCACCGAGGAAGTGTATAACCGGCAGGATAATAACGCCTCTGGCGAGAACAGCGACGAAGAAGATAAGAAGCAGAGTGAGTGAACCAAAAGAGGCGATTGAAAATTGAACCTAAAATACACCGTAACCACCCTGGCCCTGGCCTGCACCTTCCCCCTCACCGCCGGGGCGGCACCTGCCGTCCCCGCGCCGGGAGACAGCCTGCCACCTGCGCCACAGAAGGAAACGAACCTCACGGACAATCTGCCCACGGCGAATGAAGCAGGGGCGGCTCATTTCACCCTCACCCGCATCACCGTGGAGCATGAGGGACTGGTGCTGAACGAGGAAAGACTCCAGGAACTGACAGCCCCCATCACAGGCAGGGAAATCTCCCAGACAGAATTCAACGAGGTTTTGGACAAGATTACCGCCTATGCCCGCCAGAAAGGATACCCCGCCGCCACCGCCTATATCCCCGCCCAGACGGCGGAATGGGGCAGGCTGCGGGCAGTCATCGCCCCGGGGCGCTTCGGCAAGATCACCATAGATAATGACAGCAGATTAAAGTCCTCCATTGCCGAAGGGTACTTTGCCGGGCTGAAACAAGGAGACATCATCAAGCTCCGGGAAGTAGAAGCCGCCATGAAGAAGCTGCAGGACATCACCGGCGTGGAAGTGGGTGGTGTCCTCTCCCCGGGCAGCGCACCGGGGGAAAGCGACTTCCATATCAAGGTGATGGACGGCAAGGCCAATTCTTTCATCGTCTACGCCGAAAACTACGGCAGCAAGAGTGCAGGCCGCTATCGCTACGGCCTGCAGGGAGAGCTGGGCAACCTGGGGGGCACAGGGGCGAAGGTAGACTTGGGCCTCCTTATCTCCAACAAACATCAGCACGGCTACAACCTCTCCGCCGAAATGCCCGTAGGCCACAGCGGCACCCGCATCGGCCTGGGCTACTCCCGTTCTGACTACGAACTGGGCGCCTTGGCACAGGCTCTCGGCGCAGAGGGCACCGCCGACACCTACAGCATCTACGGCAGGACACCCATCTTTGACACGGGCAGGGGCTCCATGGAACTTAAATACGGCTACGACTACCGCAAAATCACCGACGAGCTCACCGCCTTCAACTGGTCATGGAAGAAGCACAGCCATGTTTTCCATCTGGGAGTAGACGGCACCGGCCGTCTGCCCACCACCTGGCTCAGCTACGACCTGACCCTCCACTCCGGCACTCTGGTGCCCGACTCCCAGGAGGCCAGAGATCTGGCAAGCCTGGACAGCAGTGACGGCCACTTCACCAAAGGCACCTTCGACCTGACGGCAGTGCAAGCATTAGGCCATGCCACCGACCTGCTCTGCAAACTCTCCGCCCAGAAAGCCTCCGGCAACCTGGACAGCTCCGAGCACATCTACCTGGGCGGCGCCCACGGCGTCAGAGCCTACCCCCAGGGCGAAGCCTCCGGGGACGAAGGCCTCCTGGGCACGGTGGAACTGCGCTACCATACCCCGGTGAAGGGCCTCACCCTCTCCACCTATCTGGACGCAGGCCATGTGGAAATAGCCCGCTCCGGCGACTCCGGCAGCATGACCCTCAAAGGCTGGGGCGTGGGCCTCGCCTACACCCGCCCGGGCAACTGGTTCGCCCGCCTGGACTACGCCAGACGCATAGGCTCCGACGAACTCATGTCCAAGGACGCCGAGAGCCGCGGCAGGATCTGGTTCATGGCCGGGAAGGTGTTCTGATTTAGGGATATAAAAAGCGGGCTACATTTCTGTAGCCCGCTAATGCGTTTTGAGAATAGGTGGGGTGACAGTTCCCACATCTCCTAATCAAGCCTTGCGGCTATCCGGCGACGGCTGCCCGTTCCGTCCTCTGATTCTCTTATTAGCTAAAGTATAGCTTATTTAGACGGATTAGTCAAACTTTTTAAGGTGCCTTTGGCTATAAAGTTCTTTACTCGGTTGTTCTGTAGCAGATACAGCGATCTGGCATAGTATTTGCCCGATAGGGCAATTCTCACAGCAGCTTTGATATATTCCTCGCCCACTTGGACTTCCTTGACGAATTCAACGGAGTTGTCTTTGGGATTCAAGCCAACATAGTCAGGATGGTTCAGTATATCCGGCAGGATAGGGGAATACTGATTATAGTCCTTTGGATGGCGTTGCTTCATGTGTTCGATATTGGAAGCACCTAAATATATGGGGGTGCCCGCCTCGCATGGGAGTTCCAGCAAGTCAATAATTTCTTGTGTGAAGTGAGCTATGGGACTCATAGGTGATGCGGCTCCTTTTGTAACATATAGCAAACATCCTTAGGAATGACAACATATGCCTTTCCTGCAACACATCCATGATGATATTGGCGTCAATCTACTTGGCTGTGAATGATGTCCTTAAATTTATTGTACTATTAAACAAAAATAAATCAAGGGAGGCTGAAAAGAATGTTCGTTCTTATCTTAGGCCACGCCACAGATATCCTCTGCAAATTCTCCGCCCAGAAAGCCTCCGGCAACCTGGACAGCAGCGAGCACATCTACCTGGGCGGCGCCCACGGCGTGAGAGCCTACCCCCAGGGCGAAGGCCTTTTGAGGAAAATTTTCCCGGCTTTTTCAAAAACCTATTGACATACAGGGTGTAATGATGTAACATAAGCTCATGCCAAAGATAACCCATCTTACTTACAATTAAAGATGAGCTGACCAAAAGAATTGGAGGCTCCAGAAGCAAGACCCTTTTGCTGGGGGTGCTTTTGGAGCCTTTTTTGCAGAATGAAAGGGGATTTTACTATGAGCCAGTACAAATTTGAAACCTTGCAGCTTCATGTGGGACAGGAGCAGCCGGATCCGGCTACGGATGCCAGGGCGGTGCCCATTTACCAGACCACTTCCTATGTTTTCCGCAACAGCCAGCATGCAGCTGACCGCTTTGGCCTGGCTGATGCAGGCAACATTTACGGCAGACTTACCAACTCTACCCAGGATGTGCTGGAGAAGCGCATTGCCGCTTTGGAAGGGGGCAGCGCAGCGCTGGCAGTAGCTTCCGGGGCAGCAGCTATCACCTACACCATTCAGGCGCTGGCCGGAAACGGCGGGCATATCGTAGCTCAGAAGACCATCTACGGCGGCACTTACAACCTGCTGGCCCACACTCTCCCCCAGTTCGGCGTGGAGGCCACTTTCGTAGATGCCCATAACCTCAGCGAGGTGGAGGGAGCTATCAAGGAGAACACCAGGGCCATCTATCTGGAGACTTTGGGCAACCCCAACAGTGACATTCCCGATATAGATGCCATCGCCGAAATCGCTCACAAGCATGGCCTGCCGGTAGTGGTGGACAACACCTTCGGCACCCCGTACCTCATCCGTCCCATCGAGCATGGGGCAGACATCGTGGTACACTCTGCCACCAAGTTCATCGGCGGCCACGGCACCACTCTCGGCGGCATCATCGTTGACGGCGGCAAGTTCGACTGGAAGAAGAGCGGCAAGTATCCCGGCATCGCCGACCCGAACCCCAGCTACCATGGCGTATCCTTCTATGAGGCTGTAGGCCCGGCTGCTTTCGTCACCTATATCCGCGCTATCCTGCTCCGCGATGAAGGCGCAGCAATCTCTCCCTTCAATGCCTTCCTGCTGCTGCAGGGTGTGGAGACTCTCTCCCTGCGCCTGGAGCGCCATGGTGAGAACGCCAAGAAGGTAGTGGAGTTCCTCAGCAAGCACCCCAAGGTAGCCAAGGTGAACCATCCTTCTCTGCCCGACCATCCCGACCATGCTCTCTATGAGAAGTATTTCCCCAATGGCGGTGCTTCCATCTTCACCTTTGAAATCAAGGGGGGCAAGGAGGCAGCCTGGCAGTTTATCGACAACTTGAAGATCTTCTCCCTGCTGGCCAATGTGGCAGATGTGAAGAGCCTGGTAATCCATCCGGCTTCCACCACCCACAGCCAGCTCACCGATGAGGAACTGGCAGACCAGGGCATCAGCCAGAGCACCATCCGCTTGTCCATCGGCACAGAGCACATCGACGACATCATCGCAGACCTGGAGAACGGCTTTGCAGCTGTGAAATAAGGAGGCATTCTCATGGCAAAGATTTATGAAAGCGTAGCAGAGCTCATCGGCGGCACGCCGCTTTTGAAGGCCAACAATTTCATCAAGGCCAATGACCTGAAGGCCAACATCCTGGTGAAGCTGGAGTATCTGAATCCTGCCGGCAGCGTGAAAGACCGCATTGCCAAGGCCATGATCGAGGAAGCTGAGAAGGCAGGCAAGATTACCAAGGACACCGTCATCATCGAGCCTACCAGCGGCAACACGGGCATCGGCCTGGCCAGCTTCGCTGCCGCCAGGGGCTACAGGGCTATCCTCACCATGCCGGAGACCATGAGCGTAGAGCGCAGGAACCTTCTCAAAGCCTACGGGGCAGAGATCGTGCTCACCGACGGCGCCAAGGGCATGAAGGGGGCCATTGCCAAGGCAGAGGAACTGGCCAAGGAGACCCCGGGGGCTTTCATCCCCTCCCAGTTCACCAACCAGGCCAACCCTGCCGCACATGAGGCCACCACCGGCCCGGAGATCTGGCAGGATACCGAGGGCAAGGTTGATGCCTTTGTGGCAGGGGTCGGCACCGGCGGCACCCTGACCGGCGTGGGCCGCTATCTCAAGCAGCAGAAAGCAGATGTACATGTGGTGGCGGTGGAGCCGGAGACTTCTCCTGTGCTCAGCAAAGGCCAGGCAGGCCCCCACAAGATTCAGGGCATCGGCGCAGGCTTCGTGCCGGAGACCCTGGACCAGAAGGTCTATGATGAGGTACTGCCCATCGCCAATGAAGATGCCTTCAAATACGGCAGGGAATTTGCCCATAAAGAGGGCGTGCTGGTAGGCATCAGCTCCGGCGCGGCCCTGGCCGCCGCCGTGCAGCTGGCAAAGCGCCCTGAGTTTGAGGGCAAGAACATCGTGGTGCTGCTGCCGGATACCGGCGACAGGTACCTGTCCACGGAGCTATTTGCAGAGTAATATGAGAATACAGGCCTTGCCGGCGCGGCGAGGCCTTTTCGCTTTTTGAGAAGCAGCTGCTTATTTGGGGGGAATGATGAATGGCGGATTTTGACAGACTGACAGACAGGCGGGGCACAGGCACACGGTCTTTGCCTCCCTGGGGGCGGAGGTGGCGGATTTCACCATCACCTGCACCAGCCCCAGCAAGACCTTCAACCTGGCAGGCTTGCAGATCTCCCACATCTTCATCAGCAATGAAAGCCTGCGGCGCAGGTTCCGCCATGAGCTGGAAGCGGTAGGCTACGGGGAGCCCAACGCCATGGCAGAGGTGGCAGCCAAGGCTGCTTACAGTGAGGGGGAACCCTGGCTCACGGAGCTGCTGGCCTATCTGGAAGAAAATCTGCGCCGCACCCGGGCCTTCCTGGCGGAGAACCTGCCCCAGGTGAAGCTCATAGAGCCGGAGGGCACCTACCTGCTCTGGCTGGACTGCCGCGGCACGGGCCTTTCCCCTGAGGAACAGGATGAAGCCATCGTGCAGCGAGGCAGGATATGGCTGGACGAATGGCCTGTCCCTGGGCCATTCTGGAAGAGGGCTTGAAGCGTTTGGCCTTTGCTTTGAAAAAATGAGGGGAAGATGGTGTCGCACAGAAATGCTGCAATGCCGTCACCCAAAAATAAACAAGCCCATCGGCAATAAAATCCGATGGGCTTATTTGCTTGGTGTTTGTGAGGGCATAGGCATTTTTGCCGATAAAGCTGCGATTTTGGGTTATGTGCTGTATACCCAGCAGGTGACAAAAAGCTTCATGGTAGAATATGACATCAATAATCCTGCCGTTTGCCAACCTGTACCGAAATATCCTGTCACACAAGATCTGTTCGTAATATTGATGTAAGTCTTGTAAATCCTTCATGCCTATTGTCCCTTCATAAATAAAAGCAGGAAGGACTGCCGAGCGCCCCTGCGGGCACAGGACAATCCTCCCTGTTTTCGAGTAGCGGCAAGTTTCCCTACCCTCGCCGACGGTCAACTCCGCTGTATCTTTATTGTCCCCGAACGGAAGGGATGGCTGTAGCCACTCGTAACAGCCATATATTCTCTTGCTTTAAGCATACATGATTAGCTATTGGACTGTCAAGAAATTTGTTTTTGAATACGGCTTATTAAATGGCAATATCAGTAGCTATACCCAAATGCAATCAAGGATTCCTCCAATGGTCATGGATGGCGTAGTGTCGGCCCAGGGAGCGTGATGCGACTGTTTTGCGCTGACTAAAATTAGAGTGTAGGTGTTTTCTGTAATTTTGGAGGAGGAATTCACATGAGCAACAACATTTATGGCTACATCCGCGTATCCACCATTTCCCAGCGGGATGACCGTCAGTGGCTGGCACTGGAGAGCTTCGGTATTCCGAAGAAGTGCATTTTTGTGGACAAGCAAAGCGGGAAGGACTTCGACCGTCCTGCCTACATGGAGATGATGGAACGGCTCAATCCCGGCGATACATTGGTGGTAAAGAGTTTGGATAGGCTGGGGCGTAACTATGAAGAGATGACCCGTCAGTTGGACATCATCACCAAGGAGAAGGAAGCCGCCATAGTGGTCATCGACCTTCCGCTGCTCGATACACGGAACAAGTACGGCGATGACCTCACAGCGAAGCTGATTTCGAACCTGGTCATCCAGGTGTTCTCCTATGTTGCTGAAACAGAACGTAACATGAATCACCAGCGCACGATGGAGGGACTGGCAGCAGCACGAGCGAGAGGCGTTCAGCTGGGCAGAAGACCGATTGAGAAGCCCAACGGCTACAAGGCTTTCCGTGAACGTTGGGAGGCAGGAGAAGTCTCAGCCCGCAAGGCTGCTGAGGCTCTGGGCGTGTCCACCCCCACTTTCCTCAAGTGGGTCAAGGAGCCTGATGATGCTGTTGAGTAGGTGTAAAAAAATCCATGGAATCATTTACGCCCCATGGAATCCTTGATTTGCATGAAAATATCGCTGTTTTTGGTCTTATTTCGGCATTTTGCCCCAATTTCCTGCCCAATTATTGAATTTTTCTACTGTTAATTTAACGATGGTATTATTTACGCCCTGCTATTTGGAAAAAGGTGGGATTATGATTGGGGGCAATGGATATCGAAACGATGAGTGCTAATGTAAAAGAAGAGATAGATTCATTATTTCAAGAATGGGAAGCGGCACATAAGCGAAAGGGCTATGAACGATTCATCCGTGATGGCATTGTATCGTTGGAAGATTGGTATAGGCAGCCGACACCAAAGATTTGTTACCTGTTGAAAGAAGCCTATTCTGATGATGAAGGATTTGATTTGGCTAAACTTCTGCATAAAAAGGAACCCTGGCAGATGTGGAAGAAGGTTGCTGTCTGGACAGAAGCTATCTTTCAGGCATTCGGTGATGGCAAAGAGTATGACCAGGAAAGAATACAGGCGAATATCCGCAGGAATACTGACCGTATAGCTATTATCAATGTAAAAAAGAGCAATGGACAATCGGAATCAGACTATAAAGAAATAGGAGATTATGCCATCACAGATAGGGGATTTTTACGCCGTGAGCTTGATATTGTCAATCCGGATATAATTGTGTGCGGGTATACCAATCATTGTTTAAGGACGATATTGGGCGATGAATGGGTGAATAATGAAACGTCAATGACACTATTCGGTGAATGGAATGGGAAATTGGTGATTGATTATTATCATCCGGCATCACAATATCCAAATCGAGTAAATTATTATGCGCTTATGGCTATTTGTCGAATAGCTATGAGAAAACATAGTATTGAATCTAAATAAGAGAAGCTTTTATGGAGAGAAATGTGAGCATGAGAATTTGATTGGAGGATATTTAAATATGGAGATAATTTGGTTTATGTATACGGGGGAAATAATAGTTATAGTTATTTCTTTGATAATAATGATTGTATTCGCAGGGAATGCAAGAATATATAAGAATAATCCAGAGTATAATGTAGATTATGGTAAATACATTAAATCTAAGAAACGAGCTTTTGTTATATGCAAGGTTCTTATAGTGGGAGCATTGGCATCGATGCTGTTTTATACTTTTTATGAACAGCCGATAGAAAAACAGAAGGAGGCATACAAACTTTATGTTTTTAATCTTGAGAAAGACATAAAGAAATATGAGCAGATAGATAGTGAGATGATAGGTTTAATAGATGCTTATGGTAACAAAGCGGATTATCAAAGATATCGGAAAAAATTAGAGAAATTCCCCGAGGAAATAGAATCTGTAAGATTTAAATATCCTTCTCGTGACATAAGTTTCGATAAAAGAAAGAAAATAGTAGAAGGAATAAATGAAATAGAGGAGCATCGAAATAGTGAAATAGAAGTTTCGAAAAGACTAATTGAATTTTTGGATGAAGCAATACGATGCGAAGAAGGAAGAGGAAATGTAAGTGAGGCAACTAAAATATTAGACGATATTATAGACTATAGAAGTGATAACAATTACAAACTTGGTAAGGGATGGGCGCTAATAACACTGGCTTACTTTGATGATTATGGTATATATTATAAGGACGGAGAACTACTCCTAAAAGAACAGTTGTCCGAAGATATAAAACATAATGTAGATAAGAGTTCTAATAAAGAAGAAAAAGGAAAACTCCCATCTAAGGAAACCCTATCAAAAGACAATTTAATTGATGATACGTCTAAGCAGTCAAATGATAATGTTAGTTTAGGGGGTATTTCATTAAATGACACTGAGAGCGAGATAAGAGAAAGATTAGGCAATCCCATAAGTGTTACATCTAAGGAATCAAGTGTTAATGTGCTAAGGTATAAAGATGTTGAAGTTTATATAAAAGACAATCATGTACAGATGCTTATATCAAATTCGCCCAACGCTCAAACAGCTAGGGGCATTCATGAACAATCTAGTATTCATGATGCAGTTAAAGCGTATGGCGGTGCTTATGAAACATCAAAGTATGAAAATTATGATCTAATAGAGTATAAAGTTAATGATGCTAAAATTGGAGAATGTATCATTCGCTTTGCATCTGAAAAAAACAATAACAAGATAAATTATATAAGTATAAGAAGGGCAGACAGTTAGTGGTTATGAAATAAAGAAGGTGTAATGATGAGATTTGTTAAATTATCTGCCTTGGTGACGTTTTTAGTAATGTTACTTATTCCTCAACACTTTCCAAGTTTTGTAATTGCTGGTAATTTTAGATAAATATTATCGCACGGATAAATTTTCTGGGATTAAAAGATAACGGAGGAATGCTTATGGACAGGTCGGCTTATGTGGTAAAAGCTTTCCCAGATGGTAAAGACCGTTGGAAAGAGTTCCAAGAACAGGGAATTATTGCTGTGGGCTGGCCAGATTTGGGTGATGTTTCTGGGAAGAACAGAGATGAAATTAAAGAGCTTTTATGCAATAAATATGGATTGGAAGGACAATCTCTAGGCAGCGCCATATCTCAATTTTACTCTTTCTATGATGAAATCTCCGAGGGAGATTGCGTTATAGTTCCCCACAAAGATGTAGTTATTATCGGCGTTGTAGAAAAATACTATATTTATGATTCTTCGGTTACCAATGAAGGTTATCCTCACCAGCGTAAAATTTCTTGGAAAGTAAAAATTCCTCAAAATACATTATCGTTGGAACTGTCAAAGAAGCTACGCATTCCACGAACTATAATAAACGCTTCCGATTATGTTGGTGAAGTAGAGAATTTGATTGAAAAATTTCAACTGTTATAAAAGGAGTTTGCTATGAAATATGTTAAATATTTAGCTGTGCTTTTCTTCATTATAATAGCTATAGGATTTTTTACTGGAAAAGATGATACTGAAAAGATTGTAAAATTATTGTATATGCATGGGGATTGGCCTATAACAGTAGCTGAGTTTACCGAAAAATACAAAGCAAAAGCAGAGCAGTTTGACGGTGCACAAATAAATTGGTTGCGTATAGATAAAGAAAAGCAAAAAAATATGTGGAAGGATACCTTGTTTCAAAGAAAATTACAACTACCTCAAGCACAATACCCTTGTGACTATATATCAGTTATCACAAACGAACAAAACAACCAATTAAATAGATTTGTGATTTCATACGCACGAGAGTCGAGAGAAGATTTAATTAACATAGAGCTTAATTCATACAAAGCGGCAATAGGTGCAATTAACCCCAATATGTCAAAATCAGAAATAGATAAATTCGTAAACGATTTAACGGAAGGAAAATTAAAAGGGGAGTTAATTGGTGGGTTAGGATCGGATTCTGATGCCTGGAAAGTGTATGTAAAGGATAAATATGAGTATTGTTTTGCTGAGGAAAAAAATTCTAATTACAAATATCGCGCAGTTAGTTATAGTATTTACTATGTAGATGAAAGCAACTTTACTCCACAAATGGAGGAACTTTATAAAGAACATATAAAATATATAAATGATAAATAAATGTTTATATGATTGGAGGGGGGATTCGTTGTGGCTGTAATCTCGAGGTGATTACCAATATCGCAGCACTTAATCAAGTAAAATTGCGTTTTATCGAAAATAAAAAAGGGGTGCAAAATCTCAGCCGAGGGGGTGCATTTGCACCCCCTTCTCTTTTTCTCGAAGCCTTGTTCCGTACGGCACTTCCGAGGAATACTCACTTAACGATAGACAAGGGGGTTCATCGTTAGATTGTATCAAAATTTGCGGTAAAGGGGAGTTGATGATAACCGTTCTTGCCTTTTTGGCACAGGAGTAAAGTCACAGCATCTCGGAAAATGTTGAATGGGGCTCTGCTGCAAAAATCTTTCAGCGTGGACTTCCTCACCAAGAAAAAGGCCAAGAACAGGGGCAGGTGCTGCATTACTGCACAGAAGGCAACCATGAAGCCATCATAACTTCGAAACAGTTCGAGCAGGTGCAGGCCGAAATGACTGTATGACCGTCTGCAAGAAAGAATGACATAAATGTATATTTCAAGGACGGTATGTCAATCAATATAGAGTGAGAGCGTATCGGCGTGGCTATGGGACTACGCCGATTTTTGATGAAGAAAGCCCACCGATTGGTGGGCTAGGGCGTGTGGCTTACCAGTTGGCTGGACGGTTGCTTGGGCTTCGGTTTATTGGCATCCGCATCCCTATTCGGCAGATGAGCAAAGAACATAAAGTCGTCCATTTTTATCTTTGATGGTGAGCCTACGACTGATGGACTCATCATCAGGAACGGTGATGTTCAATCGGTGGGTTTTGTTGTTGATTTCGTAGATAAGGCCGCTAAACATGGTAGCGGGCAAGAGCAGCGGCACAGGAAAATTGGAGCGGTGGGCGATGATGCTCATATTGGGATAAATGAGGTCGCCCAACTTCAAAGCCGGAATCTCGTACAGAGCCCCGTTCGTCATGCCGCCCAAGCCGCCGAAGGGAACGGAGTTTCTCTTTTTGACAGCACCGAGTTTGCAAAGGCTTTCTTCGCCATTCATCCAAACGGGATAGACTGCACCAGTGTCAATCATGGCATCTAAGCCAAAGAAATTATCTAATGTAACTACGGGACGCTGGTATGTTTGGTCTAGGGCGTGTTGAAAAACTCACTCCATGAAGACTTTTGTCTGTCTACGGTAGACCACTTGCGTAATTCTCTTTCACGTGTTTTGTTACCAATTTTAATCAAAATTGACGCAAGGTGAACAAAGGCTCGATACACGCAAGCTAACTTATCGTAAC
>CACZHK010000067.1 GCA_902780915.1 Pseudoselenomonas ruminantium | reverse complement strand
GCCTTAACCTTGACAAAAAAGCCATTGCTATCAAACTGGCAGAGGCTTTTGGCCTTGATGACAAAGCAGCTGATAAGTATGTGGAAGCAAACTGGTAAGGCAAAAAGGGCAGGAAAGGCAGCAGCGGCATGATGGAACTGGGCTTCCGCACCAAAGTTTCCTCCAATATGAATCTTGACCTGAGTGTCAACGGCTGGGCCGGCAAACAGCGCGGCGTGAATGCCTAGCTGGGGATGCAGTGGAAGTTCTGAGCAATAAAAGATGCAGACCCGCCGGAGGGCGGGCCTGCATTTTATTTTGTCTGCCTATGCCTTACCACTTCTCCAGCATATGCCGCACCAGATGCGCGGAGTTCTTGGCGGCTTCCTGCTGGAATTCCTCGAAGCTCACATGGGCGCTGCCGTCTGCCTTGTCGGAGATGGCGCGGAGAATCACGAAGGGCAGGTGGTTGGCATGGCAGACCTGGGCGATGGCGGCGCCTTCCATTTCGGCGCAGGTGCCGTCGAATTCGGTGATGATGCGGTCTTTGGCTTCCTTGGAGGAAATGAACTGGTCGCCGGAGCAGACCCGGCCCTCCATGGCCCTGATGCCTGGCAGGGCTTCCTTGACGGCGGCGAGAGCTTTAGCCCGCAAGGTTTCATCTGCTTCAAAAGCCACCTTGCCCGTGAAGGGAATCTCCCCCTTCTTGAAACCGAGAACTGCCACGGTGAAATCGTGCTGGACGGCATCTTGGGAAATCACCAGATCCCCCACCTCCAGCTTGTCGCTGAGTGCTCCTGCCACGCCGGTGTTGATGATATGGGTGACCTGGAAATCATCCACCAGAATCTGGGCGCAGATGCCCGCATTGACCTTGCCAATGCCGCACTGCACCACGACAGCCTCCACAGCCCCCAATCTTCCCTCGCAGAACTCCATGGAAGCCTTGCTCTCCCTGCGAGTAGTGTCCAGGGCGGCCTTGAGAGCCTCCACTTCCGATTTCATAGCACCGATGATGCCTATTTTCATTTTACCATCTCCCCTGTAATCAAAAGGGGCTGTTGCATGCAACAACCCCTTTGCTTATGCCACACTCTGTTTATTGCTATCTTCCAGTTCTTTTATAGGGTATCCATCTTCAATGGCTGCCTTCAGCCAGCAACGCTTGGCATCCTCCACCATGAGGATAAGCTCCGCCCAGGTGTCTGCCTGGGTAATGCATCCGGGCAGGTCTGGGAAACTGGCGACATAGCCGCCATCTTCCTTGTCGGGAATAACCTCAAAACGATAAGGAAGTGACATATAGTATTCAAAGTCTTTCATAGCACGCCCTCCCTTACAAGAGCATCTCTGACCAGCTTTATGTAAACAACCTTGAGGGGCTTATGTTTGGCAATGGTTAAGTTTATCATATTTTGACAATTCTATCACCTGGCTTCATTATATAGAAAAAAATATTGGTCTGCAATACGATTTTTGACATGGTACAGGGGCGTTTCATAAAACCCTTGAGGGCTAAGATTTGCTTTCCCTTTAATTTTTTTCTAATGTCGAGTATAATGTCTAAGTAGGTAAATGCAGCAGTTTAGCATCTGTTTTGTATCGGTGACGCTGCTGACGGCAGGAACCTTGACCACGGATACTACCTTGCAAACTCTGAACACGGAAAAAACTTTGCAAACTTTGGAAAATGTAACCGTTCCTGTCAGTATTTCCACAGACAAAAACTATACCTTCAATATTACCAAATCTGGAAACAGCATTATTGCTAAGGTAGCTGGTGAAACTGATAACGGCTCTGGTGACAGTGGTTCCGGCAGCACCCCTGTTACTCCCAGCAAACCTGGTGGCAATCCGAGTGCCAGCACGACCCTGCCAGAGCGCACCAAGTCCCTGGCTGAGACTATGGCTGGCAGCGTTTCTCTCCTCAATGGTGGTGTGGACATGACCGTGGGGCAGAGTTTTGACAATGCGGCGGCTGCCGTGGAGGCGGAGAAAGCTGAGTCCGGCGGGGGACAGCAGGGAGCAGCGGCGGCAAGTGGCTTTGCACCCTTTGCCACCATCGGCGGCTCCAATATGCGGGCCAAGAGTGGTTCCTATGTGGACACCTATCTGAAATACTACTACACCCATCAGGGCGGCGACCGCGTCACCATTTCTTCCAACGTGGGCAATCCCGAGACCTTTGACTTCGACAACGTGAACAGTTCCCGCCTGCGTGTAGGGCTGCGCTTCACCCACGCCCTGAACCAGCGCCAGGAAGTCTACACAGGCCTTGCATACCAATACGAATTCGACGGCGACGCCCGCGCCACCTACAACGGCAACTCCACCCCCTCCCCCTCCATCAAAGGCAGCAGCGGCATGCTGGAACTGGGCTTCCGCACCAAAGTTTCCTCCAATATGGACCTTGACCTGAGTGTCAACGGCTGGGCCGGCAAACAGCGCGGCGTGAATGCCCAGCTGGGGATGCAGTGGAAGTTCTGAGCAATAAAAGATGCAGACCCGCTTGAGGGCGGGCCTGCATCTTATTTTGTCTGCCTTATTATTTTTCAATCCTCATAGTGACCCTTGCAAGAAATAATATTTATCGTATCGCCAGAAACACCGTACACCAGCCTGTTCTCCCCGTCTATGCGCCGACTATACTCGCCTTTCCTGTACTTCATCTTTTCTGGCTTGCCAATGCCTTTCATGGGGCCGTCACGCTCTATGCTCTTGATGAGCTCATTGATTTTCTGCCACATCTTAGCATTTTCACGCTGCCAGCCCAGATAATCAGCAAAGGCAATATCACTGAATATCTTGGGCATTTATATACTTCTCCCATTCTTCATCAGTAAACGCCACAACCTTCCCCTGCTGAAACTCTTCCCTGGAACGGTCTAATTTAGCCAGATAAGCAGCATTCCTGGCCGCCTTGAGGGAGGCCTGACGAATAAATTCCTCCACGCTGGTATTGCTGGCCCTGGCCTGCTCCTGTATAAGAGCAATATCGTCGGGAGCATAGTCAAGCATGACAGACATAACTACCCTTCCTTTCTGCAACGCACAGTATATATCCCTTTAGAACAGTATAGCATAAGCCTTACCACTTCTCCAGCATATGCCGCACCAGATGTGCGGAGTTTTTGAAACACGCCTAATGCCCCCAGGCGATCCCCTAGGCCCGTAAATAAAGTGACACCCGCCTTTTGTTTTGCTATACTATTCACATAACAATCCTTTTCAAGGGAGTGACAGTCATGGGCAAGCATTTTTCAGAGGATTCCCGGGTGAAGATTCCGGCCCTGGTGCATCTTTCCCGGCTGGGGTATCAGTACCTTTCCACCAAAGAAATCCGTACGCAGGTACACAAGAGCACCAATATCTTCCCACCCTCCCTCCTGAAGGCTCTGAACAAGCTGAACGAAAAGCATCCCGCTGCTCCCCTGGGAGACACGGACATGAGCTTTATCCTCTCCCAATTAGAAAGCCTGCTGCTCTCTGATGACCTGGGGGAGGCCTTTTATCATGCCCTGGTGCGGGGACTTGATTACCGGGGAGAACTTCTCTATCTGGCAGACTTCCAGCAGCCTGACCGCAATATCTTCCAGATGGTGACGGAAATGCCCTGCGAAAAAGACGGGGACAGCTTCCGCCCGGACATTACCCTCTATCTGAACGGCCTGCCATTGGCTTTCGTAGAAGTAAAAATCCCGGACAACAAGGAGGGCATCCAGGCCGAACGCCGCCGCATGCAGAAACGCCATGAAAATCCCAAATTCCGCGCCTTTCTGAATGCCGCCCAGGTCACTGTCTTTTCCAACAACAGCGAATATGATGAGAGAGAGACTATCCCCCTCTCCGGAGCTTTCTATAGCACCGACGGCAATGACTTCTTTGCCCACTTCCGGGAAGAGGAGAAAGCCTATCTGGCCCTGCATCTGGCTCCCCTGAATCAGCAGGTGGAAAATGCCATCCTCAAAGACACGAATCTTGCAGCCATCAAGGGCACACCTGCCTATCAGACCAACAAAAGTCCCGACTCCCCCACCAACCGTCTCCTTTCCTCCCTGTTCCTGCCGGAACGGTTCCTTTTCTTCCTGCGCTATGGCCTGTGCTATGTGAAGCAGGTAAACAAGGAAGGAGTCACAGAGACGGAAAAGCACATCATGCGCTACCAGCAGTTCTTCGCCGCCTGTGCCCTGCGGGAAAAAGCCGCTTCGGAAAATGCTTCTATGGGCGAACTTGCCGCCGAGGCTTATGCCAACTACCCCGGCCCCCACGGGGGCCTCATCTGGCACACCCAGGGCAGCGGCAAGACGGAGCTTTCCTACTATGCTGCCTTCATCCTGCAGGATTATTATGCAACTCTGGGCATAGATGCAAAATTCTATTTCATCGTAGACCGCATAGACCTGCTGGAGCAGGCCGCCAGGGAATTCACCAGCCGGGGCCTTGCGGTGACCCGCATGCAGGACAAAGATGATTTCATCAAAAGCCTGCGAACCCCCGGCGGGGGCAAGGGCAAGACTTCCATGAACGTGGTGAACATCCAGAAATTCTCAGACGGCGCCATTGCCCAGGCACCTGAGTACAATATCTCCATCCAGCGGATTTACTTCATAGACGAAGCCCACCGGGATTTCAAGGCCAATGGCCGCTTCCTCACCTGGCTGGTGAACTCCGACCGCTCCGCCTTGAAATTTGCCCTGACAGGCACGCCCCTCCTGGGCAAAGCCAAAAGCACCAGCATCTTTGGCCATTACCTGCACAGGTACTACTACAACCAATCCATAGCCGACGGCTTCACCCTGCGCCTTTTGCGGGAAGGCATACGCACGGAATACAGGCTGAAACTGAACGCCGTCCTCACCGCCTTGGAGCAGCAGGTACAAAAAGGCAGCCTGAAAGCCAAGGAAATCACCGCTTCCCCGGAATACGTCACCGCATTGGCAGAGTACATCGAGGAAGACTTCCTTGGTTTCCGCATCCTCACCCAGGAAGCCACAACTGGCCATTTGCCTGTCGGCGGCATGGTGGTCTGTGCCAGCACTGAGCAAGCTGTTGCCCTGAACGAAGAACTGCAGCGCCGTGGCGTGCTGAAATCCGCTGCCATTCTCTCCACCATCGGACAGGACAAAGGGGAGCAGAAAGACCTGATCCGGGCCTATCAGGAGGGGACCCTTGATATCCTGGTAGTCTACAATATGCTGCTCACAGGCTTCAACGCCCCCAGGCTGAAACGCCTTTATCTGGGCCGCCTCATCAAGGAGCACAACCTGCTGCAGGCCCTCACCCGGGTGAACCGCCCTTACGCCGCCCTGCGCTATGGCTATGTGGTGGACTTCGCAGATATTCGGGCAGAATTCGACAAGACCAACCGGGCCTATATGGAAGAGTTGCGGGCAGAAATAGGGGAAGACTTCTCCAGCTACGACAGTATCTTCAAGACAGCAGAGGAAATAGAGCAGGACCTCAAGAACATTGCTGACAAGCTCTTTGCCTATACCACGGACAACCCGGAAATCTTCCGACAGGAAATCCAGCAGCTAGCAGACCTCAAGGAACTGCGGGAGCTGAACCGCGCCCTGCAGCAGTACAAGGAACTATACAACCTCGCTTCCCTGCTGGGTTACAAGGAACTACAGGAGTCCATAGACCTGCAAGCCGTCAATGACCTTGCAAAAATCACCGCCCGCCGCCTTGACCTGCTGAGTGAGCAAAAGAAAGCGGAGAACACGGAGGATATGTCAGCCCTCCTGAAAGCTGCCTCCTCTCAGCTGGAGTTCCACTTCAAAAAAATCGCTACTGACGAGCTGAAAATCGCTGCAGATGAAAATGTGAAGGAACGCAACAAGACAGCCAACGAATTCAGGCGGAACGCCGACCAGAAAGACCAGGAGTATCTTAAACTTCGCGATGAGCTGAAGCGGATTCTCTCTGCCAAAAACATCGAAGAAATGACCGTTGCTGAAATGCAGGAGCAGGATGAAAAACTAGCGGCCATACGCGCCCGCATGGAGAGACTGAACACCAGAAACACAGCCCTGGCAGGAAAGTACGAGGGAGACATGAAATACATGCGCCTCCACAAGCATTTCGCTCAAAATAACCTGCTGGGAGAAACGGAGCTGCACAAACTGCTGCTTGCCGTCAAAGCAGTCATGGACAACCAGCTTCACACCAGCACCGCTTTCCTGGACAACGAAGCCTATGCCCGCCAGTTCCTCACCACCTCCCTGCAGCCCCTGCTGGCTCCATATCTTGCCAAGGGAGCCAAGCCCCTCATGGACTTCATGGCCAGCCTCTCCCATGGCATCTACGAAGAATACGCACGCGAAAGGAAATAAACATCACCTATGAACATGAGCACTTTAGAATCAGTCAAAGCCCAAACCTATGAGCTTATCGACCGCCTGAAAGCCATCTGCACCGAAAGCGGCTTGGGCAACAGCGGCAACGAGTACAAAATCATCACTCAGGCCTTTCTCTACAAATTCCTCAATGACAAATTCTTCCACTACATGAAGCAGCTGCCGGGGCTGTCTGCCACGATTGGGAAAGAAGCCCTCCAGAGCACCGCCGCCCTGGAAGCAGCTCTCACCAGGCTCCCCGCAGATACCTATGATTTCCTGCTCGCAGGCCTGCCCGCAGGGGTAGCCCGCTTCCGTCCCTCCCAGTATATCTCTGCCCTCTACAAGGAAAAGAGCCAGCCGGAGTTCCACAAAAAGCTGGACGAAACCCTCATGGCTCTGGCGGAGAACAACAAGGAAGTTTTCAGCGTCCGGGCCGGGGAAGGCAATCGGGTGAACCTCTTCGAGCCTATCACGGGCTTTGTGCTCCAGACAGAGCGCAAGGACGACTTCGCCGCCGCCCTGATTGAAGAACTGGTGAGCAAGAGTTTTGAGAATCTCTTTGAAAAGAAATACGATTTCTACGCCGATATCTTCGAGCACCTCATAGGCGATTACAACAAGGACAGCGGCAAATATGCGGAATACTACACCCCCCATTCCATTGCCAAGATAATTGCCCGCATCATGGCCCCCAAGGGTGACCAGAATGTGACCATCTACGACCCCGCCGCCGGCTCCGGCACTCTGGTGCTGACGCTGGCCGACCAGATAGGCGAGGAAAATTCCGCAGTCTACACCCAGGACATCAGCCAGAAGTCCAACGAAATCCTCCGTCTGAATCTGGTGCTGAACAATCTGGTGAAAAGCCTGCCCAACGCCATTCAGGACGATACCCTTGTCACTCCCCGCCATCTGGACAAAAGCGGCAAGGCCCTCAAAAAGTTTGACTACATCGTTTCCAATCCCCCCTTCAACACAGACTTCTCCAGCACCCGTGACACTCTGGCAGGTGATGCCTACAAGAAGCGCTTCTTCGCCGGTGTGCCGAACATCCCCAACAAGAAGAAGGAAAGCATGGCCATCTACCAGATGTTCCTGCAGCACATCATCGTCAGCATGAAGGAAGGCACAGGCAAAGCCGCCATCGTAGTGCCCACAGGCTTCCTCACCGCCGCCACAGGCATAGGGTTCAAAATCCGCCAGCATATCATGGAAGCCAACAACGGAGAAAGCATCCTCCGGGGCGTTGTCTCCATGCCCAGCAACATCTTCGCCAATACGGGAACTAATGTATCGGTGCTGTTCCTTGACCAAAAAGGCCCCCAGGACGGCCTCATCACCCTTATAGATGCCTCCAATCTTGGCACCAAGGTAAAGCTGGAAGGAACCAAAAACCAGCGCACCTACTTATCGAAGGAAGAAATGAACCGCATTGTAGAGGTCATGAACTACGGTCTGGAACAGGAAGATTTCAGCGTACTGGTACACGCAGAGGAGATCAAGAAGAAGAAATGCTCCTTCTCCGCCGGGCAGTATTTCAAAGTGAAGATAGAGTATGTCGACCTCAGCCCGGAGGAATTTGCAGAGAAAATCAAGGGGTATCAGGAAAAGCTGGACGAGCTGTTTGCCGAGGGGCAGAGGTTGGAGAAGGAGATTAAGGAAGGGCTGGAGGAATTAACCTATGAAAAAATGTAAGCTCGGTGAAATTGCCGACTTCAAGACCGGCCCATTTGGAACACAATTTAGTTCAAGCGAATACACTTCCACTGGTATACCAATGATTAACATTGAAAATATAAGTAATGGACGATTAGTAGAAGGAAAACTGCAATATATCTCTGAAGAAACAAAAAAAAGATTGTCAGTTCATGTTGTAAAAGAAGGGGATATTGTTTTCGGAAGAGCTGGTTCTGTTGATAGGCACTTATATATATTCAACGAATATGAAGGGTATGTTCAAGGGTCAAATTGCATAAGAATGCGTCCAACTATCAATGTAAATTCTCGCTATCTATCCTATTACCTTCTATTGCCGTCAGTAAAAAAACAAATACTAAACCAATCAGCTGGTTCAGTTCAGGCATTTCTAAATACTGATAAGCTAAAATCGATAAATATAGTCATTCAAGACGATGCAGATAGAATTGCTAAGTTCTTGGATTCGATCGAATCCAAGATATTTGTAAACAACAAAGCAATACGCACCCTCGAATCCCTCTCCAAAACTCTCTACGACTACTACTTCCTGCAATTCGACTTCCCGGACGAAAAAGGCCGCCCCTACAAAAGCAGCGGCGGCAAGATGGAATATAATGCAGAACTAGGCAGAGAGATTCCGGCGGGGTGGAAGGTTAAGCCACTCTCTCGCTTCTTCCAAAACGAACGTAACGGCGAATGGGGGACCGACGAAATTACCAAAACGAATCAATTGAAGGTTACTTGTATTCGTGGAGCAGACTTCCCTGCTGCTAATGGTTACGAATCGCTTAAATCACCTATACGTTTCATAAGTCCTCAAAAATCAGACCGTATAGTACAAGCTGGTGATTTAATAATTGAAATTTCTGGTGGTAGCCCGACACAATCTACTGGTAGAGTTTGTTATATCAATCAAGAACTACTCAATAGAATTGACTCTCCTACCACAACTTCAAACTTTTGCAAAATAGTTTCCATCGCAAATAAGGATTATTTCTACTTTGCTTATATGACATGGCAACGCCTTTATGAAAGTAATGCATTTTTTAATTTTGAGGGCAAAACAACAGGATTAAAAAATCTTCTTTTCGATATGGCAGTATCTTCAATAAAGCTTGCCTGTCCACCAGCAGATATCGTTAGAAAATATCAAGTAGTTACCCAAAGAAACTTCTCAAAGATACAGTCATTAGCGGACGAAAACCGCCACCTGACGGCTCTCCGTGACTTTCTTCTTCCCCTGCTGATGAATGGGCAGGTGGGATTCAAAACCCCCACATCCCCAAATACAAAGGAGGCTCCCCATGAACCTTGACACCTCCCTGAAAGACGAAATCTGCCGCTATGCTGCTCTCAATGACATCAACAAAGTCATCCTCTTCGGCTCCAGGGCCCGTGACACTAACAAGGAACGCAGTGATGTGGATTTGGCCGTGTCTGGCGGCAATCCTCGCAGATTCCATTCCGACCTTGAAGAACGAGCTAGGACTTTGCTGTTTTTTGACGTAGTAGACCTAGACAACCCTCACTTGTCACAGGAACTCTTGCAAGAGATACAGAAAGACGGTGTAACCATCTATGAAAAAATTTGACAATTTTTCCAAGGCGCTGGACAACCTTATCGGCAGCAACGACTACCAGCCCCCCTACCCCCCCACCATACAAGCAGGGATTGTAGCCCTCTTCAAAATCTGCTACGAGCAGGCATGGAAAATGACCAAAGAACTGCTGGAATATCATGGACTGAATCCCGATGAATTCTCTTCGCCACGGCCCATAACCAAATTAGCTTTCCAGCATAAGATGATAAATGACCAGAAAACCTGGCTGGATATGCTGGACAGCAGAAATGAACTGACACACACCTACAGCGAAGAAGATTCCTTCGAGGCCATAAACAAAATCCGCACTCAATATGTCCCGCTCTTCATAGCACTGAGAACAGAAGTTCTTGATAAATGGCTGCCAGAAAAACAAAGCAATAATCCATAACAACCAAGCCCGGAGCATACCATCGTGCTCCGGGCTTTCTGTCTGCCTTGTTTTTTCAATCCTCATAGCGGCCCTTGCATGAAATAATATTTATCGTATCGCCAGAAACACCGTACACCAGCCTGTTCTCCCCGTCTATGCGCCGACTGTATACCACCTCACTGGAACGGTCTAATTTGGCCAGATAAGCAGCATTCCTGGCCGCCTTGAGGGAGGCCTGACGAATAAATTCCTCCACGCTGGTATTGCTAGCCCTAGCCTGCTCCTGTATAAGAGCAATATCATCGGGAGCATAGTCAAGCATGACAGACATAACTACCCTTCCTTTCTGCAACATATAGAAAAAAATAGTGGTCTGCAATATGATTTTAGGCAAAAAAGCCCCCCTCGGGGGCTTTTAGTATGATAAGCCTTACCACTTCTCCAGCATATGCTGAAGCTGTGTCCGCCCCCTTGGGGGCGGGGGACCGCGAAGCGGTGGTGGGGGGATGATTTTGCGGCAAGAGACTGCATTCACTGATACACTGTACTCCCCCACCGCCGCAGGCGGCGACGCAAAGCTAGTCCTCTTGAGGATGGTTTGGGGTTGATTCGCTAAGATTTCGTAGTAAAATAAGAACTATCCCGATATGCACAGCTGCTTTGGCATCTACGATATCAAGACTCAGTGCCAGCTGACGGACAAGCTGGAGATACACTTCCTTGAACTGCCGAAGTTCAAGAGCAAGAGCGTGAAGGACATGAACCGCATGGAAAAATGGGCGGCCTACTTCTCCCCTGCTACCTCCGATGAGGAACTGGAGGAAATCGCCGCCGATGAAGAAGCCATCCGGGAAGCAATGGAGGTGGAAGACGTGTTCACCAAAGACGAAGTGGCAAAGAGGTCTTATGAGAAGGCAGAGAAATTCCGCCGCGACCAGGCGGCCCAGCTGAATTACGCCGAAAAAAGAGGCGAAGAGAAAGGCATCAGAGGCACAGTAGTCGCGTTGAAAAGCCTTAACCTTGACAAAAAAGCCATTGCTATCAAACTGGCAGAGGCTTTTGGCCTTGATGACAAAGCAGCTGATAAGTATGTGGAAGCAAACT
>CACZHK010000066.1 GCA_902780915.1 Pseudoselenomonas ruminantium | reverse complement strand
TGCCCTTCATATACCAATGCTTCCTGAATTATTTTCATATTTTGCCAGCCTTTCTGCCCTATAGTCCTCCAAACTCATGCCTGTATCTGGCAAAGCTCCTGAAATTGCATTTAGAGCCTGCTCTATCTCATCGTAATTTTCCCGTTTAGACAGATGAAGTGGGGCTTTGGCAGAAGCATGAGGAATTTCTACTTCATCGCAGTAGCGTATAATGTGTTCCAGTAGCTGCATATCTTTATCATGCTTCATAAAGCAGAACCTCATCTCTTTTTAAGTTGTCCAGAAATTCCTGTGTATCAGGGAGCTGGCTGACTACATCGACTTCCTTTTGGAGGGCTTCAACGATATCAAGCCTAAAGCCGCTTAAAGCGAAGAGACCGCGCAGACGGCCTTTTTCTATGCGTATATCCACATCGCTGTTTTCGGTGGCTTCGTTGCGGGAGTAAGAGCCGAAGAGGTAGGCGCGGCTGACACCATAGCGCTGGCAGATGGGAATTATGCTTTTTCTTATCTCGTCCACTGATAATATCCGCTTGGTCATTATTGCCACCATCCTTTGCCAAAATTCTGATTTCTATCCTCACTATACCACTAAAGACGGGGCATGGCAACTATGGGAAATATTTATGCTCGTCTTGTGCAAATCTCTTTAATTTGCAGGCAGGAAAGGTTATAATGAGTAGAGAATATAAAGAGTGAATCGGATTCGTAATTGACAGCCGTTCACAAGTTTGAAAGTCGAGGCGTTATCATTTTGTTTTATCCTATGAACCTGGACCTGACGGGCAGGCGCTGCATTGTCGTGGGCGGAGGCAAGGTGGCCGAGCGGAAGGTGCTGGGGCTGCTGCAGGCGGCTGGGAAGGTTACCCTGGTAGCCCCGAAGCTTACGGAGCGGCTTTTGGAACTGGCCCATGCAGGACTGGTGGATTGGTATGAGCTTCGGTATATGAGGGGCATGCTGAAGGACATGAAGCCTCTTTTGGTCTTCTGCGCTACGGACAACAGAGACGTAAATGAGCAGGCGGCAGAAGAAGCCAGAGAGATGGGGGCGCTGGTCAATGATGTGACCGAGCCTGAGCAGACGGACTTTACCGTGCCTTCTAGTTTCAGGCGGGGAGATTTGCTGGTGACTCTTTCTACGGAGGGAGCCAGCCCCGGTTTTTCCAGAGCCCTTAGGCGGGAGCTTGAGCAGGAGTTCCCGGAGAGCTTTGGCCTTTGGCTTGAGCGGCTGAAGGAAATGCGCGCGGAGATGAAGGAGCGCTTGTCTGACAGCAGTGAGCGGCAGGATTTTTGGCGGCAGGCTTTGTCGCCCAGTGTATTGGCTTTAGTGAGAAGTGGGGAACTTGAGCAGGCGGAGGCTGAGATAAGAAATGCAATTACTGATGTTGGGGCTGAATCATAAGACGGCACCTGTGGAGGTGAGGGAGCGTTTTTCCCTTGCCAAGGGCGCAGTGCGTCAGGGTCTCATGAATTTGTCAGAGTATGACGGGCTTCAGGAAATGGTGGTGCTCTCCACCTGCAACCGCAGCGAGATATACGCGGTGGTGGATGATGCTGCCTCCGATGAAGCCACCCTCAAGCAGTTCCTCTTTGACCTCACTGGCAATGAGGAAGATATTGACGAGTATCTTTATAAATATGTGGACGAGGAGTGCATCAGGCATTTGTTCCTGGTGGCTTCCAGCCTTGACTCCCTGGTGTTGGGGGAGGGGCAGATCCTCTCCCAGGTGAAGGAAGCCTATGCCCTTGCCCGGGAAGCCGGCACCACCAGTACTGTCATCAATACCTTGTTCCACCGGGCTATTGCCACGGGCAAGCGGGTGAGGACGGAGACCCGCATTGCCTATAACTCCGTGTCTGTCAGCTATGCGGCTGTGGAGTTGGCCCGTCAGGAACTGGGGAATCTTGAGGGAGCCGGAGCCCTGATTTTCGGTGCAGGCAAGATGGCTGAGCTTACTGCCCAGCATCTGGTGGCTCGTGGGGTGAAAAAAATCATGGTGGCCAACCGCCATCTGGACAAGGCTGAGGCCCTGGCCGGCGAGTTCGGCGGGGAGGCGGTGCCTTGGGATCAGGCCATGCGCAGGGCAGTGGAGGCAGATGTGATTGTCACTTCCACCGGTGCCCCCCACTATGTGGTGAAGCCCTGGGAGACGCAGCAGCTCATGGCCAAGAGAAAAGGCCGTCCTCTGTTCTTCATTGACATTGCTGTGCCCAGGGATGTTGACCCGGAAGTGGCAAACATCAAGGGAGTTACCCTCTATAATATAGATTCCCTCGAAGCAGTGGTGGATGAGCATGTGGAGGAACGCCGCCAGGAGGCCAAGGCTGCTTACAGTATCGTGGAGGAGGAAGTGGCCTCCATCGAGAAGCGGTTCAGGTACCTTTCTTTCCAGCCCATCATGGCTCTGCTGTCCAGCCGCTGCGAGCGCATCCGCGAGCGTGAGGTGCGCCGGTCTGCTTCCAAGCTGCCGGAGCTCACGGAGGGCGAGTGGCGACAGGTGGAGCATATGAGCCGCATGATCGTGCGGAAAATCCTCCGCATGCCCATGATGAAGCTGACGGCTTCGGCGGGCACGGGGCAGGAGGAGTTTTACACGGAGGCCATGCGGGCCCTTTTCAAGCTGGATACCATAGGAGAGACCAAGAGTGAGGAAAAAGATAGTTATCGGTACGCGCAGCAGTAAGCTGGCCCTTTGGCAGGCGGGCTTCGTGGCTGAATGTCTGAAAAAAGAATATCCCGGCCTTGAGGTGGAAATGAAGCTCATGACCACCAAGGGTGACAAGATTCTGGATGCCCCCTTGGCAAAAATCGGGGGCAAGGGACTCTTTACCAAGGAACTGGAGCAGGAAATGCTGGAGGGGGGCATAGACCTGGCTGTGCACAGCCTGAAGGATATGCCCACGGAAGTTCCCGAGGGGCTTGTCATCGCGGCCATTACCAAGCGGGCTGACCCCGGCGATGCCGTGGTCAGCCTTAAATACGGCCATTTTGCGGATTTGCCGGAGGGGGCCAAGGTGGGCACCTCCAGTCTCAGGCGCAAGGCTCAGCTGCTCCATGCCCGTCCTGACCTCAATATCCAAGATTTGCGTGGCAATGTGAACACCCGCTTGCGGAAGCTGGAGGAGGAGAACTTCGATGCCATCGTGCTGGCGGTGGCAGGACTGACCAGGCTGGGCTTCAAGGACAGGATTGCCGAAGTGATGCCAAGGGACATCATGCTGCCTGCTGTGGGGCAGGGGGCTTTGGCCATCGAGGCCAGGGGTGATGATTCAGAAATCCTTGAGATGCTCGCCTTCCTAAATGATGAGAATATGGTGGCCTGCGCCAAGGGGGAAAGAGCTTTCCTGGCCAAGGTGGAGGGCGGCTGCCAGGTGCCTGTGGGGGTCTATGGCTCCGTGGAGCAGGATGAACTGCAGCTGGAGGCGGTGATTGCCTCTCTGGACGGTGCTCGCTTGTACCGTGACAGGCTGACAGGAAATAAGAGTGAAGCTGAGGAACTGGGCGGCGAACTGGCTGAGAAGCTGCTGGCTGCCGGGGGACTGGAAATCATGCAGGAATTGGGACTGCTTTTAGATAGATAAGGAGTTTTGGCTATGGCAGGAATGGTGTATTTGGTAGGGGCGGGCCCCGGAGATTACAGGCTCATCAGCCTCAAGGCAGTGGATTGCCTGAAGTGTGCGGAAGTGGTGGTTTATGACAGGCTGGCAGACCCCCGCATTTTGCAGTGGGCGCCTGAGGATGCCGAGTATATCTATGTGGGCAAGGCTTCCAGCAACCACACCATGAAGCAGGAAGACATCAATCAGCTGCTGGTGGACAAGGCCAAAGAGGGCAAAATCGTCGTGCGGCTGAAAGGGGGCGACCCCTTTGTGTTCGGACGGGGCGGGGAGGAAGCCCTGCTCCTCAGGGAGAACCATCTGCCCTTTGAAATCGTGCCGGGGATTACCTCGGCTATTTCCGTGCCTGCCTATGCAGGCATTCCTGTGACCCATCGGGCAGTGGCTACTTCCTTTGCAGTGGTGACGGGGCACGAAGACCCCACCAAGGGCGGTTCCAATATGCGCTGGGACAAGCTCTCCACGGGGGTGGATACGCTGGTGTTCCTCATGGGCGTGGCCAATCTGCCTCATATCACTGAGGAACTGATGAAAAATGGGCGTCCTGCGGATACCCCCGCGGCAGTAATCCGCTGGGGCACCAAGGCAGAACAGCGGGTGCTGGAAACCACCGTGGGTACGGCGGCTGAAGATGTGGCAAAGGCCGGGCTGAAACCTCCTGCTATCTTTATTGTGGGCGAAGTGGTGAAGCTGCGCGAAAGCCTCAAGTGGTTCGATGACCTTGAATACCGCCCGCTATTCGGCAAGACTGTGCTGGTGACCCGAGCCAGGAGCCAGGCTTCCAAGCTGACGGCAGCTTTGGAGGCCCTGGGGGCAGGGGTGATTGAGGCTCCTGCTATCGAGCTAAAGGCTCCGGAGGATAACTATAAGGCATTGGACGAAGCTATCTCTCATGTGCAGGATTACCACTGGCTGATTTTCACCAGCACCAATGGGGTGGAGCACTTCTTCAATCGTCTGTTCGCTGCCGGGAAGGATACCCGCGCGCTGGGGTTTGCCAAGGTGGCTGCTATCGGTTCCGCCACGGCGGGGAAATTGAGAGAGTATGGAATCAAGGCCGATGTGGTGCCTCAGGAGTTCAGGGCCGAGGGGGTCTTGGAAGCCCTCAAGGGCAAGTTGCCTCCCCATGCCAAGATCCTTCTGCCCCGTGCCCAGGAGGCCAGGGAAGTCCTGCCGGAGAAACTGCGTGAGCAGGGGCATACGGTTGATGTAGTTCCTGTGTACCAGACAGTGACGGCAGAAAGCAATGCTGAAGAATTGAAGGCTAAGCTGGCAGCCGGTGAGATCGACTTGGTGACTTTCACCAGTTCCTCTACGGTGACTAATCTGTTGAAGCTGCTGGGGGGCAAGGAAGCGCTGGCTGGCGTGAAGCTGGCCTGCATAGGCCCTGTGACGGCAGAGACTGCCAGGAGCAATGGACTGGAGCCGGATATGGAAGCGACAGAATACACCATTAATGGGTTAGTGAAAGTTATCAGCGAATATTTTCTATAGCAAACTTACTGGGCACCTTGCGGTGTCCACACGCCCTTACATTAACACTGAACTCCCGTTGCGCCTTCGGCTTGCGCTCGTTAAGTGTTCATAGTAAATGTTCCCTAAATGACAAACTAAGCCTTCCCCTATGGGGAAGGTGGCAGTCCGAAGGACTGACGGATGAGGTGGGGCTACACGGGCAATTGTAGTGTAGCTGGTTAGGTCGCACCTCATCCACCGCCTGTGGCGGTCCCCCTTCCCCATAGGGGAAGGCTTTTTTAGAAAGGAAGCAATAATTATGCTCAATCAGGTACTGCGGCCACGCCGCATGCGCATTTCCAAAAATCTCCGCGCCATGGTGCGGGAAACCAGCCTTTCCGTGAAGGATTTCATCTATCCCCTGTTTTTGGTGCCGGGAACTAATGTAAGGGAGGAGATTCCCTCCATGCCCGGTTGCTACCACCTGTCCGTGGATCAGGCAGTGGAGGAGGCCAAGCTGGTGGCTTCCCTGGGGATTCCTGCAGTGGAAGTCTTCGGCATTCCTGAGTATAAGGACGAGATTGGTTCCTCGGCCTGGGATATGACCAGCCCTGTGCAGAGGGCCATTGTGGCCATCAAGAAGGAAGTGCCGGAACTGGTGATCATCGGTGATGTGTGCCTTTGCGAGTATACCAGCCACGGCCACTGCGGTCAGCTTTGCGGCCATTATGTGGACAATGATGCCACCTTGAAACATCTGCAGAAAGTGGCATTGAGCCAGGCTGAGGCCGGGGCGGACATTGTGGCTCCCTCGGATATGATGGACGGCAGGGTGGCGGCCATCCGCGAGGCTCTGGACGAAAAGGGCCATATCAACACCGCTATCATGAGCTATGCCATCAAATATGCTTCCGGTTATTACGGCCCCTTCCGTGATGCAGCCGACAGCGCTCCCCAGTTCGGTGACCGCCGCCAGTACCAGATGGACCCCGCCAACCGTCGGGAGGCCATGAAGGAATTGGCTCTGGATATGGCCGAGGGGGCGGATATGATTATCGTGAAGCCAGCCCTGGCTTATCTGGACATTGTGAAAGAGGCCAAGGAGAAGTGTGACCTGCCGCTGGTGACCTACAATGTCAGCGGCGAGTATGCCATGGTGAAGGCTGCCGCTGCCAAGGGCTGGATTGACGAGCCCCGCATTGTGCTGGAGTCACTGAACTGCATGAAGCGGGCAGGAGCTGAGATAATCATCACCTATCACGCCCTTGATGCCGCCCGCTGGCTGGAGGAAGGAGTAGTCTACTGATGTTGGATCTGACTAAATCTCTTGAAGCCTTTGAAGAAGCGAAGAAACTGATGCCCGGCGGGGTGAACAGCCCTGTGCGCTCCTACAGGAGCGTGGACTGCAACCCTCCCTTTATCGCCAGGGCTGAGGGGGATAAGATTTACGATATTGATGGCAATGAGTATATAGACTATGTGGGCTCCTGGGGCCCTATGGTGGTGGGCCACGCTCATCCCCAGGTGGTGAAAGCTTTGCAGGAGGCGGCTGCCCGTGGCACCAGTTATGGCGCGCCTACGGTGATCGAGAGCGAGCTGGCCAAGCTTGTCCAGTCTGTCTATTCCTCTATGGAAATGCTCCGCATGGTGAATTCCGGCACGGAAGCCACCATGAGCGCCCTGCGCCTGGCCCGTGGCTATACGGGCAGGGAGAAAATCCTCAAGTTCATCGGCTGCTACCATGGCCACAGCGACAGCCTGCTGGTAAGTGCCGGCAGCGGCATGGCCACCTTCGGCGTGCCCAGCTCTCCCGGTGTCACCCGTGGTACGGCGGCAGATACCATCACCATTCCCTACAATGACGAGGAAGCCTTCAAGGAAATCATGGAAAAGTGCGGTGACGAGCTTGCCGCCGTCATCGTGGAGCCGGTGGCAGGCAATATGGGCTGCATCCCGCCCAAGCAGGGCTATCTGCGCCTTTTGCGGAAACTCACGGAGGAGCATGGCACCCTGCTGATTTTCGATGAGGTCATGTGCGGCTTCCGCGCTTCGCTGGGCGGTGCCCAGGCGGCCTATGGCATTACGCCTGATCTTACCTGCCTGGGCAAGATCATCGGCGGTGGCCTGCCGGTGGCGGCCTACGGCGGCAGGCGGGAAATCATGGCCAAGGTTTCTCCCTCCGGCCCTGTATACCAGGCGGGCACCCTCTCCGGCAATCCCCTGGCTATGACGGCTGGCCTGGAGACTCTGAAAATCATCACTGCTGAGCCGGAAGCAGGAGAACCGGACTATAGCAGAAAACTTACCTTGAAGACCAAGAAACTGCTGCTGGGCTGGCAGGAAAAGGCCAGGGAGGCAGGGGTGGCCATTCAGGCCCATCAGGCAGGCTCCATGTTTGGCATCTTCTTCAGCGAAAAGGAAGTTTATGATTATGCCGACGCAGAGGCCGCCGACCAGGAAGCCTTCAAGGTCTGGTTCAAGACCATGCTGGAGCAGGGCATCTATCTGGCTCCCTCCCAGTTCGAGACCCTCTTTATGAGCGGTGCCCACAGCGAGGAGGATATAGACCGCACCATCGAGGCAGCAGGCAAGGCTTTTGCTGCGGTGGCGGCTTTATGATAGGAAAAGCTCCCAGCTTTATGCTGACGAAGGAAAACTTTGGGATTGAACAGGGCAAAATTGAAGAAAAACTCATGCAGATGGGGGTAGAGCATGCAGCAGTCATGCGTTCCAGCATCCTGCTGGAGGACATCTGCTACCGTCTTTTTGAGCACAAGAGCAAGGAAGTGAAAGTGGCAGTAAAGCGCCGCTTTGGCGCGGTGAGCTTGCTTTTGCAGTCAGAGGGAGAGGCGTATAATCCTCTGATTGAGGAGAATTACTGGACAGAGGAAGATGTGGATTATTTCCGTAATATTGTCCTGACCAGCAATCGCGAGTGGCTGGGGTATTCCCGCAGGAACGGCAAGAACTGCCTTTCCATACAGGTGCGCAAGGACAAGAAGAAGCAGGTGCGCTATACTCTGCTGGGCATGGCTCTGGGACTTATTGTCGGCTCTGTGCTTGAGGAAGTGCTCTCGCCGGAAATTGTAAGCATGATTGATACTTATGCTCTGCGCAGTGCCCGCACCATGTTCCTGAATGCCATGAATATGATGCTGGCGCCGGTGGTGCTCTTTTCCATCATGGCAGGAATCATGAATCTTTCCAATGTCTCAGAAGTAGGGAAAATGGGCAGGCATATGATGGGCCTGTATCTGCTGACCTCGCTTTGTGCTGCTGGTGGTGCCCTTTTCCTGGGCGTTCATATCTTTTCAGGGGAATTCGCGCAGATAGGGACAGCGGGGGACGCTGTTGCCTCCCATATGTCGTTGCTGGATATGATCGTGGGGATTGTGCCGCACCAGTTTGTGGAGCCGGTGGTATCAGGCAATATGCTGCAGGTCATCTTCTTGGCGCTGCTCTTTGGACTGACTCTGAACAGCATGGGGGAAAAAGCGCGTCCCTTGATTGATATCGTGAATGCCATGGACACTCTCTGCCTGCGGGTGATAAGGACTATCGTGCGGCTGGTTCCCCTGGTGGCCTTCCTGTCTATGGCTTCCCTTGTCTTCCAGGTGGGACTGGAGTCCCTGTGGGCTTTTATGGAGGCGCTTCTGGCTCAAGGGCTGATGTTGGTTTTTATGATGGCAGTGTATGGCGTTTTGGTGGCTGTGACAGGACGCTTGTCCCCCTGGATCTTTTTGAGGAAGCTGGCGGGCTTCCTGCCACTGCCCGCTTCTCTGGGCAGTACGAATGCAGCCATGCCCTTTTCCATGGAGCTATGTGTCAAAAAGCTGGGAGTGCAGGAAAAGCTGGCGGGCTTTGCCATTCCCATGGGGGCTTCTGTGAAGATGGACGGCAATTGTGCTTTCCTTATCCTGCAAAGCATCATGCTGGCCAAGCTGTACGGGATTGAGGTCAGCTCAGGCTTCCTGATGACGCTGGCGCTTACTTCTGTAGCGCTTTCCTTTGGCTCTCCGGGGGTGACGGGAGGGGCGGTCATCTGCCTGGCTTCGGTGGCTGTATCCGTGGGGATTCCCATCGAAGCCATAGGTATGGTGCTTTCCGTGGACCCGCTGGTTTCTATGCTGCGCACGCCCCTTAATTCTGCAGGGGGCATTACTGCTGCCTTGCTGCTGGCCAGGCATGAGAATGCTGTTGATGAGTCGGTCTATCGGACAGAATGAGATCAGCCAGCAGTGCAGCAGCAAAATTTGACATATTTTAGAAGGAAATAAATGAGCTTTGTAGAATAGATTAGATAACTAAAAGATGATAATGCGCCAAGGGGGAATTGATATGGAATTGGAACTGAAGAAGGAAGTTTTTGGGGTATGGATTCTTTTTTCATTGAAGGGGCGTCTGGATGCCAAGACAGCGCCGGATCTGGACAAGGAAATGCTGCCGGAGATTGAAAAGCGGCTTGATATAGTGCTGGATGTCAGCGAACTGGAATATATCAGCAGTATGGGAATCCGTTCGCTGGTGCAGGCAGCCAAGAAGACAGCCGAAGTGAATCATCGTGTGGCAATCTGCGGCATGCGTCCGGAAGTCAAAGAGGTAGTCGAGGTTTCCGGAGTCAACGCATTCCTGGATGTGTATGACAAGGTTTCAGATCTTCCCTTTGCAGCCGATATCCACAGATCCAGGAGCTGACATAGAGATAAGCAGTATGAAAAGGCAGGCGGTTTTGCGTCTGCTTTTTTGTTTGCACATATTGTATGAAAGTTTTCATTACAATATCAAATTGACTTATGTTTTCTTTCATGTTACTCTAGTCTCTGTCGTTAAAACTGTATAAGCCTGCAGATAGGGTGTGGGCGTTTCTACCGGGCGAACCAGCTGGCTGACCAGCCGAATTTCATTGAGAAGTTTTTCAAGATCAGGGAGAAGGGCAGCTCCATCAGGACGGAGATGATTGCGGGCTTCACCACTTTCATCGCCCTGGCTTACATCATGTTTGTCAATCCCAATATCCTGGCTGAGGCGGGCATTCCCAAGGAAGCTGCCGTGGCCTCCACTATCTGGATTGCGGCTTTGGCCACCACCATGATGGGAGTATTTGCCAATTATCCCGTGGCTTTGGCACCGGGCATGGGGCTTAACGCATTTTTTGCTTTTTATGTAGTGGGTGTGTTGCATCTTCACTGGACGGTGGCTCTGGGCGCTGTGTTCTTCTCCGGCGTGGTGTTCTTCATCCTGACCCTGGGCGGCATACGCCAGGCCATCATCAATGCGGTGCCCGCTGACCTCAAGACAGCTATTGGCGTGGGCATAGGCACTTTCATTGCTTTCATTGGCCTCAAAGGCTCCGGTCTCATTGTGTCCGATGCTGCTACTTTCATCACTCTGGGGTCCGTGATTGCGCCCACCACCATGCTTTCTTTGTTCAGCCTGCTCCTGACGGCGGCTCTCATGGCTCGCAATGTGCAGGGATCTATCCTCATCGGTATTGTGGTGACCACCATTTTGGCCATGGTGCTGGGCTATACTCCCGCACCTCAGACCTTGGCCGATATCATCAGCACCAGCGTGCCCAGTATGAGCGCTACCTTTGGCCAGCTGGATCTGATGGGAGCATGGAACTATGGCATTGTCTCCATCATCTTCACCTTCACGGTGGTGGAGCTCTTCGATAACATGGGCACTTTGATCGGTCTCACCAGCAAGGCCAAGATGGTGAAGCCGGACGGACAGATTGAGAACATCGACCGGGCACTCACCACGGATGCTGTGGGTACCATGGCCTCCGCTGTGTTCGGTACGTCTACGGTCACTTCCTATATAGAGAGCGCTGCTGGCGTGGCCGCCGGCGGCAGGACGGGTCTTACTGCTGTCACCGTGGCCCTGCTCTTCCTGGTGTCTTTGGCTTTTGCACCGCTGATTGGGCTGGTGCCGGGCTTTGCCACCACTCCCGCCCTGATTCTGGTAGGTGCCATGATGATGGCTGATGTGGGCAAGATCAACTGGCAGGATTACACCGTGGCTTTGCCCGCCTTCCTGACCATCATGATGATGCCCATGACCTCTTCCATCGCCAACGGCTTCGCCTTCGGTTTCGTGAGCTATGCCATCCTCAAAGCCTGCGCCGGACGCACCAAGGACGTGAGCTGGATCATGTGGCTGGTGAGCATTGCCTTCGTGGTGAACCTGGTGATGCGTTCGTGAGATTTCTGTAAAATTCCCCATAAAATCCCCAAAATTTAAAGTGCCCCGCTGTTGACAGCGGGGCCTTTTCTATGCTAAGATTTGCTAGTGTGAATGCGAAGGCATTCCTAAGGGCACGGAGGTGTCCTTCCCCAACCGCGCAGCGTAGGTCGAGCAATTGAAATTGGCATTGGCCATACCGAGGCTGGCGAGTAAATTTCAGGGAGGTGTTTTCATGTACGCAATTATCAAGACCGGCGGCAAGCAGTACAAGGTTGCTGAGGGTGATGTCATCACCGTTGAGAAGCTCAGCCAGGCTGAGGGCGAGGCAGTTGTCTTCGACCAGGTTCTGGCAGTGGTCAACGATGGCGATGTCAAGGTTGGCAAGCCTGTTGTCGAGGGTGCCAAGGTTACGGCTAAGGTCGAGGCTCAGGGCAAGGAGCGCAAGATTCTTGTCTTCAAGTACAAGGCTAAGTCCAACTATCGTCGTCGTCAGGGCCATCGTCAGCCGTTCACGAAGGTTGTCATCGAAAAGATCGAGGCTTAATCGCAAGTGATTAAGGTAGAGATCTTCAAAAAAAATGGGAAAATATCCGGCTATGAGGTCACGGGTCACAGCGGCACGGCGAATCGCGGCGAGGATATTGTCTGCGCAGGGGTATCAGCCCTTGCCCAGTCCGCCCTCTGGGGCATAGGAGAGTATCTGCATCGCGAGGTAGATTATGGAGTCGCGAGTGGTAAACTTTCGATGAAGCTCAAGGGTGATCCCGATGATCTCACGGAGGCTGTTCTGCAGCCCATGCTTTTCGGGCTGACAGAGATCGCGAAAATCAGCCCCAAAGCAGTTCGCATCAATGAAAGGCTATGAACTTGAGCCTTTCACGCAATGGAGGTGAACTATATGTTTACTTTTGACTTACAGTTGTTCGCTCATAAAAAGGGTGTCAGCTCCACCCGTAACGGTCGTGACAGTGAGTCCAAGCGCCTTGGCGTGAAGGAGCATGCCGGCACTCTGGTGTCCGCAGGCAGCATCCTGGTCCGTCAGCGCGGCACGCACTTCCATCCGGGTCATAACGTTGGCAAGGGCAAGGACGATACCCTTTTCGCAAAGGTCGCCGGCAAGGTGGCTATCGAGCGCAAGGGTCGTTACCAGCGCCAGATCAGCGTGTACACGGCTGAGGAAGCTATGTAATCTAAAATTGGGGGTACCTGCGCGGTTTTCCGGCGCAGGTATTCTTTCTTTATATGAGAGAAACAAAAAACGGCGTTAGGTTGCGTTGTCAGGAATGAAAAGCCGGTGTTCATCGCAACGCCGGCTTTTCATTTTTGACAACGAGTTTTAGTTTGAAGGAGGATATATGCAGTTCATTGACAGAACCAAGGTCATTGTCAAGGCCGGGGACGGCGGCCATGGCAAGAGTGCTTTCCGACGGGAGAAGTTCGTGCCCAAGGGAGGCCCTGCTGGCGGTGACGGTGGCCGTGGCGGCGACGTTATTTTCATTGTAGACCAGAATATGAATACCTTGCTGGACTTCCGCTATCACAGGAAGTTTGCAGCGGAAAACGGCGAGAACGGGGATATCAAGAATCAGTACGGTGCCAATGCTCCGGCCTGCTTCGTGAAGGTGCCCCCCGGAACCATCGTGAAGGATGAGGCCACGGGCGAGGTGCTGGCAGACCTTACGGAAATCGGTCAGCAGGCCGTGGTGGCCAAGGGTGGCCGCGGGGGCCGCGGCAATGCGAAATTCGCCAATTCTGCCAATCGCGCTCCGACTTTTGCCGAGTTCGGCGAGCCGGGTGAGAGCAAGCGCCTTATCCTGGAGCTGAAGCTCCTGGCTGATGTGGGCTTGGTGGGCTATCCCAGCGTGGGCAAGTCCAGTCTGGTGGCCAGCTGCTCGGCAGCCCGTCCCGAGATTGCGGAGTACCACTTCACCACCATCACCCCGGTGCTGGGGGTAGTGAAGACTGATTATGAGAAGAGCTTCGTTATGGCGGACATACCTGGCCTTATAGAAGGAGCCGCAGACGGCGTGGGCCTGGGCCATGATTTCCTGCGCCATGTGGAGCGCACGAAGCTGATTCTGCATTTGGTAGACGCTTCCGGCCTGGAGGGCCGGGACCCTGTGGAGGATTACTACAAAATCAATGTGGAGCTGAAGAAGTACAGCGAGAAAATCGCCCGCCGTACCCAGATCCTGGTGGCCAACAAGATGGATCTGCCCGAAGCTCAGGAAAATCTGCCCCGTCTGAAGGAGTTGGCGGAGAAGGAGGGCATGAAGCTTTTCCCCATCTCTGCTGCTACCCGCGAGGGTGTAGCCGAGCTTATCGCCTATGTGGGCGAGTGGCTGGACAATTATGTGCCGGAGATTGAGACCGAGGACGAGGTCAAGGTCTACGACGAGAACAAGGAAGACCAGGAGAAGATCACCATCAAGCGGGATATTTCCGGCGATTTCGTGGTGTCCGGCAAGTCTCTGGAGAAGCTGGTGGCCATGACCAACTTCCTCAATGACGAGGCCCTGCGCCGCTTCCAGTACATTTGGCGCATCAAGGGCATTGATGAAAAGCTCAAGGCCCGGGGCATCAAAGAGGGCGATACGGTACATATCGGCTCCATGGAATTTGAGTGGAGAGAGTAATTTTTACGACGAGTTCGGAGGTAAAGTTTTTGATACGCAATTCACTTACAGGCAAGCAGAAGAGTTTCCTGCGCTCTATGGGCATGAATGAGGAGCCCGTCGTGCAGATTGGCAAGGAGGGGGTCACCCCTACGGTGGTTCAGGCAGCCAGGGAAGCCATCAAGAAGAGGGAGCTCATCAAGGTGCGGGTGCTGCAGAACTCCCCGGAGGAACCGGCAGACGCCATTGAGCTGCTGGCAGAGCGGGCAGATGCTAATCTGGTGCAGGTAATAGGGCGCAATGGGCTGCTTTTCAAGCGGAACTTTGAGAAGCCGAAGATTGTGCTGCCGAAGTAAGGCAGCATCTCTAAGGCGCGGGCGACTGATATTATGTCAACGCTCCGCATGGAAATTTTGCTAAAAATATTTTTTGCCTTTAATTAAGCCTTCATGCTCAGAACAACGCCCTTCGGTTGCGACACGAAGTTAGGGCGTGTTGAAAAACTCACTCCACGAAAACTTTTGTCTGTCTACGGTAGACCGCTTGCGTAATTCTCTTTCACGTGTTTTGTTACCAATTTTAATC
>CACZHK010000065.1 GCA_902780915.1 Pseudoselenomonas ruminantium | reverse complement strand
CTGGAGAGGGAGGTCGCGTCCATAGACAGGCAACGTGAGACGAAAAGGGAGATACTCAGGACTTACAGGGCAGGCCAGATTTTCAAGGAGGCCGGGATTCTTGATTTCTACAATCATGATGATGTGCTGCAGGTGCTGCTTCAGTATCGTGAGAACTACCTGGCCACACATCCGGCCCGGCAGGGGCAGGCTGATGAAAGGAGCCTTCTGGCCACGGAAGGTAAACAGCTACAAGGATTTCATGGACCGCTTTCCCTGCTTCACCCTGGGGAAAATCAAGCGGCTGCTGGCTCAGCTGAGGTCAGCTGGCTTTATCGTAGCCAAGGCCTACAAGAACTATGACCCCAGGGACAGGAGCCTCTGGTATCGGATTACCCAAAAAACTGCCGAGCATTACACCTCCCTGTCGGAGGCAGCAGCCATGCAGCAAAAAAGCAAGGCCGACAGTGACACCATGCTGATATATGCCTGTGCCCTGATGGACCTGGATGTGACTGTACTAAAGGCAGCCATGATTAAGATATTGCAGACCAGCACCTTTTTCCCTTCTGTGGCTGAGATAAGGTCCACAGCCGAGGCCATGGTGAACTTCTACAACAAGACCACCCTCCCCACCGCCGGGGAAGCCTGGGAGGAGGTTCAGAGGCAGGTGCGGAAAATCGGCCCCTACAGCAGCCAGCCCTGGGAATTTTCCTGCCCGGAGGTGGAAAGGGCCGCCAAACAGTTTGGCATCATGGAGCTTTGCCGTCTTCAGGAAAACGAGGTCAACACAGCCCGGGCCCAGTTCATGCGTATCTATGACCGCCAGCAGGAAAAAATGAAAATGGAGCGGGAGATTGCTGCCATTTCGGCTCAGTGTCTACCCCCACATCTGTTCGAACCCTTGGAAAGGTGCACTTAGGAGTGTCTGCCTTGCGGCAAACACTCCCAGCCTCACCCCGGAAACGCTCACTTCCCCAAGGTCAGCTGCGGCTCCGGGGAGAATAATCATATTTTGCCATTCGCTACGCTCATTGAACCTGCGGTTGGCCAAGGAGGAATCATATGCCAAACTACCATTTTCGCATCAAATCCAGCAATCGCTCCAGCGTAAAATCCGTCAAGGCTAGCGACCACTGTGACTACATTAACCGTGAAGGACGCTTTTGCGACTACGATGAAAAGACCAGTGGGGAACTTGTCCAAATTGGACAAGTTCCCCAGGAGGACACCACTGCTGCCAGCCATCTGGAATACATCAACAGGGAATCAGTTTTCCAAAAGCGGGGAGGCTGCGTCTTCGCCAAAAGCCACCTGCCCCAGTGGGCCGGAGGCCGGGCCAAGAAGTTTTTCCAGGTGGCAGATAAATACGAAAGGGCCAACGGGGAACGCTACAAGGAAATCGAATTCGCTCTGCCCAATGAACTAAGCCTTGAGGAAAACAAGAAAATCGTGGAGGAGTTTGTAAACCGCCATTTGCAGGATTTCTACTACGCCTATGCCATCCACGACAAGATTGGCTCCATGTCCAACGGCGAGCGTCAGCCCCATGTCCACATCATGTTTTCCACCAGAGAAATCGACGAAGTGGAACGGCAGCAGGAACGTCCCTCGGAACTTTTCTTCCGACAGTACAATCGCAAGCATCCCGAAAAGGGAGGCTGCCAAAAATCCTGGCGGTGGAATTCCTCAGACCGCAAGAAGTACCTGCTCCGGCTTCGGAAGGACTATGCCAGAATCCAAAATGAAGCTTTGGAGCGAAATGGCATCAACCTGAGAGTTGACCACAGGACCCTCAAGGCACAGCGTGAAGAGGCTTTGGCCACAGGCAACTATTTGTTGGCTGACCTTCTGGACAAAATGCCGGAAGAGTATGTGGGCCCCGTGGAATTGCAAAAGGAAGACAGCCAGCTGGTCACTAAGCAGAAACAGCTGAGGGGGATAAATCACCAACGGGAGAAAACCATCATTGCCCGTTTCATAGCTCAGAACACCATTGACAAGGACAGCCTGGATGAAAAAGCCCGGAGCCTCTTGCAGCGGCAGGAGAGAATCTTTGCCCTGGAGCATGATATAGAAGCTGAGGCAGAGCTGGCCTACTTCAAGTCAGAAAAGCAGGCAATACAGGCCATGCAGAAGGACATGAAAGCAAATTTTGCCATTGCCCTCTGGGCACCCCAGGCCATAGAACTGGCTTGTCTTGATGCCATGACCTCAGAAGAAAAGGAACTTTGGCAAGACCTGAAAAGCTATGGCCGTGAGAAACGAGAATGGGAAATCCTGAAAAATCGCATAATAGAGCCCCCGTCCAGCGACCTGGATGCCCTGTCTGCCTATCTGCGAATTTGCCCGGAGATAGACAAGGAGCTGGACAAGACAAGCTTAAAAATCCGTCAGGCTGCCGCCAGGCTTCGCCCAGTTTTTGAACGGCTGAACCTCCCACACAACAAAGCAGCCATACAGAAGCGGGCTGCCTTTTACATAAACGACAACCGTCTGGTCAAGACTAATATCAAGAGGCTGCAATGGAAGATGGACGAAAAACTGAAAGCCCTGGAGAAAAACGTCAATGAGTATTTTGCCGTCAGCCAGAAGAACCGTTCCTTCTCCCTGGAAGAAGTGTCCAGCATTCTCAAAGGGAACCTTGCCAGACAAGAGGAGGCGGTGGCGAAGCTGGACAAGGAGCTATACCACATGAGAAAACGGGTCATAAGCTACCCGCGGGCCATTGAAATGGCCAAGAACAACTATGTGAATGGAGCCTTCAAAGACCTCCGGGCTGATAAAAGAGCACTAAAAAAGCGGGAAGATGAACTCTCCCCGGAAGAAAGGAAACAGGCCTGGCAGGAACTTGAGAAGCGGGAACAGGCCTTGGAGGCCCGCTGCAGAACAGAGACAGCCAAGGCCAAAATCGAGGTCATAGCCGCAGGCATCTTGCGGAAAAATGCCCCTATTGCCAAAGAATACAGGGAACTTAGTGCCAGACGGGCAGCTCTCAAAGATTCCATCATAGAAGCCAAGTTCCGCTCCCAGCGTGTGGAGGCAAAGGCCCCTTTGGAACAGGGCAACAAATTCCGTACAGCCCCACCTGCAGATCCAACAGGAAGCGGTGGTGGAGGCATCAGCCTTCCCACCCCCTCCCGCAGTGCAGACCTCATCAGCAAAGCCATAGCCGGTGGCCCCAAGGAGGCCCAGCTGGTGGCAAGGTCAAGGCCAGAGGAGCCTGATGAGTGGATGTGGCTCAGCGAGGCGGAGAAGGACGATTTGAGGTATGACATGAGCAGGATTGATAGGTGGTAACAAAGTTGGATATGTTGGATCCTAAAATCCCGCTGAAAACTTAACCTACCATCAAAAGACAAGATAATTCCTTGAAATATAAGGCTTCACACCCCTTGCAATCCTCCAATCCGTAGGTTAAAATATAATCAACCTACGGATTGGAGGAATGCACCATGTCCTGCATCACAAAGCAACATGCCGGAAAGTATACATACCTTTACGAGTCTACTTCCTTCCGGAATGCGGAGGGCAAGCCTAGAAATAAAAAAGTCCGCATTGGCAAGATTGACCCTAAGACCGGCAACACCATCTATACACCAGAGTATTTGGAGCGCATGGAGGCTGCTGGTACTCCTGTTGCCGTAGAGGACAACTCAGACACTGATGTGGACATCGCAGACGTTCTGGATTCCAGCAAGCGCTATGGCAGCTACTGCCTGTTCAAGGAACTGGCCAACAGCATAAAACTTCTTCCTACCTTGCAAAGGGCACTCCCTGACTGCTTCCGTGAAGTATTCACGTTAGCATGCTTCCTGGTAGAGTCACAGGAACCTCTGTCCTATTGCTCGGACTGGCTGGCTGAAACAGAAGCACTGCCTTTGCTTGAGCGTTCAAGGCTTTCATCGCAGCGCATCAGCGAGCTGCTTTCCTCCATCACCATGGCACAGCGGGATATGTTCTATACTTTCTGGATGGACCAGGTGCCGAGGAATCAGTATGTTGCATTGGACATCACCTCTATATCCTCTTATTCCGAGCTTATAGAAAGCTGCGAATGGGGCTACAATCGTGACCACGAGGATTTGCCGCAGATAAATCTTTGCATGCTGTTTGGCGAAGATGTACGGCTTCCCTTATACCAGGCCAGCTACAGCGGAAGCATTTCCGATGTCATGACATTGAAGACGACTTTGAAGGAGGTCACTATCCTTCTGCCTGACCGTGAACTGCGCGTGGTCATGGACAAGGGCTTCTACAGCCAGAAAAATGTTGATGCCATGCTGGATCCGGAAAGCCCGGTGCATTTCTTGATCTCAGTGCCCTTCAGCAGCAGCTTCGCCAAAAAGCTGGTAGAAAGCGAGCGCAAGGACATTGACAGGATAGAAAATACCATACTTACCGGCGGTACGGCTATACGGGGCATCCACCAGGTCAGGCGCTGGCACACTAAGAGCCGGAACACCGACATTCATGCACATGTATACTTCAACCCAATAAAGGCGGCAACAGAACGCAATGAGCTATATGCTTACGTAACAGAACTGAAGCAGGAGGCGCTGAAAGATCCATTGCAGGGCAATCTGCAGAAGGATTTCAAGAAGTACCTGATCATACGCAAATCCAGCAAAGCCCCCAGCGGCTGGACTGTCAGCATAAACGAAAAGGCAATTGAGGAGCATTTGAAGTACTGTGGCTGGATGGTGCTTTTAAGCGACACTATTGACGATTCTCAGGAGGCCCTTGACACCTACCGCACAAAGGATGTGGTTGAGAAGAGCTTTGACCGGCTGAAGAATACCCTGGACTTGAACCGGCTCCGGGTGCATAAAGACATACGCATGGAGAACAAGCTCTTTGTCAGCTTCATAGCCTTGTTGCTCATCAGCGCCTTGCATCAGCGCATGAAGGCTGGCAGTCTGTATAAGAAGTATACTATGCACGAGCTTTTGCTGAAGGTACGCAAGCTGCAAATTGCTTATGTCAATGGCAAAAAGATAATACAGCCCATATCCAAGGAACAGAGAATGATTTTCAAGGATTTGGGGCTTAAGGCTCCTGTAGGTTAAAAATCTAGCGGGATTTTAGGTTGGATATGTTGGATATGTTGTTCAACATATCCAACTTGTAAAAGGGAGATGCCTATTATGCATTGCTTTAGATTGGCCCTTGAGACAGCATCAGGTAAAAAGGGATTTGTCCGTTTTCTTATCAAGGCCAAGTTTGTGCCTGTTTTGTTCCAGGGCCTCTACTACAGGCTTCCAGTGTTCCTCATACAGTTGGTCAATTGACTGGCTCATGAACTGATTAACACTAATGCCACTCATTTTTGCGAGCTGCTTGATCATGTTTGCCTGAGAGTCAGGCAATATGAGATGTATGTGTTGCTTGCCAGGGAATTGACGAGGCTCTTTCCTTGCAGGTACTTTCTCGGTGTTATTGGTGTCTGATTGTTGGATATGTTGCTTTTGTTGTTCAACATATCCAACATATCCAACAGTATCAACATTATCTGTATTGGTAGGAGCCTGTGGTGCGAACATATTCTCTGCTGCACTTTTAGATTTGTCAAATGGGTTGGCACCAGCGGCTATGGTTATCTTTTTCTTCCCCATTTATCTTGCACTCACTTTCTCTAGGACGTCGACATCAAAAATTTCCTTGATGAGCTGGGCATAATCGATGCTGGCATTGGATTTTGAATCGTGCTTAAATACATCCGTATGTGCTGCCTGTGCTTCTTTGATGGCAATGGCCTCACGGATACGGCTGTTGAAGACAACAGTTTTTAGTTGCTTGGCAGCGGCATCAAAGAGGATGACAAGTTCTTTGGTCAGATTAGCACGTCCCTGGAATCTAGTTAGAACTATGCCAGAAACTTTCAAATTGGGGTTAGCATGCTCCTTGACAGATTCGATAGTCTCGTACAGCTGGCTTACGCCCTGAAGGGAAAGAATGTCTGCCTGTGCTGGTATTATGACATGATTTGCTGCTACCAGGGCATTATTGGTTAGTGTGCCAAGTGCTGGTGGGGTATCAACTAAGACATAGTCATATCCTCCTTTGAGCTCCTTCAGTGCATCTTGCAACCTGTAAGGACGGGCCATCTGGTCAGTAATGCGGGAATCAATGGAGGCAAGAAACATTGAGGAGGGAATGATATCATAAAGTTCAAGGTGCTGTATACCATCATTGATGGAGTTTTCTTTTGCCAGTATCTCCAGCATGGTGACGGTAGTCTTATCCTGGGCATCAGATACAGCATGGCAGATGGAGGTCAAATTGCTTTGGGGGTCCAGGTCAATGAGAAGCACTTTGAAGCCCGCACGTGCAAGGCCGGCACCAATGCACTGTACGGTGGTGGTTTTACTGACGCCACCTTTTTGGTTCGCTACAGCGTATATATTCATCATATCAGCTCCTTGAAAAATTTTTTCTTATATTATATCACAAATGTTGTTCAACACATACAATATTGCTATTGTTGAACAACAAAAGCAACAAAATCAACACTTGCTATGTTGGATATGTTGTTATTGTTGAACAACAAACCTAGATTGATAATCTAGGCCTGTTGACGTTATGGAGGCAGGGAAACACATTGTTCCTGTATGCAAACAAAGAGCGTACACGTGCTGATATGCCCTTTGGGCAGGAAATTTATGTCAAATGAAGAAAAGTATTGACAAAGACCAGGCCGATGAATGTACCATGTCAAACGAGGTGATCCCATGTACTATAGATTGAAAGATGAGTTTCGGCTGCGGGGCTGGGAGCTTTTGCCCACAGGCATCGTGCGGTGCCTTTCGGGGGATGTCGAATTTCTGCCCCCTGCCGTTTATCGCGCTTTGCAAAAGGCCTGCAGTTCCCTGCCTGTTGGGAGCACTCTCTTTTCTGCAGAAGAGCAGAAGATGCTCGCAGAACTTTGCAAAGCAGAAATTTTGGAAAAGTGCGAAAAACCTACACCTCTTTCCGAGGAGCAGAAGTATCGCGCCTATCCGAACCGCTTCCTCTACTCCATCCATTGGTCTATCACTGACAACTGCAACTGCCGCTGCCGCCATTGCTATATGTCAGCAGGAAAGCATACGGAAGTCGAGCCATCCCTGAAGGATTGTCTCGAGGTCGTCCGGCAGATGGAGGAGGCAGGGGTTCGCACCGTTTCGCTGACAGGGGGCGAGGCACTGGTGCGGCGAGACTTTTTCGACATTGTGGATGCGCTGATCGAAGCTGATATCCTCATCGTCACCGTCATGTCCAACGGACTATTGGTGAACGAAAAGACGCTGGACGAGTTCGAGCGGCGGAATCTCAGGCCGGAGTTCAACATGAGCTTTGATGGCATAGGCTGTCATGACTGGCTGCGGGGCGTTCCCGGAGCGGAAAAGGCTGTGCGCCGGGCCTTTGCCCTCTGCAAGGAGCGTGGCTTTCCCACAGGAGCGGAGTACTGCCTGCACAAAGGGAACCTGTCAGCGCTGCGGGAGAGCGTCAAGCTCCTGGGCGAGCTGGGCTGCCAGACGCTGAAGGTAAACCGCCTGAGCCTTGAAGGCGAGGCGCTGGGCATCACTGACTATGCCCTTACCCGCAACGAGGAATTCCAAACCTACCTTGACTATATCCCGCAGTTCTATGAGGACGGCGCGCCGCTTTCGCTGATGCTGTCTGGCTTTTTCCATAGCGACGGGATGGAGGACTTTGATATTCCTTTCGTGAAAAACGAAGAGGGCGAGGATTGCGGCGACTACTGTCTGTGCGGTCACGCACGCAACTATATGTATATCACCCCCGAGGGCACAATGGTCCCCTGCATCCCCATGGGCAGCGCCGAAGGCGGGCGGCGGCATTTCCCGAACCTCAGGGACACGAAATTAGCCGATGCCCTCCGTGATTCCCACTATATGGGCTTCATCAACACGCGGCTGCGGGACTATTTCGCCCATAATCCTGGCTGCGCGGCCTGCGAATTCAGGAACCGCTGCGCAGGCGGCTGCCGTGGCCGCGTGGCCTCAGCAGGCGGCGGAGATGACCTCATGGCTCGGGATGAGGACACCTGTGCCTTCTTCCGCGGTGGGTGGTATGAGAAATTGCTGAAGTTGAAGGAGAAAATAAAATAAACCATAAACAATTTGCCAGCTTCGGAGATATAAAGAACAGAAAGATAACCGCATCAAAGGAGGCAATATCATGGCAAAGGAAAATGTAGTAAAGTTTTTTGAGAAGCTGGCAGAGGATGCAGCACTGGCAGAGAAGCTCAATGCTCTGGACAAGGCTTTCGCAGACAAAAATGATGCATCAGCTGATGATGCTGCTATACGTGAGAAGGCAGCCGGGGCTGTTGTCCTCCCGCTGGCCGAGGAAGCAGGCCTGCCCTTTACCCTTGAGGAATTGAAGGAATACGAGCATGAACAGGTGAAGAACATGACTCTTTCCGAGGATGAGCTGGCTCAGGTGGCCGGTGGTAAGGGTGGTAAAAAGAAGAAACCAAAATATGAGCCTAGCCGTGGCAAAAACGCTTGTGCTTTTGTGGGCGTTGGCTTTGGCGTAACTATTAAGAAAGACAGAATGGCTGTCTGCATTTTTATCGGCGGCTCCGATGGCCCCATTGCAGGATGATAATATTGTCGGTGATCCTATCGTAAGCTGGATAGATAAGTAAATCTAATCTTTCCCAAGATAAGAAGGCCCGGTGGTAGGGTAGGAACCCATGACTGAATAGATGTGGCTGCTGCATGTACTGAAACGTGCAGCAGCCACATTTTTTATGAGAAAATATACTCGTCTAGTATTTCGTTGAATACATACAATAGTCAAAGTATCGTCTTTCCGTCTTTTATCCTAACTGGCTCGGCATAAGGGTGTTCTATTTTGTTACCGTCCTTGTCTTTTACCACAAAGTCTGGCATAGGTCTTTTCTTTTGCGAATCGGAAGAAGTAGTATTTCCCGTCATAGCCTTACCTTCTGCCAGTCCTGCTATAATGTCTAGTGCTTCCTGTGCCTTCTTCTTCTGCTTCTGCTTTTTGAGTTCAGATGGTAGGTGAAGTTTGAACTTGAAAGCTGCAATCTTTCTACCATCTCTAATTGTTTCAACTTCGACTTTATAAAAAGTTTTTTCGTTTATATCTTTTATGCTACCCATAACCACCTTTTCTTTGAAAGTATTATTTCTACCTTCGTAGCTATCTAAGGACATTCCAAGATATTGTTTTAGTTCGTCTATGGTTATAGTTCTTTCATGTGTCTTTGTATTCTGGTATTGCAAAACTAATTCTAGTACTCTAATTGCATAACTTGAGTGTAACGCCCATACTTGTTCAAAGGGTAATTTTGTGAAAGGCTTATCAGCTAAATCTAAAAGCCAAGGTATCATAAAAGGGTTAAAAACCAGCGTTAGTCCTTCATCTGGTTTATACTTCAACTGTGCAAATAATGGATATACCTCGAAGCCTTTATCATCTATGTTTTTTATCTCAACTGTTTTCTTTGCGAATTCCCTGCATATTCCCTGCAATGTGTTGTAATACTTATTATTTCCAAACATCTCTATTAGTTCGCTAGGCTGTATTTTTGTTGTTGGAAAGTCCTTATAACTGCCATTATCCCAAGGCTTAACCTGTTCTGTCAATCGTGGAACCAAGTCCCGTAAGCCAATATAAAACAACCGTGTTTCAATTAGTGTAAAATCCCGCCGTCCTTCTACAAGCGGGTTGGCTTGATATACTATCGTTTCTTTTTTGCTATCCGTTTTATTCTTGTCTGCCATGTTATCGCCTCCTAGCCTAGCATTATAACATACTGACACCTCGTGTTCAATACACAGGTGTCAGATAACCTTACTTTTTGATGTCGAATCCCCTTAATTGCGACATAATGACACTTCGTGTTCAATACACAGGTGTTTATGTATGTTACTTTTTGGTGTCGATAGAGGCTTAAAAATGTTACTTTTTGGTGTCGATAGTGTTACTTTTTGGTGTCGAGTCAGCGAAAAAACCTAGTAACCATGCGGGTTTCCAGCCCCGAAAGATTGGAAAGATATATATAAAAGAGTAACGGCAGGGAAGAAAAGTGCCATTTTCTCGAATCGGGGAATGTTCCTACTCTCTCCGTATCGTTCCCCACCATGTTCAAGCTACCTCCTACACACTCAATCCTATCTTAGGCTCTAGCCCAGCAAGCCACCACAAGCCCGTCACGGCGTTCTAGCCCTCCTACCCATAGTTATNNCTAGCCACGTAAAGCCCCTTAGAAGCCCTCACAAAGAAAAGAGCCTCCAGCTGGAAGCCCTTTCGATGCGCCAAATCGTGAATTCTGTACTCATTTGTGTAAATACTATACTTTTAACTTGCGTGAACATACTTCGAACCTTCTCCTAAAATGAGTTTTGAAGTTTACTTCAAAAGACAAAACCACTGCACCCTGTACACCCTGTCACGCAACTTGAATTACAAGTATTTGAACATTTGTATTTTATTGTTATTGACTTCCATGAACACTCATGTTATTATTGTCTTAGAGGAGAAAAGACAGCCAGCCAATAGGAAGGAGAATTACCATGTCGAATGTCGCTTACATCAGAGTCAGCACCGTTGAGCAGAATACCGCAAGGCAGGAAGAAGCGTTCAGACAGGCAGGGATTAAGATTGACAAGCCTTTCACGGAGAAGGTTTCTGGCAAGGACACGAACAGGCCACAGCTTCAAGCAATGCTTGATTATGTCCGTGAAGGTGACACGGTTTTCATTGAGAGTTATTCAAGGCTGGCAAGGAACACAAGGGACTTGCTGAACATCGTGGACGAATTGGAGAAGAAGGGCGTTACTGTCCGCAGCGTGAAAGAAAACTTTGATACCTCCACCCCTCAAGGCCGTTTGATGGTCACTTTCATGCAGGGTATTGCACAGTTTGAGCGTGACCTGATAAAAGAAAGACAGGCCGAAGGCATAGCAATCGCAAAGGAGCAGGGCAAATTCTCGAAGCCCACCACGCCGAAGCCAGCCGACTGGCAGGACTTGTACAGCAAATACAAAACTCGCCAAATGACAGCAACCGCCCTTGCAAAGCAACTTGGAATCTCTCGTAGCTTGCTTTACAAATGGATTCGTGAAGAAGCATAGCACCCCAGCCCCAGCAATGGGGCTTTTCTTATGGCAACAAAAAAGGCCAGGCGGGTTTCCCCGCCCAGCTGTTTGCCTCCCCTATGTTGGCGCATAGGTTCAGACTTGGCATTGATACTGGTTCACCTTGCTGTGCTTAAAGGTGTTTGTCCAGCCACTTGCACAGGTAGAAGGCAACTACGCTGGCAAGAATCGAGATACCGAAGTTGATGATATACTGTTCCAAGTTTTTCCGTCCCCCCTTCTGTGTGCAAATCCTCTTAAGCCCAAGGATTGTTATAGGGGTGCACAGCGAAATTATTATACCATGCTGGCAGGGCTTGTGGTATAATGCGGATAAGGCAAAAGTTGATGAAGATACATTCCAAGTGGTCGCACAGTTGGCGCTGCGTGACCTCCGCCACAAATAGGGCTACCCTTCGGGGTGGCCTTTTTTGTATGCCAGCGTGTTTTAATATTTCTACCACACCTTCCCCGCAGTTCCACCCCACCACAGGGAGAAGGGAAAGCCCATATATGCCCCTGAGAAGCCACAGAAGCCCTTCTGAGCGCTTCCAGCCGTTTGCCCATAGTCTTCTATACCCATGCACCCCTAGAAGCCATTCTGAGCGATTTTTGCCAGTCCACGCAGGGAGAAGGAGAACACCACCGCCCCCGCCCATAGGGGATATAAGCCGCGTCCTGCGAATTTACGTAAGTAATTGAAGCAGGACAACTGCTAACCTTTCTCGAATTGTAGACTTAGCTAAAGAATACGGAAGAAAGGAGAAGCCCTGCAAAGATAGAAACTGGACGAATCGAAAACCAAGGCCTACGGGCAACCAGTTCTTAGCGGGTTGAGGCCATGTATGCTGGCCTGCCGTAATTTAAAGACCTTGCGGCTGCAAAGATAAAAAGCTTTCAGTATACAGATACCGTGGGACACACGGGAATTAACGCTTGGGGAAATCGTGTAAGACGCTTAGGCTTAGGTCTGAGTGCAGTGGTTGTCGAACCAAGAATCCCCTAGATTTATCTAT
>CACZHK010000064.1 GCA_902780915.1 Pseudoselenomonas ruminantium | reverse complement strand
CCACAGCAGCAAGGGACGGGCGGACTGCATTCTGGAGACGGATGAATTTGTCTATATCTTCGAGTTCAAGGTGGATAAGAGCGCCCAGGAGGCTTTGGCACAGATAGAGGAAAAGGGCTACGCCCTGCCCTATGCGGCAGACAAGCGGCAGCTTTTTAAGATAGGCGTGAGCTTTGACGCAAAGGAACGGAAGCTGGCGGAGTGGGAAGTGGCGCAGGAGTGACCCCCACCACCGCCTGCGGCGGTCCCCCGCCCCCTATGGGGGCGGACATTCGATATGAGCAATAATTGTGTCGTTTGCTATAGCTTTAAACTTTTTCTTACGCAATCAGTGTACCCTTTTTTAGGGCAACAAATGGCAGAAAATACGGCATTTGCTATTATGGAACTACATTTGCTTAAAACTCAACCAGTTACAGAACAAAATCTTGCTTTTTAGAGGGGGGGTGAATAATTCGGGCTAAGTCAATCCTTCGCAGTTTTTCAAGTTCCAAAGTGAGTTTTAATAACTGCCGCTGAAAGTTTTCCATTTCCAGTGTTACGCCAACTGTCATTTGTTGGACTTCATTTGCCATATTTACCATCCTTTCCGCACGAAAAAATGCTGCGTTTTGTGAAGGGCTTGCCACCTGTTCTGCGGTTTCCAAATCGTCCAGAACTATGAAATCCGGGCGTGTACTGTTAAACTTCATTCCACGCATCTGAGCACCTGCACCACGGCTGGTTACAAAAACTTTGTTCTTCATATAGATTTCATTGCTGTTCCACATTTCGTCATTCTTCATTTCCCCAAAGTCATTTTTGATTCTCTCGTTGTACTCAAGTTCATTGCGTACATCCAAGAGGAATTGCTTGGCTACGGGTCCAGTAGCGGAGATAATCACTATGAAATGCTTATATCCATAGCAGATAGCCCACAGTACCGCACCGAAGCTACAGAGCGTTGACTTCGCATGACCACGAGGTGAAGCTACTACGTTCCGTGTTTCTTCATCGGCATGATTGAGTATCACGTCTTCGATTTTCTCAATTAGCCATAGGTGGAATTTCTCTGACCATGCCGACTTAAAGGAATCAGCCAGGTAATACTCACAAAAGAGTTTTAGGTCAGTGGCGCACTTATCTTTCATTGATTGTGCATCGCCAGTCCTGCGGAGCTTACCTCCAAAAATTTCTTTCATTGCATTGGCTATGGCGTTCACCTCCCTGTGTATTGCATTTACCTACTTTATATGTTACAATGTGAACTGTGGTGCTATGTCACTGTTTTGGAAAGGGGTTATAGAGAATGACTATTATTTCTAAGATTTTTTCAACTGTTCTATCCATATTTGCTTTTTTGGTCATAAGCACAACAGTCGGCTTTGCAGATGGAAGTACACACTATGCTTATATCAATGATAGCAGCCACAATGTAGTAGCCTTAATACACGAAACTGCAGGCGAATATGGGGCACCAACAGGACGGTACAATAATTTTGAACAATACGGAGTACCTTTAAGATTTCAAGCTGATAATCAGGTGTTATATGTAAATGAATTTTACCGAAATGACTTCGAAGAATATGAATATACTGTTGGTGAGGGCTGGGCTCAATTCACTCTGACTGCATACAATCGTATTCCTTTAGAACCCGGCAGATATATTTCAAGTTGGATTTCTTATTTGGGCTCCATGGGGCCCCGTCGTGTAATTGTTCAACTTGATAACAATCAAGTTTTTCAAACCAACTATACGGATGACGAAAATTCAGTATATTACATAACCGATACTGGAATTACAAGAATGCCTGTATTAACAGACACTGAAGAAGACGATGCCATACTGCAAAATATTTTTTCAACAGTGACTCACGAACCAGTTAACGAACATGATACTGGTTCTTATTATGGCGATTGTCGATAATCTAATATAACTTTCTCAAAAGCGACATTTAATGTCGCTTTTTTATTTGCCTTTACAACCATAATTTCAAATTTGAATTGTAAATACTAATCTTTTATATGATATTTCCTATAATGCTCTCTAATCTTTTTAAGCCGCGCTTGGGTGAACTCTTTCTCATGTTCAAAGAACTCCTTCAACGATTTGAGTTTCTTCACCGAATTGCAATACGAACAAGCAGGAACAATGTTTTCTACCAGGTCAACCTTCTCCGGATGAACCTTTGCCATTACCGACTGCGGAACTCAGTTCGACAGCCCCTTTAGGTTTTCCTGCCAGCAAGGAAAATATTTTTTTACAAGCCGCCCATCAGTGCATGAATGGCTGCATCACCTTCGAGGACTTCACCCTTTCCTGCACCATCGAGCAGCTTCTTTTGTTCCTCGGCGTTCTCATTCATTCCCTCTAGCAGTTCCTCCATCTCATTGATTCGGAGGTCTGCTATATCCTTCATGGTTAGGCTTGTGTTGCTGACGATACTGGCAAAGAGGTTTCGCCACTTGCCCTTACCATCGGACTCGGTTTTTTTGAACTGTGATAATCCAAGGAATTTCTCAACGACTTCCTGTGCCGTTGCCATATCCAGCCAACCGTCAATCTGTTCTCTACTCTCTCGCCCATCAAGAGCAATACTTGAAAACAAACTCCCGTGCCGTTGACAGGCTCGGGAGTTTGTTGTATCTCATTACAAGGTGCTGTGTAGCGGTGAATCGATGTCCTCAGAAATGAGGTGCAAGCCTATGAATGAGTTAATCGTAGTTTTGATTCTTATTTTGCTCATTCTCATGCAGGCAAAAAAATAAACCGCTCCCTAGTTTGGCGACTAAAGCGGTTTAATCTGTAGAAGTGAACTACCCCCACTTATAGAAGTGGGAGCTTCCTGATTCGTCGAGAACAGCGACACATTCCTTTAGGGAATGTATTCGTCTTACACACTCTCCACAGGCGTAACTTTCCGCAGTCCCTGCGGTAGTTGTGATTTGTCTGCTAATCTGACTTCGCACATGTTACATCCCGACTGATTACGGGAAATAGAGGATAATCACAAATCCCTTGTTCGTACCTGCTGGGAGCTTACTGCCTTGGTTATCGACGTTTCAGACTCCGTGAGACCGTAGTACAACAGTCTATAGAATTTCGCAGGTCTTCTCCTTTCTTGGATGATTCCCGATTTTGTTATAATTATTGTACTACAAAACTATCTACGTTACAATTGTCTGGCTTCAATTGCTTACGCAAATTCGCCAGACCCGCCTTCATCCCCCACCTGAGAGGTGGAGGACTTCTGGCGGGTTAGGTTAAACTGTGAGGGTGACCGCTGAGCGGCACCTCTTTTTCATATTTAACGTAGTTGTTATTCCTGTCAAAGACAAAATATTTAGTGAATCAGCTTGACCTGCTTTTGCGCCAGGGGCTCGTCCCAGGCTTCGCCGGGGGCTTTGTCTGTGACCAGGGTATCAATATCTGCCAGGTCGCAGATTTTCACGAAGGCGGTCTTGTCGAATTTGGAGTTATCTGCCAACAGCAGGGCTTTGCGTCCCTGCTGGAGCATGATCTGTTTTACGGCAGCTTCCTCCTCGTTGGACTCCATGAGGCCTTTCTCCCTGTCCAGTCCCTTTGAACAAGGTAACAATACATCAACATTTTCTATGCTGCGCATCTATATACAACTCATAAGTAAAATCCCTTTATTATATCTACCATTGGGTAGTAACACTGGTTGGAATTTGAGATAGAATCTCCGTATACAAATCTGCATCTATTTTGGGTGTAGAAATAGTAACAATTAGTGAATAACGCATTTTTTCATTACTTTTACCCAAATAAGCGCGTTCCTTCCACCATCCTATCACGGGGTATACAGCAATATATTTCGCATCACATAAATCGATAGCCGTACCTTGCCATATATCTGAGTGTATAGAACCAACATCTCTGTTCTCTGAACCTAAATACCATCTTTCAGCACCGCTAGTACCAGATCCTTTATCATCCTTGCCCTCTCTCATTTTTTTATTAATTCTTTTTTGAAAATCCTCTAATGTTTCATTTGTATTTTTTACATCGAAACGCAATCCCGCCGATGCATATCTGTATTTATCTTTCCATCCAATTTCCCCAGGACCAGGTTCAATAAAATATGATAATGTTACACGCATTTCTACATCAACATCGTTTAACTCTCGTAATATATCAGTAGGCCATGGTAACGTATGAAGATGCATATCATTCATTCTTTTATTATTAAAAGGCTGGATCTCTTCCTGTATAATCATGTTTACCGTATTTTGTGTACACTGAATTGCCCTATCCAAATTAGGAATGCCATAACCACAAGCTCGCAACAATCTCCTTCTTCCACTCTTTTTCTTATCATCGCTACAAAACTGCGCCTTCATTTTATCAGTCCATCGTGCTGAATGAACAATTAGCCCCTTTATTGTTTCAGGCCAAATATTAGGATATTCAACATAGAGTTGTGCCGCCATCCAAGCTGCTTGTGCCGCAGCTGAACTTGACCCCCAAATAAAAGAAAAATATCGTATCCAAAATGCTCTATGTGTTGTTAATCTCGACAATTCAGGATGATCAAAAAAGTCTCCTGCATTATTTGTTGCAATATTCCCACCATCAAATAAAACTTCTGGCTTAATCGGCCATTTATTTCGCCACATAACAGATGTTGAACTGTATGGTGATAACTCCCCTACGTCTGCTACGGGATTAATATTTCTGTCCGAAAGATATATTTGGTTTGTATACGCACCTACAGTCAATGAATTCCACGATTGTCCAGGATTCTCAACTCCATGAATAATATTTGCATCAATATACTTTTGTTGCACATTTAACTCTTGTGGCTCTACATTTCCAGAACTGACAATAAAAAGTCGTCTATCTCCATTTCCATCTGCGCCTGACGTAATCTTATCTAGGGTTCCAGACCACGAAGACGGTCTCCCGTCTTCACTAATATCATCTCTTGCAGTAACTGCCATACATATAACTCTATTACATTTAGGATTAGCTATTTCTGCCAGTGCCACAGCCTGCTCAGTAATTGCTCCATATAATTCAGGGGGATTACTTCCATTCGGCGGTAATATTTTTACTGATTCGATGTTGTGTCTAAGATTTATTGAATTATTATTAGATAAACACGTCTGTAAATCATTGTATAAAGCTACACCTGCCATCTCCGTTCCATGTCCCTCATGGTCATTAGTTCCCCAAGTAGATTCTACTGCATGAACACCATTGTTTTGGACGGAATTAACTAATAATGGATGCTTATCTGATAATCCCGTATCTAAGAGGCATACAGTAACATCATGTGTATCAGAAAGAGTTACACGTTCCTTCATATCGTCTATCCATTCAATTTGCTCATTAGGAAATAAATCTGCAAAGAATGTCGAAATGTCAGGTGCACGTCTAAACTCAGCAAGGTTATCACACGAATTAACTAGTCCTTGTAATTGTTCAATATTAGCATGTACAATTTCTACAATACGTTCAGGGAAAATAATATATTTCTCTTTTGAGGTTATTGATAATGATTCACAACATTTCAAAAAATCTTTATGAACCTGCTCATGATTATCTTCTTTTGCAGTTTTGTTATACCGCAGCCATATCTCACACCATACAGCTCTGCTTGAAGTAGGCATATTTGTCTTTTTGCCAATCCAAAAAGAATCCACGACTGCCAAAGAAATATTTTCTATGCTCCGCATTAAATCATTATATTTTGGTCGTTCTTTTTTTGTATTTTCTTTGGCATATTTTTCTATTTTTTGTAAAAAAGATTTTTCTTTACCTTGTGGAATATACACCGTTGCTCGAATAATAGACTCTTTCCCATTCTGAGATTCCTTAACATTTAATATCCGGATACCTTCGGCTCTATTTTCTATACTTTTGGTAATTAAATCACAATTCTTTGCGCCAAAAAACTCCATATATGTTCCTTGTTTATAGCGAATGGCTGCTACTTGTTGCGAGTTTAATTTCTTCATGCATGTCATGAATTGCTTACGAATATATTCTGCATGACTTTTTCGATCTCTTTCAGGAATATGTGCCGATGCGTATAGAGAGCGTGGCGATGTGTATGCGATAGAATTCTTAGTTCCATATAAAAAAACATTAGGTCTATTACGCATAACCATGCTCCCCCTTTGTAGAATAAACAACTTTTCGATTATTTAAGGAAGATAATAGATTTTTCATGTCAAAATTTTTATTATACAAAATCACTTCTTTTATTACGTCATCACATGCTTTAATGATTTCTGAGTGACTAAGTCCCATAGCGGCATTTATAACGTCGCATGAAATTCCTTCTCCTTTTAGTAATGTACCCATTTTATAACGAATCAAGCTAACAATCTCTTGTTCTCCTGGTAATGCATAATGAAGAACATCATCAAATCTTCTAAACAATGCTTTGTCTAACAATCCGCTATGATTAGTTGCTGCAATAATAATACTTTCAGAAGAATCTTGTTCTATAAACTGTAAAAATGAATTTAAAATACGTCGCATTTCTCCAACTTCATTGTCTAAGCTACGATCAGCACCAATAGCATCAAATTCATCAAAAAAATATACACCTTGAACTTCCTCTATTTCATCAAAAATTTGTCGTAATTTTGTACTGGTTTCCCCCATAAATTTTGTTACAAGTTTATCCATCTGGACAATATATAAAGACAGCCGCAATTCAGAAGCTATAACTGATGCTGTTAATGTTTTACCCGTACCAGGTTCTCCCTCAAGAAGAATCTTTCTACGATTAGATAGCCCGTATCTTGATAATTTGCTTTTATTTTTATATTCCAGAAGAATTCTATTTATTTTATCTTTTATATTGTCAGAAACAATCAAATCTGACAATTCGTGCGTGGAATTCGATAGCATCAATATAGGATTTTTTACATTAATCCGTACAACATTATTATGCTTTTTCCCAATTTTATCTGCACATTTTTTTAATTCATGTGCTAAAACATCATGGTTATGTTTTGCTTCATAGGCAGCAATTTGTAAAATCACTGTTTTGAATCGATTTTCATTTCCCTCAATATGAGCCATTATTAAATTTTTTATATGTTCTGCCGTAGCCACGAAACCACCATCTTTTATATTAAACAGAAATCGTAACTCATCATTAAAAATATATACATATTCTACATGTTGTAATAAAATCCTGCAAGGATTAAAATTTATAGGAATCGCTTCATATATAAAATAATTATATATTTTGATTATTTTAATAATTATTATTGTTGATGCATTGACACATAGCCCTTTGAACAAGGTAACAATACATCAACATTTTTCATGCCGCACATTGTTGATGTATTGATACATAACCTTTGCAGCTTATCAGCACGATGTCTGCGTAGTAGCCCAAAAGGGTCTTGATGGTGCTGGCTCCCGTGAGGGCCATGGAGTTTGGCCTGAGGGTTCCGCCAGTGGAGATGATGCGGAAATCGGAGCCGGAGAAGTCGTAGGCCAGACGGATGGAATTGGTGATGATGGTGATGTTTTTCAGTCCCTTGAGCCTGTGCAGCAGGGAGAGGCAGGTGGTGGAGGAATCCACCATGATGGTATCTCCTTCGCTGATCAGCGGCTGGGCTTTTTCTGCAATGTATTCCTTCCCCGGGCTGTTGATGGTGCTGCGTTTGAGGAAGGAAAGATCCTCCCCTGTCTGCTCGGAGAGAATAGCCCCTCCGTAGCTGCGGCGGAGGATATTCTCATTTTCCAGCTTCTCCAGATCCCGCCGCACCGTTTCCTCTGTCACCTTGAAAAGCTGGCTCAGTTCCGAAACATAGACCTTCTTTTCTTGCTTGATCTTGTCCACGATATGCTGTCGTCTTTCAATCCCCAGCATAATCTCATCCCTTTCTTTGTTTATACATATATTTTAACAAAACAAAGAGGGGGAGGCAAGAAAATAAAAGGAAAACAACATTTCTATCCTTTGCTTTGCTTACGGCAAAACTGGGGTGTTATAATAAACTCAGAAACTTAGATTGGAGGGGATAGCATGAAGGACGAAAGAAGATTGCCCATTGGGGTGCAGAGCTTTGTCAGCCTGAGGGAAGGTGGATTCCTTTATGTGGACAAGACCCGCTATATCCATGAGCTTGTTCATGGTGGCAAGCAGTATTTTCTCAGCCGCCCCCGGCGCTTTGGCAAGAGCTTGTTTTTGTCTACTCTGAAAGCCTATTGGGAAGGGAAGAGAGAACTCTTCGAGGGTCTGGCTATCGAGGGACTTGAAAAGGGGAACGAAGGAGCCTTTGAGCCTTATCCGGTGTTCTATTTCGACTTCAACGGGCAGAACTATCAGGCTATGGCTTTGGAAGATGTACTGGATGGAATGTTGTCGGAGTGGGAAGAAATATGTGGCTGCGAGAAAAAGGGTTCACTGAGCGACAGATTCAAGAAGCTGATGAAAATAGCCCGAGAAAAGACGGGCAAAGGCTGCGTGGTGCTGGTTGATGAGTATGACAAGCCTTTACTAGAGGTCTTGGAGAACGACTCCTTGGAGGAGCATAACAAGGCCGTTTTCAAAGGCTTTTTCGGCACCTTGAAAAGCTATGACGAGTACCTGCGCTTTGTCTTTATCACCGGGGTGACTAAGTTCAGCAAGGTGAGCATTTTCAGCGATTTGAACCAGCTGCAGGATATTTCCCTCTATGAGGATTACAGTGCTGTCTGTGGCATGACTGAGGAAGAAATCCGTAGCTGTTTCCAGCCTGAGTTGCAGCGGATGGCGGCGAAGCACAAGTTGGATGAGGAAGGCTGCCTGCAGAAACTGGCGCAAATGTACGATGGTTACCACTTTTACCCCGACAGCCCCGGAGTGTATAACCCCTTCAGTGTCTTGAATGCGTTGCAGCAGAGGGAGTTTGAGGCCTATTGGTTCGCTACCGGCACGCCGACTTTTTTGGTGCGTCGGCTGAAGAATATGCATTTTGATGTGAGGCAGCTGGAAAACGGGACTGTAGAGGCTACCTCGGGCATGCTCTCTGACTACCGTGCTGATAATCCGGATATTTTGCCACTCCTTTATCAGACAGGGTATCTTACGGCGGTGGGGTTTGACCGTCAGGCTCGGCTTTACAGCCTGGGCTTTCCCAATGAAGAAGTTAAGTATGGCTTACTGTCAAGCCTTTTCCCAGAATATGCTCCTTCCAGCGTTCCAGGCAGCGGCAAGGATATTTTCACCCTGCGCCGCCGCATTCTGGCAGGTGATGCAGAAGGAATGGGGGATGTGTTTTCTGCTCTTTTTGACAGCATCCCCTACACTACCAAAGATGCTCCCTCCACAGCAGCAAGGGACGGGCGGACTGCATTCTGGAGACGGATGAATTTGTCTATATCTTCGAGTTCAAGGTGGATAAGAGCGCCCAGGAGGCTTTGGCCCAGATAGAGGAAAAGGGCTACGCCCTGCCCTATGCGGCAGACAAGCGGCAGCTTTTCAAGATCGGCGTGAGCTTTGACGGCGAGGCGCGGAAGCTGGCGGAGTGGGAAGTGGCAGATAGTTGAAAGGAGCAATGAGGTATGAGGTATTTAGTAATAGGTGCAGGTGGCACTGGCGGGGCTTTGGCTGGATTTTTGGCCAGGAGCGGGCAGCAGGTTGCTCTCATTGCCAGGGGGACACATCTGGAGGCCATACAGCAGGAGGGCCTGACGGTGGATTTGCCTGAGGAGAGCTTCACTGTGAGGCCGTCTGCTTATGATATGGCAGGATACCTGCAGGCCAGGGCAGAGGGGGAGCCTGCCCCGGATATCGTCTTTGTCTGCCTCAAGGGGTATTCACTGGACGAGGCGGTGCCCTTCCTGAAGGAAGCGGCAGACGAGGGCACCGTCATCATCCCCATCCTCAACATCTACGGCACCGGCGGCCGCCTGCAGTCGCAGCTGCCCCATCGCATCGTCACCGATGGCTGCATCTACATCTTCAGCCAGAAAGGTGAGCCGGGGCATATCAAGATGGGCGGGAATCTTTTCCGGGTGGTCTACGGCCTGCGTCGCGGCACTGCAGGCGAAGTGTCGGAGCGGGTGGAGCCAATCCTCGAAAAACTCACTGGGGAACTGCAAGAAGCAGGAGCCAAAGCCACCCATTCCCATCAAATAGAAGCCGACTGCTTCCGCAAGTTCACCCTGATTTCCCCCATGGCCACACTGGGGGCTGCCTACGGCACAAAAGGCGCCGACCTGCATGCAGGCGGCGCCTATCGGGAGAAGTTCATAGCATTGGTAAAGGAGCTCATGGCTATCGCCAAGGCTCAGGAAATAGCCCTGCCGGAGGATATGCTGGCAATCAATCTGAAGCTGGTGGACGATATGGGAGATGATGCCACCTCCTCCATGCAGAGGGATGTAGAAGCAGGCAGGCCCTCGGAAGTGGCCGGCCTTACCTACGAGGTGCCGAAGATGGCAGAAAAGGCCGGCGTGCAGGCACCAATATATGAGGAAATCGGAGAACTGCTCAAGGGGCGGGGCCTGTAAGACTTTTTGCATCCGCTATGGTTCGAGTTTTTCCGGCAGCCCGTCTTTCCCTGTCATATAGGGGAAGGCGGGCGCTTCTTTTTTATCGAATCTGGCTGTATCGTCAGTCAGCAGGAAATGCTGCGGGTCAGTCAAGACCTGCCATTTCTTTCCGTGGGTGCCGGAGCCGTAGACGAAGGATGAATGGTGGGCATCCACCTGGCGGGTGATAACTTGGTCTCCCATCGTGAAGACGCGCAATTCATGCTGGGGCGAAGTTGTCAGAGCGTCCACATAGAGATAGCAGCGGCCATCAGAAAGGCTCACCAAAGTGGGGCGGATGTCTGCAGCCGGTTCGTCCTGGTAGTGCAGGGGGCCAAAGTTCAGATAGGGGCCGGAATCCGTTTGGTAAATGCCGACGGCGGCTCCTTTTCCATTCCCGAGAATGGTGCGCACCGGCAGGCCGGGCATCAGCTCGATGGCGTAAGTGGCAGGTCCCCGGCGGTATTTTTCCTTGAAAAGCTCAGGGTACTCGTCGAAGAGGATGGTGGCGCAGTAAATGCCTGCCCGCACAGCTCCCAGCCCCGGCGGGTTGAAGTAGAAAGTGGCTCCCCGTGGCTCCAGGGTCCAGGTGCCTGCCCCCTCATTGCCCTCGGCGGTGTAGGTGCCGCCGTGACGGGAGATGATGAGATCGTCCCCCTCCTGGAGGCAGCGAAAGACTGCCGCTTCCAGATTATCCCCGAAAGAGGTATCAGGGTAATCCCGGCGCAGCTGCCTGGCGATGGCGGCGGCCAGCCCCTCGGCATCGGGGCAGACATCCGGCAGGGTGAGATACTTGCCGCTGGCGGTATCTATATTCCGCCCGTAGACGCTATGCAAGTCTCCGGCCAGAGCCGGCCCACCTTCATGGATGAGATTGCGCTCCAGGAAACTCACCGCCACCGTATCCGCCCGGCGCACAAAGACCTCCCGCTCCCGGAAGAAAATCCCGTCTGCCGGCAGCCCGTCAGCCAGGCGCTGCTCATGTATCTGTGTTGCCTTCTGCACATAGCCCTTCATGCCGTGGTGGGCGGCAAGGGTCTGCTCAGAACTATGGGCATCCAGCCGTCCCATGAGCTTGCCGTAAACTTGGTGATGGCTTCGCAGATTGAGGGCGGCATGGCTCAGGCAAATATCCAGTCCCCCTGTATCTGCACGGGGAGAAACAAGATGCACATGGCGCTCGATTTCCAAAGGCCGCACACTCTCATCGGCATAGGCATCTGCTGCCATAGCCCGGGGCAGGAGCAGGAGGGAAAGGAGACAGAAGGAGAGAATTGTTTTGACAGGGAACATATCGTCACCTCCGTAGATGAATAATGGGCTTTGCCCCTATATTCGTGTCATTGCAACTTGTTTCCTGCCAGCAGTTTTACTCAGTTTTCCTTCACTAAAGTTTGGCTGAGTAAAACTTTAGTGATGTGATGCAGATATCTTTTGAGATAAATAGAGGCATCGTGTTTTTATTAGGCAAACCTTGCCCTTTGTTATTGGATTCTCGTTTTAGTCTCCAGCAAATAACAGCAAGGAAGATGAGGGGGATTGGGGATGGATGTATTAAGCCGGGAGCAGAGGCACCGCACCATGAGTCGGATTCGGGCACAAGATACGAAAGCGGAATTGCTTTTAAGGAAAGCGCTGTGGAAACGAGGATATAGATATAGGAAGAACTACGCCGCTCTCCCTGGCAAGCCGGACATTGCCTTAACGCGGCAGAAAATTGCCATTTTCGTGGACGGCGACTTTTGGCATGCCCGTGGTCACCGGGACTGCCCTGGAGAGCAGGTGGCAAGCAATAAGGGGTATTGGCAAAAGAAGTGGGCCAGAAACGTGGAACGGGATAAGGATGTTACTGATATATTGACAGAAGAAGGCTGGCTGGTGTTGAGATTTTGGGAGACTGATATTAAAAGGGATTTGGAGGGATGCGTGAGAAAGATTGAGGAGTATTTGTGAAATTGTAGATATTACCTTTGGAAAAACGAAGTAAATTAGGGGGTAATCGAAATGCAGGACTTGACTGAAATTCCTGTGGCTATATCTTCCCCGGAGAACATACGTGAGTATTTCAGCCGATATATTCTTGAGGTAAAGAAGCTATCATCTGGTTCGGCGTACAACTATCAAAGAGGTTTGAAAAAAGTTTCTCATTTTATGAAAGAAATGGGGTTAGTGGAGGAATCTATATATGAAATAGGTACTATAGAGGAACTTGATTTTGCCTGGAAAAGATTGAAAGCAGATTCGCAATTTTCAGATATGGATAAAAGCGGGCATAGAATGTTCAGTTCTGGCTTCAACTGTTATCGCAAATTTGCCACTGGTGAGCTGTTCCACGAATACAGCTCCGTTGATGTAAAGAATCTTGATAAGCCCATGAAGTTAGAAACGCCGATAAAGGTAGAGTACAAGCTTTGGAAGCGCTCTGGCATAATGCGGACACAGACCGTGGCTTTGGCAAACTTCACCTGTGACATAGACCACAGCCACGATACTTTTATCGCTGCCAGTACTGGGCACCCTTACATGGAGGCGCACCATATAATTCCTATAAAGCTGCAAGAAAGATTTTCCAGCAGTCTTGATGTTTACGCCAACTTGATTTCTCTTTGCCCCCTTTGTCACAGGAAAATTCACTTAGGGATAAGGGAAGAACGCCGCCTGATGATTGATGGCATTTACGAAAACCGTAAGGACAGGCTGGCAAAATGTGGCTTTGTTTTCGGTAAAGAGGAATTTGAAGATTTGGTTCTAGGGGTATAGCATACCTTTTTTGATAAGAAAATGCAAAAAGAGGTTACAATTCTTCCTGGTGATAGCTTATCCAGGTCGTTCAAATCTTTCTCTATGTTATTGTTATTTATATGGCATGTTTTATGTATAGTGACTTGTCTTATCTGTCTTTTTCTATAGTGGTAGGAAAAAGTGTTTTTAGGGCAACGTTTGGATTTGCTTTTACGTAGTCTGTAAGTATTTTTGCTAATTGGGCCATTGCAATTTGACCGTTTTGATATTCGTGTTGTATATGTTCTGCATCAACCATTCCTTTTGGGAGGTAAGGTTTCTGGATAGTCTCCCATGTGATTGTATCTTTATATCCAAGTGATTTGGCCATTGCTTCAAGAAGCTTGACTTGACTGATTTGGATATTGGTTTCTTCAGATGCAGATGGATTTTCAATGCAGAGGTTATTATAATATTCTTTCCAACATTTCCTAACGTTGCTATCATCAGCAAACACAATGTCTATGATGTTTAAGGCTTTGAAACTCTCAACGGTCCAGCCACTTCTGGCAATCATTAGGCTTTTAAAGATTGCCAGTTTATCTTTACGAAGCTCTTCTTTTTTTTGGAGCCACTGGCCAATTCCAACAGCGGCGATTGGTGCAACAATCATGGCAATGATGGTTAAGATGTTGATAAATGTCATAGTTATGCTCCTGTCCACTAATAAATGATTTAGGTCATAGAATTGAGTTGGGTTTAGGCAGACTGACATATTTTTGTTTGTGGCTCCGTGGTTGTTCGGGAATTGTCATTTGCAGTTTGTTCGCCTCAAGCAGTGGCTTTATGTACTGCTGCATGACATAGCTAGCGGTTTTTATACCCAAGAAATCAGCAATTTCGGCACGGCTGCGGGGTTGCTTGCAGAAGTTGAGCAAGCTTGCATATTTTGTGCTATTGCTGGCATTAGTCGTGGCTTCTGCAGTTTGGGCTCTTTTGTGGAAAGTCACAGTGAAGGTGCCGCGTTTGTCCTCCAGTTCTGCCGGGGGCAGTCCATAGCTTGCCATTTCCTTTTTTATGATGGGGATGCCGGAATAGCGGTTTTCTGTCAGATGCAGAGTTTCCATGGCGGAGGCCAGCATGGGGTTGCGGGTGTCCGGCTGCACTTTGCCCAGCTGGTCGATAGTAAGCCTGCCGTAGAGGCCGCCGGGACTGCGGATTTCCATGCGGTCGTCAAAGAGCTGGATTTGGATGGGCATTCCTTCGGTGTGTATGCTGTAATCCCTGTGTACCAGCGCATTGAGAATAGCTTCGCGTACAGCGTTCATGGGGTATTCGGTACGGTCTTCCCGTTTGCCTGTCTCTTTATTTATGATGGTCTTGCTCTTGATATTCCGGCGGACAAACTGCAGGGCTCTCTCCAGCATTTGGGCGAGGTCACCTTCGATTCGTTCATTGTCAAGAAAGCGCTCTTCTTCTAAGCCTAAATCGCCTACCTGCAATCCTGGTACTACTGTAGCTATGATGGAGAGCTGGGGATAGTAAGCCTGAGGATAAAGGCCGAAAAGCAGGGAGGCCCACAGGGTGATGCTTTCGTCTTTGGTGATGCTCATAAGGTTTTCTATCTGGGTATCGGATAGTTGGGAGAGATTGGGCTTGCCCAGGCGCAGGCGGTGGAGGTACTCATTCAGCTTGTTTTGATCCAGGGAGCCAGGTGTAACGCGGTTTGCTGTCCTTATCTCGTCCTGATATTTGCGGCGGAAGGCTTCATAACTGTAAATTTCGTATTCCGTCATAGGCTCATCGCTGTCACCTACGCGCACATAGGACCCCTTTATCCTGCCTTTGCCTCGGTAGTAGCAGGGGCGCTCTGAAATATCAATGGAAGGAATTTCTGCGGCTACGAAGCACTTTCCATCCATTTGGGTCACGGTTAGCACGGGACGTACCACAGGTTCCATCTGGAGGCATTGAGCGTTTATCTTTTTTTGTATGTCCTGAGCATCGTATACTCCGACTGGTGAAAAGTTGCTATCTTCATCTATGCCAAAGATTATGGTGCCGCCGCCATCCTGATTTGAAAAGCTGGATAGGGTATCGTATAGCTTTTGGGGACAGCCTTCATGAGCAGCCTTCAGTTCCAGGATCTGAGCCTCAAACTTTGCTTGTTGTATATACCTTATCTTTTCTTGCAGTTCTTCTTCTGTCATTTTACATTTCCTCTTTGCATTTTGCACCTTTTAGTTGCACTTTTACATGTTATTTTACGTTTTGTTGCTATTTTAGTCAATGGTTTTACGGTTTCCCTTTAAGTTTTATTTTTTTATTTACTTTTTTGCTTTTGTCTTTATGTTTTGCGTTTTTGATTTGCACTTTCCGCAAAGTGATTTGCAACCGCGTACCCATAGCAAAGGCGGCCCATCAGCGGCCGCCTTTGCTTACTTTGTCATATTTGGAGATTTCACTTTAAAAGATTGCCTATTTTGACGTTGATTGTTTTCACCCTTCTGTCTCCTCCGGGTCATCGAATCCCAGCAGCCAGGTGGCTGCAAAGCCTGCGGCGTAGCTGGCGGCTATGCCCAAGAGGTACACGGGGATGTTGTTCACCGTGGGGGTCAGGGGGAGGCCGGAGATGCCTATGGCTCCTGCTCCTACGGCTGCGGCGGCTTCGATGGCGCCGCCTACGGTGGCTCCCAGGCAGGCCCCCAGGAAGGGCTTGCCCAGGGGGAGGGTCACGCCGTAGATGAGGGGCTCGCCTACGCCCATCATGCCTACAGGCAGGGCGGAGAGGATGGTTTTCTTGAGGAATTTGTTTTTCGTCTTGAAGTAGACGGCCAGGGCTGCACCGACCTGGCCTGCCCCTGCCATGGCGAGGATGGGCAGAAGGATGGTGACACCGTATTGCTCAAGGAGAGCCACATGGATGGGGGTGAAGACCTGATGGACCCCCAGCATCACCATGGGCAGCCAGATGCCTGCCAGGATGGCGCCCACGGGGGCACCGCCGGTGGCGACGGAGGCGGTGGCGGCGCTGCCGATGGCAGAGGCGATGGCACCGCCGATGGGCTGGAACACCAGCACGGCGGCCAGGCCAGAGATCAGCAAAGTCAGGAGAGGGGTGACAAAGAGATCCAGCATCTCCGGCACCAGTTTGTGCAGGCGTTTCTCGATGAAAACGGCTAACGCTGCTATGAGGATGACGGAGATAATGCCGCCCCTGCCGGGGAGCAGCTCGTTGCCGAAAAGCTCGATGCCTTTCAGCCCCGGATGGCTGACGAAGGCGGCCAGGGCGCCGCCCAGGATAGGCGTGCCGCCGAAGACTTTGGCGGCCTGCCAGCCCACGAAGAGGTTCATGCCCCAGAAGATGGCACCACCCAGGGTGGCCAGGGTCTGCCAGAGGGGGGAGGTGGTGAGGGTGGGGTCAATCTTGGCGGCAATGGCCAGGATGCCTGTCAGGAGTCCGCAGCCGATGAAGGCGGGGATGAGGGGCAGGAAGATGCTGGCGATTTTCTTGAAAAAGACTTTGACGGGGGTATTGTTTTTCTGACGGATTTCTTCATGGAGGGCTTTGCCGTCCCCGATGGCGGGGCGGGAGGGCTCTTTTTGGATTTGCTCCAGCAGGGCATTGGTGACGGCGGTGGCCTTGCCCGGGCCGAGGATGATCTGGAGTTCCTGCTCCATGACATTGGTGCCCAGGACACCGGGCAGCTGCTTCATGGCTTCCTGGTCGGCGGTGGCGACGTCCTTCAATAAGAAGCGCAGGCGGGTCATGCAGTTGTAGGCAGATTCCACGTTGGCAGCGCCGCCTGCCAGGTCGTAGAGGCTTTTGCCAAGTTCGGAGGGGGATAGTTCTTTGCTCATAGTATGGGAATCCTTTCTATAGTAAGTGTCTTTGGAATTGCCAACAAAAGCCTTCCCCTATGGGGAAGGTGGCAGTCCGAAGGACTGACGGATGAGGTGCGACCTGACTCGTATAGTTGCTGCAGCTTGAAACGTCCCACCTCATCCGCCCCTGCGGGGCACCTTCCCCAGAGGGGAAGGCTGATTGTCAAGCATTATGACGTTTGCTATTAAGTTTAGTTTGGCATAGCAAGGCGCTTTGGGCAAGGGTCAGAGGCTGCCCCCAAAGTTTCTGCCGTATTCGCGGCACTCTGCCAGTTTCTCCTCGTCTGGCTGCCAGCTGCAGCGCAGGCCTTCGTTTACTAGGGTGAAGCCACTCTTTTCCAGATACTCGCTCAGCTGCTTCACTGCTTCGCCGCTCCAGCCGTAGCTGCCGAAGGCGGCGGCTTTTTTCTGCTTGAATTTCAGGCCCTTGATCATCTCAAGGATGCCGGCGATGGAGTAGAGATAGCCGTTGTTTGCCGTGGAGGAGCCTACGAGGATAGCTTTTGACTTGAAGACCTCGGTGCAGATTTCCGTCTTGTCCTCGGTGGCGGCGTTGTAGAGTTTCACGGTGGTGGCGGGGGAGGCTTCTTTGATGCCTTCGGCTATGCACTCTGCCATGCGGCGGGTGGCGTTCCACATACTGTCGTAGATGAGGGTCACCTGGTCTTCCTGGTAGGCTGCCGCCCATTTGCCATAGGCTTCCACTATCTGGGCGGGGTTGTCCTTCCAGATTACCCCGTGGCTGGGGCAGATGAGGTCAAGGGGCAGGTTCAGCTTCGCTACTTCTGCCAGCTTGCGGGCTACCATGGGGCTGAAGGGATTCAAAATATTGGCGTAGTATTTGGTGGCTTCTGCCCAAAGCTCACCTTGGTCGGCGGTGTCATTGTAAAGGCTCTCGGTGGCGTAGTGCTGGCCGAAGCCGTCGTTGCTGAAAAGTATGTTCTCTCCCGTCAGGTAGGTGAACATGGTATCGGGCCAGTGGAGCATGGGGGCCTCGATGAAGACCAGCTCGTTTGCCCCCAGGCTCAGTTTGTCCCCGGTCTTGACATTGACGAAGTTCCAGTCCTGATGGTAGTGTCCCCGGATGATTTCTTCGCCCTTCTTGGTGCAGTAGATGGGGGTATCGGGGATCTCCCGCATCAGAGCCGGCAGGGCGCCGCTGTGGTCGATTTCATTGTGGTTCATGATGATGTAGTCGATGGCAGAGAGGTCGATTTCCTGCTTGAGGTTGCTTACGAATTCTTCGTCAAAGGGCTTCCAGACTGTATCTATGAGTGCGGTTTTTTCGTCCCGTACCAGGTAAGAATTGTAAGAAGAACCCTTGCGGGTGGTGAACTCATGTCCGTGGAACTCTGTGAGTTCCCAGTCAATCTTGCCTACCCAGGTGACTTTATCGGTAATCTTGCGTGCCATATCCATTCCTCCTGACTGCATTTCACGGTGTATATTTTCTCAATTCGACATATTTTTGAAAATACCTTTAGGGAAATTGAACCTTGCTTCTGAGTGGCAATCCTATGCTCAAAGCAAAAAGCCGGGCCAAACAGCCCGGCTTTTATCATGGGAAAGGCAATTTTTGGAAATACTATGGATAGACTTAGAAGGCCCAGCTGAGTTTCAGGCGGCCCATGACACCTTTTTGCTTGCCTGCCCAGGCGGTCACGCCCAGGTCTACGGTCATGGGGACCTTTTGGTTGGAGGTCACTTTCCAGCCCAGCTCTGCTATGCCGCTGCTGCCTTTGAGAGAGGTGGAGGGGGCAGAGAGTCCGTCGTGGGTGGCCGTGGCTTCGCCGCCGAATTCGTACTGGTAGGCCAGTCCGGCGTAGAGCTTGCTGCGCTCGTTCAGCGCGTGGTAGTATCTGGCACCGATGCGGAGACGGTGGCTGTTCACGCTGTCGAAGTTGAACATTTCTTCATTCATATTGCTGTGGATGTTTACTTCTTCGCCGCTGGTGCGGGTGTAGAAGTATCTCAGATATGTATCCATCGTGTCCGTTTTGTTCAGCTGGAAAATCTTGCCAAAGCCCAGGTGCCCGGCGATATAGCTGCCCGAGTTGGTATAGTCGGCGTTCAGCCCCTCGGCCAGGTTGCTCTGGTAGTCGCTCTTTACACGGCCTGCCCGCAAGTCGCCTTCGTAGTAAAGGCCATCATGGTTCCTCTGACGGAAAAAGAAGCCGCCGCCTACATAGTGTCCCTTGCCCCAGCCGTGGACGCTGTTATCCGAGTAGCTGTCATAGCTGCCATGGCCGTATTCAAGGATGGGGCCGAGGTAAAGGCTGCCATTGCTGTTCTTGATTTCCTTGGTAAGTCCCAGATTGACATAGCACCAGCCTGCCATAGACCACGGAGATTTCCGGGTCGATGGCAACGGCTTCGGCTTCGTCCATGACCTGAGTTGCCACGAAATCCGAGCCGCCATTGATCAGCGAGGTCATGGCTGTGCGGGTTGCCACAAGGGATTGGGTACGCGCCGGGAGGGTGACACCGTCACCTGTGGTGGCCTTGGTGGAGGTTCTGATAACGATAGCCTTGGTGTCCTCTCTCTCGGTGGTGAAGGTATAGGTGGTATCGTTGGAGATTCCCGTGGCACGTAGGTAACTCCTGGGGCCAGGCAGGATAGTGCCGTTGGTGGAAAGGTTGTTGGCATTGTAGATGAGGGTGACCTTTTCGCCGTCAGATAGGTTCGGCATTGATGCAGAGCTCCAGTTAATGGTAGTGTTGTCCAAATTGGTTTCGATACCATTTGAAACCGTGAGCATAGTGTCCCCGTTACTGATGTTGGCAGGGAGATAGAAGTGCATATTGCCGATATTGCCAGTGATGTCTTTTACGCTGTTGCTTGTGGTGTAGACATTGAGGTTTTGGATGGTGGAGCCGTCAAGGGTGGCGTTGGGGAGCGTGGCAGTGCCGAGGAAATTGACGGTGTTGTCTGAGGAAGTGCCATTAAGTGTCATGCCGCCTTTTATGGTTCCATTGATATTGTTGTTTAATGTGTAGAGATTGACGGTGTTGCCAATGGCATTGCCGTTAGGAGCGAATCCACCTGCTACAATAGCAGGTGCTAAGATGCCTATAGTGCCGCCATGAATATTGACGATATTATCATAGGCATTGCCTATGCTGGTGGCAGTAGGTTCGATAAAACTGCCGAAGGCTCCCGCTATAACTTCGCCGCCGTTGATGGTCAGTGTATTATTTTTTGCGTCAGCGTATATGTTAAGGCCACCCATAGCCATATTGGCTCTTCCCCCATTTATAATGGCTTGGTTCAGTTCAACTATGCCCTTATCGCTTTTGCCACCGGCGATAGTACTAACATCTCCGTTGGCGTTTAGTATGGAGGTGTTGTTTATTGCCTTGCCGTTAACAGAATACCCGCCTACGCTTTGGCTGTTAATAATGCCATTGTTTGTGACAGTGTTACCTTCGACATTGCCATTTTGGCTGTATCCACCATATACATCATGGCTTACTGTTCCTTCTACCTCAATGGTGTTATTATTGGCAGAACCGTTAACGGTCTTGCCACCATATACATTGTGTCCGACGTTGCCTGTTGATTCGACAGTAACACGGTTGAAATTAGCATTGCCGGTAGTAGTTTCACCGCCCGCTGCGATACCATAACTAATAATAGTAGGAGGAATATTGCCATCATCCTTATTAGGAACCTGTCCTGCAATTGTGACGATATTGTTGTTAGCGTTTTGGCCTGTTGTGCTTTGTCCGCCATATACTTCTTGAACAGAGCCGTTGTCTGTTATGGTAATGCTGTTGTTGCTTGCGTTCCCCTTATGATTCGTAGGAGCCGTGCCATCGTTATTTCCGTAAACACTGTCATTCTGGTAAGTATCATCATCTATCGTAGTCTCCTGCGCCAAAGCCACCGCAGGCAAAATCCCTTGCCCTCCCCCTATCGACATAAGCGCCGCCATAATACACCTGGTAGACTGGCAGCTGTTTTTATTTTTGAGCCGCTTTCTGGCCTTCCTTGTAGTTCTCATAATGAACGCCACTCCTTTCCCTGGAACTGTTCGGTAATCTTATTCATTCGATATAGTCAATCAAATTCCTTCATGTTTTTTTCATTTTTCGGCAAGGGCGCATAATTCTCTGAACTGAATGGCGTCGATAAAAATACCCCGGAGGACAAATCCTCCGGGGTAAAAACGTATGAAATCAGAAAGCCCAGCTGAGCTTCAGGCGGCCCATGACGCCTTTTTGCTTGCCGACCCAGCCGGATACGCCCAGATCCAGGGTCATGGGAACCTTTTTGCCGGAAGTCACCTTCAAGCCCAGCTCTGCCATGCCGCTGCTGCCTCTGAGAGAGGGGGCGGGAGTACACAGGCCGTCGTGGGTAGCGCTGGCTTCGCCGCCGAATTCGTACTGGTAGGCCAGTCCTGCGTAGAACCTGCTGCTCTTGTTCATGGGGTGGTAGTACCTGGCCCCGATGCGGAGACGGTGGCTGTTCACGCTGTCGAAGTTGAACATTTCCTCATTCAGATTGCTGTGGATATTCACATCATCGCCACTGGTGCGGCTGAAGAAGTATTTCAGATAGGTATCCATGGTGTCTGTCTGATTCAGCTTGAAAACCTTGCCCAGCCCCAGATGGGCGGCGATATAGCTGCCCTCGGTGGTATAGTTGGCATTGAGGCCCTCTGCCAGGTTGCCCTGATAGTCGCTCTTGAAGCGGCCTGCCCGCAAATCTCCCTCGTAGTAAAAGCCGTCATGGTTCCTCTGGCGGGCGAAGAAACCGCCGCCTACATAGTGCCCCTTGCCCCAGCCGTGGATGCCGCTGTCCAAGTAGCTGTCATAGCTGCCATGGCCGTATTCAAAGATAGGCCCGAGGTAAAGGCTGCCATTGCGGTTCTTGATTTCCTTGGTAAGTCCCAGGCACCAGCCTGCCATAGACCACGGAGATTTCCGGGTCGATGGCAACGGCTTCGGCTTCGTCCATGACCTGAGTTGCCACGAAATCCGAGCCGCCATTGAGCAGGGAAGTCATGGCTGTGCGGGTTTCCACAAGGGATCTGGTGCGCGCCGGGAGAGAAGTCCCGACGATATCTTTCTTGTTGGCGAGGGTGATGTATATGCTCTTTACATCCTCGGCTATATGAGTGGTATAGGTGTAGGTCCTTACCCTGGACAAGCTTAGTAGTCCTTCTTACTTCTATAAATTTTACGAAAATCCTTCATGTTTTTTTCATTTATATAGGGAGGTATATCGTCAGATTTATGGCAGGTATTATGTATACTTATAGAAAACTGCCTTCCACCCGTTGACATGTGTTTACAGTATTCCTATAATAATACTTACGTTGTAACAAAAAATCCGCGTAGCAAAGACTTAGGTTTGTTTACTGCGGATTGTATACCAAATTTGTATTGGAAAGGGAGTCCATTATGTGCAGAATAGGGTCAATCAAAAGCAAGGTGCCTATCCAGCCTTCCAAGGCGCTTCATCTCATGCTGCCTCAGCAGGAGGGGCATGATAACTCAGGCTTTGCCATGGTGATGCAGGATCTTTACGGGATTTTCTCCGGCTATAAGGATAAACCTTTGCTTTCCCTGGCCTGCACCCAGAAGGGCGCCCAGCTGGTGGAGGATTATATGGATGCCCATAACTTCGTCCAGCTGGCAGAGTGGATTCCCATTCCTGACAAGCGTCCCGGCCTGGATATCAAGGCCATGCCTTATTACATCTTCCGCAACTACGACTATCCCGAAGATGCGGAGCGCATGACGGAGAGGGAGAAAGCAGACTTGCTGCTGGATACCCGCCTGGCTCTCCGTAAGCTGCTGGAGGAGAACAACGCCGGCTTCGTCTATTCCTTCTGGCCGGATGTGCTGACCTTGAAGGAAATCGGCGACCCCCGCGACATTGCCACTTACTTCCACCTTTGGGAGGACAACGGCTGCCTGGCTGCCAAGAGCATCGTGGCCCAGTGCCGTCAGAATACCAACTACGACATCGTGCGCTACGCCGCCCATCCTTTCTTCCTGCAGGGCTACACCCTCTGCGCCAATGGTGAGAATACCTTCTATACCAAGAACAAGGAATTCCAGGCCAGCCTGCATCGGGGCTACATCGGCTTTGAGTCCGATTCCCAGTGCTTCCTGAATACCCTTCACTATGTGCATCACGAATTGCAGTGGCCCCTGGAATATTACAAGCATGTCATCACGCCGCTGCCCTTTGAGGAGATTCAGCAGCGGGAGGACAAAGAGGTGCTGCTGGAAATCCGCCAGTCTCTGGCAAACCTGGAAATCAACGGGCCCAACACGGTCATAGGCGTGTTGCCGGACGGCCGCATGATGACCTGCTGCGATTCCAAGAAGCTGCGCCCGGTGGTGGTGGGCCGCACCGATACCATGGTGGCCATTTCCTCCGAGGTCTGCGGCATCAACGAAATCATGCCTGAGCGGGATGAGTCCTTGGACATTTATCCCAACGAGAGGGAAATCGTGCTCATTGACAACAATCTGGAGGTAACGAGATGCAAGCAGTAAGGACTCAGGATGTGAGTGTCAATGACCTCACTTGGAAGATAGAATATCACGCAGAGCGCTGTACCATGTGCGGCAGCTGCGTGGCAGGGTGCTCCTTCAAGGCCATCAAGGTAGAGGTGCAGTCCCAGTCCCTGACGGTGTCTGATGCAGGCGTGCCCACGCCGAAGCACAGCTTCGTGGCCCGCCCCATTATCAAGCAGGTGGCCAGCCTTACGGATTTCTGCCGTGGCTGCGGCATGTGCGAGAAAATCTGCCCCAACAACGCCATCCGCCCGGTGCGGAATCCCGATACCCGCAAGACCCTGCTGTCCAAGGATAGCGGTCCGGTGAAGCGGGGCGGCCGCACCAATCTCAACGCCCAGCGCACCCTGGACTCCATCGTGGTAGGCCGCATTTCCCAGATGACTGACCCGTCACTGGATGCTGCCCGCCATACCTTTGATATCCGTTCTCCTTTCGGCCGGGTGCTGTCTGCCAAAGACCTGCCTCTGAAGGTGGAAAATGGCAAGCTGGTGCCCGCAGGCAAGACCCCGCCGGTGCATTGGATTTACCCCTTGATTTTCTCCGATATGTCCATCGGCGCCCTGTCCACCCGCGCTTGGGAAGCGGTGGCTTTGGCGGTGGGCTATCTGAACGAGAAATGCGGCCTGCCGGTGCGCATGAGCTCCGGTGAGGGCGGCATGCCGGGGAACCTTTTGAAAAGCGATTACCTCAAATACTTCATCATCCAGATTGCCTCCGGCCACTTCGGCTGGAACCGCATCATCAAGGCCATGCCCCATATGGTGACTGACCCGGCGGGCATCCTCATCAAAATCGGTCAGGGCGCCAAGCCCGGCGACGGGGGACTTCTCCCCAGCGCCAAGGTGGCAGAGCATGTCCAGGCCATCCGCGGCGTGCCCAAGGCCACTCTGGCCTCTCCGCCGAACCATCAGGGCCTCTATTCAATAGAAGAATCTGTGCAGAAGATGCACCTTTCCATGAGTGCGGCCTTCGGCTTCAGAGTGCCTGTAGGCATCAAGTGCGCGGCTTCCGCCACTTCCGTGTCCGTCTACAACAACCTCCTGCGTGATCCCTATCGGGTCTGCGGCGGCTTCTTCCTGGACGGCATCCAGGGGGGCACCGGCGCGGCCAACGAGATTTCCCTTGACCATACGGGCCATCCCGTGGTGTCCAAGATCCGCGACTGCTATCTGGCAGCGGTGAAGCAGGGCCTGCAGGGGCAGATACCCCTTTACGGCGGCGGCGGCATCGGTATGACCGGCGATGCGGCAGCAGATGCCTTCAAGATGATGTGCCTGGGCGCCAACGGCGTGTTCGTGGGCAAGGTGCTGATACAGCTCCTGGGCTGCGTAGGCAATGAGCAGGGCCGCTGCAACTCCTGCAACACAGGCAAGTGCCCCACGGGCATCTGCACCCAGGACCCTCGCCTGGTGAAGCGGCTGGATGTGGACAAGGGCGCCCAGAAGATTGTGGATTATGTGCTGGCCTTCGATACGGAGCTGAAGAAGCTCATGGCCCCCATCGGCAACAGCTCCCTGCCCATCGGCAGAAGCGACGCGCTGGTGTCTACGGACAAGGCCGTGGCAGAGAAGCTGGGGCTGCAGTATGTGTGCTGATGTATTTGGAGGTTTAGCGAAATGTTTAAGATAGATACAATGCAGGGACATGACCGCATGTCCACCCAGGACCTGCTGCTGCAGATTGAAGCGGCGGTGAGGGCCGGGGAAACTGATTTTGACATCAAGGCTTCGGGCCAGCATGATATCGGCGGCCCCCTCTGGCATCCCCAGGGGAAGA
>CACZHK010000063.1 GCA_902780915.1 Pseudoselenomonas ruminantium | reverse complement strand
GGTATTACAGCGGGTGCTTCTACACCTGACTGGATTATCAAGGAGGTATATAAAAAGTGTCAGAACAGAGCATGAAGGAATTATTGGAAGAAGCAGAGAACTCTATGCCGGATATCCAGGAGCGCACGGTTGTCACCGGCGAGGTCATCCAGGTTTCCCGCGACGAGGCTTATATCGATATCGGCTACAAGCAGGAGATTGCTGTGCCGAAGCGTGAGCTGGCTTACCCCACTCCGGAATCTGCGGAGGATGTTGTGAAGGTCGGCGACAAGATCGATGTTTATATCGTTTCTCTCGGTGGCGATAACGGCGGTATCCTCTCTAAGGTCAAGGCTGACCGCATGGTTGCCTGGAAGGAGATGGAGGCTATCCAGGAGCGCGGCGAAACTGTCGAAGCTCAGGTGAACCAGGTTGTCAAGGGTGGCCTGGTGGCTTCTGTCAACGGTCTCCGCGGCTTTATCCCTGCTTCCCAGATGGAGCTTCATTTCGTGAAGGATCTCTCCGTCTACGTTGGTCAGACTGTTGAGGCTGAGATCATTGAGATTGATGTCCACAAGCAGCGTCTGGTTCTCTCCCGCCGCAATCTCCTTGAGAAGGAGCGTTCCGAGAAGGAAGGGGAGATTTTCTCCACCCTCGAGGCTGGCCAGACCGTGCGCGGTACTGTCAAGCGCTTGGTGGACTACGGTGCTTTCATCGATATCGGCGGCGTAGACGGCCTTGCCCATATTTCCGATCTGGCTTGGCACCGCGTGAAGCATCCTTCCGATGTGCTTGAGGTTGGCCAGGAGTTGGATGTGTTCGTCAAGAGCGTTGATGTTGATGCCAAGCGCATCTCCCTGTCTGTGAAGGACACCATGCGTGATCCCTGGCTGGACAAGGCTGAGCGTTACGCTGAAGGCGACTACATCGAAGGCAAGGTCATCAAACTGACTGACTTTGGTGCTTTCATGGAAATCGAACCGGGCTTCGATGGCCTCATTCCTATGGGCGAGCTGGCTGATCGCCGCATTGAGCGTGCCGATGAGGCTGTGCATGTGGGCGATGTGGTGAAGGTGAAGGTTCTTCGCATTGACATGAAGCGCAAGCGCATCTCCCTCAGCATCACCAAGGCCAAGAAGGATGCCGATACTGCTGTGTTCAAGAAGTATCAGGCTGAGCAGGAAGCCGCTGAGGAAGTTCAGGAGTAATTCCTGCTTCATCAATTAGATAAGAAATATACAGGGGAGTGATGTTTTCGCATCGCTCCCTTGTTATTTGATTTTAGAGAAAGAATCTATGAGCAAGAATGAAATGAGCAGAGCCAAGCACCCGGGCATTATCCTCAGAGTGCATCCGGACAGTTTGGCAGAGGAACTGGAACTTATCCCCGGGGATAAGATCGTAGCCATCAATGGGGAAGAAGTGCGTGACATCATTGAGCTGTCCTTTGCCATGGCAGATGAGGAAATCGAACTGCTGGTGGAGCATGAGGATGGGGAGCAGGAAATCATCGAGTTCGACAAGGACTTTGACGAGGAACTGGGGGTGGAGTTCGAGAGTGCCGTCTTTGACGGCATCAGGAGCTGTGCCAATCATTGCTATTTCTGCTTCGTGGATATGGTGGCACCGAATATGAGGAAGAGCCTTTCCGTCAAGGATGATGACTACCGCCTGTCCTTCCTCTATGGCAATTTCGTCACCATGACCAATATGGGGCCGAAGGATTTTGAGCGGGTGGAGAAGTATCACCTCTCGCCCTTGTTCGTCTCTGTCCAGTGCATGAATCCGGAGCTCAGGGCGCAGATGCTGCGCTGCCCAGGGGCGGCCCGCATTGCCAGCCAGCTGGACAATCTGGAGAAGGCCGGGGCGGAATATCATACCCAGGTGGTGCTCTGCGCAGGTCTCAATGACGGAGAGGAACTGGAACGCACTATCCGGGAGATAACCGAAAGGCGTCCGCATGCGCTTTCCCTGGCCATTGTGCCTGTCGGCATCACCAAGCATCGCACTGACCCTTATCCGTTGCAGCAATTTGATAGAGAGAGTGCCGGCAGGGTCATTGAGCAGGTGGAGAAATGGCAGCGCAAGATCCAGCAGGAAGAAGGGCGTACCTTTATTTATTTGGGCGATGAATTCTACTTCCTGGCAGGACGCTCAGTGCCAGGCACGGAGTTCTATGACGGCTTCCCCCAGCTGGACAACGGCATCGGCCTTACCCGAAATTTCATCAATGATTGGGATGAGTATGAGGGCGAGGAAGCAGACTATGAGGAGCCTGTCTATCTGGATGTAGTTTCCGGCACTTCCGTGGCACCAGTATTGGAGGAACTGGCGGGAAGCCTTCAGAAAGAGAACCTCCATGTGCGCCTGGTGCCGGTGGTGAATGAATACTTTGGCTCAACTGTCAACGTTTCCGGGCTTTTGACGGCCCGGGACATCATCAAGGCTCTAAAAACCTTGCCGGGCAAACGCACAGGAATCCTGCTGCCTGAGTCGGCTCTCAGAGCAGGGGAGGATATTTTCCTGGATGATATGTCCCTCAGTGACTTTGCCAAAGAGTTTCCCGGCGTGAGAGCAGAGCCTGTGCAGTCCGGGGCAGATTACCGCAGGGCACTTGGGGACTGGCATAATTATCACAAAAACCGCAGCGGCGAGACTGCCTACATGTGGCAGAGCAACGCCGCCTATACCAAAACAGTTACGGACTGAAGTCTCTATATATGGAAAGAAGGCAATAGCAGATGAAACCCATAGTGGCTATAGTGGGGCGGCCTAATGTAGGCAAGTCCACCCTGTTCAACCAGATTGGCAAGAAGCGCGTTTCCATCGTGGACGATATGCCAGGCGTCACCCGCGACCGCATCTATATGGATGCGGAGTGGCTGAACCATGAGTTCACCATGATTGACACCGGGGGCATTGAGTTCGACGAGAGCGACCATATCCTGAAGTCCATGCGCCAGCAGGCAGAGCTGGCCATGGAGGAAGCCGATGTCATCCTCTTTCTGGTGGACGGACGCAGTGGCCTCACAAATTCCGATGAGGAAGTGGCAAAGCTGCTGCGCCATGCCAAGAAGCCCGTTATCCTGGGGGTGAACAAGATTGACAGTCCCCAGCAGTCCATGAATATCTACGAGTTCTACAATCTGGGCCTGGGTGATCCCATAGCCCTGTCGGCCTCCAACTCCATGAATATCGGTGACTTGCTGGACGCTGTGGTAGGCGCTTTTCCCAAGGAAGCCGAGGAAGAGGAGGAAACTGATGAGCTGGCTATTGCTGTCATCGGCCGGCCCAACGTGGGCAAGTCCTCCCTGGTGAACAAAATGCTGGGAGAGGAGCGGGTCATTGTCAGCGATGTGGCAGGCACTACCCGTGATGCCATTGACACTCATTTTATGAAAGATGGCATCAAGTTTATCCTTATCGACACTGCAGGCATGCGCCGCCGGGGCAAGATTGAGGAGGCGGTGGAGCGCTACAGCGTGATGCGCTCACTCAGAGCCGTAGACCGCGCCGATGTAGTATTGATGATGATCAACGCCGAGGAAGGCATTACCGAGCAGGACAAGAAGATTGCCGGTTATGCCCATGAATCCGGCAAGGGGGTCATCATTGTCGTCAACAAGTGGGATATCTATCCCGAGAAGGACGATAAATCCACTTTGCGCTTCACGGAAGACCTGCGCGATCAGCTGGGCTTCCTTCAGTATGCTCCCGTGCTTTACGCTTCTGCCCTCACGGGCCAGCGGGTAGGCCGCGTGACAGAATTGGTGAAGTATGTGGCTGAGCAGCAGTCCATGCGCATCAAGACCAGCGTCCTCAATGAACTGATCCGGGATGCGGTGTCCATCAACCCGCCCCCCATGCACAAGGGGCGCCGCCTGAAAATCATGTATATGACCCAGGTAGACATTCAGCCGCCTACCTTCATCATCTTCGTCAATGACCCGGAACTGATGCACTTCTCTTATCTCCGCTTCATTGAAAATCGCCTGCGCGAGAGCTTCGGCTTCGAGGGCACGCCCTTGAAGCTCATCGTTCGGGCCAGGGAGGAGGAAGAGTAAATGGCAATGATTTTTTTGAGCTGCCTGATTGCCTACGTGCTGGGTTCCATTCTCAATGGCCTTTGGCTGGGCAAGGCTCTCTGGCACACGGACCTCAGGGAGCACGGCAGCCATAATATCGGTGCCACCAATGCCTGGCGCACTTTGGGCAAGGGTCCCGGTTTTCTGATTTTCCTGCTGGACTTTCTGAAGGGCTTTTTGAGCGTGTATGTCGCTTCCTTCCTGGCTGGCACACCTCTCTCCATGGTGCTGGCGGCCATCTTTGCCATTGTAGGCCATTCCGCCTCCCTTTTCATGGGCTTCAAGGGTGGCAAGGGGGTGGCCACGGGGCTGGGGGTGCTCTGCATGCTCATGCCCCAGGTCACGGGCATTGTCTTCCTGATCTGGCTGGTCATCGTAAAGCTCACGGGCTATGTTTCCCTGGGCAGCATAGTAGCAGCCATCTGCGTGCCGGTGCTGGCCTTTATCTTCCATGCTCCTGCTGAGTACCTTGTCTTCGGTGTGATAGCAGCTCTCCTGATAGTGGCAAGGCACAAGGCCAATATAGGCAGGCTGCTGAGCGGTACGGAGTCCAAGATCAAGGCAGGGCACCGCTGAGATTTAGACAAGTCAAATCTAAAATTTATTTATGAACTGTTCCTAAAGTACAGCATTTAACATAAATAACGACATTTGCCCAAGGAAAATGTATTTCCTTGGGCTTTTTGTTATATTTTCATAAAAGCTATTGGCAAGAATGTCCACCCTGTGTTATACTATCCTTTGTAAAAGGACAATGATATCATAATATAAAAACATTCGGAGGTGTCGTGATGTCAAAGGAAGAAAATGGTTTTTTCCTGGTGAAGGAGGAAATCCTGCCAGAGGCTATCAAGAAGACCATCAGGGTCAAGGAGATGCTGAAAAGGGGAGACGCCCGCACCATCAATGAGGCCGTGGAGAAGATGGAGCTTTCCCGTTCCGCCTACTACAAGTACAAGGATTACGTCTTTCCCTTTTACGAGGCCAGCAAGAACAAGATCGTGACTTTGACCTTCCTCCTTGAGCATAAGAAGGGAGTGCTTTCCAGTGTTTTGAATACCATTTCAGCGGATTCGGGCAGTGTCCTCACCATCAATCAGGGGATTCCTCTTCAAGGGGTGGCCAACGCTACCATTTCTATTGAAACGATGAATCTTTCCGTGGATCTGGAGGCCTTGCTGGACAAGCTGCGCATGGTGGATGGCGTGAAGCGTCTGGAAGTTTTGGGCCAGGCCTGAAGAAAGCGGGTGCGAAATGGGACAGGAGATAAAGATTGGCCTTCTGGGAGCAGGCACGGTGGGCTCCGGGGTCATCAAGGTATTGGGCATGAACGCCCCTGAGATTGAGCAGCGCACCGGAGTTCCCCTGGTTCTGAAGAAAGTCCTGGTTCGCGACAAGAGCAAGAAGCGGCCGGATTTTCCCGCAAGCGTGGAGCTGACGGATAAGGTCGAAGATATACTGAGTGACCCGGAGATTGAGATCGTGGTGGAGCTCATGGGAGGGCTGCATCCTTCGCGGGAGTACATGCTCAGGGCTTTGGAGGCAGGCAAGCATGTGGTCACTGCCAACAAGGATGTGGTGGCTCAGTTCGGCAAGGATATGTTCGAGGCGGCTGAGAAGCACAAGGTGAATTTTCTTTTTGAGGCCAGCGTGGGGGGCGGCATTCCCATCATCGCCGCCATGAAGCAGAGCCTCACAGCCAATCGCATCACCGAGGTCATGGGCATTGTCAACGGCACCACCAACTACATGCTCACCAAGATGAGCGAGGATGGCTGTGACTACGACAGCGTGCTGAAGGAGGCCCAGGAAAAGGGGTATGCTGAAGCCAATCCTTCTGCTGATGTGGACGGGCTGGACGCTGCCCGCAAGGCTGCTATCTTGGCTTCCCTGGCTTTCAATACCAGAGTGCAGCTGGACAATGTGTCGGTGGAAGGCATCACCAAGATTACCGCAGAGGATATTTCCTATGCCAAGGGCCTTGGTTATGTCATCAAGCTCTTGGCCGTGGGCAAGGATTCAGAAGAGGACGGCGTGGATGTGCGGGTACACCCGGTGTTCCTGCCCAAGAGCCACCCCCTGGCTTCTGTCAACGGCGTGTTCAACGCCATCTTCGTGCGGGGCAATGCCATTGGCGAGGCCATGTTCTACGGTCAGGGGGCAGGCTCGCTGCCCACGGCTTCGGCGGTGACGGCAGATATTGTGGAAGCCGCCCGCAGCATCAAGTCCGGAGATGCCAGCAGGAATCATTGCACCTGCTACAGCCAGAAGAAGTTCTGTCCGCTGGAAAAGACAGTTTCTTCCTATTATGTGCGTTTGCTGGTAGACGACAAGCCCGGTGTGCTGGGATCCATTGCCACAGCCTTCGGCAATGCCAAGGTCAGCCTGAAGTCAGTGATCCAGACACCGCTCAATGTCAAGGACCATGCTGAGATTGTGGCTGTCACCCATCCTGTGGAGCACGCCTGCCTGCAGGAGGCGCTTTCGGTATTCAAGGGGTTGCCGGTGGTAGATGAAATAAGGAATGTTATCAGAGTAGAAAACGAACGGGGGTAATGCCATGGGGGAGCGCACGATACGGGTGAGAGTGCCCGGTACAAGTGCGAATTGCGGACCAGGCTTTGATTCCCTTGGTTTGGCTTGTGATATATACAATGATTTGGAACTGACTCTCACCACGGGGCCGGGACTGGAAATCGAGATGTCCGGTGAGGGAGCAGAGAATATTCCCTGTGATGAGAGGAATATCTGCTGGCAGTCTGTGCAGCTGCTATTGGACAGGGCAGGGGTCACCGAGTTCAAGGGAGCCCGGATTCATATGCTGAACAGGGTGCCCCTGTCCCGGGGACTGGGCAGCAGCGCCACCGCCATTGTGGCAGGGCTGAAGGCGGCCAATGTCATTATAGGCAACCGTTACAACCGGCATGAGCTCCTGCAGTTCGCCAATGAGATAGAGGGTCACCCGGACAACGTGGCTCCGGCTATCTATGGGGGCTTCACCATCAATACGGTGACCGAAGGCCATGTGGAGTGCTTCTCCCTGATGCCCAAGCTGCGTCTGGAGCTGGTGGTGGCGGTGCCTGACTTTCCCCTGTCCACCAGAAAGGCCAGGGAAGTCCTGCCCGAGAAAGTGACCAGGCAGGAGGCAGTCTACAATATCAGCCGCGCTGCCATGCTGGCGGCTGCCCTGGTGAGGGGCAATGAGCGCTTCCTCAAGACCGCCTTTGACGATGCTCTGCATCAGCCCTACCGTGCGGCTCTGATTCCCGGTATGTACGAGGTATTCCGGGCCGCCAGGGAGGCAGGTGCCATCGGCGCTAACCTCAGTGGCGCAGGCCCCTGTCTCATTGCCTATGTGCCGGAGCGCCTGCGTGCGGCAGAAAAGGTAGGCGAAGCCATGTGTGCCGCTTTCAAGGCGCATGGAGTGAACGCTGAGGCCAAGATACTGGCATTGGACTCCCGCGGGGCGCATATCATCAATCACTGAATAGAGAGCCTTCCTTTGGGAAGGCTTTTTGCATATGCAAGGAGAAAGATATGAAGGAAGAAGAATTTGCGGCAAAACTCAAAGCCATTGGTGCCGAAGCCTATGTCGTAGGCGGCTGGGTGCGTGACTACCTGCGGGGGGCAAAGCCCAAGGATAAGGATTATTTGCTCTGCGGCTGCCGGGAAGAGGATTTCACGAAACTCTTTCCCAAGGCTAAGAAGGTGGGCAGGTCTTTTCCCGTCTATCTGCTCAGAATCGAGGGGGAGAGCTGCGAGGTGGCCTTTGCCCGCAGGGAACGCAAGCAGGGGCAGGGGTATCGGGGCTTTGCAGTGGATTTCGGAACTGAGGTTACGTTAGAAGAAGACCTCTACCGCCGGGATACGACCATGAACAGCATGGCCTTGCGTCTCAGTGACGGGGAGGTACTTGACCCTTATGGCGGCAGGGCAGATATCGAAGCAGGGCGCATACGGGCGGTATCCCATCATTTCCGTGATGACCCCGTGCGCGCCCTGCGGGCTGCCAGGCAGTCGGCAGAACTGGGCTTTGCCATCACGGAGGAAACCTATGGCTATATGAGAGAATGCGGCAAGGAACTGGCAGGAGAGCCACAGGAACGGCTGCTGGAGGAAATGAAAAAGGCTCTGGCTTCAGAAGCGCCATCCATCTTTTTTAGGGCCTTGCAGCGGGCAGGATTGCTGGAAACGGCATTCCCGGAGTTTGCCGCCCTGATAGGCAAGACCCAGCCGGAGGCCTTCCATCCCGAAGGGGATGCCTTCGAGCATACCATGCTGATTGTGGACAAGGTGGCAGGGGATACGACAAGCCTCACTTCCAGATTCGCAGGGCTGGCGCATGACCTGGGGAAGGGCACTACCCCTGAGGAGATGCTGCCTCATCATTACGGCCATGAGGTAAGGGGACTGGATGTTTTGGCGGATTGGAATCAACGCATGACCTTGCCCAAGGAATGGATGAAGGCTGCAGCCTTTGTCATCAAGGAGCATATGCGCGCTCCCAGGCTGAGCAAGGCAGGCAAGATAGCCGCCCTGTTGCTGAGTCTTGGCCAGTCAGGGCTGAGCATAGCTGAGTTCAACGCCATTATCCGTGCTGACCACGGCAGCTTGCCTATCTATCTGGAGGAGGCAGAGCAGCTTATAAGCTCCATGCTGGAGATTTCCGGCAAGGAGGCTCCCAAGGGATTGTCCGGGCCAGAAATTGGTGCCTGGATGTTCAGTCAGCAGGTGCAGGCTTTGAAGAGAGGACTGAGGAGCGCAAAAGGTTGAAAAGCCCTGATAGCAGTGCAAAAAACCTCACTTAATTATCCTTTGATGGAAATTAGGTGAGGTTTTTTAGTGAGCAAAATATATTGTGTCAGGCCCCCGGTCTACGGGGGCGGGTGTCGTGAAATAACCTATTTAACGACACACGCCATAAATACTTCCTGAATCTGTGAAACTCGAACACTGTCCGTCCCCCTTTGGGGGCGGACATAGCAGGTGCGTCATACATCCTATCCAGTTTCACGGATTCAGGCACTTGAAAACAGGTGCTGCAAAACACATACGCACCCGTGCTATGGGCACATTATACAACGATTGGACACACATGTCAAAAAATCTTTCGGGAAACGATGTACTGTATAGGCAGGAGGTGGGCATAATGGCTCGTAAAGGCGAGAATATTTACCATCGGAAGGATGGCCGCTGGGAAGGACGCTATATAAAGGTAAGGGAGAACGGCAAGGCAAAATACGGCTACGTGTTTGCCCGGACCTATAGCGCCGCGAAAAAGAAATTGCAAGAAGTGCGGACAGAGTGGAAAAACAACTGTAGACGAAGAGAATGGGAAAAGACGACCTTGAAGGCCGTAAGTATGCGATGGCTGGAAGATGCAAAGACCTTCTGCAAGGAGTCAACCGTAGCCAAGTATCGGGATTTTCTCCAATGCTATATTTTGCCCCAGCTCGGAAGCACGCAACTGGATAATCTCTCCACCGAGAGGTTGCAGGAGTTCCTGTCAACATCTTTGTTTAGCGGTGGTGCGGATGGGCAGGGGCTTTCTACGCGCACGGTGTCAGAAATCCTTTGCATTCTGAAGGGAATACGAAAATACGCCCTGAACCAGGGATATGCCGTCGGCTTTTTCACAGACAGCTTGACCCTCAAGCAAAAGAAAAAGGAGCCACGCATTTTCAACGAGTGGGAAACGAAGCGTTTGCGTTCCTATTTATTGGAACATCGGACAGAGTGCAACCTGGGAATTCTCCTTTGTCTGGAAACGGGGCTGCGCCTTGGAGAAATCTGTGCCTTGCGCTGGAGCGACATTTCCTTTGATGAGCGAAAGCTCATCGTCCGACGGACAGCGCAGCGGATTCGCTGTGAGGCCGGAAGCACAGGGGCAAAAACAAAGATTGTGGTCACGTCACCGAAGAGCGATTCTTCCAATCGTGCCATCCCCTTGCCAGACAGCCTTTGCAGTTTTCTTGCTTCATTTAGGAAAGGCAAGGGATTTTTGCTTACGGGCTGCGAGCATATTATGGAGCCCAGGTCTTTGCAACGGCGTTTCAAGCGTGTCCTCAAAGACTCAGGGATCCCGGATGCAAACTTCCACGCCTTGCGCCATACCTTTGCCACACGGGGGGTGGCAGCCGGCTTTGATGTGAATGCAACATGGCGAAAATGCGGTAAGGGAGCTATTCGCCGTCAAAATCGCCGTCAAACACCAAAACGGGAAGACCTTAGCCATCATTGAAGCTCAGATGGCTCAGGGTTTTCCCGTTTTTTGCTATTCGCCGTCAAAATGCGCCGTCAAGTAAATTTTCTGCCAGTCATTATCTGGGGTTGAGGGGGATTGTCGTTAAATAGGTTATTTAACGACAGCTTTACGGGGAATTTTCGACGAGGGAGGACAGCGACATGGGGGGTTCACTTTTTCCACACAATCAGTCTGCCTATGACTCCGCTGTTTCCATGCTTGCCGAGACGGGCAAGGCTGCCATTATCCATCCCACCGGCACCGGCAAAAGCTTCATCGCTTTCAAGCTTTGCGAGGACAATCCCGCCAAGCGTGCCTGCTGGCTGGCTCCCTCTGAGTATATCTTCAAAACGCAAAAAGAAAACCTTCTGGCCTGCGGGGCGGAGGTGCCGGAGAACATCGTGTTCTATACCTATGCGAAGCTGGCGCTGCTTTCCGAGGAGGAGCTGGCGGAGATCCGCCCGGAT
>CACZHK010000062.1 GCA_902780915.1 Pseudoselenomonas ruminantium | reverse complement strand
TAAAGCCCAGCAATTATGAGAAGAGCAAGACAAGAAAATGGAAAAAGGATATCGGGCGCAGGGAGAATATGACCTATCTGCCAGAAGAAGATGCCTATTGTCCGCCGAAGGCGAACATGGTGATGATCCAGATAAGGGAGGGGGGACGGCGCTGGCGAATACCAGCACGCCGATGATGCCTGTGGCGGCCATGGAAAGAGGTCGGAGCTCTTTGTCAGCAAATCACCATTTCCGTCAGAAAAACCACGGCACAGCAGGCAGCCGCTACCTTGAAGAGGCTGGCACCCCACCAGGCGAGAAGCAGACCTGAGAGCAGGGCAAGAGTGCCGCTGACGGGGCTCTGGGTGGCCTGGGTCATGGCGGGGAAGGTCATGACGGCCAGGGTCACATAGGGGACGTAATAGAGGAAGGATTTCAGGAAAGGGCTTTTTACCTCTCCCCGGATTAGGGTCAGGGGCAGGATGCGGATGGCCAGAGTCACGGCACTCATGACCAGAAGATACGCGAAAATACTGTGCTCCATCATGCAGCCTCCTTATGGGGGAAGAAATATGCAGCCAGGCCCGCGATAAGCACTGTGAGGATAATGGTGCGGGTGCCGGCGGACAGGTCAGAAATCACGGGTGCAAGGCTGGCCCCGAGGCTCAGCAGCATGCTGAGGGCGATGAGGACAGCGATGATGTGGTCATTCTTGCCCTGGGGCACGATAACCCAGATAAACATGCCATAGAGGGCCACGGACAGGGCCGACACAGCCGACAGGGGCAGCACAGAACCTGCCATGATGCCCAGGGCTGTGCCCACGGACCACCCAGGCAGGGCCACCAGCATAGCCCCATAGTTATAGTAGGGATTCAGCGGCCCTGGCCGGGCGATGGTGATGCCGAAAATCTCATCCGTCACATCAAAGGCCACCAAAATGCGGTGGTAAAGGGGCAGATTCTCCGGGCATTTCTGGGACAGCACCGTGCTCATCAGCATATAGCGGGCATTGGCCACCAGCGTCAGGATAGCCATAGTCAAAAGGGTTCCCCCCGAGGCAATGACAGTAAACCCCGCATACTCACCCGCCGAAGCGTTGTTGAAGAGGCTGGCAAAGAACCCCTCCAGGGCATTCAGCCCCGCATTCTTGGCGGCGATGCCCAGGGTGAAGGCCACCACAAAATATCCCAAAGCAATAGGCAGTCCGTCCCTCATGCCCTCCAAGAGCACCTGCCTGCGGTTGATAGTCCATTCCGGCTGCATACAAAAATCACTTCCGTTTGTATATTTGACAACACATGCTCCTAGTATAGATGAAAAAAGCACCCTAAGCAAGGGTGCTTTTTTCATCTTTTATACATACTATTTGCCAGGGAAGAAAAGGGCTAAAGTTTCTTCTTTGGTGGGCTTCCCTTTGTATGCCCCGATGATGAAGCACACCAGGGAAACTGTCAGTCCCAGCACAATCCTGTGCAGGCCGAAGGGGGACCAGTTCAGGGCTTCTGCGAAGGCGGCAGCCCATTCGGCGGAGGTGAGGAGCAGGAGGATCTTGCCTAGCATGGGCAGGATGTAGATGAAAGTGCCTCCTGCCATGGCGAGAAGGGCACCGGCTTTGTTGGCTTTGCGCCAGAAAAGACCCAGGAGCAGTACCCAGAAGAAGGCTGTCTCCAGCCCGCCGAAGGCGAACATGTTGATGATCCAGATAAGGGAGGGCGGGGTCACGGCGATGGCAAATACCAGCACGCCGATGATGCCTGTGGCGGCCATGGAAAGAAGCCGGAGCTTCTTGTCAGAGACTTTCTCGCCCTGGGACTTCTTGGCATGGAGGTAGATGTCCTTGATGATGGCCGAGGAGGCAACTATCAAGAGGCCGGAAATGGTGGAGATGGAAGCCGCCAGCGGCCCGATGATGGCAAAGCCCACCAGAGAGGGCGGCATGGCGGTGATGATGGTTTTGGGGATGATGTTGTCCACGCCACCATAGCTTTCCAACGGCCCTGTCAGCACTCCGTGGGCCAGAATCCCCGTGAAGTTGATGCCGATATTCATGAAGCCCACGACAACAGTACCTATCAGCATGGCCTGATGGAGACCCTTGGTATCCTTGTAGCTGATGCCGCGCACTACGGACTGGGGCAGGGCGATGGTGCAGATGCCCACCAGTATCCACTGGGTGAGATAGAGGGTCAAAGGCATATGACCTGCTGACAGCGGCTCGAACATCTCGGGATGATTGGCGTGGAGATTGTCCATGATGGCCATATAGCCGCCGCCTGCCTGCAGGACGTAGTAGAGCAGCAGCACGATGCCCACCATCATGACGATGGCGCAGCAGGTGTCTGTGAGGGCCACGGCGCGGAAGCCGCCGATGGCGGTGTAGAGCACCACGGTGAGGCCAAAGAGCAGGAGCCCCATCTCGTAGCTGTAGCCTGTGACGGCAGAAAAGAGCTTGGCGCCGCCTACGAACTGGGCTGTCATGGTGGCGCAGAAGAACAGCACGATGATAAAGGCGGCGAGGGCCGCCAGATTGTCTGAGTTAAAGCGTGCCCTGATGATATCTACCACGGTGACTGCATCCAGCCGCCGTGACAGCAGGGCCACCCGCTTGCCGTAGACACCCAGCACCAGGAAGATGGCAGTGACCTGCACCACGGCCATGTATATCCAGCCGAACCCTATCTGCCAGGCCATCCCCGGCCCGCCTACGAAGGAAGAAACAGAACTGTAGGTGGCCACAGTGGTCATGGCCAGCACGAAGCCGCCCAGGTTATGATTGCCGATAAAATAATTTTTTACAAAGCCCGTGCCGGAACGGCTGCCCTCACGCCGTACATAGAAGCCGATGCCGATCATGGCTCCCATGAACAAGAGCAGGGGCAGAAGAGCCGAGAGATTTCCCAATGCTTTCACTCCTTATCTGATTTCACAAATGGCTTGGACAGGGCCATATCCTTGAAGACGAACTTCACCAGAATAAAGGTGAGCAGGATGGCGAGGAGCCAGATGCCCACGGTGCCTGCTACTGCCCAGAGGGGCAGTCCCAGAACCATCACTTCGCTGCCGGAGAGCCCAAAGCCCAGCACGCACCAGAGCACGATGATTAGTGCCAGCACCAGTCCTGTGGCACCTGCTTCACGGCAGATCTGCCGGTATTTTTCCTTAGGGTTCATGGTTGCCTCCTTGATAATCGCAAAATAAAAAGCGCTTTTCAGCGCTTTTTATTTTAACTCAAATGTCTTGTCTTTGCCATAGCTATTCCCCAACATTGAAAAACAGTTCTATCTCCGCTGCGAGTCCTTCGCTGGTGCGGCGGAAGTTCAGGGTGCCGCCCATGAGTTCTGCCAGATGCTTGGCAAAGGGCAGGCCCAGTGAGGAGATGGGGGACTCGTTGGGGGCATTTTCTTTGAGGGGGAGCGTCCCGCTCATGGGGTCGAAAAGCTGTTCATTGGAAGGAACCTCATAGTCCGTGTCGCTGTCGGAGATCCGGAGCCAGGTGACGATGCGGTTCTCACCGGAGCGGATGGATTCGGCGGTGAAGTTGACATTGCAGCCCTTGGGCAGGTAGGTGGCGATGGCGTGGCCCAGATGGCCCACCATGGAGCAGAACTTGCCCTTGTCCACGATGATCGTGTGCTCTTGCCAGCCTTTGATGTCCAGCAGGAGGTGCTGCTGACTGGCGGACAGGAAAGTGCGCATGGTGCTGATGGCTTCTTCCAACAGCTGGCGGCTGGATACGGGTTCCGGGCGCAGGGTCAGCTCCCCCACTTCCATGGAGGCGTAGTCTTTCAGATTGCTGATGGACTGCAGGAGCAGCTGCATGCGGGTCTGCAGCTGGGAGGCTCCCACATGGGCAGCAGAGAGATCCTGGCTTTGGATGATTTTTTCCGTCAGCTCATTGATGTCCCGGGTGGGGGTCTCCAGATATTTCACATAGCGGGAAATGAAAAAATGCTGCCGCTTGATGACCTGGCGGGCGGTTTCGGAGCGCACGCGGCTGGCCCGGCTTTGTTCCGAGAGCACAGCCAGGCGCTGGCCTCGGCGCCACTTTCGGTAGAAGACGATGGCAGCCAGCAGGGCCGCGAGGTTGGTCAGCAGAAGCAGGCAGACAGCCAGCAGAGCAGTTAAATTCATAGACAGCACCTACAAATAAATATACTAAGGAAGGGGAGTTCATTCATCCCCTGCCTTGTTTTCCTTTTCTTCTGGTGTTTTCTCCCTGGGGGCATCTTTGGCCACATAGCAGTTGCGTCCCTTGGCTTTGGCCTCATAGAGAGCCTGGTCGGCCCGCTCGTAGGCGGTGAGGAAATCGTCGAAGCTGTGGAGCATGGTGGCACCTATGCTGATGGTGACAGGAGCTTCGATGCCCTCTGTCTTGGCGATGCTCGTCACGCCTTGATTGAGCCTTTCGCAGAGGGTGGAAAGGTAGCCTATGCTGGGCAGCCCCGGCAGGTAGGCGCAGAACTCATCCCCTCCCAGGCGGCCGATGACATCATCTACTCTGAGATGTTCCTTGAGCACTCTGGCCACGATGCGCAGCACCTGGTCGCCGGTCTGGTGGCCGAAGAGGTCGTTGAATTTCTTGAAGTTGTCGATATCCAGGATGATGAAGGCTCCCAATTCGTTTTCCGAGAAGTCCGACATGGAGTCTGACAGCATGCGCCGCACCGTGCCGCTATTGTAGACATGGGTGAGGCCGTCAAGCTGGGCATGGAGAGCCAGATGCTCTTCCCGGTGCACCTCCTGGGTGATGTCCGTGAGTATGCCGATGATGTAGTCTATTTCTTCGTTTTTCGTGTAGTAGATGCGATTGGTGACCCGATAGGTGCCCAAAGAGCCGTTGGCGCGGGTGAGCTGCATGCGTTGCTGGTCAGCTTCCGGGGTCATGGCTTGCAGGAGGTTCTGGCAGGCTTCCTTCGACCTGTCTTCCTGATGGCAGGCTTCCGTGAAGTTCTCGATCAGTTCCGGCAGGCTCATGAGATGGGCGCAGGCGGTGGAGAGCCTCATGGTGTCCTTGCGCATGTCAAAGACAAAGGTGCAGAGATCCGTGAAGGTCAGCAGCTGGTCCATGCCGTCCTTGAGCTTCCGTTCCCTCTTCAGCACCTGATGGAAATACCAGACAGTGCCCAGGATGGAGAGAACCCAGAAGATGACGAAGCCAAAGAGGAGCAAAGGTATATGGATTTCTGTAGGTATCATGGCACACCCTTCTTTCCGCGGAGATATCCTGCAAAACTCCATTTACGAGGTTATTCGTCAAAAAGCTCTGTTTTCCTGCTTGATTTGTAAAAATATTATTATCTGTGAGTTTACCGACTGATTTTGTCCTTGGGCGGATAGATGCGCTCGTGGAGACGGCTGGTGTAGAGCACCTCATCCATGGCCTGCCGGACAAGATAGGCGGCGCTGGCGCGGGAACTGCTTTCATCGTCGTAGAAGCGGGAGGCTCCCTTCTTCACTACTTCGTCCGTGCGGGCATCGTAGACATAGAGCATGACGGAGGCATAGCTGTGGTAGATGGTGCCCCTGCGCCAGCTCATGCGGTGCCATTCCTGATAGCCGTCCACTATGGGCAGCACTACCAGGTCGGCCTGCAGCCGGGCAGCCAGGGGGCGGAGCAGTTCCTTGTCCTTGGCCTTGGGGCCCATCTCCAGCCGCACCTCCCCCATGGCGGCTGCCAGCTCATTCTCCGGCAGATACTCCACCGTATGCAGATAACCGTTCAGGGGCACATGGGTGGCGCGGGAAACCCGCGCGTTCAAATCCATGAGCACATCAATGGGGCACCAGGCCCGGTCGATGACGGGGTACTGGGCCAGCCGCAGGGGGGCGGCTTCGGTGCAGGAAGCAAAGCATATCAGCAATGCCGCCAGCATGGGCAAAATAAAGTGAACTCTGCGCAAAATAATCACCTCTCCAAATCCGAACTCCGGCGCCCATGGATGGGCGCCATGCGGCTCTGTGAATTCTGGATGAATTCCAGGCCGCAGCTTGGCAAAGCGTGAAATAAGCAATCAATGGATAGCCTTCTTCTTGAACCTGCCGCCGATGATGTCATGTACGGCATTGATGGTGACGAAGGCATTCTCGTCCTTTTCCAAGACAATTTCCTTGAGTTTGTCAACTTCCAGACGCGTCACCACGCAGTAGAGCACTTCTTTGCTCTCGCCCGTGTATCCGCCTGCCCCGTGGAGCAGGGTCACGCCACGGCCCAGTCTGTCATTGAGGGCCGAGGTGATATCCTCGTGGCTGTTGGTGACTATCATCACGGCGTAGGATTCGTCCAGGCCTTTGATGACCACATCGATCATCTTGGAGATGACGAAGTAGGCTACCAGGGAGTACATGGCCTTGTCCCAGCCGTAGAGGAGACCTGCGCTGGAGAGGATGAAGAGGTTGATGAACATGACCACTTCGCCCACGGAGAAAACGGATTTCTTGTCCATGATGATGGCCACGATCTCCGTGCCGTCCAAGGACCCGCCTGCCCTGATGATGAGGCCTACCCCCACGCCGTCGATGATGCCGCCGAAGATGGCAGCCAGGAAGGGGTCGGTGGTGACGGCGGGAATCTCTTCCATGACTTCCGACCAGCCTGCCAGGAAGCAGATGGCTACCATGGTGGCGATGGCGAAGCTGCGGCCTATTTGCTTGTAGCCCAGGTACAGGAAGGGCAGGTTGAAGATAATCAGGAACATGCCGATGCTGAAGCCGGAGAGGGTCTGGGCCATGATGGAGAGGCCCACTACGCCGCCGTCGATGACTTCATTGGGGATGAGGAAGATTTCCAGTCCCACGGAGGCGATGAGGGCGCCGATGAAGATGGTGAAGTATTTTTTGAAGTAGAAGGAGAACTTGCGTTGCTGTTTGAGTTTGGGTTTTTGTTCGGTCATTGGGTCACGCTCCATTCGTTGTTGTTTTCCTCTATGATACATTATACATTAAAAAGTTACATTTCGGGCTTACTTTTTCTTTGGCGCAAAGAAAAAGTAACAAAAAGAAAACCTGACCTGAATAACTTCACGTTATTCAAAGGTCCGCGGGCGCCCATCCTTGGGCGCCAGGGGGTACGGAGGGGATTTTTTTAGTAGCTGGGGGACTTGTGTCCTGATTTTTTTTAGACTAGAATGGTTGATTTTGCTTGTATGTAATCGTTTATACCAAAATTTTGCTTGCTTTTTCACGATTTTGATTGACTTTGCTCGTATTTAGCTATATGATATTAGTACCATAACGAAGCAAAGGGGGGGGGATGGATGCTCACGGAAGAGCGTTATGCGGCTATTTTGAGGCTCTTGACGGAGAAGAAAGCCGTTACGGTCACTGAGCTCACTCATCTTCTGGGTACTTCGGAATCCACTGTGAGGCGCGATCTCACCAGCTTGCATAAGAGCGGGCGGCTTTACAAGGTCTACGGGGGAGCCACCGCCATCGACAATCGCTACTCATCCTCGGAGGAGGATATGCGCACCAAGAGTTCCCTTTATACGGAAGAAAAGGTGGGCATTGCGCGCCTTGCGGCCGGGCTGGTGAAGCGGCGGGATTTTGTCTATCTGGATGCAGGTTCCACCACTCTCCAGATGATCGACTTTCTGGCGGAAAAAGGAGCCACCTATGTCACCAACGGCCTGCCCCATGCTTCAAAGCTGGCGGGGCGGGGCTTCAAGGTTTTTATCCTGGGAGGAGCCATCAAGGCCACTACGGAAGCGGTGGTGGGCAGCGGTGCCATCAGGAGCCTGGAGGCCTACAATTTCACCAAGGGGTTCTTCGGCACCAACGGCATCAGCACCCAGTCCGGCTTTTCCACCCCTGACGCAGATGAGGGGGAGGTCAAGGGAGAGGCCCTGAAGCGCTGCAAGCACGCCTATGTGCTGGCGGATCAATCAAAGTTCAACAGGATTGCCCCCATTACTTTTGGCAGCATTTCCAGCGCCACCATCATCACTGGCAAGCTGGAGGACAAGAAGTATCGGGATTTTACCAATGTACTGGAAGATGAGGCGTAAGCTCACTTTCAAGGAGGAAGCGTAAATGATTTATACAGTTACTTTTAACCCGGCACTTGACTACATCGTGCGGTTGGATTCCTTCACCGCAGGCCAGATCAACCGTGTGAACTACGAGCAGGTGCTGGGGGGCGGCAAGGGCATCAATGTGTCCATCGTCCTGGGCAACATGGGCATCAAGTCCACGGCGCTGGGCTTTTTGGCCGGCTTCACCGGCGAGGAGATCAAGCGTCAGCTGGAGGGCTTCGGCGTGGCTCACGACTTCGTGCAGCTCCCTGACGGCTTCTCCCGCATCAATGTGAAGGTCAAGGCCGACAAGGAGACGGAGATCAACGGCCAGGGCCCCAAGATCAGCGAAGAAGCCCAGGCAGAGCTTTTCGCCAAGCTGGACAAGCTGGTGGAGGGCGACACCCTGGTGCTGGCCGGCTCCATTCCCAACACCCTGCCGGATGACATCTACGAGCGCATCATGAGCCGCCTGGATGGCAAGGGCATCCGCGTGGTGGTGGATGCCGAGAAGGGGCTGCTCCTGAAGGTCCTCAAATATCATCCCTTCCTCATCAAGCCCAACAATCACGAGCTGGGGGATATGTTCGGCGTGAAGCTGACCACTGACGAGGAGATTGTCGCCTATGCCAAGAAGCTGCAGGAGCAGGGCGCCCGCAATGTGCTTATCTCCATGGCCGGTGACGGCGCCATCCTCCTGACGGAAGACGGACGCCACTTCAAGAGCCCCGCACCCAAGGGCACCTTGGTGAATTCCGTGGGCGCAGGGGACTCCATGGTGGCAGGCTTCATCACGGGTTACCATGAAAAGCCGGAAGACTTCGAGCACGCCTTCTTCATGGGCGTAGCCACCGGCTCCGCCTCCGCCTTCAGCGAAAACCTGGCCACCCGCCCGGAAGCCGAGGCCCTGTATAAGTCGATAAGGGCCTGACCTAAACAAAGTTTTCCCTTATAGTATTCATATATAATTTTTAAAAGGAGAGATATCATGCGTATCACTGACCTGCTCAAGAGCGAGTCTATCCTCCTCGGAGCAAAGCCGGCTGATAAGAATGCAGCCATCGACCAGCTCACCGACCTGATGGAAAAGGGCGGCAACCTCACGGACAAGGCAGAGTACAAGAAGGATGTCCTGGCCCGTGAAGCCTCTGGCACCACCGGCCTGGGTGACGGCATCGCCACTCCCCATGCCAAGAGCAAGGGCGTGAAGGCTGCTGGCCTTTCTGCCATGACTGTGCCCGCAGGCATGGACTTCGAGTCCATGGATGGCAAGCCTTCCCGCCTGTTCTTCCAGATTGCGGCTCCCGACTCTGCCAATGACGAGCATATGGCTATCCTGTCCAAGCTGGCTACCATGATCATGGATGCTGACTTCAAGGAAGCCCTCATTGCCGCCAAGTCCAAGGAAGAGTTCCTGAAGCTCATCGACGACAAGGAAGACGGCAAGTTCGTGGCTGCCGCAGCTGGTCCGGTGGCGGCAGCTCCCAAGGCTGACCACATCCAGGTGCTGGCTGTCACTGCCTGCCCCACCGGCATTGCCCATACCTTCATGGCTGCCGAGTCCCTGGAGCAGCACGCCAAGAAGCGCGGCATCACCATCAAAGTAGAGACCAACGGCTCCGGCGGTGCCAAGAATGTCCTCACTGCTGAGGAAATCGCCGCTGCTGATGCCATCATTGTGGCAGCTGACAAGAACGTGGCCATGGCCCGCTTCGACGGCAAGCGCACCATCATCACCAAGGTGGCTGACGGCATCAACAAGGCCGACGAACTGCTGGACAAGGCCATGAGCGGCACGGCTCCCGTGTACCATGCCACCGGCAGCGACGAGGCTGAAGGTGCAGCTGATACTGCAGGCGAGTCCCTGGGCCGTCAGGCTTACAAGCACCTCATGAACGGCGTCAGCCATATGCTTCCCTTCGTGGTGGGCGGCGGCGTGCTCATCGCCTTGGCCTTCCTCTTTGATGCTCCCGAGCCTGCTGCTTCTTTCGGCAGCAATACCCCGTTTGCCAAGTTCTTCATGAGCGTCGGCGGCGCAGCCTTCGGCTTCATGCTGCCTGTGCTGGCTGGTTTCATCGCCATGTCCATCGCTGACCGTCCGGGCCTGGCTGTGGGCTTCGTGGGCGGCGCTCTGGCCGGCACCACCGGCTCCGGCTTCCTGGGCGCACTCCTGGCCGGCTTCCTGGGCGGCTGGATCGTGAACCTCCTGAAGAAGGCTTTCTCCGGCATTCCCGCCAGCCTGGACGGCGTGAAGCCCGTCCTCCTCTATCCCTTCTTCGGCATCCTCCTCATGGGCTTCATCTCCATGTACATCATTGCGCCTCCTGTCAGCGCCATCAACACCTGGCTCACTGACACCCTGGCCAACATGGATCCCTCTGCCCGTATCCTTATGGGCATCGTGGTTGCAGGCATGATGGCTATCGACATGGGCGGCCCCATCAACAAGGCTGCTTACGTCACCGGCACCGGCCTGCTGGCTTCCGGCGAGTATCATGTCATGGCTGCCGTCATGGCAGGCGGCATGGTGCCTCCTCTGGCCATCGCTCTCTGCACCACCTTCTTCAAGAACCGCTTCACCGAAAGCGAGCAGAAGGCCGGCGTAGTGAACTACGTCATGGGCATGTCCTTCATCACTGAGGGCGCTATCCCCTTCGCCGCAGGCGATCCCCTGCGCGTGATCCCCTCCTGCGTCATCGGCTCTGCTGTAGCAGGCGCCTTGACCATGGCCTTCGACTGCACCCTCCGTGCTCCCCACGGCGGCATCTTCGTAGTCCCCACCATCGGCAACCCGGTGATGTATCTCGTCGCCATCCTCATTGGTGCCGTAGTCGGCTGCGCAGTGCTCTCCGTGCTGAAGAAGCCCTTGAACAAGTAATTCCCTAAAGAATAAACCAAAGCCGTCGGGCAGGATATCACCTGTTCGGCGGCTTTTGGTATGAAAGAAGGTTTTTTCCAGCTGGTGACGAAATTACAGAATCATACATATAAAATAATCTGATAAGGGGAAGGGGAAAGTCTTATGTCATTGGTAAGCAAAGTGATCAAGGATCGCATCTGTTATGTGAAGATGGAAAACAGCCAGCACTTCAACTGTCTCAGCGACCAGATGTGCCAGGAACTGATGGAGG
>CACZHK010000061.1 GCA_902780915.1 Pseudoselenomonas ruminantium | reverse complement strand
CCAATCGATGTTTTTTCAAACCATAAGGTTTGACTAACATCTAGCTTGAATCATGTTGCATGATTCATTTTGCATTGTTTAGTTTTCAAGGAACAACTTCGCCTTCCTCGCTGTCAGAACCTTCAGGCTCTCTCGCGGGTCAGCTTCTATATCATATCTCATTGCCATCATCTTGTCAAGAACTTTTTCAAATTCTTTTTGATGTTTTTTGAGATATCCTCGCGTCAGCAGCTCCTTGACAGTGCTACCTGTCAGCGACTTGTATTATAATACACGCCTTCGCTTCCCTTGTCAACACCCTTTTTGAAAAAAGTTGAAGAAACTTAAAAGGGGCTGTTGCACGTAATGAAATGTGCAGCAGCCTCATTTTTATGCAAAAAGATAATCCCGGGATATTCAAACCCCGGGATTATCTTCATTCTTCAAGCGTTTGCTGCCAGGAAGCCCTGATGGCCTCGGCTCTTTCCGTGACCCGCTGCATCAGTTCCAGGCGCAGGGCGGCGGTGGGTTCCTTTTCTCCTGACGCGGGTTCGATGCCCATGGCCTGCAGGTAGCCCTGCAGCCTGGCCAGTACCTTGTCCGGGGCGGCGTACCATTCGCTGCCCCGCACCCTGAGGAAGTTCCAGCCCAGGCGCATGAGCACTGCCTGCTGGCGCTGTTCTTCCATGATTTCTTCTGCTCCAGAGTACCAGTGCTCGCCCTGGCAGTCGATGGCTGCCAGCCTGCCTTTGCCTGCTACCACCAATCCCAGCTGGCCGCTGCCGGTCTGCCAGTTGTTATGCACCTCGAACCCGGCCAGTTCCAGTGCCCTGCCCACGGCAGTTTCCAGGGAGCTGAGTTCCCTGGCATTATCCTGGGGCTTGGTGGCGGCATTTTCTCTGATATACTCCAGCAGTCCCCGCCGCAGGTCATTGGACTTCAGCGCTTCCAGGGGCATGGAATGCACTGCCCAAAGCTGGTCGCGGCTGCGGCTGACGGCTACGTTGTAGCGTTTCACATTGTCAGAGCCTCGCCCCTCCCCCAGCAGGCGCAGCTGTTCCTCGCCCTCGCTGCTGTCTACCAGGGAAAGGAAGATGATATCCCTTTCGTCGCCCTGGAACTGGGCGGGGTTGCCCGAGATAAAGCCGCACTCTTCCAGCGCGGTGATGCCGATTTTCTCCGCCGCCAGCTCCCTGATCAGGCGGGACTGCTCCTCCCCCAAAAGGGAGATGGCGCCGAAGGTCTTGCCCTCGTACTCCGGCTGCTCAAGGCAGGCAGCCAGCAGGGACACGATTTCCTCTGCCTCGCAGGTATTACGCTTGGTGCCTTCCTCTCTCTCTCCTGCCACCTGCCAGTCAATGAGGGGCATGAGGGGTGAGGATACTCCCTCCCGCAGGGGACGGATGCGTCCATCATAGCAGAGCTTGTTGCTGTAGCCGATGATTTCCGGCACAGAACGGAAGTGCTCGGACAGCATCCGGGCCTGGAAGTGCATCTGGGCCAGGTCATACAGGGAAGTGTCCATGGTGTAAAGGGAGGCATGGTCAATGACCCCCTCGATGGTAGCTGACTGCAGGGAAAGGATATCCTCTGCCTGCACGCCGATGTCGGCGGGGCTCACCTGCTGGTCATCGCCTACGATGATGACCCGCTTGGCGAAATACAAGAGGGGCAGGGAGAGAATATCTGCCTGGCTGGCCTCGTCAATGATGATGAGGTCGAACTTGGGCGCATCGGCAGGCAGATTCTGCCAGACCCGTGAAAGGGGCATGATCCAGGCAGGCACCGCCCTCTGGGCTTCCAGCATGCAGGCCCTGGCCTCCCGCAGATGGCGGGCAGCATACTTGCCCGTGCCCTTGCCGATTTTCTTCACGGCCTTGCTCCACCCCATGAGGCTGGCCTGCAGGCCTGTGCCCTCCACCTTCTCCAGCAGCTGATACCAGGCCAGGGACTCTGCCAGCTGGGTGGTGACCTCATGCAGCTCTGCAGCAAGATCCTTGGCCTCGGCGGCGATCCTGGCCACATTGACTTTGGGAGCCTCCGCCATTTCCATCTTCAGCTGCTCATAGGTCCAGGCGGCCACAGCCTCCTGAGGAGCTTCCAATTTCAGCCCCACCTGGTTTTCCAGCTGCTCGGCCCAATGGGGAGCGCTGGCAGACAGCTTGCCTAAGAGTTCCTGCCGCCTGCGGTAGCGGGGCTTTACTTCCTGATAATGCCTGAGACGCTCATAGGCTTCCTCATAGAGGGCGCTGTCCCCCTTTGACACGGCCTTGCGCAGTTCCTCTGACACCTTGCCCGTAGCGTCCTGCAGGACATCCCAGAGCTTGTCCAGCGCCCTGTCAGAGCGTCGCTCCACATAGGAGAGGTGTACCAGCTTCAGCCAGCGGGGCAAATCCTCCTGCAGCCAGTTCAGTTCTTTGTCCAAAGCTGCGGCAGGGGTGAGGAAATCTCCCTTGACGCAGATATTTTCCCAGATGATGCCCGCCTGCTCGCACTGGCGGCGGATCTCCATGAGAGTTTCCTCCCGCCAGTCCAGCAGGGACTTGAACTCCTGCCAGCGGGCCTGGCAGAGGTCGTCGATATCTTCCTCCCCTGCCGCCATGTCAGCATAGGAATCCATGCCCAGGGGCACCAACAGCTGCTCCCACTCCCGGGAAAGCTGCGCCCTGGCCTCATGCAGGGACACATACTGCATGGCCATCTGGCAGTCCAAGCGGCTGCCCAGAGGCTTGCCATCGATCACGAAGCCCTGCTGCACCTTGGTGAGGTCTGGTCGGCGCAGCTTGGTCCACCAGGGCAGCTTGCCGCTGGCATCGAAGATTTCCGCCAGTTCTGCCAGACCTTGAATGAGTTCCTTGTCAAGGGGCTTATCCAGCAGATACTTGAAATCGTGCCCGAAAAAGAGCTTGATATACTGGGACTTGAGCTGCTGCACCCGCTCGATATCCCGGCCCAGCATCTCCCAGACCTCCCGGCGGGCGCCCCCCTGGCTGCCTGCCAGCACGGCAGCTTTGGCCCAGGGAATGGAAAACCTCTTCAAATCCAGGGAAGCAAGGTAAATCTGAGCCTGCTTCAGGAAGTCCGGCACCAGATCCTCCCCCACTACCCGCTGGCCCTCGCAGAGGATTTCCTCCTTGTGGTCAATAATCGCCTGAGGCAGTGCCGCCAAAAGCTCCTTTTCATTCTTGATAAACCTCTGTTCCCTCTCTAGCAGCTCACCGGCTCTGGCAGGAGGCAGCAGGGAGAATACATCCGGCAGTTCCTCTTTCAGCTCGCAGAGGCTTTCCGCATCAAATTCCCCGTTCAAGAGATACAGTTCTTCCAGTTCATTCTTTTCCAGCGGGAAGTCCTTCCCCCGCACCAAGGGCAGGGGCAGGCGCCCCTCCAGCTCCTCGTGCATATGGAGGTAATCCGCCATGCGGGAGAGGGACCAGGCCTTTCCCCCCAGGTCGAAATAATCCCGCTTGGCCTCCAGCTGGCGCACCTCTTCCAAAGTGCGGCGCTTGCCCCCCAGCTTCTTCAGCACCTCATCCCGGCGCTTGGAAAGTTCGTCTGCCTTCTGGCGCATTTCCCCCGCCGACTGGCGAGCCATCATCTCGCAGATGCCCGCCACGGATTTCTCCATATCCTGACGGGCACCCTCCAGCAGAGAGACGCAGAGGTTCTGCAGCCCCTCCGGCAGCTTGTCTTTCAGCACAGACAAAGCCTTGCTGGTGGCAGAGGTCACCAGTACGTGCTGGCCGCGGGCCAGGAAATGCCCCAGGAGGTTGGCGATGGTATGAGTCTTGCCCGTGCCCGGCGGCCCCTGCACCACCACGGCAGGAGCCTGCTCTATTTCCCTGGCGATGGAAAGCTGCTCGGCATTGGCAGGCTTGGTGAGCAAGATGTCTGCCGCCTCGCCTCTGGCATCAGCGAGCAGCTGATCCCCCTCAGACTCTGGCAAAATGACCTTGGTGGGCTTGAACTCCGGGTCCACGATCTCCAGCATGGCCTGGGGAATCTCGCCCCCCTGCTCGATCTCTGCCGCAATGTCCGCCACGGCCTTGGCAATGCCGGCATTGTGGCGGCGCAGGTAGAGGCAGGGACGAGGATAGACGAGATACCAGTCAGTGGGCAGCAGCTCAAAGCGCTGGGCCGCCCAGCGGCAGTTGGGGGTCAGGATGGGAGCCGTGCTCTCGAAGAATTCCTTGAGGTTGCCGGAGAGGGGATGGATGCCCTTTTCGTCCATCCAGGCAGCAAACTCCCTGACCCCTTCTCCCTTGATGCCCGGCAGATCCTGAAAGAGCTCCGTGTAAAGCTCCGTGGCGCTCTCCCCGTCCACCACCTGCATCTTGCCCCGCTTGTCATAGATGAGGCGAACTTTCTTCAGCAGCATGGGATGCTCGATTTCCGTATCCAGGCCGTTCAGGAAGCAGGCATTGCCCACCACCAGTTCCAGGCCCTCGGGATCCTGCCGCAGCTTGTCGTAGATGCCGTAAAGGGACATGAAGAGCTTCTGTGTGCGGCTCTTGACCATTTCCCCGGACCGCCAGAGGCTCCTGTGCCTCTTCCAGTCCTCGAAGGCCGCCAGCCGCACCCCGGAGTCCACAAAGCGCTCGGTGATTTCTCCCAATCTGGGGTCATGTCGGCTGCGCTCGTCCCGCACCTCGATTTCCGATACCTCGAAGTTCTTCCAGTCCGGCGTCCGCACCCAGCCTATGAGGTCGAAGGGCAGTTCCGGGCAGGGAGCAAATTCCGGCCTTTCTACCTCGAAGAGCAGCCCCTCCGGGGCACCGGGGGGCAGTTCATCCTCCGGGCTATAGAGATGGATGCGCTTGGGATCCATGGGCACAGAGGCGAATTCCAGGCACCAGGCCTCATTCTGCAGATTCTTCACGAGCTTCTGGCGCAGATTGCCCACTTGCCGCAAATAGTCCAGTAATTTCAGCATCTTCTTCTGATTATCCACAGACCGCAGCTCCTTTTTCAAATATTGCTACATATAGTAAGAATAAGCCTCCTCCGTTTACGGGGGAGGCAATATTGTCATTCCGAAAGTATAAAGTCAATATGCACAGTGGCAGAAAGCTCCAGCTCCCCCGGGGAGACCGGGGTCTCCGCTGCCATCTCATTGTCCGCCTTGGCCGCTGCCAGCAGGGGCATGGCATAGCTGCGGGGCATATAGCCGCTGTTTTCCTCCGCTACCTGCCTGAGGCCCACGATTCTCTTCCCCAGGGCACCTGCAATGACCTCCGCCTTGCTGCGGGCATCGGCCACGGCATTTCTCAGCGCCAGCTGCTGCAACCGTTCGGGGGCCTGCAGGCCAAACTCCAGAGCATCCACCTTGTTGGCTCCGGCATTCAGGGACCTGTCAATGATGCGGCCCAGCTTGGAGAGGTCTTTCACCTCTATCCGCAGGGTATTGGTGGCAGTATAACCCTTGAGCTTGCGCTCGCCGTTCTTGTAGTCATACCTGGGCTGCATGGAAATATTGGAGGTGCGGATGAACCTGTCCTCCACCCCCAGGCCCTTCACCGCCTCGGTGACAGCCTGCATCTTCCGGGCATTCTCTGCCTGCACCTCCTGAGCCGATTGCCCCTCAGTGACCACACTGAGGCTGAGCCCCGCCTGATCCGGTGCCAGCCTGGCCTGGCCAGTCCCCTGCACGGAAAGGACAGGTGGTTCCATGGCAAAGGCTGGCTGCAGCGGAAACATAGCTAATAAGGCTGCTGCTAAAATGCAGAAAACAAATTGCTTGTTGACCATCATCTTCACTCCGTAAACTACGCCTTCTCCTTGAGGGGAAGGCTTCATGCCACACGCTTCATCAATGCGACTGAGGTGGCGAGCAAGGCTCAAGGAACTTCCCCCCTTTGAGGAACTTCTCCTCGAAATTCTCCTCGCTCTCGGGATGCCCGAAGAGATACCCCTGGATGGCATCTGCCTTGCAGACCTCTGTCAGCAGCGTGTACTCCTCGATATCCTCCACACCCTCTATGCAGGCCTCTATGCCTATGCTGTGGCAGAGAGCCACCACATACTCCACCAATTTCCTGTCAAACTCATTCTCCAGAATCTTCTTCACGAACTCCCTGTCAATCTTCACAATGTCGCAGGACAGGTTCTTGAAGGAGGCCAGGGAGGAATACCCTGTGCCGAAGTCGTCCATGGCAATCTTGATGCCTGCCTGGCGGAAGGCATCGAACTGCTGGTTCACGAAGCTCCAGTCTGCCACAATCTTGCTCTCTGTCAGCTCCAGCACAATGGCTTCGGGAGGCAGCTCATACCGCTTCAGGCATTCCAGCGCGTATTCCTTGAAGGACAGATCCTTCACCTGCTCATAGCTCATGTTCACGCTGATGCGGAAATCAGGCCGCATCTTGCGCCATTCCTTGCAGATGCGGGCCGCTTCCCGGAAAATCCACTTGCCCACGGGAACAATCAGCTTCGTCTCTTCCAGAATGGGGATAAACTCCATGGGCGCTACCATGCGCCCCTTGGGGTTGCGCCATCTGAGCAGGGATTCTGCCCCGATAAGCTCCCTGTTCCCGGCCCTGACCTGGGGCTGGAAGAAGAGGCTGAAGCCCTCGCAGTCATTTTCCACGCAATCCCAGAGAGAGTCCCGCATGGTGATGGAACGCACCCAGCGATTGTACTGCTCCTTGCTGAAGAGGCAGTTGCGGTTCTTCCCCGCCTGCTTGGCCAGGTCCAGGGCAGCCTCGGCGTGCTTGTGCAGCACCAGATAGTCCTTGCCCCCCTGGGGGTAGGTCACAGTGCCGGCGGATACCGTATTGAAATACTGGCGGCCATCCACGGTATAGGGATGGGCCAGGCAACCCTGAATGGTGGCGAAGAGGTCCGCCACTTCCTTTTCCCCGTAGCCCAGGCATACCAGGCCGAACTGGTCGCCATCCAGCTTGTAAAGGGTGAGTTCCTGGGGCAGCACCGCTTCAATCTGACGGGAAACTTCCCTGAGCACCCGATCACCCACCACACGGTTGTGGGTTTCATTGATGATCTTGAAGTTATCCAGCCCCAGCACCATCAGCGCCCCGCCCTCGCCGGTGACCCGGTAGGAGGAGAGGGCAGACTTCACCGCCCGCTCGAACTGATATTTGTTCAAGAGGCCCGTGATCTCATCTGCCTGATTGCGCTGGGACAGGCGGGTAAGCACTCCTGTGAAGATGCTGGGCCTTCCTTCCCGGTCAAGGCCCACAGTGCCGCGGCAACGTATCCACACATAATCGTCCTTGCGGCTCTTGACCCGATATTCCATGAAATGCTCCCGGGACTTGTGCTTCAGCACCGCCTCGATGGACTGGCCGTAAGCCTCTTGTTCCTCGGGATGTACCAGGGGCATCCAGTAGCGGTCAAAATTCTCCATGACCTCCCCGGGCAGCTCAAAATCCTGTACGAGATTGGGCGACACCATCACCATATTCTCTTGCAGGTCAGTGAGGAAAAGGTAATCATCGGTATTCCGCTTCAGCAGGTCAAAGAAGAACTTGAACCTTTTCAGGTTGGAACTGAGTGGCAGTCTGCTCATTTTTTTCATAATCATCATCCTATCAACTCTTCTACAATGCTCATTTATAATTCAAGGGAAGCCCCTCTTTCTCCTGCCTGGCACAAGAAAAAACCCGCCTCTGTCAAAGAAGCGGGTTCTTGCAAAAAGTCGAAGCCTCAGTGGTTGAAGATATTCTTCAAGGCCTGCTTGTTCACATCGCGGTTCAGCTGAGCCAGGTAAGTGGTGAGCTTGATCTGCTTGGGGCAGACCTCCACGCAGTTCTGGCTGTTGCCGCAGCTGGTGATGCCGCCCTTCTCCATCAGGGCATTCAAGCGCTTCGGAGCGTCGAACTTCCCGAGGGGATGGAGATTGAAGAGGTAAGCCTGCACGGTAGGAGCAGGTCCGATGAAGTCGGACTGGGGTCCCACATTGGGGCAAGCCTCCAGGCAGCAGCCGCAGGTCATGCAGTGAGAGATCTCATAGGCAGTCTGTGCGGTATAGGGGTTCTGGATGGGAGCATCCTTCACATCCCAGCTGCCGTCCACTTCCACCCAGCCCTGAATCTTCTTGAGGCTCTCGAACATGACGGAGCGGTCGATGAGCAGATCGCGGATAACCGGGAAGGTGCGTGCAGGTGCCAGATGGATGGGCTGCTTCAGGTTGTCCACCAGGGAGCAGCAAGCCTGACGGGGAATGCCGTTGATGACCATCATGCAGGCGCCGCAGACTTTCTCCAGGCAGTTGCACTCCCAGACTACGGGAGCTACGCGCTTGCCGTCAACGGTGACAGGGTTCTTCTGGATTTCCATGAGAGCCGCCACCATGTTGAGGCCGGGGCGGTATGGTACATCGAATTCCTGGGTATACGGCGCACTCTCCGGGCCGTCCTGGCGCTCGATGATGAGTCTGACCATTTTCTGTTCTGCCATTTTACATAATCCTCCTTCGAGCGTCTTTCCTTACTCTTTTTTCGCCACAGCATAGTTACGGGCACGGGGCTTGATGAGGGAATGATCGAATTCCATGTAGGAAACCTGGGGCTCCTCGGTCTTCGGGTCATAGTCCACGATGGTGGTCTTCATGAAGCGCTCATCATCGCGGCCCATGAAGACAAGCTCGCCCTGCTCGTCGGTCTTGCGGTTGCCGTTCTCGTCCAGGACGATCTTGGCATGTGCGCCGCGGGACTCGTCGCGGCAGCGGGCACCCTTGGTGACCACCATGGCGTAGAGGATCATGTTGCGAAGCTGGCGCACGAACATAGCTTCCTGGTTGGCCCAGTTGCCATGGTCGGTGACGCCGATGTTATCCCAGCGCTTGAGGATTTCCTTGAGTTCCTTCAGGCACTGGTCAAGGCCGATATTGTCACGCTCGATGGACACGTACTTGTACATGATCTCGCCCATCTCATGATGGAGCTTGTGAGCGTTCTCGGGGCCGTTCATGTTGCGGATCTTGTCGAACTCGGCTACGCACTCCTTGCGGGCTGCTTCCATCTCAGCCTCGGTGAGGGGATCGCCCAGCTCGCCGCTGCGAGCCCACCTGAGAGCCTCGGGGCCGGAAACAGTGCCAGAGTAGGTAGCGGACAGCAGGGAGTTTGCGCCCAGGCGGTTGGCACCATGATACTGGTAGTCGCACTCGCCGGAAGCCATGAGGCCGGGGATATTGGTGTGATGGAGGCGATCCACCCAGATGCCGCCCATGGAATAGTGGACGGAGGGGAAGATCTCCATGGGCACATCAGCCGGGCTCTTGCCCACGAAGTCGGTGTACATCTCCAGGATGCCGCCCAGCTTGCGCTCGAGGTAATCCCGGTCGATATGGGAGAGGTCGAGGTACACGCGGTTTGGCTCATGCATGCCGAGGCCCATGTGGACGCAGACCTTGTAGATAGCGCGGGATGCCACGTCACGGGGCACCAGGTTGCCGTAGGCAGGATACATATCCTCCAGGAAGTACCAGCGCTCTTTCTCGCCGGTCTCCGGGTTGTCGCGCCATACCCAAACGCGTCCGCCCTCACCGCGGCAAGCCTCGGACATCAGACGGTTCTTATCCGGGCCCGGGATAGCGGTGGGATGGATCTGGATGAATTCGGGGTTAGGCCACGATGCCGCGGACGACACCCTGCTTGTTCTTGATGACCTTGATGAATTCCCAGAACTCATACTTCGTCACCTTGCCCTTGACTTCCCAATGACGGACCTGCTCGTCCAGAGCATAGAGGAGCTGCTGGCCCGTGGTGGAGCCGGCGAAGCAGGTGCGCTTGTTCTTCTGGCCGCCGAAGTTGCGGAGGTCAAGCACGCCTTCGGAAGTGCGGGTGAAGGGCACGCCCATGCGGTCAAACATCTTGATGAGCTTCGGAGCTGCCTCTACCATGCCCTTGACAGCCAGCTGGTCAGCCAGGAAGTCGCCGCCGTAGACCGTATCATCGAAATGCTCGTATACGCTGTCATGCTCGCCCTTGGTGTCCATGCAGGCATTGATGCCGCCCTGGGCGCAGAGGGAGTGGGAGCGCTTCACGGGGCAGTAGGAGAACAGATCCACCTTGCCGCCGCCTTCGCAGATTTTCATGGTAGCCATAAGGCCCGAGAGGCCCCCGCCTACGACTATGATTTTATTTTCAGGTGCTTTAGCCATTGATATTCTCCTTTACATCACGAAATAGCTGCCCATGAAGGCCAGAGTCACGAGGCAAAGAGCCGCGCAGAGGCACATGCTGAGAATGCTGATCACATTCTGGACACGGGGGCCTTTGGCGATGCCCCAGGTCATGCAGAAGGTGGTGATGCCGTTGCAGAAATGGAAGATAGCAGCGAACATGCCGATGATGTAGAGCACTGCCACAATGGGGCTGCTGGTGAAGTAGTTCTGCAGGAGCTCATAGGAAATGGGCGTGCCCTGGATGCCCTTGGTGAAGACACGGAGATAGAACACGTGCCAGATCAGGAACACTACCAGGAACCAGGCCGTCCAGCGCTGGAGGGCGAACTGCCAGTTGCGGATATAGCCCATGCGGCCTGGATTGTTGTTGGCCTGCAGGCAGATGTAGATGCCATAGATAGCATGGAAAAGCAGAGGAATGGCGATAGCGCCGATCTCAATGCCCAAGAAGATGGGGTGTGGAATGAGCTCCATCATAGCAAGAGCGCCATTCAAGGCTTTCGGGCCGCCCAGAGCCATCGAGTTGGTGAAAATATGCTCGAAGATGACTCCGCCAAGTACCAGCAAACCGACTATGGAGTGCAGGCGGCGCAGATAAAAAGTAGCGTGAAACATTCTGTACCTCCTAAATATATTATACCAAGGCGCCACCTGCCTCGCAGGGGGCGCCGCCTAAACAAGTCTCAGAAGTCTCAATAACCTTTCAGGGTGCGATACTTGGCCTGGTTGGTTTCATAGAGGCTGTTGCCCTCGCAGTCAATGACCACGATGGCAGGGAAATCCTCCACCGTCAGGCGGGCTACTGCCTCAGGGCCAAGCTCGGGATAAGCCAGCACTTCGTACTTCTTGACGGACTTGGCAATGAGAGCTGCTGCGCCGCCTACGGCAGCGAAGTAGGTCACGCCGTTCTTCTTCATGGACTCGATGACTTCCTTGGAACGGGAGCCCTTGCCGATCATGCCCTTGATGCCCTGATCCAGCATGGTGGGAGTGTAAGCGTCCATGCGGCCGGAAGTGGTGGGGCCGCAGGAGCCTATTGGGTCGCCCGGCTTGGCCGGCGTAGGCCCGAGATAGTAAACCATCTGGTTCGTCCAGTCCACGGGCAATTTCTCGCCGCGGGCCAGGGCCTCGGTCATGGCCTTGTGGGCGGCATCACGGGCAGCGATGATGGTGCCGGAAATCAATACGGCATCCCCTGCCTTGAGCTTTCTGGACATCTCCTCGGTAAAAGGAGTCTGAATGCGGATCTGTTCTGCCATTACTATTCCTCCCGTTCCTCAAAGTACCTTGTGGCTGTGGCGCATAGCGTGGCAGCAGATGGTCACTGCCACCGGCAGGCCGGCGATATGAGTGGGGCCCCACTCGATGTTCACGGCCAGAGCCGAAGTGGTGCCGCCCAGCTGAGGCCCGATGCCCGTCTGGTTGATGAGGTCCAGGAGCTCTTCCTCCAGCTTGGCATACTCGGGCATGGGGTTGCGCTCATCAATGGAACGGGTGAGAGCCTTCTTGGAAAGGAGAGCTGCGCGATCCATAGTGCCGCCAATGCCGATGCCTACCACCATGGGCGGGCAGGGGTTCATGCTGGCATGGAGGATGATGTCCATGACAGCCTTCTTGACACCCTCGACGCCATCAGCGGGCACCAGCATCTTCACGCCGGACTTGTTCTCGGAGCCGAAGCCCTTGGGAGCCACGGTGATCTCCAGCTTGTCACCCGGCACGATCTCGGTGTAGATGACACCGGGGGTATTATTCTGAGTGTTCTTGCGGTTGAAGAGAGGCTCTGCCACCACTGATTTTCTGAGATAGCCCTCGGTGTAGCCCTTGGCAATGCCCTCGTTGATGGCATCTTCAAGGTTGCCGCCGGTGATATGCAGATCCTGGCCCACCTTCAGGAAGACGATGGTCATGCCCGTATCCTGGCAGTAGGGACGATCCTCTGCCCTGGCAATCTCTGCGTTGCGGATGATCTGGTCCAGCACATTCTGGCCCACGGGAGACTTCTCAGTCTCGCGGCCGCGCTTGAGGCCCTCATACACATCCTTGGGCAGGTAGTAGGCCGCCTCTTTGCACATCTGCGCGACGGTTTCAGTGATTTGTTTTGCGTCCAGTTCTCGCAAAGTAATCCCTCCCATAAATACAACTTATCACACATCCGTGCTCCATAATAGCACATTTAGTCCTTGTTTTCAAGCAATTCACAAATGCGAGAAGCCCGCGAAAATACTGAAGCGGATTCACTTTTCCGCCCCGGTTCACGCGGGTGGGATGACACAGGCATGTGATACTTATCACATCGCCTATCTATTCTCTTTTTATGAAGGAAAATCCTGCTTTGCTGAGAGGTATTTTTTAATTAATTCCTGCTCAAAAAATCTCCCCCAAAAGGAGCGCTAGTCTTCCAGCCGGAAGAGATCAGCCTCCGGCTCCCTGCCCCGTTCCAGATAAAGAAGCATGAAAGAGCCGAAGGAATCATCCCTTGGCCTGCTCACGCTGCCCGGATTCAGGATGAGGAGATCCCCCCCTCCCGCTGCCTGGGTGATGTCAGCGATGTGGGTATGTCCGTAAATGGCGATATCCGCCCCCATGTTCAGGGCGTTTTCCGCCAGGATCTCCGTGCCGTAGCGCACCCCGTGCTCATGGCCGTGGGTCAGCATGATGCGGAAGCCGGAGAGCTCCACCAGCAGATCCTCGGGGGCCTTGTTGTGGGGCCAGTCCCCATTGCCTGCCACCTTGTACACCTTCTTGCCGGAGACCATCTCCAGATAATCTGCATCCACCACGAAGTCACCGGCATGGAGCCAGCACTCTGCCCCTTTTGCCCCCGGCATGGCCAGCATCCTGTCGATGGCTGCGGTATCGCCGTGGCTGTCACTTACCAGTCCTACAATCATAAGACATTTTCCTCCAGCATCTTCTTCAGCTTCTCCATAGCCCGCGCCCGATGGCTGATGGTGCCCTTTTCCTCCAGGGTGAGCTCTGCCATGGTGCGGCCCGAAAAGCTTCCTTCCGTCACATAGAAATATGGGTCATAGCCAAAGCCATTCTCCCCCCTGCGGGGTTCCCTGACGATGCCTTCGCAGCTGCCCGAGGCAGTGAGTTCCCTGCCATCTGCCCCCACGAAGGAGAGCACGCAGCGATAGGCGGCCTTGGACTCTGCCAGCCCGCGAGCCTTCAGCTCCGCTATGAGCTTCTCATTATTGGCCTCATCATCACCGTGATGGCCGCAGAAGCGGGCCGAGTGGACGCCGGGAGCGCCCCCCAGGGCCTCCACCTCCAGCCCCGAGTCATCCGCCATGGCGGCACAGCCGGTCTTTTCCCGATAATAACGGGCCTTTAGGAGAGAATTCGCCTCGAAGGTCGCTCCATCCTCTATGGGTTCGGGAATTTCCGGAAAATCTTTCAGCGAAAGTATCTCCACGGGCAAATCAGCGAGCAGCTCCTTCATTTCCCTGAGCTTGCCCTGATTGCCGGTTGCCATAAGTATCTTCAGCATCTTCAGCCCTCACGTCCGACTAGCCAGACCAGTTCGCCGCCTAATACGTCTTTCTGGTAGGATATCAATTCTCGACAGCCTTTTTCCCCCAACGCCAGCAATTCGCTGAGCTCCTCATGGGTGAAAGGCCTGCCTTCGCCGGTGCCCTGCACCTCCACGAAGCGGCCCTCCCCGGTCATGACCACGTTCATGTCCACGATGGCAGCTGAATCCTCTTCGTAGCAAAGATCCAGCAGGGGTTCGCCCTCCTGGCTCAGCCCCACGCTGATGGCGGAGACGAAATCTTTCACCGGGAAGATGCCCCCCTTCTGATAGAAAGTGGAGCAAGCCTCCACCAGAGCCACAAAGGCGCCGGTGATGGAAGCAGTGCGGGTGCCGCCATCTGCCTGGATCACATCGCAGTCAATCATGATGGTGCGCTCCCCCAGGGCCTTGGTGTCCACCACAGAGCGCAGGGCGCGGCCAATGAGGCGCTGTATCTCCTGGGTGCGGCCTGACTGCCTGCCCTTGGAGGCCTCGCGCTGGCTGCGGGTGCTGGTGGCACTGGGCAGCAGGGAATACTCCGCTGTGATCCAGCCCTCTCCCGTGCCTTTCATGAAAAAGGGCACCCTGTCCTCGATGCTGGCAGCGCAGATGACTTTGGTGTTCCCCATCTCCATGAGCACGGAACCGGCAGGGTACCTCTGAAAGCGGCGCTCCATGCGGTAAGGACGCAAATCCCCCGCCCCGCGCCTGTCTGATCTTGGCATAATCTTTCTCCTTACAAAAAATGCCTTCCCCTCAAGGGGAAGGCTTGAAGGCCATTACTTATTCTTCTCCTGATACTGCCTGTAGTTCTTGATGATGCAGATAGGTGTCTTCTGGGAGGCGTTGCCGAAGGGGTTGTCGATGAGGAGCTGTGCTGCCAGCTCACCCTTCACCCCGGAGGACACGCCCACCACGCGGGAGCGCTTGAGGTCATTGACATCTGCAATCATGGCACCGAAGCAGCCTAAACGATCCTTCATCTTCTGGGCCATGCCATAGGGGTCGCCGGGGCCGTAGACAATGCACTTGTCAAAAGGAGGCATGGTGCCCGTCACATCGTCAATCATGGCCGTCTGCTCCCCGCCCCACTTATAGAAGAGGCCGGACTGGCCTACAATCTTGCCTAGAAAACCTGCGAAGAGAGCAAAAGCCACGCGCCACTGCCCTTCCACATTCATCAGGGACTGCATGCCGTGGGGGCTGGCCAGGCTGCCGTAGTCGGGAATGAAACGGCAGCAGAGCCTTGCCAGGCAGGAAATCTCCAAATCCTCCGGACGCACATAGCGCCCCTGGGTGATAGCCACCACGCTCTCGGCGCTGCACACCAGATCGTCAGGGCCAATCTTTCCTTCAGTATAATGCTCGATAGCTTCGATAATATCGTCTTTATCAGTCAGGATACGGGTGGGCACCGGTATCAGTTCTAATTCTTCTGCCATTGACCTGTGTCCTCCTTAATCCTTCACCAAAGTTACGCCTGCAAGCCTGGCAATGTCCTCTGCGGTCATTTCCAGTCTCACCTTCCTATATCTCCAAGGGGTGCGGCCAGTTTCCATCCAGATGAAATCCACGCCGATATCCACCATGTGTGCCAGTGCCTCCTCCAGGCTCAGGCCCTTGCGGGGAGCCAGGGCAATCTTGGCCCAGATATCCAGCTTGTCCGGCGAATCGCCCTTGCGCTGGATCAGCACTGCCTCGAAGTAGTCATCCTCACGGGGTGCCTCGGAAAGTTCTGCCTTGCCCCGGGCATCAATGCCGTCATACTGCTCATAGGGCAGCTGGGGACGAGCGATAGCGTCCATGATAGTGGCGCACTGCTTGCCCTCATTGGCAAAGACCAGTTTCTTCTTCAGCACCAGCCTGTCCTTATCCTTGCTTTCCAGTTCCCAGGCAGCCCCGGTGTGGACTGTAACCTTCTCCTTGCCTTCCACAGCCAGAAAAAGCTGCACAAAGACCACGGCCAGCACAATCAGGCCGATAATTACATATAATACCGTCAAAACTTATTCCTCCCTATCTTTCTCATCCGCCATGGCCCGCTGGAAAATCTCGAAGAATTTATCCGGCAGGCGGGTGATCTTCCCCGTATCCTTGCGGGTAAAGGCATTCTGCGAATGTCCCGTCACCAGCACCTCCCCCGTGTCTTTGCGGACAATCCTGTAGGCAAAGGCCATCTGGGCCTTGGTGAGTGCCGTGGCCGTAGTCTCAATGAGGAGCACATCATCAAAATGCCCCGGCGAGAGATACTTGGCATCTATCTTGGTGATTGGAAACACATAGCCATCCTCCATGATGTCATCCAGGGTCAGGCCATAATGGCGCAGATACTCCACCCTGCCGATCTCAAACCAGCGGATATAGTTGGAATGATGTACCACCTGCATGGCGTCCGTATCGTAAAAATTGACCTTGTATTCCGTAGAAACCAAGACTATACCTCCCCGTAATACGACATATATAATTTAGACCAATCAGGCCTCAAAGTCAAGTAAGGGCATACATGCGGCCCAGACGCTGCAGATAGCTCTCCAGCCTGTGCAGCTCATCTTTGTCCTGCACCCGGCGGCCCGAGTAATAATACTCCACCGAAGGAGAATTATTCTCCAAGAGGTTCCTCTCCTTCAGCCTGCGGATAAGCTCCCGCACCGTGCCGCCGTTGCCATCCACAAAGGAAACATTCCCGGGCAGGATTTCCCTGAAGCTGTCCTTGAAGTAGTTGAAATGAGTGCAGCCCAGCACCAGCGAGGAATACTGGGAAAAATCATAGGCGGACAGCTCTCTGGTCAAATAATCAAGCACCGCCTGAGAATTGAATTCCCGCCGTTCCGCAAACTCCACCAGCCGGGGCAGGGGGTGCAGGTCAACCAGATGCTCCTTGTCCACGTGCTCGATGAGGACCTTCATCTTCTTCCCTTTCACGGTGACGGGGGTAGCCACCACCAGCACCCTGTGCTCTCCGTCCAGATCCAGGGCCTTCTTGGCAGCAGGCTCCATGCCGATGATGGGCAGGTCGTAGCGGCGGCGCATTTCCACCACCGCCGCGCTGGTGGCAGTATTGCAGGCCACCACGATGGCCTTTACGCCCTTGCCTATCAAAAAATCGAAGGCATCCGCCACCAGAGCCTGGACCTCCTCCCTGGATCTGGTGCCATAGGGCACATTGTCCTCGTCTGCGAAAAAGATAAACTGTTCCTGGGGCAAAGCCCTGCGCAGCTCATAGAGCACCGAGAGCCCGCCAATGCCGGAATCAAAAACTGCTATTTTCATAGGTAACCTCCACTTGCATTGGAAGTGATATGCTAGTGTTGCATGGCAGAGAAACTCATAGCCCCCCCCCTAACCAACAACCCGTTAAGTATACCGCAATTGTGCAGATTATGCCATAGCCAAAATCTCCCTTCACCCCAAAAGCAAAAAGTATCCCTGTTTCAGTTTCTTTTCATTGACATTCATCTAGGACTTTGGTACTATACTATAAATATTATTTTCCATGTTCGTGTTTCGTCTGGATTTGGAAGGGATTAGATCTTATGAAGGAAGCCTTGAAAAAAGACATCAGCCAGAGCAGCAGGGTTGAGGATAAACCTACTGCTGTCAATTTCCAACAGTTAAGAGCATATTATCGTGTAAATTTCAATGCCCCCGTAGAATGGCAGCTGCTTGATGACCTGGGACAGGAGCTTGATACCCACAAAGGATCGGTCACCGACATCAGCGGCGGTGGCCTGGCCTTCAAAGCTAACTGCGCCGCCGCCCCCGGTGACAAGGTGCATATCCTCCTGAGAGGGCTGCCCATCATCGAGAAGCTGGATACCTATGCGACGGTGGTGAGGGTCACCCCCCTGGAGTTTGAGGATGAGAATGAGCCCCCCACCTGGCAGGTGGCCTGCGAGCTGGAGATTCCCAGCAACCGCCTGAGGGATCGCTTGATATCAGGTATCTTCGAGCAGCAGAGACGCAACATCTACCAGACCCGCCAGGATGAGGAAGAAGCCGCCATGGAGCAGAAGAGGGCTGATGCCCTGGCCGCAGCCCTGGGACAGGTATGAAATCCGAAAAAGCATAAAAGAGCAGGCTTCCGCCTTTGCATAGGTGGGAGCCTGCTCTTTTTTTACATTTCTCCGTGGCTTTCCCTGCCCCGGACTTCCCTGATCTTGTTCTTTTCATCCACCATGACTACAATGGGTTCGTAGTCCCTGGCTTCTTCGGGGGTGAACACTGCATAGTCCATGATGATGACCACATCCCCCGGCTGCACGCAGCGGGCAGCGGCGCCGTTCAGGCAGATGACCCCGGAGCCACGGGGGCCGGGAATGACATACGTTTCCAAACGGGCGCCGTTGTTGTTGTCCACCACCTGCACTCTTTCATGGGGCAGGATATTGGCCGCCTCCATGAGCTCTTCGTCAATGGTGATGCTGCCCATGTAGCGGAGATCCGCCTCTGTCACCGTGGCGCAGTGGATTTTGGATTTCAATAAATGAAGGAACATCTTCGCCTTACCTTTCAGAACCTAGGATCACATTATCAATCAGGCGGGTTTTGCCAATCTTCACGGCAATGGCCAGGAGAGCCGGCTCCGTCACCTCGGCAATTTCTTTGAGGGCGGGGAAGGAGTAGATTTCCACATAATCAATCTCTGCCAGCTTCTCGCTGCCAATTTCTTCCCTCACCGCTTTCTTCAAGGCTTCAACGGATTTCTCGCCCGCCTTGAAAGCGGCTTCCCCTTTGCCCAGGCTCCTGGAGAGCACCAGGGCGGCTTCCTTTTCCTCCGCAGAAAGATACATATTGCGGGAACTTCTGGCCAGGCCCGATTCTTCCCTGGAGATAGGCACCATGTGGATCTTCACGGGGATATTGAGATCCTCCACGAAGCGGCGCACCACTACCACCTGCTGGGCATCCTTCTGGCCAAAATAGGCATCCGTGGCCCGGGACAGGTTGAACAGCTTGGTGAGCACCGTAGCCACCCCGCGGAAGTGGCCGGGGCGGCGGGCACCGCAGAGTTTATTGGTGAGGTCACCGTCCACGGTCACATAGGCAGTATAGCCTTCGGGGTACATTTCCTTTGGCTCCGGATGGAAGACTGCATCCACCCCCACTTCCTCCAGTTTTCTGCAATCCTCCTCGAACCTCCGGGGATAGGCCTCATAGTCCTCGTTGGGGCCGAACTGGGTGGGATTGACAAAGACGGAGGCTATCACCGTAGCGCAATTCTTCCGCGCCTCCCGCATAAGGGTCAGATGGCCCTCATGCAGGGCACCCATGGTGGGCACCAGGCCGATGGTGCCTCCCTGCCGGCAGGCCTCTTCTGCAAAAGCTTTTATTTCTTCAATCGTGCTAAGTATCTTCATCATCATATCTCCTCAAAGGCTCAGGACACGTTCGTTTTTGGCTCCCTTATCCTCACGGCGGGCAAAGAAGTTTGCCAGAAGCGACCCGGAAATATTGTGCCAGACGCTGAAGATGGCACCGGGAATGGCTGCCGCAGGAGAGAAATACAGGAGAGCCAGGGAAGCTGCCATGCCGGAATTCTGCATGCCCACTTCGATGGACACAGTGCGGGACTTCCTGCTGTCCAGCTTGCAGGCACGGGCCAGAAAATACCCCAGAGCCAGGCCGCAGCCATTGTGCAGGATGACCACAGCCGCCATCAGGGCACCAACCTCAAGGAGCTTGCCAGCGCTCAGAGCCACCACGCCCCCCACCAGGGTCACGATCATGGCCACAGAAAAGACAGGCAGCAGGGGCGACAGCTTCTCCACCAAGCCGCCGCAATAGTGGTGCACCAGGAGGCCCAGGAGCACAGGAGCCAATACCATCTGAGCGATGGAAACCATCATGGCGTACATGGAAATCTCGATCCAGGCCCCCGCCAGGAAATAAGTCAGGGCGGGAGTCACCAGCGGTGCCAGGAGAGTTGTCACCATGGTCATGGACACGGACAGGGCCACATCCCCCTTGGCCAGATAGGCAATGACATTGGAAGCCGTGCCTCCGGGGCAGGTGCCCACCAGCACCACGCCTATAGCCAGCTCAGGCGGCAGGCCGAAGGCCTTCACCAGGCCCCAGGCAATCAGGGGCATCAGCAGGAACTGGGCAAAGACACCTATGCCCACCTCCAGAGGATGGCTCAGCACGCCCTTGAAGTCCTCCACGGAAAGGGTCATGCCCATGCCGAACATCACCAGCCCCAGCAGCCAGGGAATGTATGGCCCCACCCAGGTCAAGGCGGGAGGATAAGCTATCCCCAGCACCGCCACGCCAATGACCAAAAAGGCCATGCTGTCCACAATGGTCTTGCAGATTTTTTCCAAAATAAGAAACCTCCTTTGGATAGAAGAAACGGAGGCAAGAAAAACGCCCCTTGCAAGGTGCCAAAAATCGGCACACCAAACAAAGGGCGCACACATATCCCGTTATCATTGGCGCTTGCCATCTCTTGTCTCAGTTCCATGAATCTGAGCATGAGCCATCGCCAAATACAAAAATCTCACAACGGAAAAGTATAACTCACCTTCGTGATGTCATCTCTTGCCGCTTACGATTCTAGCACAACCATCCTGCCCATGCAAGCAGGGGGTTACAAAATCAGGCAGGTTTGGCCGCCGCCAGCATGGCCTTGGCATTTTCCGCAGCACTGTGCTTGGGATTGAAGACCTTCAGGGCCTCGGCCTGCTGAACCTTGCTCTCAAGGAGCACCAGCTCTACCCGGTTGCCCAGGAGGCGCTTGGCCTGGCGATAGGCCAGCCAGAAGTCGCGGTTCCAGGCCACCATGACGTAGCTGGCGGCCAGGTCGCTGTGGGCGGCGCTGACCAGTTCAGCCACGCTGGGCCCTTCTTCCTCGCTGCCACGGACAATGAGCTGCACACCGTTTTCCTGCAGCTCACGGGCCTGGATCTTGTTGCCAGCCACTGCCAGCACTGCCACGGCAGAGAGCGCGCCATGCATAGTCAGGGCATGGCCTTCGCTCATATTGGTCACATGGACTTCCTTCAGCGGCCCCCAGCCCACGGCGTCGAAGCTGGAGTAGTCCTTGAAAGATTTTTCCAGTTCCTGCAAGTTGATCTTGGCATTCTTGATGGCAAAGCGCACGCAGAAGGGACGCACCAGATCCGTTCTGGGATCAGGCAGGCCCGGCTGCCTGGATTCAAGGCCCAGGGAAAGGCTCACCGCCGGGGAGACGAAATTGCCGTCAAGGCCGCGCAGGCAGCCACGCAGGAAGGTGAACATGATGCGGGCGCCTGCATCGGCCTCCATGCCTTCCATGGACTCCTGGCCTGCCTCAATGGCCTTTTCCAGGATCTCCGTGATGGGCATATTGGCGCGCACTGCATGATAGGCTCCCTTGGCCACTGCCTTGGCCACGGTGATGATGGGGCGCTCCGCATTCTCGGGAATGATGCGCTGGGCATAGAGAATGCCGTACTGGAACGCCTTGCCAAACTCAGAAGAAGTGGCATTGTACTTGCCCGAAAGGCCTTTCCCCAGGCCGCGGAAGAGCTGGGCCAGCACCACGCCCGCATTGCCACGGGCACCGAAGACCGCTGCCGCACTGACGCGGCGGGCCAGTCCCCCGATGCTGCCGTCCTTGCAATCTGCCAGGGGCATCACTGCCGCCCCCATGGTATGGAGCACATGAGTGCCCGCAAGGTTCCCCGCCCCCGCCAGGGCATTGATCTGCTCATAATCCAGCAAGAACTCGCTGTAAGCCCCTGTCACCATGCGCTTGAAATCGCTGCCGGTAATGACTTCTTTATTGCCCGTCATAATATCACGTCCATTTCTGCGTTGTTTTTTTATCTTATAACAGGAT
>CACZHK010000060.1 GCA_902780915.1 Pseudoselenomonas ruminantium | reverse complement strand
CACGCCCTCGGCGGCACCCCCGACCCCGGCTGTGTCAATTCTGCCCTAACCTTGCGGGAATGTGACCTGGCGCTGACCTATGGCTCACTCTGCGGCAAATACTTAGAGGCCGCAGGTTTAGAAGTCAAACTCCTGCAAAGCCATAACCTCTACGGCGAAGCCCCCGGCTACCCTTGCGTCGTGGACGCGGCCAACAACTGGCCCGCCGATATCTTCCTCAGCATCCACGTCAACGCCGGCGGCGGGCGGGGCGCAGAAACCTACTGCTACGAACAGCGCGGCGCGGGCGGAAGACTGGCGGCCTGCCTCCAAAACCAACTCGTCCAAAGCCTCGCCGCCTTTGACGCAGGCTACAAAGACCGCGGCGTCAAAGCCCATCCCTCCTTCTGCGTCCTGCGCCAAACCGCCATGCCTGCCGTGCTGGTGGAAACCGGCTTTATCGACAGCGAGGACGTAAACCTCCTCACCCGCCACGGCGACGACATAGCAAGAGCCCTTGCCCGGGGCGTGACGGATTACGCAAATTTTCTTGCCAGTGCGTAGGTGAGGTGGTATAATAAAGCTACAAATGGAGTAATGATGGTAGCCCACTGGGTTCACCGATAAAAGAGTCTGCAGCTTGGTAACCTGCGAGACTCTTTTATTTTGCCTGAATAGAGAAAAGGTGCTGTGATGAAATGCGAAATCATTTTATCCACGCACCAACTCTTACTTTATATGAAATGCTGTCTAATCCTTGAATGTCACACTGATGCCTTATTCAGCGATTGGACACAGATTTTTCGCTTTCTGCCGAAATTTACTCAATCTGACAAACATCTTGCTTTGCCACCTCCTTTTCGATAAACTATATTGAGAACATCTATCAGGAGGAACTTATGATTATACTCATCTTTCCCACCACGAAAATGGAGCCGCTCCCTTGATAATACTGGGGCATCGCGTAAGATATAAAGCCTCTCTTGACAAAAAAGCAATCTGCTGTTTATCCTGTCTATAGACAATGACAACTTCACAATACACTGTCAGAGGATGAGAGTATTCGCAAGTGACGATACCAAGGAACCGCATTATACTATGTTTCATTACAACTGTTTTGGGGAGGCCTATGCAATAGCTCATCTGTATTGAAGTAAACACGAAACAAGGAGCATCTTTATGACACTGCGTCATTTCCAAATTTTTCTCTATGTCCACGATGAAGGCGGCATGACCCGAGCCGCTGAAAAACTGCATATTTCCCAGCCCTCGGTGAGTCAGGCCATTCGAGAGATGGAAGAGCATTATGGAACGAAGCTCTTTGAACGGCTGGGCAAGAAGCTTTTTTTGACCGTAGCTGGGGAAGAACTCTTGCAGTATGCCCGTCACATCGCCGGCCTTGTTAACCAGTCAGAATCTGCTATGCAGGATTTTGCTGACGGCTCGCCCTTGCGAATTGGTGCCACACTGTCTGTGGGAGAAAGCATATTTATCCCATTGCTGGACAGATTCCGCAAAATCTGTAGGCAGCGGGTATACTCGTACATTCACAATACTGCTACTTTGGAAAAAGCCCTGCTGAATGATGAATTGGATTTGGCCCTGGTAGAGGGAAACATACATTCTCCCTATCTGAAGGAACATCCCTTTATGGCCGATGAACTGGTATTCCTGGCTGCTCCCCATAATCCTATCCCTCGTACTATTTCCGACCTGTCCCAAATGCCTTTCATTACCCGTGAAGTAGGCAGCGGCACTCGGGAACTCTTTACGCGTATTATGACGGAACAGGGTATAAAACCTAAGATAATCGGCACCTACAATAATTCCGAAAGCATAAAGCAGGCGGTCATGGCAGGTTTTGGTATAGCTGTGCTGTCAGAACGGGTTGCCAACCATGAACTTGCTGCAGGCAAGCTGAGCAAGTTTGACATTCCAGGCATTTCCTTTACACGGACTTTTCGGATTGTCTGCCATGTCAATAAATATCAGACGCCAGCCCTGGAGAACTTCATTGACCTTTGCGGCAATTTTGATGATTATCATAGGTTATAACCTATGATAATCATCAAATCATAGTATTTTACAATTTACCCAGCAAATGTTAGGATGTTTCCATAATGATATTCGAGGAGGCATCTTGACAAATGAAAAAAGAACACATACGCGGTATTTTGCTGGCGTTGGTCATTGCCATACCAGCCTGGCTTTTGGGCAAGCAGTTTCCTATTATCGGCGGGCCGGTATTTGGCATCCTGCTGGGCATGCTGCTGGCTGGAATAAAGCGCCCCACGGCCTTAGAGCCTGGCATCGCCTTTACAGGCAAAAAGATACTTCAATACGCCATTATCCTGTTGGGTTTTGAGATGAACCTCTTTCATGTGCTAGACATTGGCAGCCAGTCCTTTTCCGTCATGATATTTACCCTGCTAACAGCATTTATGGTAGCCTTGGTGGTAGGCAAAATGCTGCATCTTGACCGCAATACCACCACCCTTATTGGCGCAGGTACGGCCATCTGCGGCGGCTCAGCTATTGCAGCGGTTGCTCCCGTTATTGGTGCCAAGGACAAGGACATCGCCTTTTCCATCTCCACCATTTTTCTCTTCAACGTTCTGGCTGTATTTATTTTCCCCTTTTTGGGCCATCTGATGAATATGTCTGACCTGGGCTTTGGCATGTGGGCCGGGACAGCGGTAAACGATACTTCCTCCGTGGTAGCTGCGGGGTATTCTTATAGCGAAGCAGCTGGCGGCCTTGCCACCATTGTAAAACTCACCCGAGCTCTGATGATTGTTCCGGTCTGCCTGATTTTTGCCCTGCTGATGGCACGGGAAAAATCAAGCAGTGGTGCTGGCTTTAACTTCAAAAAGATTTTTCCCTGGTTTATCCTGTGGTTTGTAGTGGCTTCCATTGTCAACACCACCGGCATTCTGCCGGAAGCACTCTCGCAAGCACTGGGCACCTGGGGCAGATTCGCCATTGTCATGGCCATGACGGCCATTGGCCTGAACACCCGGCTCGGGGAACTGGTAAAGCATGGCTTAAAGCCCATTTTCCTGGGGCTTTGCTGCTGGGCAGCGGTGGCCTGCATGTCCCTGTTGATACAGTATCTGATTGGTATTGTATAAGAGCAAATACTTATGCTGGTAAGTTTAATAATAAACTTAGTATACAGTTTTCAAGAAGCCGTCAGGTTTTTGCATGTGGGAAGTTTGAGTTATGTATTAGAATCAAGACACGAAGATATGAGAGCACAGATGTTTTTTCATGCTGTGACATAACGAAAAGCCCCTTGCAGGAGTAGAGATCTGCAGGGGGCTTTCTTGTGCTTGTGGTCAGGCAAGAGATATCATTCTCTTTATTCTGGGTGCTCTGCGTAATGGTCGGTGTGCATGAATTCGTTGCTGATGCCCTGCCCGTTTTTCGTCCATACTCTGTAAAGGGAAGGGTGCAGGTGGCTGCCTTCTGTGTAGAGGCTGATGCTGCAGCCGTCCAGGTCGGCCCGGGTGCCTGCCACGTAGATGGTGATGGTGCTGCCTGAGCAGGAGGAGAAAAGGTAGACGTTGTGGGGCAGCTGGTTGCGGAAGGTGAAATCCAGGAGACCGTCGGCTACTGTGGCATCGCGCCCCGGGGGGCAGTAGGCGGAGGGGAAGAAGTGGGCAGTGCGCTCCACGGGGGTCAGCCCTGCCAGCAGAATGGCGTTGTACAGGGTGGAGCTCACCTGGCACACGCCGCCGCCGCTGTCCTGGGCCATCCTGCCGTCAATGATGACCCCGGCATCCAAAAAGCCGTTCTCCCGGGTGCGGGTGCCCACGGCGTTATTGAAGGAAAATACTTCGCCTGTCCGCACCAGCTTCTGATTCAGCTTCCCTGCAGCCAGCTCGATATTGTGGCCTCTGTCTCCGGGGTAATAGCTGGTGGTGTAGCTGGCGAGAATGGTGTCCACGGTACTGAGGTCGGAGCTTTTGACCTCAGGTGCCTTGACTTCCGGGGTGATGGTCAGTTTCAGGGGCAGGTGCAGCTCCCTGATGTATAGCTCTATTTTTTCCATCAGTTCCGCTTTGGGCAAAAAAGAGCCGTTGCGCCCCGGCTGCAGGACCATGGAACCGTCTGCCTGCAAAACCAGGTAGGCATTTTGCGGCTGCACGTTTATTTCCCTGCCTATGGCCTCGAGCTTTTCTTCTACGCTTTTTTCATCGTAGGTGATCTCAAGCTCGATGTCCTTCCTCACGGAGGCGCTTTCCAGCTGGTCAGCCACATTGGCGGCGAAGTTCTTCTTCGGGTCATGTCCCACCTTCCAGGCGGCTTCGGCGGCCTCCTTGGCATGAACCTCCAGCTTGATGTCCTCGGGCTTGTATTTCCAGGTCTTGTCCTTGTAGGTGAGTATCAGGGCATCTTTGTCCAGCTTCTTGGCAGCCAGGTCATTGAAAAAGGCCTGCACCTGTTCCCGGCTCATGCCGGACAGCCGTTCCTGCCCGTAGTAAACGCCCATGGCTACCCGGTTCTGGTTCACCACTGCCATGACCGAGGCAGGGATGGCCACCATCAGCACCGCGCAGGTGACGAGGGCGAGAAGCAGATATTTAGTCTTGGTGCTCAGCGTAATTTTCACCTCATTTTCATACTTTCTCAAGAAATCATAGCATAACCATAGGTGAAAAACAACGGCTTTTGACGGCAGGAGGATTAGAGGGTAAAATTAACTCATTGGAGGGGAGCGGATGGAAGAAAAAATTGTCAGGCTGTCCTTTGCCAGCCTGAAGATACGTGTTGAGCAGGTGGGAGAGGATTACCTGCTGCTGGTGACTGGCGGGAAGGAGCATCTGGGCTGCACGGTGCTGGCAGAGCCACGCCCGTCCCTCACGGGAAAGGGTGTGAGCTGCACCTCCTCTGTGCTGAACGCTTCAGGGCATAAGGACGAACTGATCTGCCGCCTTTTGGCAGAGAGGCTTTCAGCCCGGAGAAAGGCCAGGGTAGTCTGCACAGGAGGCTTTCATATAGATAACATAAGCCCCGCCCAGCTGAAGGAACTGGACGAGGCTCTGGGGAAAATCAGTTTTTGACGGCCTTGGGGTCGTCCACGTATTCGATGGAATCAAGCATCTGCTTCATCTGGCCACGGATGTTCTGCAGGTACTCGGCATAGAGTTTCTTCTGCTCGGCAGTTTCCTCTGCCGTGAGGCCTGCGGAGCGCTTCTTGCGGGCCAGTTCGTTGATGCGGGCTATCATTTCTTTGGTAATCATGTCTGTCCTTTCAGCAAAACTTGATAAAAACTGAGTGATGGCTGTATAATATCTCACGTGAAATAATAAGACTTATTTTAGCAGGGGGAATTATTTATGGCAACCAAAAAGACTGAAGCAGCTCCGAAGAAGGCACCGGCCAAGAAGACCTATGCCTATGTGTTCTTCAACTGTGACGATGGCAAGAACCAGACTTCCATGAACATACGTTACAACAACGAGATTTTCGCAGACAAGGCAGCTTCCCGCAAGGCTCTCTTGGAGAAGGTGCTCTCAGAGGTGAAGGCCGGCCGCGTGAACCTTGCGGATAAGGAGCGCGTGCAGGAAATCATCTTGAAGGGCGAGCCTGCTGAGGCCAGCGCCTACATGCAGTATGGCACCATCGAGAGGGTCATCATGCACTGAACTTGCCGGGGCATACAATTGGCTGTGAAACGCGAAGAAAAGACGGCTCCCTTGCGAGGGCCGTCTTTTGCTATGCCTGAAGTGTTCAGGCCAGGAACTGATAGTACAGGGAGACCAAGAAGAGCACTACGGCCACACCTATGGTGATGAGGCCCAGGCGGGCCACGTAGACCATTTTCTCCTCGCTGAGCTTGGCGTGGCGCTGGGCATAGTTGCAGCTCATGCTGATGCCCAGGAGCACGTACATGGCGCGGCTGATGTTGTTCATGTAGTCCCAGCCGAAGACGGTCATGACGATGATGAAGCCGATGACGGCAATGAGCACGTAGTCCTTGCCTACGGGCTTTTCCTTCGGGGCGGTCTTTTTCTCTTTCGGATGCAGCTTCTGCTGCAGTTTCTTGTACTGTTTGGACATATGCAATCCCCTTTCACTGGTTTCTGCCTCAATTACATAATATATATCATACCATAGTTTGTTGGCAAGGCTTGCATTTTCTACGCAATGTGAGAAAATAGAAGGGATTGTTCCCTCTGCATTAAGGAGACGTAAAATGATTAAGCTGATTGCAACTGACTTGGACGGGACGCTCCTGCCTACGGGGACGGAGATTTCTCCTGAAAATATCGAGGCGGCAAAGAAAGCTGCGGCGGCCGGGGTGACGGTGACCATCGCCACGGGGCGCATGTACCGGGCGGCGCTGCCGGTGGCGAGGAATCTGGGGGTGGATGCTCCCATCATCACTTACAACGGCGCCCTTATCCGCACAGTGTCCGGCAAGACCCTGTACTCAAGTTTCCTGGCCCCGGAGCTTATCTGTGAGGTGCTGGACTTCGTGGAAGGGCAGGGCTGGTATATGCAGACTTATTCCAAGGACTGCCTGTACTACCCGGAGCAGTGCCGCCAGTCTGACCGCTATGAGGCGTCCCAGCAGGTGAAAGGCGAGGCTGTGGGCTGGCAGGGTCTCAAGGAGCATACGGAAGAAGTTACCAAGCTCCTCTGTGTCACTGACAGCTCGGAGGAAACGGAGCAGCGCATTGATACCCTCAGGGAGCACTTTGGGGACAGGATTGCCATTGTGCGCTCCAGCGCCTATTACGCAGAAATCGTGAACAAGGGCGTGTCCAAGGGAGAGGGCCTAAAGAAACTGGCCGAGATTCTGGGAGTGACTATCCCGGAAACCATGGCCTTGGGAGATGCAGAAAACGACCTTTCCATCTTGAAGGAAGCGGGCCTTTCCGTGGCCATGGGCAATGCGGTGCCCGAGGTGAAGGCTGTCTGTGATGTGGTCACCGGCAGCTGCGAGGAAAATGGCTGGGCTGAGGCCATCTATGAGTATGTTTTGAAGGGACGGTGAGCAGGATGAATGATGAGGAAAAGATTTTGGATGAGAAACTGGAAACCGAGCCTGTGAAGGACAAAAAGGCGGCTGATTTCCGTTTCGTGATTGTCACAGGCATGAGTGGCGGGGGCAAGACCCAGGCCTGCCGCTATCTGGAGGATCTGGGCTACTTTGTCATCGACAACCTGCCCCCGGTCTTGATTCCCAAGTTCGTGGAGCTGGCCAAGCAGTCCGGCGGCCATGTGGGGAAGGTGGTGCTGGTGGTGGACACCCGCAGCCGGGAGTTCTTCGACCAGTTCGTGCATATTTTGGATGATATGGACAGGGACGACCTGCCCTATGAAGTGCTCTTCATGGACGCTTCTGATGCCTGCATCATCCGCCGGTACAAGGAAACCCGCCGCCGCCATCCTATGGCGCCTTCCTCCCGCATCAGCGAGGGCATTGCCAAGGAAAGGGAAAGGCTGGCTCCCATAAGGGCCAAGGCCACCTTTGTCATCGACACCAGCGAGCTGAAGAAGGTGGAGCTCAGGGACAAGGTACACCGGCTTTTCGGGGCCGGGGAAAGCGGGGAAATGAACATCAACATCCTTTCCTTCGGCTTCAAGTTCGGCATGCCTTTGGATGCGGATATGGTGCTGGATGTGCGCTTCCTGCCCAACCCCTTCTATCTTGATTCCATGCGCCACAAGAGCGGTGCGGTGCCTGAGGTGGCTGACTATATCGCGGGCTTCCCTGTGACACAGGAGTTCATGGCAAAACTTGACGATATGGTGGAATTCCTGGTGCCCCAGTACCAGAAGGAGGGCAAGAGCCAGCTGGTCATTGCCGTGGGCTGCACCGGCGGCATGCACAGGAGCGTCTTTATAGCCAAGCATATCTATGATCTGCTGAAGGACAAGGGCCTGCCAGCCAGACTGGAGCACAGGGATCTGATGAAAAACGATGTGCGTGAGCACGTGCGTGAGGAGTGCTAAGCATGCATTTACTTAAATGGCTGTACCCGGGCATGAAGTTCAAGCGCTGGCTGGTGCTTTTTTCCGGCGGTGTCATGCTGGTGAGCCTGGGTCTGGCCTTGGTTTTCAACTATAAATATCTGGATGCCATCGAGGAGGCTATCTTCAGGGCAGTATACCTCTGGCGGGGCAGCTATAACTATGCTTTTACCACTTTGATAGGCCTGGCGGTGGTGGCCTTGGGGACGATGCTCATGCTTTACGCTACCCGCCATCTCATCCGTTCGGTCATCATGGTGCTCCTGCCGGACAGCAGCGAGCGCCTGGTGGATATCATCTATGAGAAGCGCCGCCTGGGCAAAGGCCCCAATGTGGCGGTGGTGGGGGGCGGCCACGGACTTTCCGTGTTGCTCAGAGGCATGAAGGAACTCACCAGCAACGTCACAGCTGTGGTGACGGTGGCCGATGATGGCGGTTCTTCCGGGCGTCTCCGTGAGGATTTCGGCATCGTCCCCCCCGGTGACCTGCGCAACTGCCTGGTGGCACTTGCTGATACCGAGCCTCTGATGGAAAAACTCTTCCAGTACCGCTTCAAGGGCAAGAGCGAACTGGCAGGCCATTCCTTCGGCAACCTCTTTATCGCCGCCATGAATGAGGTGACGGGGGACATCGAGCAGGCCCTGAAGGAGTCCTCCAAGGTACTGGCGGTGAAGGGCAATGTCCTGCCAGCCTCCACCGCCCATGTGCGGCTGGATGCCGTCATGGAGGACGGCACCGTGGTGGAAGGGGAGTCCAATATCCCCGAAGCCCACAAGCGCATCAAGAGGGTGCGGCTCTTCCCGGAGCATGTGGCTCCCGTGGAGTCTTCCCTTGAAGCACTGAAAAAGGCCGATGCCATCATCCTTGGCCCAGGCTCCCTCTACACCAGCATCATGCCCAATCTACTGGTGGACGAGGTGGCGGAGACCATCAAGAAAAGCAAGGCTATCAAGATTTACATCTGCAATGTCATGACCCAGCCAGGGGAAACGGATGGCTATACTGCCTCCATGCACGCCAAGGCCATCATCGACCATGCAGGCCCCGGCATCATCGACTATATGATTGTCAATGACACGGAGATTTCCGATGAAATGCTGGAGGAATACGCCGGGCAGGGAGCCTATCCCGTGGAAGTGGACGGGGAGGCCATCAACGCTCTGGGCATTGGCTATGACAGGGCGGACATCATCAATGAGGCCGAGCTTATCAGGCATAATCCCGACAAGCTGAGCCATGCGGTGATGAAGATCATCTATGAAATGACAGGTCGCTGAAGCCATGCCATCATTTGCGACAGAAGTGAAAAATGAATTGGCACGGCGCACTTATGAAAGCTCCTGCTGCCGTACAGCAGAACTGGCGGCGCTTTTGCGCATGGGCTCAACCCTTACCTTTGGCCTCAGGCGCACTTTTGGCCTGAATTTCACCACGGAGAATGCGGCCGTGGCCAGAAAGGCCCTGCAGCTTCTGAAGGCGGAAGGGGGCGGCGTCAAGACGGAAATCACCGTCAGCCGTTCCAAGCGGCTGAAAAAGAATAACAGCTACACAGTGCAGGTTCCTCCTGCACCGGAGGTGGCAGGTCTGCTGGAGCATCTGGGCTTTTTGCAGGATGACAGCCTGAACATGGATAAAGACATTGCCATCCTGAAGAAAAATTGCTGCCGCATTGCCTATCTGCGGGGGGCTTTTTTGGGCGGGGGCAGTGTCAATCGCCCGGAGGCTGCCTATCATCTGGAACTGGTAACAGGCAACTTTGCCTTTTCCCAGATGCTCTATCAGATTCTGCGGCGCATGGATTTTCCCGTGGGACTCACGGACAGGAAGGACAGCTACATCGTCTACCTGAAGGAAGGGGATGCAGTGATAGACTTCCTGGCTATGCTGGAAGCCGAGGAAGCGGTGGCAGCCTTTGAGGTGGCTCGCAATGTCAAGGAAGTCCGGGAGCAGGTGAACCGCCTGGTGAATTGCGAGACGGCGAATCTGCAGAAAGCCGTGGATGCCGCAGGGCGGCAGCTGGCTGAGATCCAGGCGCTGCAGGAAAGAGGGCTTTTAGAAGAATTGCCCAAGAAACTCAGGGAGGCAGCCGAAGCCAGGCTTGAAAACCCGGAGGTCAGTCTGGCGGAGCTGGCAGATATCCTGGGCATCAGCAAGTCCGGGGCCAGCCACCGCATGAGAAAGCTGAGGGAGCTGGCTGCCTCAGTTATGGATAGTGAAGTTGAGGAATGATTGAGATTTGAAGATAGCAAGATATGAGAAAAAGCCCAGCTTGAGGGCAAGGGCGCTAAGGTGGGCTGGAAGGACAGCTTCAGTCCTCGGCCTGGGCTTGGGAGCACTGGGGGTCTGGCTCTATTTGCAGCCGGCTCCCCAGGGATTCCCTATCCTGGAATACCACATGATCAAGGACAAGGTGGCAGAGGATGAATATGATTATGCCGTTCCTGTGGAGGATTTCAAGGCCCAGCTGGATTATCTGAAGGCAGAAGGATATGAGACCATCACCCTGCAGGACTATATGAAGGCCAGGAAAGGCACCTATACGCTGCCCAAGAAGCCTATTGTGCTGACCTTCGATGATGGCTATGATGACAATTATACCAACCTGCTGCCCCTGCTGGAAGAACGGGGCATGAGGGGCACTGTCTACATGGTCACCAACGACATAGGCCGCCCCGGGTATCTCACCTGGGACCAGCTGCGCGATATGCAGAACCGCGGCATCGAGTTGGGCAGCCACACAGCTAACCACCAGCCCCTTACAGAGCTTTCTGGCCAGATGCGGCAGGACGAGCTGAAGCTCTCCAAGCTTCTGATGGAGTGGAACGGCCTCAAGACCATCTACGCCTTTTCCTATCCTAACGGAGCTTATGATGATGAGCTGCCGAAGCTGCTGAAGGAGAATGAGTATCTGACGGCTGTCACGGGGGAGGCGGGGCTGAACGATCTGAAGACCAATCCCTATCTTTTGCATAGGATAAATATCCCGCATCCCCACTTGGGCCTGTGGGAGTTCAAGGCGCGCCTGCTGAAGGGCGAGATCCTGGCCCGGTTGGGGTGGAACAAGCATCTGGAATAAGAGAAACAGTACTAGAGGGAAGGCAAGATATAGAAATGACCTTGAAAGGGAAGATTCTGGCAGGGCTGCTTTGTTGCGCGATATTGTCTCTGCCCATGGGGGCGGAGGCTCGCCATCATAAATCGGAGAAGGATAATACGGTGGTGCATACGGAAAAGGCGCTTCCAGACAAGGACTGGCGCCAGGAGGTTATCATGAGGAAAATGCACGAGGAGGATCCTGCCAATGCGGGCACAGCTCCACCTGCCAAGAGGCGTGAGGTGAGGACGGTGAAGCAGGCCAATACCATGCACCGCTGGGTTGTTAACTCCCGAGATACAGGAGGCACGCTGCTCTTTTCCGACAGCCCTGAGTATGTGGACAGGCCCGGTATTCTCTATCAGGACACAGTGCAGGGCAAGGCCCGGGTGCTCTACTACCATCTGAACAACACCAGGATACCGCAGAAAGTGGCAGTGGTGCTGGAGAATGCCGATCACAAGGAAAAGGCCAATATGGTGCGGGTGACTCGTGGCGGCACTGCCTGGCCCAGCGATGACTATCTCTGGGTGGGCAAGACGACCCAGAACCAATATTTCGGGGAAAAGAAGAACGATCTGATCCTGGTGATGAAGGACAAGAAGCGCCTGCTGCAGTCCAGCATGGACGAGATCATCCTGCAGCCCGGGCAGCTTGTCTATGGTGTTTACGACTTCACCGCCGACCATCCCGTGAAGGCCTCTGTCATCATGTACCCGGCTCATGTAGACCCTTTCAGCTTCATGAACATAGCCAAAGTGCTGCCCAGGGATTCTGTGGCTCTCCGCGGCACCTTCAAGGGCATGGACAGGGAGATTACCTCTTCCCGTGAGTACGACCCGGAGAAGGATGGCACGGTCTATGTCATGCTGGCCGATGACAAGGTGGACAAGTACAAGGTGGGCGTGGATGCCACCGACGGTACTCAGACTGTGAACTATGGCAATTATGGCATGCTCTACAAGATAGCCATACCCGTCAAAGAGGGAGCACCCAAGGTGCAGTACTATCTGTCGCCACTGGGGGGCACTTATGCCGGTGCCATGACCGTGCGCCGCGATCATAGCCCCTACACGAAGCGGTTGGAAACTCCGCAGGGGCGCGTCTACTTCGGCGACCAGACCCCTCCTGAGTCTGAGCAGGTATCCAAGGCCCGTGAGGAAGGCATCGCCTTCTTCGGCAGCAATATGGAACTGGCAGATCTGGGCAGCTACGACAACAGCGTGCCCACCTACTTCGAGTTCTCCCCGCCAGGAGCCTCGAACCTTCCCGCGTGCTTGATCTTAGTGCCGGCTGGAGAGTAGCTTGATAGCCTTCCCTTGCGGGGAAGGCTTTTTTGTTGCTCTCAAAACTTTTTTTGAAAAGAGTGTTGACAAATGCTTCAACTGCGTGTATCATAATACAAGTCGCTGACAGAGAGCGCAAGCAGAGAAACGAAGTTCTTGGGTTTTGAAGCCTTGATTGGCAGAGAGAAAAACTTAAAAAGAAATTCAAAAACCGCTTGACACTCTGAAAGAGACAAGATATAATAAACAAGTCGCTTCGATGAGGCGGCACTTGAGAAATCAAGTTGTTCCTTGAAAACTAAACAATGCAAAATGAATCATGCA
>CACZHK010000059.1 GCA_902780915.1 Pseudoselenomonas ruminantium | reverse complement strand
GCCTTAACCTTGACAAAAAAGCCATTGCTATCAAACTGGCAGAGGCTTTTGGCCTTGATGACAAAGCAGCTGATAAGTATGTGGAAGCAAACTGGTAAGACAAAAAGGGCAGGAAAGGCAGCAGCGGCATGATGGAACTGGGCTTCCGCACCAAAGTTTCCTCCAACATGGACCTTGACCTGAGTGTCAACGGCTGGGCCGGCAAGCAGCGCGGCATGAATGCCCAGCTGGGAATGCAGTGGAAGTTCTGAGCAATAAAAGATGCAGACTCGCTTGAGGGCGGGCCTGCATTTTTTTCATATGAACGCAGTGCAGGCACATAGCTATTGAGGCGGGAAACCCCAATTAAATGAAGAAATATAGAAAAGTCTATAACACTTTCCCTGCTTCGGGGATATAAAGAACAGAAAGCAAAAACAACACTCAAGACTGTAAGGAGGAAAATAAAATGGATGAGATGAAGAAGAACAAGATGGATGATATGGAAATGGATAAGGTATCTGGTGGACGATGCAATCCCGGTGGGAGCAAGAAACGTCCCCGTGACAGTAACGCAAATTTTGTGGCAGCTAATATAATGGGGGCCACCGAAAACGGAGCAATGATGCCGAAACCGCAGCCAGTTGTTCCTATCGACCCATCGACACCGAAGGACTAAATTCTATGGCAGCTAAAGTAGACATAAACAAAACACAAAACGTATACGGGTGGAAATTGCCCTGACTAATAGCGGCACAGGCGATAAACGAGACAACAAGTAACCCCCGAAGCATGGGCTTCGGGGTTTTGTCATGTCTACTGCCCTATCTCCTTGTCTATCATCTGCTTTATCTTGCGGCCTCCTGTGCAGATGCCGATGTCGGCCATGATTTTCTTTCCCTGGGGGGGACTGGCAGGAATTGTCTGTGCTGGCAGCGAATTACCATTGTTGTTTTTATTTTGCTACCATAGATTTACGAGGGGAGATTTCCATGTCCGATCAAATATCGCCAATAAAGACACCTGCTCTTTCAATCGGGGCATCCGTTCGTGCTGAGCATGACCCTTTTGTCCCCTTCCGCAAGGGGAGGAAGGCTGCCTTGCAGCTGGCCGTTTCGCTGTGGATAGCCGGCGGCCTGCTGGGGGTGCCTGGGGCAGCTGCGGCGGAGGAGGCTGATGTCACGATCAGCAGCGCCGCTGATGCGGAGGCCAAAGCCACCGGGGTCGGGGCTGTTTTAAGAAAAGACCTGTTCAACGCTGACTTTGGCGCATACGCATATTCTCTCAAAAGCGGCAAGGTGCTGCAAATCGTCGGCGGGGATTATCAGCAGACGTCGGTTTTTGCCGCTGGCTACGCAGATGCCCCCGGTGCCACCGTGACCGGCCATACCCTCACAGTGGACGGCGGCACTTTTTCTGAGGCTCTGGCTGGCGGCCTGCTTAATAACGCAGGCCAGGCCAGTCACAACCGCCTAGTTTTCCGTGGCGGAGAAAGCCCGTTAATTGGCGGTGGATGTGTATATAGCGATAGCGGCACCGCACAGGCCAACAACAACAGCGTGGTGATGTCCGGCGGCACGGTCGATGATGTAGTATATGGGGGCCGGGTACTAAAAGGCGAAGCCTGCGGCAATGAAGTCCTCATCAGCGGCGGCAGGGCAAATAGTGTTGTGGGCGGTGTAGGTGAACTTGCTGCCAACAACCGGGTCACCATTTCCGGCAGCAGCAGGATTTTGCATACAGTTACAGGCGGCACTAGTGATGGAGGCAACACCACAGGCAACAGCGTCACCATCACCGGTGGCACCATAGGCAGCGATACCGCTGGCATCGACAGCGTATATGGAGGCAACGTCGGCGGCCTCGGCAAGGCCGACAATAATACCGTCACCATTACCGGCGGTACGATAAAGGGCTGTATTTATGGCGGCTTTGGTAGTGAAGGTGCGGATGGCAATACCGTCCTCATCACCGGCGGCACTATCGGCGGCACTGCTTGCCACGAAATCTATGGCGGCAGAGCCAGTTTCTACTCAGCCAGCGGCAACACCGTCACCTTTGCCGGTCAGCCCGACACCAGCCAAAAGCCCGATGTTTACGGCGGCAACATCATATCTCTTCCTGGAGAGGATCCCACACGCCCGGATTACACCCGGGCAGTAATCGACAACAACACGGTCAACCTCCTCACTGCCGTCACACTGGGCAATCTGGTCGGTGGTCATATCGACGTCATAGAAAAAAAGCATTTTTACGGCAGCGGCAATACCCTGAATGTCGCCGCCACGGGCAATACGGCTGAGCTGCTGGGCGGTTTTCAGAAGCTGAATTTTTATCTGCCTGCGGATACGGCCGCAGGCAGCACCATGCTGACCGTGGCTGGCACCGCCTACGTGGACAATGCCAAGGTCGGCCTGCAGGCACAGGGGATTTTCACCGGGCTGGCTCCCAGTGATACCGTGACCCTGCTGCAGGCTGGCAGCTTCAACGGCACTCTGCCCACCGGCTCTGTCACCACTAAGCCTATCCCCACCGGTATCACCACCGTGAAATCCTATGATTTCACCCTCAGCCGGACGGGCAATGCCCTCACCGCCACGCTGGATAAGGTCAATGATTATACCACCGCCGAGCTGCAGGACAATACCAAGTCCATGGTAGAGACCCGCGCCGCTTCCACCACCATGCTCAATGGGGGGACGGATCTGCTGGCAGGGCAGGGCTTTCAGCAGGCGGCCAATGCCGCAGCTCAGGCCGCTGAATCCGGCGACGGCCAGAGCACGGCCCGCAGCCTGATGCCCTTTGCCGCCATAGGCACCGGTAAACTCCGCACCGAAAGCGGTTCCTATGTGGACACCAGGAGCTGGGCGCTGAACGCAGGCTTTGCCAAGGAAATCACCAACCGGCAGGGCAAGCTCCTCTTCGGCCCCGTGGTCGAATATGGCCGCGGCTCCTATGACAGCTACCTGGACAACGGCACCCACGGCCAGGGCGATTCCAGCTACTGGGGAGTGGGCTTCATGGCAAAGCAGGTGAACCATGATGGCCTTTACTACGAGGGCAGCCTCCGGGGCGGCAAGCTCAAGGCCGACTACAGCGGCAACGTCAACACCTTGAATGTAAACTACGACAGCAGCAGCAACTACCTCGCCGCCCACCTGGGCCTGGGCAAGGTGAGCCGGCTGTCCAAGAGCAACACGCTGGACTGCTATGCCAAATACTTCTACACCCGCCAGTCCGGCGATAGTGTCACCATGCACGCCGCCGGTGTCCCGGACGAAGCCTATGAATTTGACAGCGTCAGCAGCCACCGCCTGCGCCTGGGGCTGCGCTTCACTCACGCCCTGAACCAGCGCCAGGACATCTACGCAGGCCTTGCATACCAGTACGAATTCGACGGCGAAGCCCGCGCCACCTACAACGGCACCTCCACCCCCTGAGCAATAAAAGATGCAGACTCGCTTGAGGGCGGGCCTGCATTTTTCATATGAGCGCAGTGCAGGCACATATTTCGTACAGGGCGGCAGAATATTTTTGCTCTTTGTCGAATGTGAAACAATCATACTCCCTGAATCCGTGAAACCGCATAGGATATATAACGCACCTGCCATGTCCGCCCCCGGCGCGGCGTTTTCATGTGTGTGCTGTGTCCGCCCCCCTTGGGGGCGGGGGACCGCGAAGCGGTGGTGGGGGTTGATTCGCCAAGATTTCGTAGTAAAATAAAGACAAGAAACAGGAGGAATGACCATGGCTTGAACTGCCGAAGTTCAAGAGCAAGAGCGTAAAGGACATGAACCGCATGGAAAAATGGGCGGCGTACTTCTCCCCTGCTACCTCCGATGAGGAACTGGAGGAAATCGCCGCCGGTGAAGAAGCCATCCGAGAAGCAATGGAGGTGGAAGACGTGTTCACCAAAGACGAAGTGGCAAAGAGGTCTTATGAGAAGGCAGAGAAATTCCGCCGGGATCAGGCGGCCCAGCTGAGCTATGCCCGACAGGAGCCTTAACCTTGACAAAAAAGCCATTGCTATCAAACTGGCAGAGGCTTTTGGCCTTGATGACAAAGCAGCTGATAAGTATGTGGAAGCAAACTGGTAACATCTATGAAAAAATATAACCAATAACAACAAAGCCCGGAGCATACCATTGTGCTCCGGGCTTTTCTCTATACCCTTGAAATTTCTGCTGTCTTGGAAGTTACGGCTTGGCCATCCTCATGCGCTGGTCGTAACCGTCTGTGAGGTAATCCCCCAGCAGAGCCACCTTGAACTTGCCGGGATGTCCCTCCGGCAGCTTGTCGTTGGCGGTGAGGAGGATGTCCAGGGCCTTGGGGGTGAGTTTGGCGGTGGAGCTCATGTGCATGATGAGGATGGCGCCCTGGCGCACCCTGCCCCTTTCGTCATGGGCAATGTGGTTCATGATGCCCACCAGGGACTGGAGGGACACGGCCCCGTAATCCTCGGTGCTGCCGCAGCCGTTGACGATGTAGCTGAAGCCTGCGTTGAGGATGGTCTTGCAGCCTGTGCGGCTGATGGCCAGCGTAGGCGGGCGCAACAGGCGGGTGAGGGCCGGGCGGCCATTGGGTAGCCGCATATCCCCTACGACGGCTAGGAGTTTGGGGTAGGAGCTTCTCACATCTTCCTCGTATTCTGCCTCTGTTTCCACCGGCACCTGATGGCCTCTCTCATCCTGCTTGGCCATGGGCACATGGTTGTTGGTGTGGCTGCCGATTTCATTGCCGCTGGCAGCTATAGCCCGCAGGAGGTTCGGATTGTTGGGCATATTGCGGGTGATGATGAAGAAGGTGCCATTTACCCCATGCTTTTTCAGCACATAGAGCAGCTTGTTGATGGATTCATCCTGTCCCCAGTCATCAAAGGTGAGGAAGATGGTTTTCTCCGGCGCATTCTTCACCAGCCCCGTCTTGTCTGCCTCAGCCATCTCCTTGCGGGAAAAGCCTAGCATGCGGTCATCCGGGGAAACCTCCGGGGCGCCGATATAGCGGGAAAGGAAGGCCTCGCGGAAGTTTTCCTCCGTCACCCAGTCCCTGCCGTACTCCGGCTGCATTTCCTCCGGCAGGTCTGCCAGCTCCACCGGCTCATAGGCTGCCGCAAAATCCGCTGCCACCTCACCTAAAGAAGCGGTATGGTAGGCAGAGTCATTGCCCGCATGGGAGCCTGACTCCTCATAACCAATATTGTCTATTTTCTTTTCCTTGATTTCCTGCAGCAATTCTGCCGCCAGGCTGTCATTGGTGTAAAAATCCGTGCGGATATACACAATCTCGCCGGCGTTCAGGGAGGTGGTCCACTTGCCGAAAATCTGGGGCATGACCTCGGCAGGGCTCTGGGCCTCCTTGTGCTTGCTCTGCACCACATTCAGTCCCTGTCCGGCCAGGGTATAGCCCATGGCCGACACAGCCTCCTGCATGACAGCCTGGTCACCGCCGCCGCTCATGATGCGGACAAAGTTGCTGTGACCGCCGTATTTTTCCGTGAGGGCCTGGGACAGCCGCTCCAGCTGGGCGCAGTAATCTTCAAACCTGCCCTCCTTCAGCGGAGTCAGCCCCAGGGCCAGTTCCTGGCCATAGCTTTTGATGAGGGCGATGTTGCCGCCATTCCTGGCTGCTTCGCGCTCCGTCACAAAGAAGGTGCCCCGGAGATTTTCCCTCTGCATATAGGAGAGGATATGCTGCAGGGGCGCTTCTTTTGAAAGCCCGCCAAAGGTCAGGATCACCGCCTTTTCCGTGGTAGGCAGGAAGCGATGCTGCTCTGCCAGGGCGCCCCCGTTGGCCTGCCGCAGGGCGGTGTAATCTGCCGCCAGGGCAGGCTGTGCCAGCAGGGACGAGGCCAGGCAGAAGGCCACAGCTCCCTTTAGCAGGGATTTTTTTCTCATGCTGATTTATCCTTTCATTTTAGTTTGATTTCCTTGATAGTATCATTTCCCCCCAGCCGCCAGAGGCTGACCCGGTCAAGGCCGCCGCGAGCTGCGGCGCCTATCCAGGCATTGAGGGTTTCGCTGTCAGCATACCAGACCACATACTCATGTCCCTCAGCCTGATAGGCAAAGTGCAAGGCATGGCTTTTCTCATCCCTCACCGGGGTGGCATGATGCTTCTCGGCCAGCTGCACAGCTTCGGCTTCGTCCACATTGCGCACCTTGCCCTTCTTATCGCCCAGGGGACCGTAGTCTTCCCAGAGGCAGCCCCCGGTGGCAAAGGCTGCGGACTTCGTGCCCGGCAGCGCCTCCATCTTCTTGATGGTCTTTTCGATGAAGGCAAAATCTGCCTTGGGGCCGGGGCCGCTGTGGGTGCCGTAGAGGTTGTAGAACATCACCACATACTCAGGCCCCTTGCAAAGGCCCGCATCCATGGGCATCCCAGGCTCCAGCACGATGCGCAGGGCCATCTGCTCCTTCAGGCAGGCCATCGCCAGCTTGTAGGTAAAATCAAGATAGTCCTGCAAGAGTTCCTTGTCCTTGAAAAAGGCCTCATAGTCAAGCTCCAGTCCCGTACAGTCAAGTTCTTTGGCCGCCGCTATCATTTCAGCTGCCACTGCCTCCTTGCCTGCTTCGTCCGCCAGGAGCCGTCTCAGCAGTTCCTTGTCCTTGGCCACAAACTTGCCTTTTTCATCCTGGCGGTCATTGGTGATGGAAAGATAGCGCTGCTTCTGGCCTTCCTTTTGGGCAAAGGCGGCAATAGAGCGCGTTTCCTGAGGGATAAAGAGCTTGTCGTCCTTGTCATAATAGGCCATGAAGCAGGAAAGGGACTCTGCCTGACGCTTGATTTTCTTGTATTCCTGCTCTCCCCGCTCTGCATCCCAGGAGGCCAGCCAGACCGAGAGGGTCACAGGGGGATGCTCAGACAGCGCCCCGGCCCCCGGGGCAGGCTCTGCGCCGGCGCAGCCGGATAGGACAGTCAGGGAAAGGCCCAGTGCCAGAGTGCCAAGATACTTTTTCATTGCTGACATCCTCCCTCTCTTGTGGGGCTTTCAGCGCCCCTCCCTCATGCGTTCTTCAAGAACCAGAACAATACTTTTTCCCAAGTTTCCTGCAGGGCGAAAATCATCTTGTCAGTGCCTGACAGTTCCGTGGTGAAGAGGACTTTTTCCTCCCCGTCCTTCTTGCCGGTATTGGTAGTGACCTTGAGTTTTTCAAAGACTGCATCGTACACATCATCCGCCAGATTTCTCTGGCTCCAGGCCTCGCCCTGCCAGGAAGCTCCCAGGAAAATGCTGCCACGATTGGTATCTCCCACCGTGATTCCTTCAGGCCCGACCTTGTCATCCAGCCACACCGTCAGCTTGTCCCCCTTGAGGTCAAGCTTCAGGGCGTGATTGCCCCGGCGATGGAAGCTCTGCACATGATTGTAGGCTTCTGCCCCATCCTCCACGGAGGCAGCGGGCATGGCCTCGCGGTTCTTGGCCCGGCCATAGTATTCCTCGGCCTGCTCCTTGGAAGTGGCGTAGCGGGCGAAGGCATAGTTTTCCTGTGTCTCCACCTCCCGCCGGTCTTCCTCTACCGAAGGGATTTTTTCTCCCAGGATTACGGGGATTCTTTCCCGATAGAGTTCCCGACGGCTGTTGCCAACTTTTTCCAGCACCAGGAGTTCATTATTGAGTAATTCCACACAAATGTAATTTTCCCTTTTGGCATCGCTGCGCAGGAAAATCTGCTGGGCGCCGAAGGCATTGCCCAAGAGGTTCACGGAGAGCTTCACATCCTGCAGGCCATTGCTGTCCCGCACCTCAGAGAGGGCATGCTGTTCCGGCAGGGTGGTGAGGGTGTAGGTTTCCTGCTCAAGTTCCTGGGCACCCTCCAGGAGATTCCAGCCGGAGAGCCGCGCATCCCCGCCATCATAGAACTCGATGGGGGTATTGATGTCATACTTGATGCGCATGAGCAGGTGATTGATGGGCCAGTAGGGCTGCGGCTGCATGCGGGTCAGGTCGTAAAGGCTGCTGTTTCTCTGATTGAAGCAGTAGCCCTCCCGGTTGAAAGTCATGGAAAAAAGGTCCCGTATCCACTTTTCGTTGACCGCGCTCACCGCGTTGTTGTTGGCAAATTTCCCCGTATTGCCGTGCATATGCACATAGGCAGCGGGCACCTTGCCGAAGTTTTCCGTATAGATGTCCCGCAGGCGCTCGTAGTCGTAGCTGATGCGGCGGCTCATATGGCCATAGCTTTCCTTGGGCACGCCCTGCGCATCTCGGATATAGTCCATGAGATAGTGATTGTAGCGGCGACCCAGATACGGGCTCAGCATGGCAAAGCGCAGGGGGTCTATCTCGCCTATGTAGTTGTTGTAGCGGTCAAAGACATTGATGTATTCCATGCGGTAGCCATTGGTGCCCTGTTCCCAGAAAGTGGATTCTGTCAGCTCCGTCAGCTCCGAGGGCTTCAGGAATTTCAAATCCAGGGTGCCCAGATTTTCCGCATAGCTCATGATGCTGGCCTTGTAGTTCAAATCCTCCAGCACCGGCTGGGCAAAGATGGCGGTATCCCGCCTGCCGTCTTCAAACATCAGGTACAGGGACTTTTCCGGCAGGGGGCGCCCCTGCTGGTAATAGTCCAGGATATCCTGCTGGGTGATGGTGACGAAGCCCTGCCGCTTCAGCTCCGCCAGGTGCTTGTGCAGCTGCTTCTGGCCGATGAGGGTGGAGGTATTGCCTATCTGGTCTACCCCGAAGTAGGAGAGGGCCACAAAGCCCGTGTCCTTCTCCCCTGCCGTCACGGCGCTGCGGTCGTATGGCTCATAGGATTTCAGGCTGCAAAAGAGGCTGTAGAGGGCAAAGGCCAGCACCGCCAGCGCGACGATTTCCACCAGCACCCTCAGCTTCTTCCTACGGTTCTTGCGGCGGGAAAAGGCCTCGTCCCCCAAAGCCAGCACCCTGGCATCTGTATTTTCCTTAGGGTTCATGCTGTTTCTTTTCCTTTCTTTCCTTCTTGCGCCATTCCTTCTCCATTTCCTCAAGGTCAGCCGGGGTCAGGCGAGTGCCCCAGGTGGATTTCCAGAAGGTGACCCAGGCCACTGGCATCTGCCACAGGAGCACAGCTTCGTAGTACAGGCAGAACCACATGCCGAAGATCCAGGTGGTGCTGCGGCGCAGGAAAAGCTGGGCGCTGCTCATGAGCAGGGCCATGAGTAGCATGCCTACCATGAAGGTCACGGGGAACACCCTGTGCATGATAGGCACATAGATGAGATTGTAAAGCACGATGATGGGAGCCGCGATGGGCACCGCCAGTCCCATGTAGAAGCTCAGGGACATGAAGGGCTCTTTTTTCCAGATATAGCGGGCGGCGATGAGGGATTCACGCAGCCAGGAGCGCTTCCAGCGCATCTGCTGCTTGAGGAACATGGTATAGCTCTTAGGCACGATGGTCATGCACACGGCGGTGTCCTGGTAGCAGGTGCGGTTGTGCCTGAGGATGAAGTTGGTCATGCTGCGGTCATCCCCGAAGGTGGCCCGCTGGCCCAGGAATTTCTGGTTCAGCCAGGCCTCGGAGTAGCGCAACACCAAATCCCGCCGATAGCAGGACAGGGGCCCTGACAGGCAGGTCACGGCATCGAAGTAGCTCTCTGCCGCCTTCATGATGCGGAAGGCGATGTAGTAACGCACAGACTGCATGCGGGTCAGGGCGTTGGTGTAGGTGTTGGCCACATCCGTACGCCCCGACACGCCCCCCATCTCCTTGTCCTTGAAGGGCTGGACGATGTTGCGCACCGCAAAGGGGTCAAGGAAGCTATCAGAGTCCACGAAGACCAGCAGCTCATGCTGCGCTTCCTGAGCGCCCAGCGCCATGGCCTCCCGCTTGCCCTTGTTGTACTTCTGGACGATATAGCGGATGCGCCCCTCCACCCGGTAGCCTCCCTCACGGGTATCTGCCGCCTTCAGCTCCTCGATGGTCTCCTTGATGCGTTCCACCGAATGGTCGTTGGAGTGGTCATCCACCACGATGACTTCCAGCTTGTCCGCTGGATAATCCTGATTGATGCAGCTCTTGATGGTGCGGTCTATCCACTGTTCTTCATTGAAGCAAGGGATGATGATGGTCACCCCCGGCGTGTAGTCCGGGTCAATCTTCACAGGCCGGTAGAAGGTAGCGAAGAAGTATCGGGACAGGAGGAAGGTGGCGGCAATGATGCTGTAAAGGTACAGCCAGCGGTTGAAGCGGAAATACACCACGGACTCCGCCCTCATCATGACAATGGCCAGCACGATGATGCCCAACAGGAAGGCCGAAGCCCCCAGCATGTAGTTCTGCCGCTTGGCGGTGGCATACTGGGCCAAAGTGTCGGAAAATTCCAAGGCGCAGAGCCTCTCCCCATCTTTTTCCACCACCCTGACGCATCTGGCCTTCAGCTTCTTGATTTTCATTTCATAGCCTTCGGGCATGGAGCCGGGGGTGATTTCAAAAGTGAGCTTGGCCTTATCCCCTATTTGCGGCACTTTTTCCCAAATGGGGAATTTCACCAGCAGGCCGGTGGTGCTGATATCCACCGCTGTGCCATGCAGGCTGCCGCCACCCTCTATGGTCATGTCCACCGCATAGTCCACCAGATAACGCTGGCCCGCCTTGTCCTCCCGCTGATAGGCCGTGTAGTCCTCAGCCTCCTGCCCCTCAAAACCTCCCCGTCGGTCATGGTTGCTGCGCTGGCCGGAGGCATCCGGCACATAGGAAAGCAGGCGGCGGTCAGGTTTTTCCTCATAGAGGACGTCTTCTTTTTCCTTTGTGTCTGACATCACTCCTGACCTCCTTCCTGCTCGGCTGGCTGCTCAACAGGCTGCTCGGCTGCCAGGGGCAGCCCTGCCGGTATGTAATGGATCTTTCTGAACTGATTCACATAGAGGAATTCCTTGCCCTGCTTTTCCATGGCCGTCAGCAGCATATCCAGCTCCTTGTGGAGGATTGGGCGCTTCGTCTTTGATGGTGGGCTTCATGTCCACGGCAGGCTTTTCCTCCCGCACCACCGGGTCATCTGCCTTCTGCTCCACAAAGGGCTCTACAGGGATGGCTATGATGCTGCCGTTGGGCACCGTTGCGGCATAGGCATCCGCCTCCTCTGGGGTATGGAGACTGCCGGGCCGGAAGCGTACATTCTCCTTCACGGCATACTCCAGCCCCGCAGCCCGGACGGATTTCAAGAGTTCGTCCGTGTACACTGTGCGGGGGGCACGGAAAAGATTGGGCGCCAGGGGATCGTTCATGGTCACAGCCTTCTGCCCCCGGCAGATTTCCCGTATTTGCTCCTCGACACTGCGCTTTTCCAGGGAGGCCAGGCCCACATAAGTGTAGTTGCCTACCTCCTGCCCGGCCTGGCGTATGAGCTTGATGACCTCAGGCTCATCTGCCACATTCTCCCCCTCCAGGAAGAACACAGCCGGGGTCTTGTGTTTAGCCAGCACATCCAGGAGCTTCGCTGCCAGAGGCCTGTCAGGCATGCCATCAAAGACCAGTGCCAGACGGGGAGTGCCATCCTGCAGGGTGGTGATGACCTCTACCGGCTGAATATCTGCCTCTGCCCTTTTAGCCAAGGCAGCCTTGATTTCATCTTCTGCCAGGTAATTCTTGGTAAGGTCAGTTATATCTGGAATGAATTCCGTCTTCTCGATCAGATTGTCCCGCACATAAATCAGGGCGCCTATCACGCAGGCCAGCACCAGGACAACTGCCAGAACGAGCTTCCTATAGTTCACGGCTCGTCAAACCCTCCTATCCCACAGCTCATATCAAAGGCTCCAGTACACAAAGCCCATTTCCTCAGCCGCCCGGCGGCTGTAGATATTCCTCACATCTATCAGCACAGGCGCCTTGCATTCCTTCGCATAAAGCTTTTTCAGCTCCTGCAAAGAACGGCGGCGATAGCAGTCGTGGGCGGCCAGGATCACTATGCAGTCAGCCTCCCGCACCTCTTCCTCCGTCACCAGCTCGATGCTGTACTCCTGCAGGAAGTCATAAGGGTCTGCCAAAGGGTCTGCCGCCATGGCAGTCAGGCCGTATTCCGCCAGATGCCGGTAAACATCCACCGCCCGGGAGTTCCTGGTATCGGGGCAGTTTTCCTTGAAGGTCATGCCCAAGAGGAAAATCCTGGCCCGCGGAGCATTCACCCCTGCCTTCAGCAACACCTTCACGATTTCCTGGGCCACGAATTTGCTCATGTCGTTGTTGATGCGGCGACCGGCAGAAATCATCTGGGAATGCTGGTCGAGGTTTTCCGCTTCGTAGATGAAATAGTAGGGGTCCACCCCTATGCAATGTCCTCCTACCAGGCCGGGACGGAAGCCCAAAGCATTCCACTTGGTGTCCATGGCCTTTGCCACTTCCTCCGTATCAATGCCCATCTGATGGAAGACCATGGAGAGCTCGTTCATGAAGGCGATGTTGATATCCCGCTGGGTATTCTCCACCAGCTTGGCTGCCTCAGCCACCTTGATGTCAGAGGCGGGATAAATCTTCTCTATGATGGAGCCGTACACATCGCTGATATCCCGCAGGGCATCTTCGTCTATGCCGGAAACGATCTTGGTGATGCTCTTCAGCCGATGCACCTTGTCACCTGGATTGATGCGCTCCGGGGAGTAACCGATCTTGAAATCCTGACCGCAAAAGAGGCCGGACTTCTCCTCCAGCACCGGCAGGCATACATCTTCCGTCACCCCTGGGTACACCGTGGACTCATAGACCACGATGCTGCCCTGGGCCAGATGCCTGCCCACCGTTTCCGAAGCACCTATCACCGGCCCCAGGTCAGGAGTCTTGTCCCCATTGATGGGAGTGGGCACAGCGATGATGATGAAGGAAGCCTCCCTCAAGCGCTCCGGGTCGCTGGTAAGGTCGATGCCTGCCTGCTGCAGAGCCTCATCCCCTATCTCCGCTGTCACATCCCGCCCCTCTTTATAGGCAGCGATTTTTCGCTCGTTCATATCAAAACCAATAACCGTAAATTTTTCCGCAAAGGCTGCCGCCAAGGGCAGGCCCACATAACCAAGTCCCACTACTGCAAGTTTAGTTTCCTTGCCGCTCAGCTTTTTCAACATATCCATGATGCGTACTTTTCCTTTCTTCTTTATTCACGGTAATTCTTGAAGGTCTTGGTCACATAGCCCCAAATGGTATTGGCAGAGTGCCCGTAGTCAATATCCCTCAAAGCATAGTATTCAATTCCCAGGCTCCATTCATGGGGCAGATTATAGGAAACGCCCACGCCCCAGCCCTTGAAGCCGCCATGCAGCTTCAGCACATCGGCCAGGCCGTTCATGGTATGCGAAAGGTAAGTAGAGGAAGGCTGATAGTAATACTTCAGCCAGCCATTCCAGGTATAGGGCTTCCAGCTGTCAGCAGGATTATAGCCCAGGGTCAGCACATAGCCGGCCTTGCCCCCCTTGTCCTTTTCCTTGCCATACAGGACCATGGCACTGCCATCGAAGATCCCCAGATTGTGGCGATAGTTCGCCATGTAGATATTCTGCCAGGAGCCGCCATCGAAGCCGAAGCGGTAGATACCGCCATCTACCCCATAATCCGGCCCCTTATATGAGGCCGTCAGGTCAAAGGAGTTCTTGACCCCTTCCCTGCCTACCTGGCCTGCTTCCAGGGTATAGCGCACAGGCCTCCCCACGGAGAACCTGGCTCCCTTGAATTTGCTGTCGTAAATGTTGCCCTCTGCCATGTTGCTGCCGAAGGCACCCAGATCCGCATGCACCGTGCCTATATCGCCACTGAGATAATAGCGGTCGAATTTCAGCTTGCCATCGTCACTGGATTTTTCTCCGGAAAAAGTCTTTTCCCACTCCAGCATGCCCATGAGGTGCCAGTTGCCGTCAATGTTGTAATCTGGATAGACGCGGGTGCGGAGCCTGGTGCGCGAGCCGTTGCCATGGTCGCCGCTGGAATTCCGCGAGTCCAGGCGCAGTTCCGCATCCACCTTGAACCTCTGGTCGGGCACCTTCCGCAAAGGAAGGTTAGAGGAAAGCTGCCTGGTGGCACTGCCTTCATCCAGGCTGCCCCTCGCCTCCAATTCCCCGGCAAATTCGGCCCTGAGCCTGCCTGCCGCTGCCAAAGTGGAACTCGCCTGTCCTGCTGCGCCCTGTGCGCCAGTGCCCGGTGCCGCTGGCTGCACCGCCCTGCCTGCCAGAGAGGGAGAACCTGTTCCCGCTGTTGCCGAAGAAGCCGCCGCACTGCCATCCCCGGCCATGCCGCTCATCTCCGCCATCAATTGCTGCTGCCTTTGCCGCACCTGCTGCAAAAGCCCTGTAAGCTCCACTACCCGGCTCTTGGCCTCGGCGTAATCCCTGGCGGCAAAGCCCAGCTTTTCCTGGGCCGCATCGCTTTTTTCTTTCAGGGGTGCCATGACTTCCAGCCGGTTCTGCCCCTCTACGGAGCGGCGCACCAGCATTTCCGCTGCGTGCCTGGCCCTGGCCCTGGCCGCGTCCAGATGATCCTGGGCAAAATGCTCCTGTTCCTTGGCCAGCTTCAGCTGCACCTCGTCCATGACCTCCAGTTTGGTCAGCAGGGCATACTCATCTGCCAGGCTGCCCGTCCGCTTTTCCTCCATCTCCGCCAGGGCCTTGGAGACCAGACCTGCCAATTCCTCACGGGAATAGCTGTCCAAGGGCTTTTCAGGCATCTCCAGATACCCCGCTGCCGCAAGCTCTCCCAGCGAATCATAAACCCACGGCTCTGCCGGTGCAGCCATAGCCAGACTGCCGGGCAGCTGCAGGCCAAGCAAAATGGAGGCGACGAGCCTTTGTTTCTTTGCCAATTTCGTTACAATCCTTTCCATAACATTTATCACAAGCCTCAAAATACATATACAGACACACAAAGGAGCGAAAAGCAAGACACATGTGTTCTGGCACAAGATACCGTCTACAAATAAACATAACCCTCCATCTGGCAGATGCGTTTCTTGCTTTAGCTGCGATGGAGGGCATAACTTAATAAATAAATAATACTTCTATAAACACCAAGTATTGTAGTTACATCCTACCCAAATGTCAATAGCATAGGGGAATATATCAACCTAGGATTCTCTGTTTGAACTTCTTGGAATCGTATAGCGCCCTGTCAGCCCGCTTGAAAATTTTTTGGGGAGTGTCTTCCGGGCGGGCGGTGGTTACCCCGGCGCTGGCGGTGAAGCGGGCGCCGTCGGGGAGCACCCGGGCGGCGGCTATGGCGGCGCGGATGCGGGCAGCTACTGTGGCTGCGTCATCCTCTCCTGCCTGAGGCAGGATGATCATGTACTCATCGCCGCCCCAGCGTCCGGCAAAGTCTGCCTGGCGTATGTGCTGCCTGATGGCTTCTGCTACCGTCCTCAGGACAATATCTCCCACATCGTGTCCATAGGTGTCATTGACGGATTTGAAATCATCCACATCCATCATGATGAGGGAAAGGTCAAAGACCTCCCTGCGGTACAGGTTCAGGAGGTTTTCCAATGTCTCAGTCAGGCCGCCGTGGTTCAGGAGTTTGGTCAGGGGGTCTATTTTCAGCTGGTTGCGGTCGTAGTCCACGCAGCTTTCCGGCACATTCAGCCCCAGCTTCAAAGCCTGGGCAAAGCGCTTGCATGTGCCATAGCCGCAGGCGTGGCAGTTGATGTTCTGAGCTTCCGGGGTGGTCTTGTGCAGCTGGGCGTAGATATCCTGCAAATCTTCATCTGTGAAGCGCGAGTTTTTGATGGGAATGGGGGTGTAAATCCGCAGGAAATCCTGCCAGTTCAGATGCCGGTCAAAATATTTGTTGGGAGCGTAGCTGATTCCCGCCTCGGTATACCTGACTTTTTCCTCTGTCGCCTCTCCCGCCTGGTGCCGGTGCCATAATTGCAACCGCCACGGCAGTTCAGCACATCCACCAGTTCCGGCAGGGGCTTGTGCTCCTGCAGGCGGCTGTGGTACCGGTGCTACGTCAACCGACGATGACAAAGCAGATGGCTGCATAGCGGGCAATTGTTATAAAGATGAACGAGGGTTTACACTAGCGCTTTCGGCTGGTTGTTGCTCGTACAGCGGACGCTTCACGACCCCGGCTACCGGGCATCCGAGGCAGATCGGCAGTTTGCAATTGGCCTGGAACGGTTTCTGCAGAGCAAGGATCCAAACGATACGCCGAGCAGCACCACTCCGCATCTGGCATCGGTTTTTTCCGGGATGGGCGAGCAGGAATATGAGTCTTATCTCAGGAATTTCATAGAGACTCCGGTAGAAGGGCTGAACAATCTGAAATGGAGCGGAGCCTTTTACCTGCCGATGGTAGAGGTCATACGTTACCTGCAAAGCAACCAGTTTCAAGTGTATGTGGTATCCGGCAGTGAACGGCAAATGGCTCGTGTCATGGTTTCAGAGCCGCTGCGTATACCGGAAAGCCATATCATCGGTACCGACATGGAAATCAAGGCAAGCCATCAAGGCGAAATCAAGGGGGAGAATTATGACTACCGGAAGGACGATTCCCTGGTACGCGGTGAGTCTGCCGTTAGAAATCTGAAAATGAACAAGGTAACGGCAATCGCAAGGGAAATCGGAAAGCAGCCCGTGCTGGCCTTTGGGAACTCCAGCGGCGATACAAGTATGCTGAACTACACGGTGAACGGGAACAAGCACAAAAGCGCGGCCTTCTTCCTACTGTGCGATGATCTTAAGCGAGAATTTGGGAACACCAAGAAGGCGGAAAAATGCAGGAAACTCGCAAATGAGAATGGCTGGATTCCTGTTTCAATGCGCGACGAATTCAAGACCATCTATGGAGATAACGTGGCTCGCACCAACTAAGACGATGAATTTTTTTAGAAAAAGTGTAACGTTTTTAGAAAATCTCCGTATTTCATGTTGCTTCGTGATCCCGGCGCTTTCTTACCGTAGGATAAGCCTCGTTGATCTTCCGATAGCAGGGACAGTCTCTGTCATGGTCATTGATGATGCCGCATGCCTGCAGATGGGAATAAATCGTAACCGCTCCGACGTACTTGAAGCCACGCCGCTTCATGTCTTTGCTGATGCGGTCAGAGAGACCGTTGCTGACAGGAACCGTCCCCACGTCATGTCCCTGGTACAGGATGGTTCTGTCTCCGGAAAAGCCCCAGATATAGTCACAGAAGGAGCCGTATTCCTCGCGCACCCTCTGGCAGCATTTCGCATTATTGATGACGGCCCGCACCTTTCGCGAAGAGCGGATCATGCCTTCCGTATGAAGGATCCGCTCTACATCCGCGTCGTCATAGGCTGCGATCTTGTCATACTCGAAGTTGTCGAAGCATTGGCGGAAGATCTCCCGCTTCTTCAGCATCAAATCCCAGCTTAGGCCGCACTGCAGGCACTCCAGCGTCAGATGCTCGAACATGTGGCGATCATCGTGCACCGGAATCCCCCACTCGGTATCGTGATATATCCTGTTGGCCTCGTTCACGCCGGCCCATGTGCAGTAACCCATGATTCCCCTCCTTCGGTTGATCTTTTTCCCAAGTTCCTGCGGTAAATCCCATCCGAGCTCCGGAGACCTGTCGTCGGATTCCGTAAGGATTTCACATCAAAGGCGTCTTTGTCCGGCAGGAAAAATCGGGAGCTTGGCCAAACCCAAAGTACTGCTCGAAAATGCCTTGATTTTCCCTATAACACCTAACCCTTTTTCCCGCATGCGCGGGCTTTTTTGATGCGTTTTTTGTTTTCGTACATATCCATATCCGCCGCGTCCATGCAGGTGGTCAGGTCATCGGACTTCGAGCAGAAAACGGAGAGGCCAAAAGCGACGGAGAGCTTTTGGTCCCGGATTTGGAACATCGCCGATTTTGTCTCCAATTCGGCGATGAGCCGCCGAGCCTCCTTCTCGGAAGTATTCGCCAGCACGATGAAAAATTCGTCGCCGCCCATACGAAACACCACCGCGCTTTCCGGCAGCACCATGCGAAACAACAGCGCTGTCATGCGGATGTACTCATCGCCCATCAGATGTCCGTAGGTGTCGTTGATAGCTTTTAGTCCGTTGCAGTCCGCCGAAATCATGCAGATGGGAAAATTTTCCTCTTTGGGCACTGTTGGGATGTACGTTTGATAATAATGACGATTGAAAAGCCCGGTCAGTTCGTCGGTATTCGAGCGTTTTTCCAGCTCCAGCTTCAGGAGCTGCTGCTCGGTCACATTGTTGATGAGGCCGACAATGCCCGTGATTTCTCCGTCATCGTCCCGAACCGGCTCTTTGATCAGCTCCAAAAATTCCCGCTGGCCGTCGGCGTTGACCTCAATGACATACCGCGTGCCTTTGCCCGTGGCGAGAATGTTCCTGTCGCTCTCCATGGCCCTGATCGCATTTTTCTTGTCCTTTCGTATCTCCGGGTCGGTCTTGCCGCGAATCGTCCAGTTGGGGTCGCTGTGCATATCCAGATGATGCCAGTAATGGGTGGCGAAAATGTATTTCCCCTCGGCATCCTTGAGGTAGATATTCGCGGGCAGCACCTGAAGCATCCGCTCGATCTCGTAAAACGTGGCCGAGTCTTTCGCACGAATCACATTGGACACCCGCTTCAAGAGCAGTTTCCTGTCGCAGGGCGGCGTGATGAGGTCGGCGGCCCCCAGATCGAGACAGGCAAGATCATCCGCCGTCGGCATACGCGGCACAATCCCGATGACCGGAATCGCCACATAAAGCGCGTTTTGGTTGACCGTCTGAAAAAAAGAACGCCCATTGTCCTGCGCTATATCGAGGTCAAACAGCACGGCGGAAATTTTCTCCCGCATACGATTTAAAATTTGCAAACCGTCTTTCTCATCATCGGTGATGAGGATTTCATACTCTGCGGACAGCAACCCGCGAAACTCCTCCGCAATCGGCGAGAGGGGAAAAATCATCAGCAGCGCTTTTTTCTTGGGCATGAGCAGGAACTCCTTTTTCGTTTAATGAAATATCATCAAAAACAAGTTTCAGCGACAATCCCTTTATGGTCGGAGAGAGACTTTTCTAAATTCCATTCCGAAACATTGACCCTAAATTATTCATCTTTGTAGCTCCTTGGACTTCTAATCCAGCGCGAATTCTGGGTTGAAGACTCTTTTATCCTTCCCCCCCATCGGGTGGAGCAATTTCCTATACACAAAAAGAGCTTCTTTTGCTAAAATTGTAAGTGACAAAACTCAACAAATAGCAAAGGAGAAGCCCTCATGTCAAGTTTAGCAAATACAACTCTTTCTTTCAAGTCTTTTTGCAAGGTAGATTTCAGTGGCGGTGATTTATCGTACAACTGCGGACTGATGCTCTTGGGGCAATTTATGAACAACATAGGCATTACCTCTTTCCTGAAGGAAAACTTCTCTGGGGATTCACACCGCCTTAAACGGCACAACGATGCTGACATTTTGTTGCAACTGATCCTTCAAAATCTCTCTGGGTCTTTTAAGGATGATACAGCCGACCAGCTTGCATATGAACCCATCATGAATACCATCCTGCATAAAAACAGGCTCGCTTCCCAGCCAACCATCTCCAGATTTTGGAACAGGCTGGACGATGTTTCTGTGATAAGTGCTGACCTTGCGCTTAAATTCATGCGCAAACAGGCATATGCGTTGCAGTGTCCTAGCGAGGTTATCTTTGACATCGACACCACCATACTGCCGACTTACGGGGCACAGTCCGGCGGGGAATTCATTCACCACTATCAGGAGGTTGGCTACCACACTATGCTCTGTTACGATGGTAATACCGGCGACCTTTTGAAGGCTGAGCTTCGCGAAGGAAGCATGTACTGCGGCAATGGAGCCGCCGATTTTATAGAGCCGCTGCTTACAGAATATGCACACCAATATCCCGATGTGAAACTGCTTGTCCGTGGTGACAGCGGCTTTGCGATGCCAGATTTGTATGACACCGTAGAAAAGCATCCCGGAGCCCGTTATATCATAAGGCTGAAGGATAATTCCGCTCTACAAGCCAAAGTGCAGGATGCTGTAGCGACATACATGGAAGATTGTGCAGGCAAAGACGATTTTCCGCCACGTTACGGAGAATTCCGCTATGCTGCAAAGTCATGGAGCAAGGAGCGTCGGGTGGTATACAAAATTGAACTGCGTAAAACTGAGGGCTCTTGCGAACTTTTCCCTACCTGCACGTTCATTGTGACCAACAAAGAGGATGAACCCAAGGAAATCATCCAGCTGTATTGCAAACGTGGCAACATGGAGAATTTCATCAAGGAATCCAAGAATGAATTCGGGTTTTGCCATATGTGCAGTTCTGACCAGACTACGAATGAGAACCGCCTCTTGATCGCCGGCCTGGCATACAACATCTTCAATCTCTTTCGGCGTTTGTGCCTGCCTAAAAAATGGCAGTCATTTCGGGCAAGCGAACTACGCCTGAGGATGATACATATTGCTGGCCGTCATATAAAGCACGCCAAGGAGAAGCTGTTCAGATTATGCAGCACTTATATGTACAAAGAACAATTTCTGCATACATACAATTGCATAAATCGGTTGGATGGATTGTTGCCTGACTGATGTGCAATGAATGTTCCTTGAAAAATGCATTGATTTTTAGAGCCGCAAAACCAAACGCAATCAGTCTGCCCTAAATTCAGCGCATTATGTTCTAAAATGATGGTTTTCCCATATGCAGAGGTACAAATTTATTATACCTACAGAAATTATGGCGTTTTTGTTTGATTGCTGGGAGATATGAATAATTCAGGGTAACTGATGCCGAACTTAAAAGCCTGAGGATTCGAGGCGTAAAGGCTGAAGAAATACGACAGTTGCTCGTAGATACATATTTATAGGGCATAGAGAGGGATACCCTCTACCCTCTCATTTCCAACTCCCTGCTGAAAATCTCGAAAAAAAACTCCTTTTGCAAAGATAATAATACGCCATATTCCAGCAGTCAAGGAGATATTCCTGCCAAACTGCAAAGCAGGGCATGTTGATCAAATGAACTCGGCTCATATCTGCAAGGGTTTCCTCCCCCTAAATAACAAGAGCAGGAGCCGCAAAAGCTCCTGCCCTGTTCATTACTTGCTGTCAATTACTTAAGGAAGGGATTTTCCGTAGGATAGGGAAGATCAGCGGGCTGGTTGTAGGCGATATCTGCCACGCCCAGGTAGCTGAGCACCTCGAAGATGGCCTTGCCATAGTGGCCGAAGGCCACAGCGCCGTGATGGGGATAGCGCTTTTCGATGAGCACATGGCGATAGAAGCGGCCCATTTCAGGGATGGCGAAGATGCCGATGCCGCCGAAGGACTTGGTGGCCACAGGCAGGATCTCGCCCTGGGCGATGTAGGCCCGCAGCTGCCCGTCGCTGGTGCTCTGGAGGCGGAAGAAGGTGATGTCGCCATCGGCAATGTCGCCCTCCAAAGTGCCGCGGGTGAAGTCCGGGGTGCCGCCATTTTCCAGCAGGCGGTTCTGGATCAGCTGATACTTCACGCCGCCCTTCTTGAGCTTGCACAGGGGGGTATTGCCGCAGTGGAAGCCCATGAAGGTGTCCGTGAGCTTGTACTTGCCGGCAGGGGCAATGCTTTCCTCATAAAGGTCTTTAGGCACAGAGTTGTTGATATCCAGCAGGGTCACAGCATCGCCGCTGACGCAGAGGCCGATGTACTCGCTGAGAGCGCCGTAGATGTCAACCTCGCAGGACACGGGGATGCCACGGCTCACCATGCGGCTGTTCACATAGCAAGGCTCGAAGCCGAATTCCTTGGGGAAGGCAGGCCAGCACTTGTCAGCAAAAGCCACATACTTGCGGGCGCCCTTGTGCTCCTCCATCCAGTCCAGCAGGGTCAGCTCGAACTGAGCCATGCGGGGCAGCATCTCGGGATAGGGGTTGCCCTCCTTGCCCAGTTCCTTGGCCATATCGGCGGCGATTTCCTCGATGCGGGGGTCACCGGCGTGGCTCTTGTAAGCCACCAGGAGATCCAGCTCCGAATTCTCCTCGATTTCCACACCAAGGTCATACAGGGGCTGAATGGGCGCATTGCAGGCGAAGAAGTCCTGGGGACGGGGGCCGAAGGTGATGATCTTCAGGTCTTTGAGGCCCAGCAAGGTTCTGGCCACGGGCTGGAAGTCGGCGATCATGTCGGCCAGTTCCTCGGCAGTGCCTACGGGATACTCGGGGATAAAGGCTTTCAGATGGCGCAGCCCCAGGTTGTAGGAGCAGTTCAGCATGCCGCAGTAGGCATCGCCACGGCCATTGATGAGGTTCTTGCCCGTTTCCTCGGCAGCGGCCACATACATCACCGGGCCATCAAAGACCTTGGCAATGAGGGTTTCCGGGGTCTCGGGGCCGAAGTTGCCCAGGAAAACGGTGAGGGCATTGCAGCCAGCATCCTTGGCTTCCTGCACAGCCTCCAGCATGTCCTTTTCATTCTCTACGGTCTTTTTCACTTCATAAAGCTCGCCGTACTTCTTGTCGTAGGCTTCTACTATAGCCTTGCGGCGATTCTCGGACAGGGAGATGATGAAGCAGTCGCGGCTCACGGAGATGATGCCGCACTTCACAGTGGGGATGTTCGTCAGGTTGCTCATGGTCAAGCGCTCCTTTGCAATACATTTATAAATGGCTTGGTATTTTCAGCCTCTGCGTGCTCATGCACGCTTGATATATGCAAAGCATAGCACCCCCAGGCCAGCTTGTCAATCGTTTTATTTTATTTTTTCTTGCTGTCGAAAATTCTTTTCTTGTTTTATATTATTAGTGGTGTTTAGCGAGGATAAATAAAATAAAAAATTGTTTAACAAAAAGTATTGATTCTTATTTTGTCCTGTGCTATATTGATTACAGTGAGTTGCGTTCTTGAGCACGCAAGCCCGCGAAAGCCAAGTTGTGAAGATGATATTTAGGGAGGAACCTGATATGAAATATCTCATTGGCGTAGATGTGGGTACATCCGCCACCAAGACAGTGCTCTTTGATGAAGAGTGCCGTCCCGTGGCAGAGGCTTCTGCCGAGTACCCCATGTACCAGCCCCAGAACGGCTGGGCAGAGCAGAACCCCAAAGATTGGGAGGAAGCCGCTGCCAGCACCATCCGCGAAGTGATGGAACGGAGCCGGGTGAACAAGGATGATGTGGTGGGCCTGGGCCTCTCCGGGCAGATGCACGGCCTGGTGATGCTGGACAAGGATAATGAAGTGATCCGCCCCGCCATCATCTGGTGCGACCAGCGCACCGCGGCAGAATGCGAGGAAATCACCGCCAAGGTGGGCAAGGAAAGGCTCATAGAGATCACCGCCAATCCCGCCCTCACGGGCTTCACCGCTTCCAAGATCCTCTGGGTGCGGAACCATGAGCCGAAGAATTACGCTGCCTGCCGCCACATCCTCCTGCCGAAGGATTATGTGCGCTTCGCCATGACCGGCGAATACGCCACGGAGGTATCCGATGCCAGCGGCATGCAGCTCCTGGATGTGCCCCATCGCTGCTGGTCCAAGGAAGTGCTGGCGAAACTGGATATAGATGAAGCTCTCCTGCCCAAGGTCTATGAATCCCCCGAAATCACAGGCCATATCTCCACAGAGTTCGCCCAAAGAGCCGGCCTTTCCGAGAAATGCGTGGTGGCAGGCGGCGCGGGAGACAATGCGGCAGCAGCTGTAGGCACTGGCATCGTGGAAGATGGCAAAGCCTTCACCACCATCGGCACCAGCGGCGTGGTCTTCGCCCACACCAGCGAGCCACGGATTGATCCAAAAGGCAGGGTACACACCTTCTGCTGTGCCGTGCCTGGCTGCTGGCATGTCATGGGCGTCACCCAGGCGGCAGGGCTTTCCCTGAAGTGGTTCAGGGAGAATATGGCTGAGAACATGGACTATGAGGCCATCAACCAGGCCATCGCCAGCGTCCCCAGAGGCAGCCACCGCCTGATTTACCTGCCCTATCTCATGGGCGAGCGCACCCCCCACCTCAATCCCGACTGCCGGGGCGTGTTCTTCGGACTTTCCGCCATGCACACCAAAGCAGATATGCTGCGCTCCGTCATGGAGGGCGTCAGCTTCTCCCTGCTGGACTGCTGGGACATCCTCCGGGAAATGAAGATCGAGGTCAAGGATATGATGGCCTGCGGCGGCGGCAGCAAGAGCCCCCTGTGGCGTCAGATGCTGGCCAATATGTACGGCTGCCCCGTGAAGGTAGGGGGCGAGGGTGGCGGCGCCACCCTGGGAGCTGCCATCCTGGGCGGCGTTGCCGCAGGATTGTTCGAGGATGTGCCCTCGGCCTGCAGGAGGTTTGTGGGGACAAGTTCGGTTTGCCAGCCGGAAGATGAAGCTAATGCTTTCTATGCTAAAGAGCATGAACTTTATAAGATGCTTTATACGAGTTTAGAGCCTTGCTACGCAGCGTTGGCCTCCTCATTTTAAGCGCGGCTGTTCATTTTCTTTGGCGCAAAGAAAACGAACCAAAAGAGCAAACATGCCAGTGGCATGTTTGCGCGGCCTTGAATTCATCCGGAATTCAACGGCCGCAGGCCCCCGTCCTTGGGGCCCTGGGGTTCGGGATATTTGAATTGTCTGAGGTGACGAATTTATGAAAACTGTGTTGGACAAAGAATTTCTTGAGTATGGGCGGGTGCTTGATATTGATACCAAGGATTTTACTGCGGCTATCAATGGGCACGAGCAAACGGCTCAGGGGGAAGTTGTTTATGAGCCTTCTGTCAAGGAGTTTGAAGAACTGCCTCTTTACGCTGAGATGAGCGAAAGGATTTACGGGGATATGCCGGTGGAGTTTGGGCACTGCTCCGGGTGGAATGAGAAGCTGAATGCCTTGGAGTATCATCGCAGCTCTGAGGTGGATATTGCCGCTACCGACCTCATCCTCATGGTGGGACGGCAGCAGGATATCGACCAGCAGGACTTCACTTACGATACGGGGAAAGTCGAGTGCTTCTTGGTGCCTGCGGGAACGGCGGTGGAGCTTTATGCCACTACTTTGCACTTCGCTCCCTGCGGGGTGGATGGCAAGGAATTCCGCTGCGGCGTGGTGCTGCCCCGGCATACCAATGAGGAGCTGAAGACTGGCACCACCAAGGCTCAGGGCGAGGACAGATTGCTCTTTGCGGTCAATAAGTGGCTCATTGCCCACGAGGACAGCGGGCTGGGTGACGAAGGCGCCTGGGTTGGCCTCAAGGGCGAGAATCTTTCTCTGTGATTGGATTTTGAAAGGAGTTTAGCAAAATGGAAGCCTTGAAAAATTATAAATTAAGTATGAGGGAAAAGACGGGGTACGCTATGGGCGATCTGGCCTGCAACCTCATCTATACTACGGTCTGCACCTATCTCCTGTTCTTCTATACCAATGTCTTTGGCCTGCCGGCGGAAGTGGTGGCCACCATGTTCCTCATCGTGCGAGTCATGGATGCCATCGTAGATCCTATCGTGGGTACGTTTGTGGATAAGCATACCTTCAAGTACGGCAAGTTCCGCCCCTACCTTCTCTACGGAGCCTTCCCCTTTGCCGTGCTGGGCATCCTCTGCTTCAGCACCCCCTCCCTTTCTGAAGGGGCCAGCATCATCTACGCCTATGCCACCTACATCGGCCTGTCCCTGGTGTATACCACCATCAACATCCCCTACGGCGCCCTGACTGCCGCCATGACCCGCGACAACAAGGAAGTGGTCAGCATGACTTCTATCCGCATGCTCTGCGCCAACCTGGGGGGCCTCATCGTTTCCTTCGGCATCCCTGTTTTCGTCACCATGATTTCCGGCAGCTACACCGGTGAGGAGTCCCGTTTCGGCTGGCAGGTGACCATGGGCCTCTACAGCGTCATCGGCGCCCTGCTCCTGCTCTACTGCTTCTCCCAGACCAAAGAACGCGTCCAGATCGACCCCTCCAATGATGAGAAACTCAGCTTCACCGATGTGTTCAAGCAGTTCAAGGTCAATCGTCCCCTGGTGGTGCTGAGCCTGTTCTTCATCATCCTCTTCGGCATGATGGCCGTCATGAACTCCATCGGCACCTATTTCGTCACCTACAACTGCGACCGCCCCGACCTCATCCAGTGGTATGGCCTCATCGGCACTCTCCCCGCTTTCTTCCTGCTTCCCATGGTCCCCACCTTCAACAAGCTGGTAGGCAAGATCAACCTGCTGAAGATTTCTCTGGTGCTGGGCATCATCGGCTGCGCTATCACCTATGTGGTCCCCGCTGAGAACATCACTCTGGTGCTCATCGCCCGCTTCATCGGTTCCTGCGGCATCATCGTAGCCGGCGGCTTCATGTGGGCCCTGATTCCTGAGACCATCGAGTATGGCGAGTACAAGACCGGCAAGCGCCTCAGCGGCATGATTTATGCCATCATCGGCTTCTTCTTCAAGTTCGGCCTGGCTCTGGGCGGCATTGTCCCCGGCTTCATGCTTGCACATTTCGGCTATGTAGCCAACGCTGTGCAGACCCCGGAGGCTCTGCAGGGCATCCTCATCACCACCACCATCATCCCCATCATCTTCCTGGCTGTGGCCTTCCTTGACATTTCCTTCTACGGACTTGACGACAAGCGCTACCACGAAATAGTGACGGAGCTGGAGCGCCGCCACAACGAAGAAAAAGAACAGACCGGAGAAGCTGTCCTGTCTGCCAGCACTATGTAAGACGATTGGAGCGATAAATATGAAAATCCAGAACCCCATCCTCAAAGGCTTCAACCCCGACCCCAGCATCGTCCGGGCTGGCGATGACTACTATATCGCCACTTCCACCTTCGAGTGGTTCCCCGGCGTGCAGATACATCATTCCAAGGATCTCGTGCACTGGCATCTGGTGGCCCACCCCCTGGACACCACCGAGTTCCTGGACATGAAGGGCAATCCCAACTCCGGCGGCATCTGGGCGCCTGACCTTTCCTACGCTGACGGCAAGTTCTGGCTCATCTACACGGATGTCAAGGTAGTAGATGGCATGTGGAAGGACTGCCACAACTACCTCACCACCGCCGAGAAGATTGAAGGCCCCTGGTCGAAGCCCGTCCTGCTGAACGGGGCAGGCTTCGATGCCTCCCTGTTCCACGACCCCAACGGCAAGAAGTATCTGGTGAATATGTACTGGGATCAGCGGGTCTACCACCACAACTTCTACGGCATCGCCCTGCAGGAATACTCCGTGGCCGAAGAAAAGCTCCTGGGCAAGCCCGAAATCATCTACAAGGGCACTGACATCGCCTACACCGAAGGGCCCCACCTCTACTACATCAACGACATGTACTACCTCATGACCGCCGAGGGGGGCACCACCTACCAGCACTCCGAGACCATCGCCCGCAGCAAGGATATCCACGGCCCCTATGAAATCCAGCCGGACTATCCCTTGCTCTCTGCCTGGAAGGAAGTACACAATCCCCTGCAGAAATGCGGCCACGCCTCTCTGGTGGAAACCCAGAACGGCCAGTGGTACCTGGCCCACCTCACGGGTCGTCCCCTGCCTGCTCCGCAGGGCTTCCCCAGCCGCGAGCGCGAGCAGCACGCCTTCTGCCCCCTGGGCCGTGAGACTGCCATCCAGAAGATTGAGTGGAAAGATGGCTGGCCCGTAGTAGTAGGCGGCCAGCAGGGCAGCCTGGAGGTAGAGGCACCGAACCTGCCCCAGCAGGAATGGGAGCCCACCTGCCCGGAGCGGGATGACTTTGACGGGGACAAGCTGAACATCAACTTCCAGACCCTCCGCATCCCCTTCAGCGACACCTTGGGCAGCCTCACCGCCCGCCCCGGTTTCCTCAGGCTCTATGGCCGGGAGTCCCTCCAGTCCACCTTCACCCAGGCCCATGTGGCCCGCCGCTGGCAGAGCTTCAACTTCGACGCCCAGACCAGCGTGGAGTTCCAGCCCGATTCCTTCCAGCAGATGGCCGGCATGACCTGCTACTACAATACTGAGAACTGGTCCAGCGTCCATGTGACCTGGAATGAGGAGAAGGGACGCTGCCTTGACCTGGTGGTGGCTGACAACGGCAGCTTCTCCATGCCGCTTGCGGGGGCAGAGATTCCTGTGCCGGAGGAAGTCAAAGCCGTCCACTTCAAGGTGGAGGTACGGGGCAGGACTTACCGTTACTTCTATTCCTTTGACGGGGAGAAGTTCACTGAGATTCCCGTGGTGCTGGATAGCTGGAAGCTGTCTGATGACTATGTGCGCGGCGGCGGGTTCTTCACCGGGGCCTTTGTGGGGATCAATGCCATAGACATCACGGGCACCGCCCTGCCTGCTGATTTCGATTACTAACCGGAGGCATAGCGGTGCTATGTCGAGGATTTGTCAACGCAGCAGGGACAGTCAAGATACGTGAAGATGGGCTTAGTGAATTAATCAACACGCCCTAGACTAAGCAGAAACAAATTGATACAATGAATGACATACAGAAAAGAGGTGCGCGCATGGTCACTATGAAGGAGATTGCCGAAATCTGCGGAGTTTCGCGGGGGACGGTGGACAGGGCCTTGAATGGGCGGGGCAGGGTCAATGCAGAGACGGCGGAGAAGATTCGCCGGACCGCAAAAGAGCTGGGCTATGAGCCTAATCCTGCGGGCAAGGCTCTGGCGGCCCGCAAGAAGCGGCCTGTCATCGGCATCGTCATTTCCTCTGACGGCAATCCCTTCTTTGATGATGTGATAAAAGGCATGCAGGAGGCCGCCGACCAGTACAAGATCTACGGCGTGCAGATTGAGTACCACACCATGAAGGGCTACGACCCTCAGAAGCAGCTGGCCACCCTGCAGAAAATCGAAGACAGGCTGCAGGCTCTCATCATCAACCCCATTGATGACCCGGCCATCGCCGCCCAAATCAACAGCATGGTTGACCAGGGCATCTTCGTGGTGACGGTGAACAACGACATCGAAGGCACCCGCCGCCACTGCTATGTGGGCAGCGACTACTACAACGGCGGCCTCACCTCCTGCGCCCTGCTGGAAGCCCTGCTGGGGCAGCAGGCAGAGATTGCCGTCATCCTGGGCAGCCTGAAGCTGCGGGGCCACCGGCTGCGGCTGGAGGGCTTCAAGGAGCGCATGAAAAAAGTGCCAGGCTTCCACCTGGCCGCCACCATCGAGCACAACGATGATGATATCTACGCTTACGAAGTCACCAAAAACCTTCTGTCGGAGCACCCGGAGATAAACGCCATCTGCGTCCTGGCCGCCGGTGTCTACGGCACCTGCCGGGCAGTCATGCAGCTGCCCGAAGAAGCCCGCCCCCTGGTCCTCTCCTTCGACACGGTGCCCACCACGGTGGAAATGATGCAGTTCGGCATCATCAAAGCCACCATCTACCAGCACCCCTACCGACAGGGCTTTTCTGCCGTGAACAAGGCCTTTGAATACCTGGTACACGGCCGCCTGCCGGAAAAGGATATGTGCATCCTGAAAAATGAAATAAAGCTATTTGAAAACCTCTAAAAAAGGCGAGGGTCACTTCGATAGTGACCCCCGCCTTATTTTCATTCCACTACTTCCCACTCTTCCAAGCTGCGCTTCTCTCCGTCGAAGCTCACGCCTATCTTGTAGAGCTTCCTCTTGTCAGCCGCATATTTTTCCGCGTAGCCCTTTGCCTCAATCTGCGCCAGAGCCTCCCTAGCGCTCTTGCCTACCTTGAACTCAAACAGGTAGACATACTCAGGCGTCTCCACTATGCAGTCAGCCCGACCCTTGGAGCTGTGGACCTCGCAATGCACATACCGGCCCAGCAGGGTAAAGACCAGATAGATCACCGACTGGAAGTAATGCTCGAAGGGCGCATCATCGGTGGTATAGGGAATCCCCGCAAACAAGGCCTTGAAGATATCCCCCACCCCTTCAATATTGCCTGTCTCTATGTACTCATCCACTGTGAAGATGTCCGTGCCTTGGGCGGCAGTAGAGGCAGGGGTATAGACGGGCAGCAGGCTGGACAGGAAGCCGTATTTCACCTCATCATTGGGAAAGCCCAGCACATAGCGCTGCCTGCGGGCATCGTAATCGAAGATAGTCAGATACCCCGTCTGATACAGGAGGGGGATGGGGTCAGGATTGTCAAAGCGGTAATCCGTCATCACCGCCCCGCTGGCGTAGATGGTGCGATTGGTGAACTTCACTGCCTCCAGCCGCATCTTCTTCACCTGTTTGGTCAAAAAGGTCGGTGTCCCCGTGGCGAACCAATAAGCCTCCAGCCTGCCTGCATCAAAGGCATTGAGGAGGCTGAACGGATTGTACACCCCGTCAGCATAGGGAGCAAAATGGTAGCCATCATACATCTGGCGCAAAGCTGCCAGGCACTCGTCCCTTCCCAGGCGCAGTTTTCCGGCCATCTGCTCTATTTCCGGTGCGAATGCCTCCAGAAGCTCTGCCTCCGTGATGCCACAGATATTGGCATAGGCTTCTTTCATGGTAATATCGTTCAGCTGGTTCAGGTCGCTGAAGATGCTGACTTTGCTGAACTTGGTGACGCCGGTGATGAAGACAAACTGCAAGTATTCGTCATAGCTTTTCAGCGTGCCGAAGAAGCCTTTGAAGACTGCCTTGTTGTGCTCCTCCAGTTCGTTATTCTCCAGCGCTTCAAGCAGGGGTTTATCATATTCGTCCACCAGCACCACGCTGTCTTTGCCCGTTTTTTCCCTGGCAGCCACCAAAAGATCCTTGAAGCGTCCGCTGAGTGTGCCCTGCCCCTTGCAGCCGTACCGGGCTTCCCACTCCGACAGCATCTTGTCCAGCACATCTTCCAAGGGTGTATTTTGATAGTTCTCCCCATTGAAGTCAAAGTAGAAGACGGGATACGGCTCGAAGGCTTTCTCATCATCCTTTTCCAGCTCCGCAATGGCCAGCCCCTCAAACAGTTCTCTCTTCCCTTCCCAATAGGCTTTCAGCGTGGAAAGGAACAGGCTCTTGCCAAAGCGGCGGGGACGGCTGAGGAAATACTGCCCCCCGCGCAAGGCCAGCGAATGGATATAGCTGGTCTTATCCACATAGATAAACCCACTCGACCTAAGTTTCTCAAAGCTCTGCACCCCAATAGGCAGCCGTCTGAATGTTTCTGACATGATCCTCTCCCCCTTTTGTCAGCACACAACTTACTTTACTTCAATTGTAGCAAACGGAAGTCTGATGTCAAGGAAGGCACCGACAGTAAACGCCTGGGGGAATGCAGCCTTCCCCCAGGCGTTTGCTTGCTGCCGCCAGGCAGTTTTATACGGTCAGGCTTTCAGCCCCAGTTCTTCAGCGTGCTCCTGCATGCCCTTGATGCAGGCCTCCATGACCACGCCTGCCTCCAGGCCCAGCATGTCGAAGCCACGCTTTATGACCTCACGGTTGCAGCCGGCGGCGAAGCGCTTGTCCTTGAACTTCTTCTTCAAAGACTTCACTTCCATGCCCGTCAGGCGCTCGGGACGCATGAGGGCGTAAGCATGGACGATGCCTGTGAGCTCATCCACGGTGAAAAGGCTCTTTTCCAGGTCGCTCTGAGGTTCCTCTGTCACGCCCGTAAGCCCGTGGCCGTGGGAGATGATGGCGCGGATATCTTCCTCGTCCACACCCTCGGGGGCGAGGAATTCCCGCACATGGTGGCAGTGCTCGTCCGGGTATTTCTCATAGTCCACATCATGCAGCCAGCCAATGGCCTGCCAGTGGTCTTTCTCCTCTGCGGGCAAGCCGTAGTGCGCGGCCATGGCCCCCATAGCCGCGCTGACAGCGGCAGCATGGGTGAAAAGATGGTCCTCGGTGACGTGCTTGGGCAGAATCTCTTTGGCTTTTGCTAAGGTAAGTTTGCTCATTTACTGTCCCTCCCTATCATTTACATCTTAGCACATACTTCGCCCAAGCAAAAGAGTTTTGAGCAGCAGGAAAAAGGAGCCTCCAGCTAGAAGAATTATAAAGCTTTTTGCGACTGTATTGGGAGGACTGGAGTATGCACAAGTTGCTTCGTATTTGGGCAGGGTTCTTTTTCCTGTGCCTCTTCCTGCCTGCTGTTTCTGTCTTCGCTGCGCCCGCATCAGTGCCTGAGGTGCAGACGGTGCCAGTGCTGCGGGTGGGTTATGTGCCCCTGCCCGGCGTATTTTTCAAAGATGAGCACGATCTCTACAGAGGCATTGCCTTTGAATACCTTTCCACCGTGTCCAGCTACATGGGCTGCGCCCTGGATTTTTATGCAGGCACAGAGAAGGACAATCTGGAGAAGCTGAGGGCAGGCGAGCTTGACCTGGCGCCCACGACTGCGGCCCATGCCGAGGAGGGCCTCATCAGCCTGAGCCTGGGGCCCAGCATCGGCTTCGTGACTTTCAGGGCCGAGGATGAGGACATGCACCTTCGCCTGCAAAAAGCCATCCGCGAAGTGGACACCATCGCCCCCTTCTACCGCGTCCACCTGCTGGAAACCTACCGTCCCCCGGAAAGGCCCCTGGAACTGACTGCAGGAGAAAAAGCCTACCTCAAAGAGAAGAAAGTGCTCCACAGCATGACTTCCGAGGGGCAGCCACCTTACACCTATTTCAAGGAAGGAGAGCATCTGGGCATCATTGCCGACATCCTGGAGCTTATCTCAAAGGATCTGGGCATCCCCATCACCTCCGCCCCCCTGCTGAACGCCGAGTCACGCCACCATGCCATGGCTGCAGGGGAGTTAGACTTCATAGCGGACATATACTCTGACTACAACTGGGCCGCAGAAAACGAGGTCTGGCTTTCCAAGCCCTACCTCAAGATAGACTATGTGGCAGTGATGAACCGGAACCGCCCCCTGCCAGAGGTGCCTGTCATAGCCTGTGCCAGAGGGCAGTTCTACAATCGGACCTACACTGAGTACCACTACCCGTCCTCTCAGGTGCGCTACTATCCCACCCTGCAGGACTGCCTGCGGGCGGTGAACGAAGGGGCAGCTGACATAGTCTTCACCAAGGCCTTCACTGTGCAGAATGACATCTATGCCGGCGGCTACCTGAACCTCTACACCTCCGGCACGGTGGTCTTTTCCCACAAAGTTTCCCTGGGTGTGTCGCGCTACGCCGACCCCCGCCTCTTCTCCATCCTGAACAAGGAAATCGCCCACCTGAGCAATCAGCAGATAGCCACCATCCTCACCCGCCATGCCCACAGCATGGGCGAGTCCGGCACGCTCTTCGCCCTCATCTACTATCACCCCCTGAAGATCTTCGCCCTGATCGGCCTTGGGTTCCTGCTGCTCCTGCTGGCCATGGCTACCTTCTTCTATCAGAAGCGCCAATACCACCAAAAGCTCTACCACATGGCCTACACCGACCCCCTGACAGGCCTGCACAATATAGCCTGGCTCACCCAGCAGCTGCCCCAGCTCATCAGCCAGCACAGCCAGCTGCGCAGGGAAGGCAAGCTCTTCATCATGTCAGTGACAGTGGACAGGCTGGCCTTCATGAAAGAAACCTTCGACCTCAGCCTGCTCATGGACAGCATGCTGAAGACACTCCAGCATACCCGCGATGAGAACCCCTGGCTGCTGGCAGACGCCATCAACAGCGAGGGCACCTGCCTCTACCTGCTCTGCCGGGAGCCTGAAGACATGAACATGGTACAGGCAACGGAAAAATTCATCCGGGATGGCTCGGTGATGCAGATAGGCAGGGTGCCCACCATCTTCACCCACCGGGTAGGCCTCATGCCGGTGCCCCAGGAGCGCGAGGTCAATGCCGCATGGCTGCTGGACTGCGCTTACTCAGCCAAGATGGAGGCCATCGCCACCGACCAGAACCTCTTCATCTATGATGAGCGCGTCGCTGCCCAGTTCCACCAGCGCCAGGAAATGGAAGGCCTGATGCACAAGGCCCTGGCTGCCCAGGAATTCCAGGTCTGGCTCCAGCCCAAATACGACCTGGCCACCCGCAACACTTTGGGAGCCGAGGCGCTGGTGCGCTGGGAGAGCCCGGAGCTGGGCTTCCTGCCCCCCGGGGCCTTCATGGACCTGTTCGAGCAGAACGGCTTCGCGGTGGAGCTTGACTACTATGTGCTGGAGCGGGTCTGCGAGATCCAGTCCGCCCGCCTCAAGAAAAACCTGCCCACCCTGCCCATTTCCGTGAACCAGTCGGGGCTGCACCTCACAGAGCAGGGCTACCTTGGCCGCATGCGGGACATCATGGACAGATGGCAGCTGATTCCCGGCCTCATCGAGCTGGAAATCACCGAAACGGCCTTCATCGACTTCACCACCAAGGAGCAGCGGGAAGACGCCGCCCAGATCATAGACGACCTGCAGGCCATCGGCTACGCACTCTCCATGGACGATTTCTGCACCGGCTACTCCTCCCTGTCCATGCTGCAGAACCTGCCCATGAATGTCATCAAGATAGACCACAGCATCCTCTGGGAAGCCGAAAAATCTCCCCGTTCCATGAACATCCTGCACCATATCATAGCTCTGGGCAAAGCCCTCTCCATGAGCGTATTGGTAGAAGGCATCGAGACAGAGGAGCAGGAGCAGACCCTGCTGAAATTGGGCTGTGACAGCGGCCAGGGCTTCTTTTACGCCCGCCCCATGCCCGTGAAAGAATTCTACGAGGAATTCCTGCCCAAGCACAGCTAGCATGCCATCCTACTGGACATAAGTATATATAAGGAGGAAGAATATGGCCATTTTATACCGCCCTCAAAGAAGCGAAATCCGCGATGCGATGTTTGAGCTGAAAGCTTTTGACACATCCGAAGAACTTCTGGCCCAGGTCAGTCAGGAATGGAAGGATAAGTACCCGGATGCGAAATTCAAAATCAAGCTGAAAGCCCTGAACGATGAACGCACAGGCTGGGAGTACACCAGATACGTCTGCATGACAGACAACGGCATAGATGCCCCCTACAGGCATCCCAAGGTAGTAGGCATATGCGATTCAGACACCTTCAAGGCCATGACCAAAGAAGAAGCCCTCGCCAAAGCTAAAACGCTGTTCGAGCAGTGGGCCGCCAGCCAGCAGTGACAGAGCGCTATCTCTGAGAATCGGATCCGAAAATGCAGGCAAAGATGCTTAGAAATCTCGATCTCTTGGAGGCCAATGGCCCTGCACTACGGATGCCCTACTCCGAATTCCTTGAAGATGGCATCTTTGAACTGCGCGCTAAGGAATCTACCAACATCACCAGAGTCTTCTACTTTTTCTATTACGGTAAGAAAGCTATCCTTACCAACGGATTTGTGAAGAAGTCACAAAAGACCCCTAAAAGAGAACTTGCTCTTGCCAAGAAGTACAAAGCCGACTATGAAAGGAGACATCCCCATGAGTGAATACAGCGACTTCAAGCAGGAATTATTAAAGAATCCTGCTGTCAAAGCCGAATACGATGCTCTGGCACCTGAGTACGACATCATTCAGGCCATGATTGATGCCCGCAAGGAACAGAACCTCACACAAAAGGACTTGTCCTTGCGCACAGGCATACCTCAGGCTGACATCAGCCGCATAGAAAATGGCAATCGCAATCCCTCTCTCAATATGCTAAAAAAATTAGCAAAAGGCTTGGGCATGACCCTGCGGGTAGAATTTGTAGCAGAAGGTACAACTCATTGATTCTATATGGCTAAAAACGCCTTGACTTGCGCTGCCATCACTTGGGCAATATCCTCGCACCTTTGCCCAAACCACCGTTTCCCGCAAAGCATCTTCGATGTGCCATCTTGGCTGCCAGCCAAGATGGCTTTTTATTTTTGAGCAATCAAGCTTCAGAAAATTTGCCTCATGCGGCCCTTCTGTGCTTGCACCATGCTCAGAAATCAGCTTTACGAAAAATACAGCATTGTTTGAGGGTGATTCATGTGCAAAAAGCCCGGCGGGACATCGCTCATGAGAGTGGTGCCTGGCCGGGCTTTTTATACTCGATTGGCGACAGCAATGCGTAGCAAACTGGTGACAGGGAGCCGTGTCAGTAACATCATATAGGAGGAGGTAAGTTAATCCGTCATATTGTTTTACGCTTACATAGAAAAAGCCCCAGCAATCATGCTGGAGCTACTTGTTACACTCTATCTAGGAAATTATGCCGCTACATAATTAGTAACGATTGTTTTTCTTATTACCGGAACCCTATATCTGTATGCTGTGATACGCGTAGACCTTTTAGATTTACGTGTTAATATCTTTACAGCATCAGCATACGTAGCCAAACTTAGAGCAAGTAATATTGGATATTCATAATAATCTTTTAATGTATGGTACTTTTCTCTTGCAATACTGGTAGCTATCCAAACAAGTATTATAAGAATAGGTATTGGAGTAAATATTGAAATGCAAATTCTATTAAGCAATTGATTGTTAAAATCATTTGTCCTAATAAAAGTACCTATACACAATCCTGCATAAGACACTAATAGTACAATCATAAAATTAGACATATGCTACTCCTCCCTTCCTTCGCTTGTTTTCATAGAATATCTACACCCAAAATCTATCCATGTAAAGATGGGAATGCTTCCAAGTAACAACCAAACATACTGTACAGGAATTGACAAACCTTGCAGAACAATAAAACTCCTTGATACCACAATTTGTGTATCCCTTACAGCAATTATGCCTATTAAACCTAATGCTGCTATAAAAGTCCATAATAAACAAATAGCTATTTCTCCAGTAACCACCTTTGCCTTAGACCACCTAGAGAAACTGTAGTAATAGCTGTCCATAAGAATAGGAACAACATATAAACATAGGGACACAAAGAAAGTAGGCGTAATGTCCATTCCTAGCACAAACCACCCCACTGAGTTGTAAAAAGCTCTTACGGATAAATGTATCAGTGCCACAATCCTATCTTTAAGTGTGCGATATTCGCTAGATTCTTGTTCTGCCGAATTATTTTTTTTATTTCGTTGATGACTCAAACAACTTGACACTCCCTACTATGTTACCAAACTCTCTGTGTGTAATCATCATACTACATTGTTTTGAAAAAATCCTGCAAAAAGGAAAAGATTTTACATATTCTTAGACTTCATCAATGCCACAAATTCAACATCATGGTTATACAGGCAAACAAGGCAAGATACAACCTTCTTTATGTACTCTTCGCCAAGCTCTTCGGTCATATCTCTCATATTGAATCCCATCATGTCAAAATTTCCTTCTTCCTTAATTTTTTTCAAGCAATTCCCGACACATTCGCCAAGGATTACTTGTTATCCTTCCGTGGAATTGGATCGGTGGGACTCTTCCAGGGCTTTCAGTTCCCTGTCGCGCTCCTTTTTTGTTGTTTCACATAACACAACATCGCCTCCCGAATGTCGCCCCCAACTGTATACCAATCAAAAGCTAGTGCCTGCCCATCAGACATGGCAGCTAGCTGTCCCAGCCTTATGTCTCTAATATGGGTGGGACGAACGAGCGCTTTCACTCCGTCAATAAACAATTTGCATTTCTTGGCTCTAGCTGTATTAACCTTTGACATTGCCGTTCCCTCCCGTCCTAAGACTATTTGCATATAGCGGACATTCTGCATTTAAATACGAAAATCCTGCCTGGAGATAAAATATCTTCTCATTATTATTGTAACTCAGCACGTCAAGTTTTGCCACATTAAAATAGATCTGTCCCACAAAGATAAATATGCGGATAAAAACCCCCGCCCTTTGACGCTGATAGCAACAAAAGGCGGAGCCGAACCATCTATATGCTTATCCTGTCACACCGGCTCAAAAAACGTATCCGGCCTCTCCGGGGCAAACAGCTCATTGGCCCACATGAAGGTTACCAGATTCTCAGTTTCCGACAAATTGATGATGTTGTGGGTATACCCGGGCAGCATGTGCACTGCCTGTATCTTCTCGCCGCTGACTTCGAATTCCAGCACTTCCTCAGTGCCTATTTTCCGCTGCTGGATGAGGCCGTGGCCTGACACCACTATGAAGAACTCCCATTTCGTATTGTGCCAGTGCTGTCCCTTGGTGATGCCGGGCCCCGAGATATTTACGGAAAACTGGCCGTGGTCGGCGGTTTTCAGCAGTTCCGTGAAACTGCCGCGCTCGTCGCAGTTCATCTTCATGTCAAAGACAGCCTTCTCCTTGGGTAGGTAGGAAAGGTACATGCTGTAGAACTTCTTTTCCAAGCTACCCTTGAGGATAGCCGGCATGAGCAAGGTCTTGGGCTGGTCATGGAAAGCATGAAGGAACTCCACGATGCGTCCCAGCGTCGCTTTATGTGTTATGGGGGCATAGCAATAGCGGCCATCAGTTTCACGCCAGGGTCAAGTCACTGCCCCCATTTCAAACGGTGGTTGAACTTAACCCCTTCGGGGTATTATACTGGTTCCGCCTAGGGCAGGGTTTCGCAGCACCATTAATGACATTGTCTTTTGACCTCCTAGTTCTATTCCCTTTCACATCATGAAGTGATATAATATTCACAGAACAAATATTCCGTAATGTAAAATTCAGCCCACATATGCTATACTAATTAGAAA
>CACZHK010000058.1 GCA_902780915.1 Pseudoselenomonas ruminantium | reverse complement strand
TGACAAGGGCTGGTCTTCGGAACAGGACATGATAGCAGACATGGCACAGTTCAGAAGGGAACGCATGGGATTATGAAAGTAATGCTGGATACCAATGTCTTGATATCCGCCTTCATTTTTGGAGGAACCGCCGGACGCATCCTAAGGACATTATTTGCCTCCCCCCTGGAATATGACCTCTATGTTTCGGAATATGTAGACTCAGAGTTTCATGATAAACTACGCATGAAATGGCCAGACAGGGCAGAGCATGTCTATCAAGCCTATAGGAAAACCAGTATTATCTTCTGCCAAAGCACCAAGACAATGCTCTGTGACCTGCGTGATCCAAAGGATATTCCCGTGCTGAGTGATGCCTTGTACCATAATGTAGACATTCTGCTAACCGGTGATAAAGATTTTCTGGAAGCTGATATCGAGCATCCCTTGATCTACTCTCCGTCCATGATGAACGAATATCTAAAAAAATCATCCACTTGACCTGAAAACAGCAAGCAGGGAGGGTGTTACCTCGAAAAGTAACACCCTCCCTGCTTTAATCCTTACTGCTCCGGCAGGGCGACCCTGCCGAGAATCCCCAGCAGTTGCGCTATCGCCACCCCGTAGTTCGTCATGGGCACACCTTGTTCTTTGGCTGCTTTCACCCTGGAGAGCATATACTTCCTGTTGAACATGCATCCGCCGCAGTGGATGATCAGGTCGTATTCTCTGAGGTCTTCCGGGAAATCGTTGCCGCCTGTTACTTCTATGGAGATTTTCTCCCCCAGCTTCTTCTTGAGCAGCCGGGGGAGCTTTACCCTGCCTATATCTTCGTGGAGGGGCTGGTGGGTGCAGGCTTCGGCTATGAGGATTTTGGCGGTGGGGGGGAGGGCGGATAGTTTCCGGGCTGATTCCACGAAGAAGGGCAGGTCGCCTTTGACTCCTGCAAAGAGGACGGAGAAGGAGGTCAGCTTGCTTTCTTTGGGACAAAGCTCATCTACCTGCCTGAAGGCCTGGGAGTCGGTGATGATTAGGTCGGGAGGCTCTTTCAGGGCGGCCAGCATGGCGGGCATTTCCGTGGTCTTGCAGCAGCTGGCCAGGCAACCCTTGTCCAGCAGGTGGCGGATGGTCTGCACCTGGGGCAGGATGAGCCTGCCCTTGGGGGCTTCGATATCCTGGGGCATGACCAGGAGCACCTTGTCCCCGGCTCTGGTCAGGCTGCCTGTGATATCATCCAGGTCGTAGTTCTCCGGGCGCAGCCGGTTGATTTGCTCTATGAGCTCCCCAAGTCCCTGCCTGCTCTGGGCACTGAGGGGGACGGGCTTCAGCCCCGTGAGCTTCTGCCAGCTTTTGGCCTGCCAGGTGAGGGGGGCATCCAGGTCGCTCTTGCTGAGCACCAGGATGACGGGGGTGCCGCGCCGCCGGAAGATTTTCAGCCACCGCATTTCCGGGGTGTCCTCCCCTGGCTTTTCTGCAGCGCTCACCACCAGCAGGGCTATATCTGTTTCATTGGCGGCTCCCTTGGTCTTGTCCAGCCGCAGGGAGCCAAGCTCCCCTTCATCCTCGAAGCCTGCGGTGTCGATAAGGAGGCAGGGACCGATTCCTCTCAGTTCCACAGCCTTCTTCACCGGGTCGGTAGTAGTCCCCGGCACCTCCGACACCACCGCCAGTTCCTGCCCCGTGAGGGCATTCAGCAAGGAGGACTTGCCGCTGTTCACCCGGCCAAAGATGCCGATGTGCAGCCGGTTGCTTTTCGGTGTTTCCATCATTATCATCACCCTCTGTCTAAATGTGATATAATTAGTACGATGCCACGGCCTTCATCAATCTGACAAAAAACCCCATCAGGGTCATCACTCCTGACGGGGTTTTTCTGTTGGTAAGGCAATGCCTTAATCACACCTCTTTGGCTAAGGCCATTATACCACTTGTAGACGTTAGTTACAATAACTAAAGTGCCTTAGTCAATATTTCCTCCTTCTGCTTCCCTATGTGCTCTATGGCGGCGCTGTAGTCTCCCTCGCTCAGCAGGGCGTAGAGCAGCCGGTAGTGGTGGCGGAGGTCGTGTCTCAGGATGCGGGCGGCTTGGAGGTTTTCCTGCAGGAGCTCTGTTTCCTGCTTCAGGGCTTTCAGGCGCAGGGCCAAAAGGTCGCTGTGGTGCTCCAGCTGGCTGTTTTTCCTGGCTTCGTGGCGGAACAGGAGATAGGCGGCGATGATCTGGCTGATAGTCAGCAGGATGGCGAAGGTCAGCATTTCTTGTCCTCCCAATACATGGAGAGGGTCACCTGGCCCTGCTCCTGAGTGAAGTCGGCGTAGCCGTCGTAGCGCTTGAGGAAATTCCTGAGGGACAGCATGCCCAGGCCGTGGCCCTGGCGGCTGGTCACGGGCAGGCCGTCCTTGCCCAGGTGCAGGGGGGCGACGCTGGTGTTCACTATCTCCAGCACGCACTGCTCCCCTATATGCTGCAAGATCAGGGAGATGGAGCCGGGGCCTGCCGCAGCTCCCGTTTCCTTGTCCCTCATTACCGCCAGCAGGGCATTTTCCAGGAGATTTGACAGCAGCACTGCCAGCTCCTGCTCGTCGGTGCCCATGCCCTTGGGCAGGTTCACCTTCTGCTTCACGGAGAGGCCCTTTTCCTCTGCCTTGCGGAGATAGATGGAAATGGCGGCATTGATGATGGGATAGTCGGTGTAGGGGGTGATGGAGGCGGCGGAGAGCTTCATGTCCTGGGCGGCTATGAGCTGCCGCGCCTTTTCTATCTCCCCCGCCTTGATGAATTCCTCCAGTTCCCCGTACATGGAGAACAGGCTTTCCTGCTGGGCCTGGGCCTGGGCGCGGCTGCCCTCCACCAGCTTCTTGCCTTCCTCCAGATAGGCCACCTCCCTTGCCATGATGGCGGCTTTCTGCTCCAGCCGCCGCTGCTCATAGATGCGGCGGGAGGACTTGAGCAGGAGGTGATAGGAGATGAAGAAAGCCACAGGCAGCAGGAGCCGGGCCAGCCTTTCCTCCCAGGAGTGCCAGAGAGTGCTGTCAGCGATGAGCACCACGAAGCCCAGGAGCATCACCGTGGGCAGGATGGCGGTATAGGCCCGCACCAGCTTGCTCTGGAAAAGGGAGAAAGCCGGGAGCAGCTCCGTGAAGCAGACCCTGGCAATGGGGAACAGCAGCAGGAACCAAATAAGATACAGGAAGGCGTGCAGCTTCAGCACCATATCTTCTGCCTGCCCGTAAAAGAAGATGGCCAGCACGATATTGCTCCAGTTGTGGCAGATGAAGCTCCAGAGGGCGGACATGCTCCAGACGAACAGGTGCTCCAGATACCGCCCCCTGACAGTCCACAGGAAAAGCAGCTGATATGGTATCCACCCCAGCATCAGCACCGCCTTGTAGGGCTGCACCGCTACGCCCCGGCTGTGGAAGATGCAGGCATAGAGGGGCAGGGCCAGCAGGCTCAGGCAGAGCACTTTCCGCCAGTAGGAACGTATCTGTTCGGGGGACATATCCTGCTTGAAGGAGAGGAACCGCAGCCAGGCGCCGATGAGCTGGATGCAGCAGATGGATAGAGAAAAGGTCAAAAGAGCAAACATTTTCCTCCTCCTTCCTATATCAATCCGGTATAAATAACCTTTGTATTATAACAGGGAAATAGATGATATATGCAACAACTTCGACACTTTCGGCAATATACTCAACACTTTTAGCAACGGGGTAGAAAAATGGCTTGATTTATGATACTTTGAAGGTGCAAGAACAGAAACAATTGGCAGAATCTTTGGTTCTGTTATACAGACCTTAAAGGGGCATTAGCTTCATATTAAAAAGGGCAAAGGAGGGCTGACATGAACATTGCCATTGCCGATGACAGGGCAGAGGATCTGCAGGCGGCAGAGGATTATCTCCTGCGGTATTTTTCTTCCCGGCACCCGGAAGTGATGAATGACCTATCCATCTCCACCTTCCCCAATGCGGAGAGGTTTCTGGAGGTCTTTGACCACGGGCGCTTCGACCTTCTGCTGCTGGACATCTACATGGAGGACATGACAGGCATGGAGGCGGCGGAGGCTGTGCGTCTGAAGGACGACAGAGTGCCCATCGTCTTTCTCACCACCAGCCAGGACCACCTGCTGGATGGCTACCGGGTCTTTGCCTCCGGGTATCTGATGAAGCCCCTGCGGGAAAATGCCGGGGAGTTCAACCACACCCTTGACCATGTGTTCAAAGGGATGATGCAGAGCGAGCGCACCCTCACCCTCCCGGTGGAGGGGCGGGAGCTGGATATACCCCTGCGGAAGATCATCTACGTGGAAACAGGCAATTCCCACGCCCTCTGCTTTCATCTGGTGGACGATTCAGCCCAGGTGCGCCTGCCCTATGCCCGGGTGCAGGATATGCTTTCCGGGGACGACAGGTTCCTGGAATGCCACCACCGCATCATCATCAATATGGAACAGGTGCGGCGCATGGAGGCAGAGGAATTCGTCATGAAGGATGGCAGCCGCGTCCCCATCAGCGTGCGCCGCAAGAAAGAGGCCAAGACGGCCTATATGCACTATATAGCTCACAGGTGAGGAAAAATGATACAGATAGCTTACGCATTATCAGATAAAAACGGAACCTACAGCAAATTCGCAGGAGCCTCTATAAGTTCCATCTTAGCAAATACCGGGGAAAATGTCACTTTCCATCTGCTCCATGACGGTACTATCAGCGAAGAAAACAGGCACCGCTTCACGGAGATGGTGAAGGACAGCGGCAGCGGCATATACTTCTATGACGTGCCTGCCCGCCTGGGCAAGACCCTGGAGCAGGGGCGGGAGATACTGCCGGAGGGGCTGGATTCTGAGCGCTACACAGGGGTCAATATGTACCGCCTGCTGCTGCAGGAGGTGCTGTCCCCCGAGCTTGACAAAGTCATCTTCCTGGACGCAGACACCATCGTGAATCTTGACATCAACGAGCTTTGGCAGACGGAGCTGGGGGATGCCCCCCTGGCTGCCGTGTCGGACTATGACGTGCTGGCCCATTTCGGTCAGGAAAGCAAGATCAAGCCCAACAGCTCTTTCCTCTATCGGGAAAAATTCACCGATGTCCACGGCATCTTCAACGCCGGAGTCATGCTCCTGAATCTGAAGATTCTACGTCACCGGGAAAGCCTCCTGCTAGAAGGGCTGAAGTTCCTGCGTGAGCATGATGGGCAGTGGGAGTTCTATGACAATGATATACTCATTGGCTTCTTCGCCAATGCCTATAAGCATCTTCCCTGGCGTTTCCACCTGCGCCTTGGCTGGGCCAGGACGTATGGCGGGAATGAGCTTGAGAGGGCCATTTACCACTATGTAGACCGGGATTACAGTTTCAATCCCGCCAATAGTCTCCACGCTCTCTTTCTCCACTATCTCTCCCAAAGCCCCTGGGGCGAAGGTGCCATCAGGAACAGCTTCTATGCTGCCAAGTCCGTAAGCCTGCAGAGGGTACAGGACAGGATGGCCAGGATTCGCCTCATAAACAACGCTTCCAGAATGAAGAAAAGGGTCTTCATGGGTCTGAAGGTAGATGAAGAAAGGCTCCGGGCTGACTTTGGGCTGGGGGCAGATGAAGTTTTCCAACCCCTGGAACCGGGGAGAAAGGTTTGTCTGCCCTGCTCAATCGAGACGCATTTCTATCTGGTATTCTGGAGCAACTACCGCGAGGTGAGGGGCATTCTGGAATGTGCAGGGCTGAAGGAATACGTCCACTTCGCAGACGGCACCCTGCTCATGCCTGAGAGGGCAGAGGATATGTTCCTGGATGACCGCAGCGTCATCTGGGGGATGTAAGTGATATCAGCGAAGCAGATTTGGAGTGTATGCTTGGCGCTGGCAGCGAGGTGGAGTTTGCCGCAGACAGGCAGGAAAATTTGACTGCGGTGTAGAATTTTACAATGTTACAAGTTATGCTCGAAGTGGTTTGAGAGGAAGGTTTTTATGAGAAAGGGAAAATTTTACCGTCATCTGTCATACGCTGTGCAAGCAGGGTTGATGGTGGGGGCTTTGGGATTATTCATGCCGGCGGCCTGGGCTACGCCTGAGGCCACCCAGCTGCCTACGGGAGGGCTCAGCCCCACGGCGGCTATCACGGCAGCTGGTGCGAACATGACCGTGGATGGCAAAGCAGCCAATAACGTGATAGCCTGGGACAGTTTCTCTATCGGGGCGAATGCCGCCGTGAATTTCAAGGGCAACCATAATTATCTGAACTATGTCACCGGCAGGAGCCTGTCGGAAATCTACGGCACCATGAGTGGCGGGGGGAATGTCTATCTCTTTAACCCCAACGGGATTATCTTCGGCGAGAATGCCAATATCAACGTAGGCAGTCTCTATGCTTCCACCAAAAAACTGGATATGGAAGATTTGCAGGCCTTCGCCCAGGGCAAGGATATGCCTTTGGCAGGTGAAGTCGTGGGTGATGTGGTGAACCGCATGAAGACCAATCTCTCCAATATGACGATCACCATGGAGGGTGATGTAGTCAGCTTCGCCAATTATGATGCCGACACGAAAAAGCTGGGCCAGGGCAGCGCCCAGTATGATGTCCACGCCAGAAAGGTGCATATTGGTTATGAGGGAAATACGGCACCCACGGCAGCACCCACGAATCTCTCTGCCGACGGGGTAGAGTCGGTTTATTTGAAGCTGGTGGGGCAAAATGATATGACAGTCTCGGCTGAAAATAAGTATCTTATGCTGAAAGAAGATGTAACAGGGTCATTTAGCGGGAGCAGTGGTTATATTGCATTCGACGGCATCCTTGATGGTGCAGGGCATACCATTACTTTAGCTAACAATAAATCTGTGTTCGGTGGCTTTGGGGACGCAAATAATTCCCCATTGAAAAACGCCGAAATCCGCAACCTCACCTTGACAGGAAGTGTTACTTCTTATTCCGGTGATGAAGACCTTGGAGCCTTGGCCAGCGTGGCAGAAAACTCCACCATTGCCAATGTGTTCAATAGAGCAGCAATTAGAAGCACAGTAAATCCATCAAATAATTATAGGCCCGGTATAGGTGGCTTAGTTGGTTATATGAATGGGGGAACCTTGAAAAATTCTGCCAATATGGCTAACATTGAGGTAACAGACAGTGGCACCCAAGGTGCTTATGCAGGGGGCTTGGCCGGGATAATATCAGGTGTTACGGTCTATGATGCATATAATACGGGAAATATAACTGGCACTGGCAATCCTTGGGTGTGGTCTGGTGGTCTTTTTGGTAAGGTAACAGGCAATATAAATATAAAGAACAGCTATAATTTGGGAAAGGTTGAAAGCACTGTTGCTGGTGGCTTAGTGGGGCAGATCCACGATGATTCCCAAAAAACCTTCGAGAATGTTTTCAATAGTGGTATTGTAACTGCTGTAGCTAATGCGGGGGGCTTTGCTGGTGATGTTGCAGATAGCAAGTTAACTGCTAAAAATGCGTATAACAGCGGTGCGGTAAGCAGCACAAGTGCCAATGCTGATGGTATTGCTTTTAAGGGGAATGGATCAACCTTCAACCTTACCAATGTCTACAACACCGGCAAGGTCAACGGCAGTGACGCTTTCGCCTACTACGATGCCGATGGCAATAAAACCCCCGTTTCCTCTGCCACTGAGATTGCTTCCTCCGGGGCTTTTGCAGATACTTCCGTTTGGCGCACCTATGGCAACAATGCGCCCTTGCTGAAGACCTTCCTCTCTCCCCTCTACCTCCCTGCCAGCAGCGTGACCTATGAGAACGGGCAGGCGGTGTATCGGCTCTATGTCTACGGCGAACCCAGCCATCTGCAGGGGTACAGGAGCTACGGCTCCCAGTGGGGCATCTATGAAGGGCTGGTTTCCTCTGACCAGCTGGGCTTCGACATTTACTTCGAGCCTGCTGCCGCTGAGGAAACTGACTATATGTCCGGCTACCGCGCCATCAATGGGGCTACCCAGGTAGACAACAACGACACCGAAGAAGAAAACATCCTGGATGATGCCGCCGCCAAGGCTGCCCTCGACATATCCAGTTCCGTCCAGCATACCACTGTCACCGAAGATGACATCAGAGCCATGATGGGCAGTGGTGGCACCACCATTTCCTCCAAGACAGGCGATGACGTGACCACAGAACATTTTGAAGTAGGAGACTTTGACGACCAGAGCGCAGGAAAGGTGGAACACTAAGACATGAAGAACAAACTGACCATTGCCGTACTTTTGGGATTGGCGGCAGGGCTTTACCCCGTGAACTTTACCGAAGCAGTGCAGGCTGTCCCCGAGCCGGGGCAGGATATCAAGCCTGTGCAGGAAGAACAGCAGGCCGAGAACGCTCCCAGGATAGAGAATCAGCTGGGAGAGGGGAAAAACGCCGAGGGGCAGAAGCTCCATTTCACCATGAAAGAAATCCGGGTGGAGCAGCCTGAGGGGGCAGTGTTCAAGCAGCAGAAACTTGATGCCATCGCCAAGAAAACCGCAGGCCATGACATCACCGTGGACGACCTGGACAAGATGCTGGCAGACCTGGGCGCCTATGCCCGCCGCCACGGCTACCCTGCCGCCTACGCCTATGTGCCTGAGCAGAAAGTGAAAGACGGCATCCTCATCGTCAATATGGCCCTGGGCCGCTATGACGAAATCCTGGTGGAAAACAGCGCCGGCCCCCGGGCCGAGAAGCGGGCCAGGAGGCTGATCGCGGGGTTGAAGTCCGGTGACATAGTAGAAGAAAAAGGGCTGGAAACCGGCATTTTCAACATCAATGAAATCAACGGGATCAAGGCTCACGGCACCCTGGTGCCCGGCAGGACTGATGGCACCAGCACCCTCCGCATCACCCTGGAACCGGGCAAGAAAAGCAGCTACACCCTCTATGCAGACAACTACGGCAACAGATCCTCGGGCCGCTATCGCTACGGCTTCCAGGCAGACTTCATGGGCCTGTGGGACAGCAACAGCCGCCTGACCGTAGGGGGCATGATCTCCAACGACCACCTGCACAACTACAACATCGGCTGGGAAACCCAGGTGGGCCACAGCGGCACGAAACTGGGCATCAGCCAGAGCCGCACAGACTACGAGCTGGGCAGCTTCTTCCAGGCCATCGGCGCGCGGGGCGTGGCCAACACCACCAGCCTTTACGGCTACACCCCCATCTGGAAAACCGTGGGCAGCAACCTGGGCGTAGTTTATGGCTTTGACTACCGCAGGATAAAGGACGAAATGCGCCAGGCAGGCATCAACATCAAGAAGCACAGCGTCAATGTCCATGCAGGCCTTGACGGTATGTGGCGCAGCGGCAAGGGCACAGCCGTCCACGGCACCCTCATGGGCTACTTCGGCCACATGAGCTCCGACTCCCTCTGGGGGGATGCGGCAGGAGAGGCCGCCAACACCCTGGGGAATTTCAGCAAAGCCACCCTGAACCTCACCGCCATGCAGAAACTGGGCCACAGCACCGACCTGCTCTGGAAATTCCAGAGCCAGCTGGCAGGCCGCAACCTTGACGGCTCCGAGCAGATGTACCTGGGCGGCGCCCACGGCGTAAGGGCCTATCCCTCCGGCGCAGGCGGCGGCGACACCGGCGCGCTCACCACCTTTGAAGTACGCTACCACACCCCGGTGCAGGGCCTGACCCTCAGCACCTATCTCGACCTGGGCACCGTAAGAGTAGCCAAAGACGGCAGGTCTGGCAGCAACACCCTCAAAGGCTGGGGCCTGGGCGTAACCTACACCCACCCCGACCACTACTTCGCCCGCCTGGACTATGCCCGGAGGATCGGGTATGAAGCAGACACAGGCAAAGACGGAGAAGCCAAAGGCAGGCTCTGGTTCATGCTGGGCAAGAGCTGGTAAGACATTGCAAACCTTCCCCTTGAGGGGAAGGTTTTTTTGGTATGCTCGCTTATCATCAATCAAAAATGCAATATTTCTAATTTTGTTTTTTTAGCAGGGAAAATGGTCTGTGCGTAGAAGTAGTACGGCGAAAATGTGAAGGATGGGAAGGAATGATGGTTGACTGAGAAAGGATGAGGTGCATGGCTGGGAAAGGCTGGCGTGTGAGGCGGGCTTTGCTGATGGCTTTTTGGCTCAGCGCCTTGGGGTCTTGGCAGATGGCGGGGGCGGTGCCTGCGGTGGATGCTTTGCCGGGTGGAGGGGAAAGTATCACTGCCAGCATTGAGATCACAGACAATAATATGAGCATAACCGGGGAGGGTTTGAATCATGTCATTGCCTGGGACAGCTTTAGCATTGGCAAGGATGCCTCAGTGACCTTCGGGGCGGGCAAGAATTTCCTGAATTTCGTGCGCGGGGGCGAGGCTTCGGAGATATACGGCACCATGTCCGGCGGTAATATGGTCTATCTGGTGAATCCCCACGGCGTGATCATCGGCAACAGTGCCAGGATAAATGTGGGCAGCCTGATTGTCTCCACCAAGGAGCTTGATTTTTCTGCGGATTTCGGCACCATGGTGGAGCAGCTGGGGTTCCTGGAGGGCGGGGAGGTGGTGAACCGCGGCACGCCTTTGTCTGCCATGAAGGTCAGTATCGCCGATGGCGTGGTGACTTTCGAGAATCCTGGCACCGGGAAGGCGGCTTCGTCCTCCCTGAAATCGGGGGCGGGGGAAATCAGCCTGGTGGGCAGCTTGGCAAAGATACAGGACGATTTGAACCAGGACAAGGTGAATGGCAAATATGTGCTGTGCCAGGATGTGGGAGAGACAGTCACCTCTATGCCAGGTACTTTCAAAGGGGAACTCTACGGGGGCGAGCACAGTGTCAAGCTGGAAATAGAGAATGGCAGGGGCCTTTTTGCGGAAATCAACAAAGGCAAGGTGCAGGATCTCGTGCTGACAGGGCAGGTGGCCTGTGAGGGCGGCAGTGAAAGTTTGAATGTGGGTGCCCTCGTTGGCAGGGCTATAGGCAGCAATATCGTAAATGTCAGCAACCATGCCTCTGTCACGGCTGCCTATTCTGACCGCGTGGGCGGCATCGTGGGATGGGCGGATAATTGCATAATTGATACGGTGAGCAATGACGCTGCCATCACGGGACGGACGATAGTGGGCGGCATTGCAGGCAATATGACGAGAGGAATCTTGAAAAATGCCGTGAATGACGGGGCGGTGATCTGCGCAGGGACAGGTAGCGGAGCCAATGGCTTTCTTGGCGGATTGGTGGGCTTTGTCGTTGACAATGCCAGGATCGGCGCGGCAGGGGCCGGGGTGGTGAATAACGGCAGGATTGAGGCCGCAGGCTATGACTATGTGGGAGGTATTGCAGGCTATCTGCTACAGCAGACTGATGGGTACAACAGTCCCTGCATCAAGAACGCTGTAAACACAGGCAACATCAGCCACGCACATAGTAAGGCAGGAGGCATAGCAGGCTATGCGAATAATGCTGCCATTGGCGATAAAGCTGCCGCAGGATGGGACATCATCAACCGTGGGAAGGTGTCCGCCGACAATCGCGGAAATGATCTCTGCAAAGAAATAGGCGGGCTGGTGGGCAAAATGGTGGGCGGCAAACTGGCCAATGCCGTCAATCTAGGCAAGGTCACGGTGCCGGAGGAAAATCAGCAGAGCGAGAGCATAGGCCCTTTGACAGGCTCTGCTAGCAAGGTAGATATGACGAATGTCCTCGATGAAAGCGGAATAGCGCCGGAGGAACCCGAAACAGTCCCCCAGGAGCCAGCCCCCACGCCGGGAAGCGATATCCCTGCGCCGGGCAATGACACTCCTGCCACGGGAAACGATGACCCCGCCCCCGGCATCAGCATCCCCTCCGAGCCATCGCCCCCAAATGGCATTCCCGTCCCCAAACCTGCTGACACTCCTGCAAAACCAGAACCAGCCGCTGAGCCGGAGGCAAATTCCGAGGAAGGAAATCCCCTGGCAGGAGTGCAGGCGGCAGAGAAAGAGCTTTCTGGCGAAGAAAAAAACAGCCAGACGGAGGACAGGGAGGAGCCCCTGTCAAAAGAGGGCGAAAAAACAGTGCTGGACCTGTCACACGCGACACGGACAGTCCATGTCAGTGAAGAGGAAATGAGCCGCATGATAAATCAGGAAAATTTTTCTTGACATTGCCCCCAAAAGCGTGTATTATATCTCTTGTGTTCAGCAATGGGGTTATAGCTCAGTTGGTTAGAGTGTCTCGTTGACATCGAGGAGGTCACAAGTTCGAATCTTGTTAACCCCACCATTGTTCATCTGCTCGCCTAGCTCAGTTGGCTAGAGCATCTCCGTCACATGGAGGGGGTCGGGGGTTCGAATCCCTCGGCGAGCACCATATTGAAAATGCAGGAGAATCAAGGGGTTTCGGCTCTTTGGTTCTCTTTTCGTATTATCATAATACAAGCTGCAGGGAGGTGGCGGACGTGGAGATGAAAAAAATGCGATGGGCCATGCCCATAGGTGTGGATGATTTCAGTGAACTCATCACCAAAAACTACTGCTTTGTAGACAAAACTCGCTTTATCCAGGAAATACTGGATGGCCATAGCAAGGTCACCCTTATCACCCGTCCCCGCCGCTTT
>CACZHK010000057.1 GCA_902780915.1 Pseudoselenomonas ruminantium | reverse complement strand
GAGGTAGATGCGGCTGTCAAAAAGATGGTGGCAGGTCACATCCGGTACCCGCTTCATGGTGTATTCCATGGCAAAGGTCACATCCTGCTCCCCTTGCAGAAAGGATTCCTGTCCATGCTGCCAGTCAAAGCTCGGGACTATGTTGACGGCGGGAAAGCTGCGGCTGAACTGGGCTATGACCTGGGGCAGGAAATAGATGGCGGAACGGATGGGCAGGGAAATGCAGATGCGATGAAAGGGGTATACACATGTCACTGGAGATTTTAGAAGCAAAAGAAGCGATTCGCGAAGTTATTGATGATTTTGCCAATCTGGAGTGCAATGTGCCGGCGCAGATGGTTTATTTTACCGAAGATGTTCATGTCATGGTCTATATGGGCGATAAGCTCACGATGAATATTCATGGCCGCGATACCTTGGAAAAACAGTTCAGCGCCTTTACTGGCGGTATCAAGGCCTCACACCATCAAAACGGTCAGCAGGTCATTACGGTAGATGGTGATACGGCCACGGATGTGCATTACTGCCGGGCGGCCCTCGTGATGGAGGAAAACGGCCATGATGTGGTATCGGACAACTACATCCGCTATACGGATAAGCTGGTGAAACAGGGTGGCAAGTGGCTTATCAAGGAACGTGAACAGCATTTTGTCATCACAAAGAAACAGGACTTGTGAGGGCGGGATGATATGAAACGCAGAGAGTTTATTCGTCTGACCGGGCTGGGAACCTTGGGATTACTGTTTTCAGGCTGTGGCAATTTCGGAGATCAGGCAGTTTCTTCCGCAGTGGCAGCTGAAACTGCCGGGGCTGCTGCAGAGGGAGCAAAGGAAAAGAAAATTCTCGTGGCGTTCTTCTCACGTAAAGGTGATAACTATGAAGTGGGCTATATCGAAAAGGGCAATACGCATATTTTAGCAGATATGATTGCTGAAGAAATTCCTGGAGCAGATGTGTTTGAAATCAAGACGGTGAAGGAATACGCTGCGGATTATCGGGCATGTACCGAAGAAGCCAAAGCTGAAAAAGCGCAGGATGCGCGGCCGCAGTTAGCCACAAAAATAACGAATTTTCAAGATTATGACATTGTATTTCTTGGTTATCCCATTTGGTGGAGTGATTTACCCATGCCGGTCTATACCTTTATGGAAAGCTACGATTGGCAGGGCAAGAAGGTCATCCCCTTCTGTACTTCGGCAGGTGATGTTATGACCGGGCTGGAGGACAGGGTTATTCCGCGTTACGCCAAGGGTGCGCAGGTAAAATTGCCGGGGCTGGGTTTGTCTGGTAAACGTGTCCAGCAGGATACAGAGAGTATTCGCCCGCAGGTGAAGAAATGGCTGAATGAATTGGGAATGGCTGGAAGCAAATGAAAACAATGGGAGATAAATCATGAGTATAAATGTATTTGAAGAAATGCGCAAGGGCGCAGCATATGATATCCGGCAGGAAGATTATGTGGAGCAGGTGCATAGTGAGCTCAATCGCTGTGCCAGTCTGTGTCAGAAAATCAACGCCACGGATGTAAACGACAAAGAAGTCTGTGTCAGAAAATCAACGCCACGGATGTAAACGACAAAGAAAATATTCTGAAACAGGAAAAGGAACTTCTGTCCAATACCGAGTTCACAGATTCCTATTTTACGCCGCCTTTTCAGATTGATTGCGGCAATCGGGTGTTTGTGGGGAAAAATGTCTTTGCCAATCATAATCTGACCATGATGTCTTTGGGCACCATTACGATTGAAGATGGTGTTATGCTGGGGCCGGAAGTGGGGCTTTTTACCGTCAATCATGAACCGAAAAATATCCGTACGGTCATGACCAAGGAAATCCATATTAAGAAAAATGCCTGGATTGGTGCCAGAGTAAGCATTTTGCCCGGGGTAACCATTGGGGAAAATGCGATTGTCGGTACCGGGGCTGTGGTTACGAAAGATATTCCCGATAACTGTATGGCTGTCGGTGTACCGGCAAAGGTGGTTAAGAGATTAGATTAAGGAAGTCTGGGGGGAGAATAATGGCTAAGACACTTGTAATCTATTATTCCCGCAAGGGACAGAACTACGTAAATGGCAGTATTGTGGATTTGCCCAAGGGCAATACGGAGATTGTGGCAGAATTTATTCAAAAGGCAGTGGGGGCGGATTTATTCGAAGTAGAAACGAAAAAGACTTATGCGATTGACTATACGCAATGTACGATTGAAGCCAAAGAGGAACTGCGCAACAATGATCGCCCGGAGCTGGTGAGAATGCTGGACTCGGTGGCAGAATACGACAATATCGTTGTAGCCGGGCCATGCTGGTGGGGGTCTTATCCCGTGGCGGTATTTACCCTGCTTGAAGCGCTGGATTTCACTGGGAAAAAGGTATTCCCTGTGATGACACATGAGGGCAGTGGCATTGCCGGTGCTCCTGCTGCATTGAAGAAATACTGCCATGGTGCCGTGGTCGGAGAAGGGATGGCTATAACGGGAGGAGCCGCCGCAGGTTCTGAAGAAGAAGTTGCTGCTTGGGCAAAGAAGAATCTTGCCTAAGCTTATCAGCTGGCCAAACGCTGCAATGAAAAACGCACGATGTATGAAGCTGTTCGCTGGGGCGAGCGGGGCGCACGCATCAATGATATTGCGCCCGGTATCATTGTCACGCCTCTGGCCATAGATGAATTCAATGGCCCGCGTGGTGATTTTTACAAGAATATGTTCGCCAAATGCCCTGCAGGCCGCCCGGGCACTGCTGATGAAGTGGCTGATGTAGCAGAGCTTCTCATGAGCACAAGGGCACAGTTTATTACCGGCTCAACCTTTTTGGTAGACGGTGGTGCTACGGCTTCCTATTATTATGGACCGTTGCAGCCAGACTGATGAATCTTGTTGGTTGAGCATAATCACTCCGCTCTTTTTCACCGGACAGGACAAGGAACTGACTGAAAGCTAATCATGAATTGGTGGTAACCTTGGAAGATGGCGTCCTGGACGGCGGCTTTGGCGAAAAGATTGCCCGTTTCTATAGTGCAGACAAAATGAAGGTATTGAACTTCGGTTTGTCGAAGAAATTCTATGACCGTTATGATTATGAGGCATTGGCCAAAGAAAATCACTTGACGGCTGCGCAGGTCGCAGAGGATATTCTGGCTAATCTGTAAAGTTATTGAATGACAATAGATTGATTGGGCAGAGGGGCAGCTTTATGAAGCGAAGAACATTTATTTTGGGAGGTCTTGGAGCCTTGGGCATGATGGCGGGGGGCGGGGCGCTTTTTGTGAACCGTCCGGAATTTGGCAGGCTGCCACAGGGGGCGCGGCTGGCGCGCATGGAGGCCTCGCCACACTATGTGGACGGCCAGTTCCAGAATCTGGTGCCGGTGCAGGTCATGAATGAGGAAAGCGGTGAGAACCGCTTTGTGGCCATGGCAAAATTCCTCTTTGGGGACAAGTCAGAGCTTTCTCCCCAGGAGCCCCTGCTCAGTCATAAGACGGATTTGTGTGAGCTGGATTCTTCCCGTGATGCTGCAGTGTGGATGGGGCACTCGACCTTCTTTTTGCAGCTGGGAGGCAGGCGTATTCTCATCGACCCGGTGTTTTCCTCCTATGCGTCGCCCTTGTTTTTCATCAACAAGGCGTTTCCGGGCAGCAATGTCTACACGGCAGAGGATATGCCGGAGATAGATGTGCTGGCCGTTTCCCATGATCACTGGGATCATCTGGACTATCCCACGGTGATGGCACTGAAGCCAAAGGTAAAGCATATCGTCTGCCCGTTGGGGGTAGGAGAATACTTTGAGCAATGGGGCTTTGACCTTTCTATCATCCATGAGGAAGACTGGGAGGCGGAAATAAGGCTGGCAGAGGATTTCTCCGTCCATATCCTGCCTTCCCAACATTTTTCGGGGCGGTTCCTGCAGCGCAATCCGACATTGTGGTGCGGCATGGCCTTTGTGACACCTGCGCGCAAGGTCTATTATAGCGGCGATGGCGGCTATGGAGAGCATTTCAAGGCCATTGGGCAGAAGTTCGGCGGCTTTGACCTGATGCTGGGGGAAAACGGCCAGTACAATATGGCCTGGCATGCCATCCATATGCTGCCGGAGGAAACGGCCCAGGCGGCAATGGAGGTGGGGGCCAGGATGCTTCTGCCAGCCCACGGCGGCAAGTTTGCGCTGGCCCGCCACCCCTGGCAGGAACCATATCAGAGATTGCTGCAGGCCAGCCGGGGAAAGGGCTATAAGCTGCTGACGCCGGAAATCGGCGAAGCTGCCTACCTGGATGGAGAGCAGCCAAGGCTCTTTGATGAGTGGTGGGAGCGGATGCGCTGAAAGGCCTTGCTAACATCTTGGATAAGACTTACGCCCATGGGGGAGTGCAGGCTCCTTCATGGGCGTTTCTTTATTGTCAATATACACGCTGCAAGGCAGGGAATCAGAGTTTTTTGTCGAAAGAACATTTCAAAGATGTATTGCAGGTGAGGGATGTTGATGATGAAGTTCAAATCAATGCAATCGCGCTTGACAATGATATTTATTGGCATATCATTGCTGACTATGCTGATTTTGGGATCTGTCAGTATTTATGGTGCTGTGCAGGAGAATCAACGGATGATGGCGGAATTTCGCAAAGATATGGAGAAGAATGTCGAGATGCAGCTGGAGTGGCAGGCCCATACTGCCTGGAGCGTAGTCGAAAACTGCTATCAGGCTCAGATGCGCGGAGAGGTTACCCAGGAGCAGGCTATGCAGCGGGCAGCTGACCTGGTGCGCAATATGCGCTATGACAACGGCCAGGGGTACTTCACCATCGATACGGATGAGGGCCTGAATGTTGTGCTGCTGGGGACGGAAGCCGAGGGAAAGCTGCGCATAGATGCCCAGGATCCTGACGGCTGCTATTTCATCCGCGAAATGATAAAGAAGGCCAAGGCCGGGGGCGGTTTCTCGGAGTTCATGTTTCCCAGGCCAGGCACACAAGCGCCTTTGCCAAAGATTTATTACACGATAGAATTTGCTCCGTATCATTGGGTGATTGGCACAGGCATCTGGGTAGATCAGATTGATCGCCGGATGGCTATGCGGGAAAAGGCTTTTGTGGATAACATGAAGGGACATGCTGTTCGCATGTTTACGGGACTCGTGCTGATGGAAGCCCTTTTTGTGATGCTGGCGGTTTACACAGGGGGGCGGCTGGCCTATCCTATCCAGGTGGCGACGAAACGTATGAAAGAACTGGGGGATGGCATTCTTAAGATGGATGCGCAGACCGAGGCTCAGATGCAGGAATTGTCCAAACGCGATGATGAGCTGGGGGCTATGAGCCGTGCCATGAGCGAAATGAACAAGAAGCTCTACAAAAATCAGATGCTTATCCTGAGCATGGCGCAGCATGATGTATTGACGGGGCTGGCTAATCGCCGCTATTTTGGGGATTTCGTCAAGCAGTGTTCTGCCGATACCATGTTTACTCTGATTTCCCTGGATTTGGATCACTTCAAGGAGGTAAATGATAATTTCGGCCATCAGACAGGGGATGCAGCGCTGCTGATCTTAGCTGAGGTCTTGAAGATGCAGTTTGCTGATGCCTTGAATGTGCGCATGGGCGGGGATGAGTTCCTGGTTGTGCTTACTGGGAAGGTGCAGAGAGAGTCGGTGGAGGCGCGGCTGGAGGCATTCATGCGGCAGCTGATAGCTGTCTATAGGCAGGATCCGGGCCTGGAATGCCTGACTGTCAGTGCAGGCATTGCCTACGCTGACGAGCACCCGCTTCCCATTGATGTGCTGATGGACCACAGCGACCAGGCTTTATATGCAGCCAAGTCCGCCGGGCGTTCTTGCTATCGCGTCTACAGCGAGGAGTCTGACAGCAAGAAAAAGACGGAAGAAAAATGAACAGAATACGGGAGCCCTAGCCGCTTGGCGGGGTTCCTTTGTTTTGGGTAACATAGAGGACACAAACGGACTGTATAACTAGGAAAATCTGTCCCAGTGCTGCAGAGGGGAGGTTCATAGCTCCTGAGGCGGCCAGCACCAGGCTGACCTGCAAATGACAGCAAGTTCTATGCATAAAGCCCACCCAAGTCTGCAAAGTGGGATAAATAGTGTATTGACAGGTCATGCAGGTCAACGGATAATATCAATCAGAGAATATTCGACAGATAGGAAGGATTGCCTTGCTGAAAATAGAAGGAAAAGCCAAAATCAACCTGACCCTGGATATCCTGGGCAAGCGCCCGGATGGTTACCATGAGGTGTCCATGATCATGCAGTCCATTGCTCTCCATGATACTCTGAGCCTGGAGAAGATGCGGGAGGGTATCGGCCTGAAGATCAATGTGCCCTGGATGAAAGCGGATGAGTCCAATCTTGTTTGGAAGGCAGCAGCTCTGGTGCAGGAACGCTGCGGCCTCAAAGGCGGCGTGAACATACGTCTCACCAAGCGCATCCCCGTGGCGGCAGGGCTGGCCGGGGGCAGCGCAGATGCAGCAGCGGTGCTCAGGGGCATGGACAGGCTCTATGGTTTGGGACTCTCTGATGAAGAACTTTGCGCTCTGGGGGCAGAATTGGGCTCTGACATTCCCTTTTGCCTGATGGGGGGCACCATGCTTTCCACCGGCAGGGGGGAAGTCCTGCGCCGGCTCAAGGGCATGCCCACCGCCTGGGTGGTCTTGGCTAAGCCGCGGGTTTCCGTTTCTACGGCCTGGGCTTATCAGAATTATGATGAACAGGGGGCGGAGCGCCACCCGGATAATGACCTGGTGGAGAAAAAAATCATCGCCCAGGACCTCAAAGCCATGGCGCCGTTATTGTGCAATGTGCTGGAAAGTGTTACTATTAAGAAGTATGAGGTCATCGAGCGATACAAGAAGCTGATGATGGAAAAAGGGGCGCTGGTGAGCATGATGTCCGGCAGTGGCCCCACCGTCTTCGGACTCGCTGCCAGGAAGGGCGAAGCTTTGCGCATCGCTGGCTTCTTGCGCCATGTGACCAGGGCGGATGTGTTTGTCACCCGCACCAGTGGTTGCGGCACCCGCTTTGTATGAACGCCTTCAAAGTAATCCAGAATCAGAATAGGGGAATCGTTATGGACAGGAGACTATCTCCCATAAAGCTTGACAGCTACCAGCCTCTGAGGGAAGTTGTCTGCGAATCACTGCGTGAAGCAATCCGCAACGGCGTCTTGAAGCCTGGGGAACGGATCATGGAGATACAGCTGGCGGAAGAACTGGGCGTATCCCGCACTCCCGTGCGCGAGGCTATCCGCAAGCTGGAGCTGGAGGGTTACGTCATCATGATGCCCCGCCGGGGCACTTATGTGGCCACCATGTCCATACGCGACATCAATGAGATCTTTGAAATCCGCACGGCCTTGGAATCTCTGTCCAATGGCCTGGCGGCGGAACGCATCACTGACGAGGAGCAGGAGCATCTCCAGCGCCTGCTGGTAATCATCGGGGGCTATATTGCAGAGAACAATATGGAAAAGATCGTGGAGACGGATATTGAGTTCCATGACCTCCTCTATCATGCCGCACGCAATTCCCGGCTGGTGGGGGTCATTTCCAATCTGCGTGACCAGCTCACCCGTTTCCGCACCCTTTCCATGTCCTATCCGGGCCGTCTTGAAGCTACTCTGGAGGAACATAGGACTATTGTGGAAGCCATTGCCCAAGGTGATGTGAAGGCGGCCCGCAAGGCGGCAGAACTGCATATGGAAAACTCTGAGAAGACCCTCCTGCAGGCCATGGAAGTGGTGAACAAGAAGCAGAAGGAACAGAAGAAAAGCGCTTCCAGAGCGAAGAAATAAATGCTATACAAGGCATAGATGGGAGATAAAAGATATGTCAGATTTGGTTACCATTATCCTTGCTGCAGGCAAGGGCACCCGCATGAAGTCCAAGCTGCCCAAGGTGCTGCACAAGGCTGCAGGCAAGGCCATGCTCCAGCATGTCATTGATGCTGCCAGAGAGGCAGGCGCTGACCGCAATATCGTGGTTACGGGCTTTGGCGGCGACATGGTTCGCGAGGCCATGGGGGAGCAGGCAGGGGTGGAATATGTGACCCAGGCCGAGCAGCTGGGAACCGGCCACGCTGTGTTGCAGGCCAGGGAGAAGCTTGAGGGGGTCCGGGGCACGGTCATGGTGCTCTGCGGCGATACGCCGCTGCTCACCGGGGCACTCCTGAAAAACCTCTATGAGGCTCACAAGGAAGCCAAGGCCAAGGCCACGGTGCTCACCGCCATCATGCCCGATGCTACGGGCTATGGCCGCATTATCCGCGGTGAGGACGGCTCCGTGCTGAAAATCGTGGAGCATAAGGATGCCAGCGAAGAGGAGCGTCAGGTGAAGGAAGTCAATTCCGGCATCTACTGCTTCGATATCGAGGCCATGTTCGGCGCCTTGGCCAAGGTTACCAATGACAACGCCCAGGGCGAGTATTACCTGCCGGATGTGCTGGAAATCCTGCGGGGCGAGGGGGAGAAGATCTGGGCTGTGGCTGCAGATGACTATGAGTCCACTCTGGGCATCAACTCCCGCCAGCAGCTTGCCGGCGCAGAGAAGATCCTGCGTCGCCGCAAGAACGAGCAGCTGATGGCAGAGGGGGTCACCCTGATGGATCCCGACACCACCTATGTGGACTTTGATGTGCAGGTGGGCCGCGATACGGTTATCTATCCCATGACCTGGCTGGAAGCCGGCACGGTCATCGGCGAGGAATGCGAGATCGGCCCTAGCGTCCGCTTCCAGAATGTGAAGTGCGGCAACAACGTGGTGGGCCAGTTCTGCTACGCCCATGACTGCCAGATTGACGATGGGGTGGCTCTGGGCCAGTTCAACCACATTCGCCCTGACTCCCATCTGGCTGAAGGAGTGAAGATGGGCAACTTCGTGGAAGTGAAGAATTCCACCGTGGGCAAGGGGTCCAAGCTGCCGCATCTCTCCTATATCGGCGATTGCGACATGGGTTCCGGGGTGAACATGGGCTGCGGCACCATCACCGTGAACTACGATGGCAAGACCAAGTTCCGCACCGTCATCGGCAATGATGCTTTCGTGGGTTGCAACTCCAATCTGGTGGCTCCCGTCACCGTGGAGGACGGAGCCTACATCGGCGCAGGCTCTACTATCACCAAGACTGTACCCCAAGGGACACTGGCCATTGCCCGCGCCCGCCAGAAGAATATCGAGGGTTGGCTGGACAAGCGCAAGTAAGATTGGCAGCCCCATATTAATTTCAGCAAAATCAAATAAAAATTTAATGCTTGCTTAAAGACGTTCTAATCATTCTGTTATATACTATTGTCATAGTCAAGGAACTCCAAAAAATTGTTATTTGCTATGAGAAAGGCGTGAATGAAATGAATGCTATGAAGAAGAAAATGCTCACCGGGATTATTGCAGGCGCGGTGCTGCTGGGCGGGAGCCTGGGAACCATGTCTGCCCAGGCAGAGTCTCCCCATGATAGCCGCCTGCCCCAGATGGAAAAGCAGGGGCAGGGCCCGCAGCATCCGCCTGTGCAGATGGATGCAGATAAGGCGGCCAAGCACGTGGCAGATACTTTTGGTGTCAAGCAGTCAGAGGTGAAGGAAGCCATCGAGGCCAAGGAAGATTTCCGCGATATTGGCCAGGCAGCCATGCTGGCGAAAGTCAGCGGCAAGTCCTTCAAAGAGGTGCTGGCTCTGCACAAGAATCAGTCCGACTGGAAGGAAATCACCAAGTCTCTGGGCATCACCCACGCCCAGATGAAGGAAGCCAGGCTGGAGCTGCGAGCCATGCACATTGGCCAGAAGGGGCTGCTGTCACAGGACAAGGCCCTGGCCCTCCTGAAGAATGGCTACCAGAGCAAGGACATCAACATGGCAGCTATTCTGGCCAAGGAAAGCGGCAAGGACATTCAGGCTGTGCTTGATATGAAGAAAATCAACAACCGCTGGACTGATGTGGCAGAGCAGCTGGGTGTGGACAAGAGCAAGCTGCGTCCCGAGGGCGCACACCACGGCGGCCCCCAGGGTGGACCGCCTCCCGCTATGCCGGAGGATGGAGCTCAGAAATGAGCAGGTAAAAATAAGTTTTGCATACAAGGCCCGGTTATCTACAACTGGGTCTTTTTTTGTGCTATAATGAAAAATGAATAGGTGCACGCAGGATATTTGTGGGGCACGCCGAAAATTATTATCAGGTGGTTACCATGCATGAAAGATGTGTGCGAGAGAGGATGAGGTATTGGCATGCCGCCTTATATGATTAGAATTCCCTTTGCCCAGAAGATCTTCCACAAGACTGTCTGCTTCGAGAGTCCGGTGGAGGAACTGATGGATATAGCGGACATGACGCACCTGCTGGATGGAAGCGGAGAATCTGCGGGCAAGTCGCTCTACAGCTTGTCGCCGGACAATGAGATGGCTCTTCCCTGCCAGGAGAGGGTGGAAGAGATATATTTTTCTTTCGGGAAGAAAGGGCTCTACGGCCTTTGTGTCAACTATAGTGCTGATGGCATTACCTATGGCGAGGTATGTGATCTCATTGTGGGGGTCGATGACCATGCCAAGGAACACGGCATGAAGATCACCAATGTGGGAGTGGCGCAACGGGCAATCACGAAAATCCTGAGCCCCTATAAAGTGGAAACTGTTGGTGATATAAGTGAGTGCCTGCCTTCCTTGACCTGGACGGATGGCGATGTAGAGATTTGTGTTTCTGGGCTTAAATGCTCCAAGCATATTACCGTGGAAAGTTACTATGCCAAGATGGGCAGCCTGATTGACCAGATTGACTATTCCGACTGCATTCAGGCCCGCACGGAAGCAGTTAAGAAAGCAGAGCGTCTGGAAAGGGAACCAGCCGTCGAAGAAGAGGCTGAGGAAACCATTGTCAGGGAAGATGCGAAGGATCAGAAGACTGAGGAAGAGAAGACTCAGGAGGTTAACGAGGCAGTGGCGAAGGCCAAGTCCGACGAGCCTGAACTAAGCTATGAAGAACTCATGGCAGAGCTGAATTCCCTGGTGGGCCTGGATCAGGTCAAGAAGGATGTGCAGAGCATCATCAACAGCCTGCGCCTCAACAAGCTGCGCGAGAAGCGCGGCCTGCAGCAGGTGCCCGTCTCGAGGCATCTGGTCTTTGCAGGCAACCCGGGCACAGGCAAGACTACTGTGGCAAGGCTCCTGGCTAAGATTTACAAGGAACTGGGCATCCTGTCCAAGGGACAGCTCATCGAGACTGACAGGGCCGGCCTGGTGGGCGAGTACATCGGCTGGACGGCTCCCAAGGTCAAGAAAGTAGTGGAAAGTGCCCTGGGGGGCGTGCTCTTCATAGATGAGGCGTACTCCCTCAACGGCGGGGACGGCAAGGACTTTGGCCGTGAGGCCATTGATACCCTGCTGAAGCTCATGGAGGACCACCGCGACAACCTCATTGTCATCGTGGCGGGCTACACTGATCTGATGGGCAAGTTCCTGAGCACCAACCCCGGCCTCAAATCCCGTTTCAACAAGTACATAGAGTTCCCGGACTACAAGCCAGAGGAACTCTTGTCCATCTTCGAGGGCATGTGCGAGAAAGCGCAGTTCATACTCTCGGAGGAAGCCAAGGATTATCTGGGGCAGTCCTTCAAGGAACTCTACGCTCGCCGCAAGCCTGATTTTGCCAACGGCCGTACCGTGCGCAATTACTTTGAGAAAGCCCTGACCAATCTGGGCGACCGCCTGGCAGAGAGCACGGGGGATATAACTGATGAAGACCTCATGACCATCGTGGCTGAGGATGTGTGGAGCATTTCCTTTGCCCAGGATACGTGACATATGATTTTCAGGCAATGAGAAAAGCCTGTGGGAGGTGCTTTCCCACAGGCTTTTATATTGCCTGGCTCTTATTGGTCGCTGCTCTTATTTTGGAGGAGAGCACGGCAGGTTTCTTCGTCCACATCTGCAAAGCCCACGCCTACGGCACGTATGCCAAAACCAACCCGATTGTCAGGATGGTTGATGGCAGCAATGCGTACCGTCATATATAGATTAAGGGCCTCACGGTGGATTTTGAAAACGCGGGTAATCAAGCTCTTTTTCTTTAAGGCAAGTCTGATTTCCTTAGGCCTCAGGAATTGGAGGAAAGCTTCCTGATCTTCCAATGCCACGAAGTCCCTGGCATACATTTCCATGGTTTCCATGAAAACGAACTCCTGGCCGGCCCTCAGGCCGCAATCCTGTCCCATAGCTCTGTGGCAGATGCCCTTGTTCGTATCAAGATTGAGATAGTAAACATTGCGATAGTCGGAGGACAAGGCGGTCACTATGCTGTTTGCCTTTGAGCCGGAATCTTCCCAATAGCTGTGCAGGCTGTCCTTCAAGACCCTTATCCGTTCGTTGAGGACGCCCAAGTTCGTTGATTTGTTCTGCAGGGACTTCTTCAATTCCTCGCTGGCGCCTATATTTGACATTTCCCAAGTGATTTCGTCCATAACGTTAGCCAAGTCTGACAGGTCTTTGGTCATGCTCTGCACCATGCGCCGAGCGCGGCTGGTGGCCACGAAAACCAACAGGATGCAGACTATCATGGAAATTGCGATGCAGGTATACATGGTGCGCGTCTGCTTGTCGATCTGCTCATCGTACCATTTAGCGCTGAAGTCCACGGCTACAATGCCGGCTACCTTGCCGTCGGAGTCAAACACCGGACTGTAGGCGCTGTAGAAGCGCCCCCAGGCATCGTCATAAGGTTCATTATCTACGGCAGCCTTTCCCCGACTGGCTTTGTAGAGGGCTTCCGTGTAGACAATGGGGGAGCCAAATTCACCGGGATCTGTGAGGGTGGGGTCAACAGAGAAGACAAAATCCCTTTCGCCTTTGGGCTGTATGCAGTAGATGTAGGCCAGGTCGATATTGTCCCGGAACATAGCAAGCGTATCGCTTATCTTCTTGTAGTCCGGCGTGTCTTTGTCCGTGGCTTTGAGTGTCTTGAGCTTGTCGCCATCCAGCATATCAGCTGCCGTATTGGCTACGTCCAGCATGCGGGTCTGGAGAAGTTCTTTCATGGAGGCTTGGGACTGCTCAGTCAGCATGAAGCCCAGCATGGCATTGGCTGCAAGCAGGATTGCCAGTACAAGGGCGATGAGCAGTGTGGTCTCACTCGCTTGATTCTTTTTCACTATTATCACCCCAAAAATATTTCGGATAAATTACCCTTTGCAGGAAATGTTTCGACATATTTGGCAAAAGTCCTGCTGGTGGCTGGCTGATAATGCGGAAATGCGCATTAAGTGGCGGACAGGCGGGGAAGATTTTCCAGCAATAAAATCCTTGACACAGGCTAGGTTAAATGCTAAACTTCTATTTGTTGAGCAAGCAGAGCCACCGCTCTCACCTGCTGGCACAGGCCAGTGTGGTTCATAATGTGAGATTATGGAGAGGTGGCGTATGCCATCTCTCTTTTTGCTTTAGATACTTCAAGCAGGAGGTGTTTTTACTATTAGCAGGGATTCATTACGCATCAATGAGCAGATCCACATCCGCGAGGTGCGCGTCACCAGCGCCACCGGCGAGCAGCTGGGCATCATGCCCACCCGTGAGGCACTCCGCATGGCGGAGGAGCAGCACCTTGACCTGGTGGAGGTCGCTCCCAAGGCCAAGCCGCCTGTCTGCCGCATCATGGATTTTGGCAAGTACCGCTATGAGCAGCAGAAGCGCGAGAAGGAAGCCAAGAAGAAGCAGAAGACCATCAGCATCAAAGAGGTCAAGCTGCGCCCCAACATCGAGCAGCATGACTTCGATGTAAAGGTGAAGAATGCTGTCCGCTTCGTGCAGGAGGGCAACAAGGTCAAGGTCACCATCATGTTCCGTGGCCGCGAGCTGAGCCATCCTGAACTGGGCAGAGAGATTCTTGACCGTGTGGCTGCTACTCTGGGAGACACTGTTTCCATAGAGCGCACTGCCAAGCTGGAGGGCAAGAACATGACCATGATCCTGGCCCCCAAGGCTCAGAAAGCGGCTAAGAAGCCCCAGGCTCCGGCACCTGCAGAGGATGCTGAGTGATTTAGGAAATTTGAGGAGGAAAACATAATGCCGAAGATCAAGACCCGTCGCGCAGCTGCAAAGCGTTTCACCATGACCGGCAGCGGCGAATTCAAGCGTAACAAGGCTTTCAAGAGCCATATCCTGGAGAAGAAGAGCCCGAAGCGCAAGCGCAACCTGCGCAAGGCTGCTATGGTTTGCGAGGCTGATTACAGCCGCGTGAAGCACATGCTTCCCTACGCATAATTGACTGTAACGCAAGTTTGATAGATATTAGGAGGAAATACAATGCCAAGAGTTAAAGTCGGCGTGACTGCACATCGTCGTCACAAGAAGATTCTGAAGCTGGCCAAGGGCTACAAGGGTTCCAAGAGCAAGCAGTTCAAAAAGGCCAATGAGACTGTCATGAAGGCTCTCTACTATGCACGCCGTGATCGTCGCGCCAAGAAGGGCGAGTTCCGTCGTCTCTGGATTGCCCGCATCAACGCAGCTGCCCGCCTGAACGGCATGTCCTACAGCCGTCTCGTGTGCGGCCTGACCAAGGCTGGCGTTGAGGTCAACCGCAAGATGCTGGCTGACCTGGCTGTGTCCGATGCAGCTGCTTTCGCCAAGCTGGTTGCTGTGGCTAAGGAGAACCTGTAATTTTTGCAGCGTGAATTGAATGGGTTGGCAGGAGTTATTCCTGCCAGCCCTTTTTACTTATGAAAGGAGTCTTCCATGGGCTTCGTGCGCATTGAAAGCGTTGACAATAAAAAGATAAAGCTGGCGGCCTCCCTGCACCAAAGAAAGAACCGTGATAAAGAGGGCCTGTTTCTGGCCGAGGGCGTACGACTCTGCGAGATGGTAGCAGAATCCTTATGGAAAATCAAGTTTGCCCTTGTTACGGACGCCTTATTGGCAACAGAGCGCGGCAAGGCCTTGGCAGATAAGCTGGCTGACATTGCAGAAGTCTGCCTGGTGACGGAAAAAGTTTTCCTCAAGGCCGCCGCCACTGAGCAGCCCCAGGGCATCCTCCTTAGCGTGGAGCAGCAGAAAAACAGCCTGCAGGATCTGCAGGCTGAAGAAAATCCTCTCTATGTGGTTCTGGACGTGGTGCAGGATCCGGGCAATGTGGGCACCATCATCCGCACGGCAGATGCCGCCGGAGCATCTGCGGTACTCTGCACCAAGGGGACGGCAGATGTGTTCTCGGACAAGGTGGTGCGTTCCACCATGGGCTCCCTGTTTCATTTGCCCATCATTGGCGGATTGCAGCCGGAAGAAGTCATAAGTTTTGCCGAAGAGGGCGGCTGCCAATTGCTGGTTACTGCTTTGGACGAAAGTGCCAGACCCCTCTATGAACGCAAGCTGGCTGGGCCGACGGTGCTGGTCTTCGGCAATGAAGGCAATGGCGTTTCCTCAGAATTTTTGTCAGCAGGGGAAAAGACCTATATCCCCATGGTGGGCAGCGCCGAGTCCTTGAATGTAGGTGTCTCGGCGGCAGTGGCTCTCTTCGAGGCTCTGCGGCAGAGAAGGTATGGCTGAGTCATTCCCAGCAGAGATAGACGCCCAGGGTGCCGCGCCCAAGGCTGACGGAGAAGGTGCTCTCACCATCTGCCAGCCTGTTGCTGGTGGCAGTGGGCACTCCCTGTAGTAGCAGGGTATCGTTGAGCTCCCAGTGCAGCCCTCGGCAGGAAACTCCCTGGCAGCGGGCGCTGAAGGGGATGAGGGACACTGCGGTGGGAATTTCCTTGCAAGTGAGGGCGATTTCCTCGCCACCGTGTAGGTAGAAAAGAGCTTCCTCATGGTCTGCCAATATGCACTGCAGGGGAGAGAAGGCACAGGTAAAGAGCGTGTTGTAGGCGTGGTCGAAGCGATTGCCG
>CACZHK010000056.1 GCA_902780915.1 Pseudoselenomonas ruminantium | reverse complement strand
TTCCTTCTCCCCGTAGGACTTGGTGAAATTCTCTACTGTAATGACCATTGCAAACCTCTATCGTTCAATCAACATTCTCTATTATTTTAACTGTTTGCAGGAAAGGGTGCAAGAAAAACTCTGGTTATGAAACAAGGTACGCCATCTGTAATCACTGCCGAAGAAAAATACTGCCCTCAGCAGGAAAAATGACCCTCGTTCAAGAATAAAAGCCGATAGTTTCACTAACCTTTTTCTCAAAGGAGGACAATCATGGATTTTCTGAAACTCGCCCAGGAACGCTACTCTTGCAAGAAGTATGACCCCGAAAAGGCTGTGCCCAAAGAGGTGCTCGACAAAATCCTGAGGGCCGGCCAGCTGGCTCCCACTGCCAAGAACAGCCAGCCCCAGCATATCTATGTGATGCAGAGCGAGGAAGCCCTGCAGCTGGTGGACAGTCTGACCCCCTGCCGCTACGGCGCACCTATCGTGATGGCAGTGACTTATGACAGCACGCAGTGCTTCGCCTATCCCGGTGACAAATACAATTCAGGCGCAGAAGATGCCAGCATCGTCGCCACCCACATGATGCTGGCAGCCAAAGCCGAAGGCGTGGACAGCTGCTGGCTGAACTTCTTCGACCCGGACAAAGCCGCTGAGGCCATGAAACTGCCGGAAAGCGAGACTGTAGTGCTCCTGATGGACTTCGGCTACGCCGCCGAGGGAGTAAGGCCCACGCCTACACATGAAAAGACCAAGCCCATGGAGGAGCTTGTTTCCTACCGCTGACAGACACATCAAAACCAAAGAGGGGCTGCTGCATAAGTATGCAACAGCCCCTCTTTGGTTAGCCAAATCTATTTCTTGCCTTTTTTGAGGAAATCCTTGAAACTATTTCGCACTATCTTTACGAAAATATCCTTTCCGTCTCCGGCGTAATCATCTGAACGCGCTTCGTTTCTGGAGTAAATGCACTTGCCTGTTTTGGCATCGTAAACATCAAGGCGTATCCTTTGATGAAGTGTCCAAATGGTCTTTTCCGGCACATATTCGGGATATTCTTCCGGAATGCTTTCCTCATGCTTATTGCCATCCCTGTCATAATAAGTGTGCTTTACCCAACGGGTACGCCATTCCGTATGGGCGGGAATCACCCGTGAAGTGTATTCATACCTCAGGTATTGGGTCTTGGCATAGGCATCCACTACCTTGGGCATAGTATTCTGCCACATTTCCTCTGCGGCTGCCGGATCCGTCTGACGAAGTGCATCAATGTCTTTATATTCCATCAGCGAAACCCGGTTTTCCACTTTTTTCAAGTTCATTACTTCTATCTTTTGCTTGCCTACCTGCTCCCAAAAAGCACTTTGGAAATTCTTTTCGGCGATGTCCGACTCTAAATCCACGGCCGACATATCAAGGTCATAAACCAGCAGTTTTTGAACATCCTTGAAATTATATCCCGGCTCAGCCCATTCTTCCACGTGAGCCGCTGCCGTTCCCGGCAGCAGGAAAAAAGTACAGAGAAACACTACAGCCAAACACGAAAGAAACCCCTTCGCTGAATTTTTGATTTCTGTCTTCATTTGTCAGCACCTCCCCATATTCCCTGATAGCTTCTGCTACCTTATCACTATCCAGCTTTGCAAGCATGATGCGCCTGGTATCGGCTTACCTGTATAGATTTTCTACACTATCTCCTCATGCTCCTCTGTAAGTTCCTTGACCAGCCTGATGAGCACTCTGGTAATGCGTGCCCCTTCCACTTCCTCCACATAAAACATATTCCCCTCATAGGCGGCCATCATGCCCACTTTAGGGTCGCCGCCTATAGTGTCATTGAGCCAGCCGCCTATGCTGTCTACATCCTCATCCTCCAGCTTGATTTCCAGAATGTCTTCCATTTCCTCCAGCAGCATCTTGGCATCTACCGAATAAACGCCGCTGCCCCTGTCCTCTGCTACGGGGCGCTCTTCGTCGAACTCGTCCTGGATATCCCCCACGATTTCTTCCACGATATCCTCGATGGTCACCATGCCGGAGGTGCCGCCGAACTCGTCCACTACGATGGCCAGCTGGCTGCGGCCTTTCTGCATGGTCTTCAACAGCACGCTGACATCCATGCTTTCGGGCACCACCAGAGCGCGGCGGGCCATCTTCCTGAGGGTCACCTTCTGGCCCTTGTGGAAGTATTTCAGCAAATCCTTGATGTGCAAGAAGCCTATGATATGGTCCTTGTCCTCCCGGCAGATGGGGTAGCGGGTCATCTGCTCGGAGAAGACTGTCTCCAGGTTTTCTTCCAGGCTGTCCTCCAGATAGAGGCAGATCATGTCCGTGCGGGGAGTCATGATCTCCCGCACGTTGCGCTCGGTGAAGTCAAAGACATTGTCCACGAAGTCAGCCTCCGTGTCGTCTACCAGCCCCTGCTTGTGGCTTTCCTCCATGAGCAGGCGGATTTCTTCTTCCGTGTGGGCCAGCTCGCCGTTGCCCTCCACCTGCACTCCGAAGCGGGCCGCCACCCAGTTGGCCACATGGTTCAGGAACCAGACGAAGGGATAAAAGAGCTTCTGGAAGATCAGCATGGGCAGGGCCACCGCCAGCATGATGCGCTCCACGCTCTGGATGGCAAAGGTCTTGGGGGTCAGCTCTCCCAGGATGATGTGCATGGCGGTGATGATAGCAAAGCCAAGAGCCAGAGCAATGGTATGCCCCGCCGAAAGATCCAGGCCCGCCAGTTCCGTGACGGGCAGGATGAGCCCCGCCATGGCTGGCTCGCCAATCCAGCCCAGTCCCAGGGAGGCCAGGGTGATGCCCAGCTGGGTCACGGACAGGGAGGTGTCCAGATGGTCAGTGAGTTCCTTGGCATAGCGAGCCCGCCTGTTGCCCTCCTGTATCAGCATTTCCAGCCGGGAAGGGCGAATCTTCACGCAGGCGAACTCAGAGGCTACGAAAAAGCCGTTCATGAAAACCAGGAAAGCCACCAGAAACAGGTCAAATAATATAGGCACTATGTCCACAAAGAATTCCTCCATCAACTATGCTTGCGGGCAGATTTCTGATCCGCTGCCTTCCCCTGCCTGCGTCCCCGGGCAGGAGCGCGATGGCCTGCCGCCCTGCCCTTGGGCTGTGGGCCTTTGGAAAGGGCTCTGCCTCCGGGTTCCAAAGGCTTCAAGGCAAGCTTGAGCTGCTTTTCCAAGAGTTCCAGCTTATAGGCTTCCTTGATATCTGCCAGGGTGATGACCGTGCCGTGGGCACCTGCCCTGGCCGTGCGGCCCGCCCTGTGCAGGTAGGCTTGGGCATTTTCCGGCACATCCAGGTTCACCACATAGTCAATGCCTGGAATGTCCAGCCCTCGCGCTGCCACATCCGTGGCCAGCAGCAGACGTACCCTGCCCTTGCTGAAGGAGGAAACCGCGTGCTGGCGCTCCTGCTTGCCCCCGGCGCTGACCAGAGATTCCACGGACAGGCCCTCATAGCGCAGCTGAGACAGGGTCTTTTCCACATCGAAGCGCTTGTTGATGAAAACCAGTCCCCTGGTGATGTTCAGGCGGCGGGTGAGCTTACGCAAGACCTCAATCTTTTCCCGGAAAGGAGTGATGCGGTAATAATCGTCCCGCAGGCCGCTGGCCACCGCCTCATCTGCCACCGTGATGTGCTCTGGGCTGCCCAGGAAGGAAGCCCTCTCCAGAGCCTTGCGGGAGGTGGTGGCAGAAAAGAGCAGGATCTGCATTTCCTCCCGTGGCGGCATCAGCCGCACTACCTCAGCGGTGTTCTGCAGATTCTGGTCGTCCAGCAGCCTGTCAAACTCGTCCAGCACCAGAACCTTGGCCTTATTCAGCTGCAGCTTCTTGCGGCGGGCCAGTTCCAGGAGCCTGCCCGCCGACCCCACAATCAGCTGGGGCTTTTCCTTGAGCTTCTCTATCTGACGGGCAATATTGGCTCCGCCAATCAGGCCCTGCACCCGCAGGCCAAGCCCTGCCTGCTGGCTGAGGTCCCTGGCAGCATTGGTGATCTGCATGGCCAGCTCATAGGTGGGTGCCAAAACAACCGCCTGCACATCCCTGTCCTCCGCCTCCAGCTTCATCAGAGTTGGCAGAAGATATGCCAAAGTCTTGCCCGTCCCCGTAGGAGCTTCTCCCAGCAGGCTCTGGCCTTGCAGAGCCTTGGGCAGGATCTCTGCCTGAATGGCCGTGGGCTTGGTTATATCCTGTTTTGCAAGGGCTTCGCAAAGGGCCTCATCTACGCCCAGCTGTGCAAAATCCTTTACCTCGTTCATACGTTTCTCTCCTAAATATCTCAATTAAGCAAGGGCGTTCCCTTGTCATCATCAAATGTAGCTGTACAGCGTGGATAGTTGGAACATCCCCAGAAAGGACCGTTCTTGCCCTTGTGGAGATGCAGATGCCCCTCCCTGCACCGGGGGCAGAGATATTTATTCCCATCCTCCCCCTTGTCCAGAGTGCCATTCTTCCTGCTCTGCTCCATGGGGCTGGCAGAGTACCTGGGCTTGTCCTGGAAGCCGCCCCAATTATTCCCGGCAGGCGGCGCACCGTAGAGTTCCCCTCCTGCCAGCAGGGCATCAATCTCCGCCAGATCCGCAGCCGAGGGGGCGCCGCCCCCTCGGCTGGAATAGCTGCCATAGCCGACGGGATTTGCGGGAGCAGCCTCTCCCCTTGGAGCCTTCCCAGCGGTCGGACTGCTCACGAAGGAACGCCCTGCCGCCCGGCTCCTGGCATCCTCCATATCCGGCTGGCCCTCCTTGTCATTGCAGGTCAGGCGGCACTTGGGATAGTTGGAGCAGCCCCAGAAAACGCCGTTCTTGCCCTTTCGCTGGAGCATGACACCCTGGCCGCAGCGGGGGCAGACATTTTCCCCCGTGACTTCCATCTTCACCTGGCCCGCCTTGGCACAGAGTTTTTCCGTGAACTCGATCTGTCCCTGCAAGAACTCGGCAAGGGTTCCCTCCCCCTCTGCCATGGAGTGCAGCCTGTCCTCCCAGATAGCCGTGGAATCAGGATAGGTCATCTCATCCGGCAGGGCATCCACCAGAATATAGGCGGCAGGGGTGGGCACCAGATATTTTTTCTTGCCCGTGGGCTTCATGAATTTTCGCTTGATAAGGTCATCAATGATGGTGGCGCGGGTAGCTTCGGTGCCGATGCCGTACACATCCTTCAGCTGCTTCTTGGCCTCCTGGTTCTTCACATACTTGTGGATTTCCTTCATGCCCGCCAAAAGCGTGGAAGGTGTGAAGCGCACCGGGGGCTTGGTGGTGCTGGTCTTCATTTCCCCCTTCTGCCAGAGCACGCCGTCCTTCTTCTTCATAGCAGGCAGGGCCTTGGCGCTCTCGTCCTCATCCTTCTCACGTTCTTCCTCATCCCTGGCCTTGCCCCTGACCTGAGCCTGATACATGACCTTCCAGCCCAAATCCCTTTCCGTGCGCCCGCTGGCGGTGAAAAGCTCCCCATGATAAGTGACCTCCACCTTGGTCTGGTCGTACTGATGGACAGGGTAGAACTGGGCCATATAGCCGCGGGCAATGAGGTGGTAAAGGTTCCGTTCCTCCTCCGTCATCTGTGCCACATTGGCCTTGACGGTGGTGGGGATGATGGCGTGGTGGGCAGAGATTTTCTTGTCGTTCCAGGCCCGGCTGTCAATTTTGAGGTTCGCCCCCGGCACCCAGCTGGCCAAGAGCTCATCTCCTGCCACTGCCAGATTGCCCAAGATCGTGGCTGCATCTTTTCTCTGATTGGTGGGCAGATACTCGCAGTCCGAACGGGGATAGGTGGTGAGCTTCTTCTCGTAGAGTTTCTGGGCTGTATCCAAAACTAATTGCGGCGCATAGCCATAGCGCTTGCCCGCCAGCACCTGCAAGGTGGAAAGGGAAAAGGGCAGGGGCTGCGGCTCCTGCTTCTTGGTCTTCTGGTAGCCGGAGATCAGGCCCTCCAATGGCTCCTCGCCAAACTCCTTGAGCTTGGCCTCTGCCACCGCCTTGTCAATCAGGCGGTTCTCGCTGTCCAGCCCAGCCTGGGTGTCCTCAGGCTTCCACTGGGCGGTGAAAGTGCCATTCTCATGCTGGAATACGCCGCGGATTGTATAGTAATCCACAGGCTTGAAGTTCTCGATTTCCCTTTCCCGACGCACCACCAGCGAAAGGGTCGGGGTCTTGACTCTGCCGATGGGCAGCACCAGCTTGTCATGGCCCGCCCGCCTTGCAGCGAGAGTATACGCCCTGGAAAGGTTCATGCCGATGAGCCAATCAGCCCTGGCCCGCGCCAGCGCCGATTGCTTCAGATTGAAGAAATCCTTGTTGTCCCGCAGGTGCTCGTTGGCTTCCTTGATGCTCTTTTCGTCCAGGGCGTTCAGCAGGATTCTCCGCACGGGCTTCTTGTTCCCCAAGTAATCCAGCACCTCATCCACCAACAGCTGCCCCTCCCGGTCAGGGTCGCCGCCGTGGACGATTTCGTCTGCCTTTTCTATAAGGCCCTTGACGATGGCAAACTGCTTCTCGCAGTCCTTCGCCACATAGAGCTGCCACTTGCTGGGAATGATAGGCAGATCCTCTGCCCGCCAGCGCTTGTAGCGGGCATCATATTCCTCCGGTTCCGCCTGCCTGAGGATATGGCCAAAGAGCCAGGTCACCACCCCGCCCTTGGTCACAAGATACCCGTCTCTCCGCTCCACAGGACCCGGCAGGCACTTGGCGATTTCCCGGCCCATGCTGGGTTTCTCGGCAATATATAGACGCACAGTTCTTCCTCCTGTAAAATTCTTCTTCCTTATTCTACCATATTTCCTGCCAACTCTCGACTACAATATAAGCGGTATATCAATCACATTATGTCTTTTATGCAATATTTTATATAGTATTTGACATCAATATAACCCCAATGTATAATAAATTTACAAGATTACAATCCGCAAGGAGGAACTGTCCATGAGTGAAAAGAGTTTTCCCCTTTCCCAGGCCAAGCTGGAAGAAATCATCAAGGAATATCCCACCCCTTTCCATATCTATGACGAAAAAACCATCCGCCAGAATCTCAGTAGGCTGAAGGCCGCCTTTGCCTGGGCGCCGGAGTTCCGGGAGCACTTCGCCGTGAAGGCCACCCCCAATCCCCGCATCGTGCAGGTGCTGGCGGAGGAAGGAGCCGGCACAGACTGCAGCAGCCTGCCGGAACTCTTGATTTCCCAGGCCGCCGGAGTCACGGGGGAGAAAATCATGCTCACCTCCAACGATACCCCCGCCGACGAGTTCCAGAAAGCCATCGAGCTGGGAGCCATCATCAACCTGGATGACCTTTCCCATCTGGACTATCTGGAGAAAAATGCCGGACTTCCTGCCTGCCTCTCCTTCCGCTTCAACCCCGGCAACCTCATCGAGGGCAATGATATCATCGGCCGTCCCACGGAGGCAAAGTACGGCCTGCCCCATGACCAGCTGCTGGAGGGCTACAAGCGCGCCAAGGAAAAGGGCGTGAAGCGCTTCGGCCTGCATACCATGGTAATCTCCAATGAGCTGCGCAGCGAGGGCCTCATCTACACCGCCGAACTCATGTTCAAGCTGGCAGTGGAAATCAAGGAGAAGCTGGGCATCACTCTGGAATTCGTGAACCTTGGCGGCGGCATCGGCATCCCCTACCGCCCCGAGGAGGAGCCCGTGAACCTCACAGAAGTGGGTGAAGGCATCCATAACCTCTATAAGGAACTGATGATTCCCAACGGCCTGGGACATACCGCCATTGCCATGGAAAGCGGCCGCGCCATGACCGGCCCCGCAGGCTGGCTGGTGTCCACGGTGCTCCATGAGAAAAATACCTACAAGGACTACATCGGCCTGGACTCCTGCATGTCCAACCTCATGCGCCCCGCCCTTTACGGTGCCTATCACCACATCACCATCATGGGCAAGGAGAAAGCCCACTGCGACCACCTCTACGATGTCACAGGCTCTCTCTGCGAGAACAATGACAAGTTCGCCATCGACCGCCGCCTGCCAAAGATCGAGATCGGTGACCGCATCATCATCCACGACACCGGCGCCCACGGCCACGCCATGGGCTTCAACTACAACGGCAAGCTCTGGAGCGCCGAGCTGCTGCTCCGTGAAGACGGAACAGTAGAGCTTATCCGCAGGGCCCAGACTATAGACGACTATTTTGCCACCCTCCGTTACCCCGGCTCCCTGCTGTAAGCCCATTTCCCAAAACACATAAAAAAACTCAAGGAACAGGCATGGCACACAATGCTCTGTTCCTTGAGTTTTTTTAGCAATATAGTTCCGGCAGCTTGCCGCCCTCCAGCCTGACGCAGTTGCGTCCGGCATTCTTGGCCATGTAGAGAGCCTGATCCACCCGCTTGAAAAGAGCCTGGAAGCTGTCCACCCGACCATGCCAGACGGCCACGCCGATGCTGCAGGTCACATCCACGCCGCCCAGCTTCCTGGCGGAAACCAGCCGGCGCAATTTCTCCGCAAAATCCAGGGCTTCCTTCATGCCCAGCTGAGGGCAGAAGACCAGGAATTCCTCGCCGCCCCAGCGGATAAAGGGCTTGCTCCTGTCCAGAGCCTGACGGATGACGGCTGTGAAATCCTTCAGCACCTTATCCCCGGCGCTGTGGCCAAACTCGTCATTTATCTGCTTGAAGTGGTCAATGTCCAACAGCAGCACTGACATGGGCAGATGCTCCCGCTGGCTGGCATTGAGACTCTCCGATGCCAATTCATCCAAACGCTGACGATTATAGCACCCCGTAAGCGGGTCTCGTTCTGCTTTTTCCGTGGCCACGGCAGCCTCATACTCCAGATCAGCCTGCCGTGCAGCCATTTCCCGCTGATGAGCCAGCTGCCTGCCTATGATCACGAAGACGAAATAGCAGAAGGACAGCACCGCAAAGGGTGTCACAAAACTGTGCTGAGACCAGAGATGGAAATGTCCAGCCAAACCGTCTGCCACTCCGCAGAGGGTAAAAGCCGCCACGGAGCAAATCAGCGCCCTGGCCCGATAGTCGCCCTTGGCAGCCTTGCGCCAGAGCCAGTACGCGGCTGCGCTTTCACTGACGAGCAGCATGGGATAATATAAGGCCATCATCCTGTTCATCAGGTGCAGTCCCATTGCCTCCCCTGCCATGGCGATGGCGAGGAGCACGGCCTCCGCCCCCACCACTATGTCCATGCGGGCATCGGGCTCGTCCCGCAGCACCTCGTAAACAATGAGGTTGCCTGAAATGGGCAGGAGATAAGCCAGGATGCTCAAAGCATACCACCAGAAGACAGGGGCATCAAAGACCAGCAGCGTGAGCTTGGCCGCGCAGAGGAGCCAGAGTGAAAATATCCCCAGGAATCCCACAATGGCAAAGTAGAGCTTCCGATCTTTCCGGGAGGTGAAATGATGGTAGAGCAGCATGATGACCATCAGCAGCAGGCACACGGGAATGGCCATGAGATTGGGCACATCCTGCCAGAAAAGTGTCTGCACCGCCTCCATCTCCGTGCTCAGTCCCAGGTTCTCCACCACTCCCAGCTGATAAGGAGAATTGGAATAGAGCTCGAAGGTAAGCTGGGCAGGCGAGTAAAACTCCGGCAGCACCACAATGTGCCAGCGGTAGCCATCTCCCATGGGCACATCCCGGAAGTGACCATACTCATAAATGAGCCTCTCCCCCAGCCATAGCCGCACAGACTCGTTGGTGGTGGCAAAAGTCAGGGTATTGTCCTTCACTTCCGCCGGCGAGATAGTACGGGAAAGAGCCACCCAGTGAACACCATCAGCCAGGGAAGGAGGTCCCGGATAGTCAAACTTCCGCCAGGCCTCGGATGCAGTCCCCGGTTCGGGAAGCCATTGCCCATCCGTGACGCGCTCATAGGCCTGTGGCACCATACCCGGACGATAGAGCCAATCCCCCTGCCAAGCGGCCGCCTCTGCTTTTGCAAGACTGCCTGCTGCCGCTATCAGTACCAGCAAAGATACTACTTTCGCTATGATATTGTGCCGCCATGCCTTCATAACCAAAACCTCAACTCACACATTTTAGGACTTTAGTCCCAAAACCTCGAAATTTATTTCATCCTAGTTTACTCTCATTCAAGACCAAAGTCAAGCAAATATGTTCAATTTCCCTCACAGCCCGCCAAGAAAATATCCCGGCCTGGAAGCAGCCGGGATAATCTTGGGGCTGGGGAAGTCTTCAGAACATCATATTTACGAAATTGCCCATATTGGCGATGCTATGGAGCTGCAGCAAGGAATTGCCGCTGTAAACGCTGGCCTGCTTGAGCTGCTTGCCAAACATCGTGTCTACAGAGGGGAAAAGCTTGTCTTCCTGCCCCTGGGCAAAGCTCACATGGTTCTCCGCCTTGCCGGTGAGGCCATCCTTGCCCAGGATATTCTCCACCCTGCCGGGGGAATCCTGGATGGCTTTGGCCAGCTTCTCCTCATTGATGGTAAGCTTGCCGTCCTTGCCTACATCCAGGCCAATCTTGGCATAGTTCTCGGCTCTGGCAGTGGTATCGCCAAAGACGGAAGCCAGCTGGGATATCCGCTTGGAAACATCGCTGTATTCTCCCAGGAGATCAACGGCAGAGTTGTAGTTGTCCACAAACTTGCCGATGGTGTCCAGCGCGGCCTGCATAGGCTTGCTGTACTCGGTCTTCTGGCTGGTGGTGCCATCCTCCGCCGTGACAGTCTTCTGGGTGATGGCGTTCTCCCCCACGTTGAGATCCAGCTTTTTCATCTCCTTGATGGAGCTGGAAAGGTCACTCATGGTGGAGCTGAACTCAGCCTTGAAGCCCTTGGCGGCGTTGTCATAGCTGGCGAGCAGCTCACGCTTGCTGCTGCTGACTTCGGAAATCCCGGACATCATGGCACTGGCAGCAGCAGAGCTGTTGCCGTAATTGCTCCAGATATCGCCGGACTTGGCGCTGGCGGCAGCATTGCTGCCAAACATGGACAGGCCGTTGTTCTGGGCCATGGTCAGCATCGTATAGGTGTTGTTCGCCATTGAATTGATGGTAGCCATAAATCATACCTCCTTTCCCTGGAAATCAGCATATGGCCTTACTCCGACTTGCCCTCCTCTGCTGCCTTGCCGGTGAGCTGGGCATAGAAGTCATCGAAGCGCTTGTTGATCTCATCCTTGGTATCCTGGGTAATCTGTGGCATCTTGTCCGTGCCCATGGTTTCCTTCCAGGCAAGGCCAGCCTGCTTGAAGCCTTCTTCCACGGCATCCTGCATGGCCTTGAGCTTCTCGGGATCATTCCCTGCAATGGCCTTGGCCATGTCAAAGATACGGCCAGCCACGGCATCCACGGAATACTCGCCGCCCTCGCCCACAGCCTTGGCTGCTTCTTCGGGGGTGGTACCCACGGCGGGCAGGCCAAACGTGGAGGAATCAATCTGCATATCCCCAAAGGCCAGCTTGCCGATGCCCTCATCCAGCCAGCCCTGGAGCTTGGCATTATTTTCCGTCAGCACGGAAATCATCATCTTGTAGGAGTTGTCAATGCCCTGCTGCAGGATGTCGATCTGCTCCGCAGTCAGGCCCTTCACAGCTTCCCCGTGGCTCTTGGCAGCATCAGTCACGTTCACCGAATAAGCATCGGCGGCAGGTGCCTGCGCTCCCGAAGCTGCCTCGGCCGGCTTAGCCGCACCTGCGGCCGCCCCGGCACTCCCCTGCTTCACATTCAGGGTGCTCAGGTTGGTGGACACGTTCACCATCGTATTAACATCCATGTTAATAACCTCCTTTTCCCATAAATCCATTAAACCTATCAAGATTTCCCCACAGGCCCCACGGAGGAAAAGCAAAGAAGCATATTCCTTCAATATCTTTATCGTATAGTTGTCAGCAAAAGTTAAGCCTTTATAAAAAATTTTTGCCCTCAGGCAATAAAACGCCGAGGGCAAAAATTTTCGTATCTAAGCTGTATTTATTGCCAAATGGCGTCAAGCAAGCACACGGGCCAAGCGCACCAGCTCGGGGTCAAGGGTCTTCTTGTTGTTGACGGCATCGAAGAGGTTGACGCCCACTACCTTGCCCTCGTTGAAACCGAACACCAGGTTGGTAGCGCCGGAGATGATGGCAAGAGCTGCCTTCTCACCCAGCATGGAGGCCTTCATGCGGTCCTCCACCGTGGGAGAGCCCCCGCGCTGGATATGGCCCAGCACAGATACGCGCGTGTCAATGCCCGTCTTTTCCTCCACAACCTTGCCCAGGCCCACGCCGGAACCTGCGCCCTCGGCGATGACGATGATGCTGTAGCGCTTGCCGGCATCGTACATGGCCTTCAGCTCGTGGCACATCTCGTCCAGGTCGTACTTCACCTCAGGCACCAGCACATACTCAGCGCCGCCGGCAATGCCTGCCATCATGGCCAGCCAGCCGGAGTTGCGTCCCATGACCTCTACCACCATGATGCGGCGATGGGCAGAAGCAGTATCGCGGAGCTTGTTGATGGCATCCACGATGGTGTTGGCAGCGGTATCGCAGCCAATGGTGTAGTCCATGCCCCACACATCATTGTCGATGGTGCCCGGCAGGCCCACGATGGGGATGCCGGTTTCCTTGGACAGGAGAGAACCGCCGGTAAGGCTGCCATCGCCGCCAATGATGACCAGGCCCTCGATGCCATGCTTCATAAGGTTGTCAAAGCCCTTCTTGCGGCCCTCGGGAGTCTTGAACTCCATGGAACGTGCAGTGCCCAGGAAGGTGCCGCCACGCTGGATCATGTCGCTGACGCTGCGGCTGTCCAACTCCACAATGTCATCGTCCAGCATACCCTGATAGCCGTTGTTGATGCCATAGACGCTCACGCCCTCGCTGAGTGCGGTGCGGACCACGGCGCGGGCTGCTGCGATGCCCGGGCTGTCGCCGCCAGAGGTCATTACGGCAATCGCTTTCTTGATCATTTGAAACATCTCTCCCTATTTTATAGAAACTAATTGATTGGTTGCTGCTTCTTTCCCTTGAGTATATTTTACAAAAACAGACGGGAAATGTAAATGGGTAAATGCCAACTAAAAAGGTGGCGGGCCAAAGCCCGCCACCCATAAAATCCCTTCCGGATATTCTGTTTTGAAGCAGAATTACTTCACGTTCATGATGCCCAGGGCGAAGCAGACAATGCCCAGAGCGAAGAGGCCGAAGATGATCCAGATAGCGTTGACCTTCTTCTTGAGAAGACCCATGCACATGAAGGTCAGGAGCAGGGGAACCAGGCCAGGCATCAGGCTGTCCAGGATGCCCTGCACAGTAGTGACCACATGCTCGCCCTTGGCGTTGGTGATCTCGGAAACCACGATGGGGATGTTGACGCTGGTCCACTTGTTGACCAGTGCGCCCATGACGAAGAGG
>CACZHK010000055.1 GCA_902780915.1 Pseudoselenomonas ruminantium | reverse complement strand
AAACGGGTTCCAATCCACAGTAATGTCCAATCCTAAAAGACATTGCACAATACGAGATTTTTTCGGGCAAATTGAAGATTAAATCAGTGTTTCCTTAGACAAAATACCGGCAGCCATAGAGCCTATCAGCGCCCCTGTCCCCATACCACAAAGGCCAAGGACGGGCAGGTAGGCGAAAACGCCCCAGTTCTCCACCGCCCAGGCAGCTATAGAGAGCTGTCCCAGATTGTGCAGGAAGCCTCCTGCCAGGCTTACGCCTATGACGGAGAATCTGCTGCTGACCTTCAGCGCCGCCATGCCCCCAAAGCTAAGCAGCCCTCCGGCCAGACTGTATGCCAGAACTGTAGGGCCGCCCCCCAGCAAGGAGCCGATTACAATGCGCAAAAGGAGCAGCAGCAGTGCATCACGGCGTGGCAGGGTATACAGTGCTACCACCGTGATGAGGTTGGCCAGTCCCAGCTTGGCACCTGGAGCTATGAAAGGCAAGGGGATAAGCCCCTCGAAGAGGAAAAGTGCCAGGGAAAAGGCCAGCAGCAGAGAAAGATAGGCTAAACGAAAAGTCCCCTGCATATCCTTGCCCTCCCGCAAGCATTTCCTGGCCTTCCCCTCTAAGGAAGGCTTTATCATGCCCTCATACTATTGAACCCACTTGCCTTGCGCAGGCGGTTCATAATGGCCAGTCCCAATCCTTCGGAAGCCGTGCCTTCTGCCAGCAGGCTCTCTGCTTCTGTATCGTCAAAGTAGCGAAGGCCCTCGTAAAGGCTGGCAGCGATGGCAGGGAGGTCTCCTTGATTGCCATAGCAGTAGCCCAGGTCATCAGGCAAGAGGCTACCCAGTTCCTCCAGCACTTCCTCGCTGGCCATCACTCCCACAATCGCCCCCTGCTTGCGGCGGGAGAGGATTTCCTTTTCCATGGCTGCTGCGATTTTCTCAGCCGGACCTTCCACCAAAGTCAGGGGTGCCTTGGGGGCGTAGTGCTTGTACTTCATGCCGGGGGCTTTGGGAATGGCATTCTTCCCCACCAGGGCAGGATCAATCTTCACCTGCCCCGCCACTTCCTCCAGCATTTCCTCGGTGATGGCGCCGGGGCGGAGGATGACTGCCGTTTCTCCTGTGCAGTCTACAATGGTGGATTCCACCCCGAACTCGCAGGGGCCGCCATCCAAGATCAAGGGCACCCGCCCCTCCAGATCGTGCAGTACCGCTTCGGCGGTGGTGGGGCTAGGACGCCCCGAAATATTGGCAGATGGTGCCGCCACAGGCACTCCGGCCGCCTTGATCATGGCTCTGGCCACATCGTTTTCCGGCATGCGGATGCCCACAGTATCCAGTCCCCCGGTAATCTCATCGGGCACAATGTCCTTCCGCTTCAAAATCAAGGTAATCGGCCCGGGACAAAAAGCCGCCAGCAGTTTCTCCGCCAAAGGCGTGATCTCGGCGGCAATCTCCCCAATCATGGCGCGACTGCTCACATGGAGAATCAAGGGATTATCCGAAGGCCGCCCCTTGGCCAGATAAATCCCCTTGCAAGCCTCCCCGTCCAGTCCATTGGCCCCCAAGCCATAGACCGTCTCCGTAGGAAAAGCCACCAATCCTCCCGAGCGCAGTATCTCCCCCGCCCGTTTCAATACCTTGCTCTGCACCCTAACATCATCAATCCGAACAACTTCAGTCTGCACTATTTTGCCAGCTTTCTGTAATTTATGTTGATATTCACCAGCCTTCCCCTTGAGGGGAAGGCTTTTATCGCTTAAATATACGCAATAACTACTCTTTCAATCCCCGCCAAATCCTTGAGAATCTCCGACCTCGTTATCAGCGGATTTTCTTCAGCAAGTTCAGCAACTGCCCTTGCCTGCCCCATGCCAACCTCAAAAGCCATAAATCCCCCTTCTTCAAGGAGCGCCGGTGCTTCCTTGCAAAGCCTGCGATAAAAATCCAGCCCATCCTTCCCCCCTGACAGCGCCCCGTAAGGTTCCTGGCAGCGCACTTCCTCCTGCAGCCCCTCAATATCCTTTTCAGGGATATAGGGAGGATTGGAAAGGATAGCCGTGAACTTTCTGTCCCTAATTGGCTCCAGCAAGTCCCCGGTAAAAAACTCAATTCTCTCCGAAAGCCCCAGGCTCTGTGCATTTTCCTCCGCCACAGCCCGCGCCTCCGGGGAAATATCCACGGTGGCGGCACGGCTCCCGGGCACGAAGCTCAGCACCGACAAGCAGATGGCGCCGCTGCCTGTGCCGATATCTGCAAAGGAGCACTGCTCCCGCCCCCGCAGCCTTTCCACTGCTGCCTGCACCAGGATTTCCGTATCAGGACGTGGGATAAGGGTGGCAGGGGTCACCCTGAAGGTCAGCCCCATAAACTCCTTCTGCCCCAGCAAATAGGCCACGGGCACATGATTTACCCGCTGCTTGATAAGTTCCTTATAGGTAGCCAGTTCTGCTGCTTCCATAGGCTGGTCAAAGTGGACATAGAGGTAAATCCGTTCTTTTTTCAGCACATGGGAAAGCAGTACCTCGGCATCAAGGCGGGGAGATTCCACGCCCTTGCCGCCGAAGTACTGCTCAGTCCACTTCAGGATGCGCCCGATTGTCCAGATTTCGCCGTTTTCACTCATGTGCTCACTTCACCTGCTTCAATCTTTCCGCCTGGTCTGCGGTAATCAGGGCATTCAGTAATTCGTCCAGGTCACCGTCCAGTATGGCATCAATGCGGTGCAGGGTCAGTCCGATGCGGTGGTCCGTCACCCTTCCCTGGGGGAAATTATAGGTGCGGATGCGCTCGCTGCGATCCCCGGAGCCCACCTGGCTCTTGCGATCGGCCGCCATGGCATCCGCCTGTTCCTGACGAGCTGCATCCAGGATTCTGGCCCGCAGCACCTTCATGGCCTTTTCCTTGTTCTTCAGCTGGGATTTTTCGTCCTGACACTGCACCACGATGCCCGTAGGCAGGTGGGTGATGCGGATGGCGGTCTCCGTCCTGTTGACATACTGGCCGCCTGCCCCGGAGGCGCAGTAGGTGTCGATGCGCAGGTCATTCTGGTCGATGTCCACCTCCACCTCCTCGGCCTCCGGCAGCACAGCCACCGTCACGGCAGAGGTGTGGATGCGCCCCCCGGACTCTGTCACAGGCACCCGCTGCACCCGATGGGTGCCGCTTTCGTATTTCAGCTTGCTATAGGCTCCCTGTCCTGTCACCATGAAAGAAATTTCCTTGAAGCCGCCGATTTCCGTGGCATTGCTGTCCAGAATCTCCGTACGCCAGCCTTGCTTCTCCGCATAGCGCCCGTACATGCGGAAGAGGTCACCGGCAAAGAGGGCCGCTTCCTCGCCCCCTACGCCGCCGCGAATCTCCATGATGACATTCTTATCGTCATTGGGATCCTTGGGCAACAAGAGAATGGGCAGCAGCTGCTCCAGTTCCTCCTTCCGCTGGCTGTACTCGGCAATCTCTGCCTCCAGCAAATGCTTCATCTCGGGGTCACTTTCCTCCCCCAGCATTTCCTTGTCCTCGGTGAGGCCCTCGCTGACCTTCTTGTACTCCCGGAACGCCTCCACAATGGGAGTGAGCTGGGCGTGTTCCTTGGAGTAGCCCTGCCACTTTGCCATATCCTGCATGGTATCAGGGTCGCTGATCAGAGACTCCAGTTCCAAGTATTTATCTTCTACTGCTTGTAATTTGGCAAGCACTTATTTCACCTCATAATCTCAATCAGTCAGAGAAGCTGCGGCTACAGGCTGATCCTCCTGGCTCTGTTCCTCCGCAGCCTGAGCCAGGTAATTCCCGGAGCCTGCCAAGATCTCTTCTTCCGGCAGCACGGCCTTCAGAGACTCGATGGCCACCTCTACCATCTCGTCCTCAGGCGGGCGGGTGGTGAGATACTGGAGCCAAAGGCCGGGCATGATAGCAGTCTGGATGATGGCATTCTTGCTGCGGCCCGCCAGACGGATAATCTCATAGGAAATGCCTGCCACCACCGGCAGGAGCAGGATGCGGCTGGCAATGCGGCTCACCAGATCTGGCCAGCCCAGGAAGGCAAAGACGAAAATGGACACCAGCATGACAATCAAGAGAAAATTGGTACCACAACGAGGATGGAGTCTGGAAAAGGTCTGCACATTTTCCACCGTCAAAGGCAGCCCTGCCTCATAGCAGTGGATGGTCTTGTGCTCTGCCCCATGGTACTGGAAAACCCGGCGGATATCCTTCATGCGGGAAATCCCCCAAATATAGAGCAGGAAGATAATCAGCCGCAGGAAGCCTTCCATCAGGTTCAAAAACACCGGGTCCTCGGTGATGAAGTGGAACAGCTTGGCCGCCCCCGTGGGAATGGCAATGAAGAGAATGGAAGCCAGCACTAAAGCAAAGATGATGGTGCCCGCCATCTCCTTATCAGACAGTTGCTCGTCCTCTTCCCCTGCCATCTTGGCAGAGTAGGACAGGGAACGGATGCCGATGACCAAAGACTCGACAAGAGCCACAGTGCCCCGCAAGAATGGCTTTTTCAGGATGGGGAACCTGTCGGCGATGGAATTAACCTCTTTCTTCTCTATCTCTATTTTCCCCTCAGGGGTGCGCACAGCCGTAGCAGATACCCCTGGTCCGCGCATCATGACGCCCTCGATGACCGCCTGACCGCCTACTGTCAATCTATCACTCATAGAAAATCACCCTTTTTAATCAAAACTTGCATAACGGGCTTATTCTAGCAAAGCTATCTGAAGAAAACATAGAAAAAAGCAGAGACAATCCACATAGGACTGCTCTGCTTCCTGATGCTTTCAACCGAATCAGTTCTTCTGATAGCGCTTGTTGAACTTCTCGATACGGCCACCTGCCTGGACATCACGCTGACGGCCAGTGAAGAAAGGATGGCACTTGGAGCAAACGTCGATGCGCAGATCCTGCTTCGTGGAACCGGTCTTGAAGGTATTGCCGCAACCGCAGGTCACAGTAGCCTCGAAGAACTCGGGATGAATACCCTGTTTCATATCTATACACCTCACTTTCCCCAGGAACTGGGATGGATACAAGCCCGCTCGTGCCGGCTTGGTTATACCTAGCTGCCCTATGGGAAAGCTAGACAAGATTGTCTTGGAAACAGACGCCCTGCGTCCATTACCCGACTATTATAGCACAGGGCATTTCGCCATGCAAGGGCGGAAAAAAATCTCCTTGAAAATTTTACTTATATAGAGGATAATTATTACATTGTTTCAGAATCAAGAAAGGATGTTTTATATATGGCAGAAAAAACTTCCGCCCCTCAGTTGCGCTGCACCATGTGCAAGCGGGTAGTGACCGTGCATGACCAGTACGATATGCCCATCTATGACCCCGGCACAGGCTTTGCCATCTGCAAGAGCTGCGTGCGGGAAATCAATCACTTTCTGGACGAGCACGACATGGCGAGCGCCGAAGCGGAGCACCATGACTTCTCCGAACAGCTGACGGAAATCCTGGGCAAGAACAAGCCCCACAAGATCAAGGAATACCTGGACGAGTACATCATCAACCAGGACCGGGCCAAGAAGGTGCTGTCCGTAGCGGTCTACAACCACTACAAGCGCATGAAGTACGGCTATCAGGAGGAAGAGACGGAGATAGAGAAGTCCAATGTCATCATGCTGGGCCCCTCCGGCTGTGGCAAGACAGCCCTTCTCTCCCACCTGTCCAAGCTACTGGACATCCCCTTCGCCGTCACCGATGCTTCCAGCCTCACCGAGGCGGGCTTTGTGGGAGCCGATGTGGAGGTGGCGGTGCGCAATCTCTACTACGCCGCTGACAAGGATATTGAAAAGGCAGAACATGGCATCATCTATCTGGACGAATTCGACAAGATTGCCAGAAAGTCCGGTGCCAACAACTCCATCACCGCCGACCCGGGCCATGAAGGTGTTCAGCAGGCCCTGCTGAAGATGCTGGAAGGCAGCGTGGTGGAATTCACCGCCCGTGGGCAGCGCAAGCACCCGGAAGCCCCCACCATCAAGGTGGATACCAAGAATATCCTCTTCATCGTGGGCGGTGCCTTCGTGGGCATCGACAAGGTCATCAATAAGCGGCTGAAAAAGAGCGAATCCGGCTCCATCGGCTTCGGTGCCGAAGTGAAGGGCGAGGCTGAGCAGCCCAAGTTTGACGAGCTCATCCACCAGGTGCGCCCGGAAGACCTCATGGAATACGGCATCATCCCCGAAATCATCGGCCGCCTGCCCGTCATCTGCACCCTGGAGACCCTGGACGAAGATGCCCTGCTGCGCATCCTCACAGAGCCCAAGAACGCACCTGTGAAGCAGTACGAAAAACTCCTGGCCATGGACGGGGTAACCCTCAGATTCGAGGAAGATGCCCTGCGGGCCGTAGCCAAGAAGGCCATCGAGCGCAAGACCGGCGCCCGCTCCCTGAAGGGCATCATCGAAGATACCATGCTGGATGTCATGTTCGACATTCCTCGCTCCGACGAGAAACGCGAAGTGGTCATCACGGAAAAGTGCATCACCGAAGGTGCCCAGCCGGAAGTGAAGCCCGTAACTGCATAAAGCAAAAGAAATGGAGGCTTGCCCCGAGAGGCAAGTCTCCATTTCTTTTCGCTGATTACACAGCGGCCATTTCCTTGTCACCTTCGCGAAGTGGTTCGCCAAAGACCAGATTGTCCAAAAGGCCGATCAGCTGGTTGATCTCCGGCTTGGAAATCTGGCCGGAAGCACCAAGTTCCTCGCCCTTGCGCTTCATTTCCTCGCTGATGAGGGAGGAGAACAGCACCAGCGGAACTTCCTTCAGGCGCTCATCTTCACGCACCAGCTTCAAGAGGCGGTGACCGTCCATCTTGGGCATTTCCACATCGGAAACGATGATAGCCACATGATCCTCAATCTTGCCGCCCTTCTTGGAGAGTCCCTGGAGATAATCCCAGGCATCCTGGCCATTGCCGAAGTCGCGCACGAAGCGATAGCCGGAATCATGCAGCGTAGTAACCAAAAGGTCACGCAGCATGGCCGAATCCTCTGCCACCACCACATGGACATTGGCACGGCGGGTCTTGATATCCTCCGTGGCTTCCTCGAAAGTGGTGAGCTTCTGGTTGATCTCCGGATTGATTTCCGCAATGATAGTTTCAAAGTCCAGCAGCAGCACAATGCGGTCGCTCATCTTGATGATGCCGACTACGCGCGACTGGTCGCCCACCTCGGGAGCAGGCTCCATCTCCTTCCAGGAAATGCGGTGGATGCGGGACACATTGCCCACCAAAAAGCCTATGCTGTAATTGTTGATTTCTGTCACGATGATGTTGCGCGGCTCATCGGTGGTCTGGATGTTCAGGCACCGGGGCAGGTTGACCAAGGGAATGGCCTTGCCACGCAAAGTGAACAGACCATCCACATAGGGATGGGCCTGCGGCATGGATGTAACCGGCACCCTGGTGATGACCTCACGCACCTTAGCCACATTGATGCCATAATTTACCTTGCCAATACTGAACTCGACAATCTCGAATTCATTAGTCCCCGTCTCCAGGAGGATTCCTTTCTTGTCGCCGCTAGTCTCTGCTACTCCTGCCATCAAATTCGCCCCCATATGTATAAAATAACTTGATAATATCCCACGTCAGGCTCACTGCCGATTAAGGGGATGCCTGCAATGAAAGCCCTGAAAGAGCACACTCAGATACTTTTATCAAGAATATTCGCCCCTTGCCATTAAAATCCTTCTAAATCTGATAAAAAAAACATGAAAAGCGCAGGGCTTGCTATATTGCCCTGCGCTTCATGCTTATTCACCTATCAGGTAAGTCCAGCCATCTTCTTCCCTGATGCGGCCATCTTTCAGCAAATGCCCCAACGCGCGCTTGAAGGCAGCCTTGCTGATGCCGAACTTGTCCTTGATGACCTCAGGGGAGGTCTTGTCGCTGTAGGGCATGCGGCCCTCGCGGGACTGCAAGAGTTCCAGAATTCTCTGGGCATCTGTCACCAGAGCCTTTTCTTTGGCCTCACGCAAGGAAGCATTGAGCCTGCCGTCACCTCTGATATAAGTGACTCTCGCAGTGACTACCTCGCCCACTCTGGGGCGCACGGCCATTTCCTTGTTGGCGATAAAGACAATGTAGCGTTCCTCGGAAAAGAGGAAGGCACCCGCATCGGTGAAGTTGTAGATGGCTCCCTTCACCAGGTCGCCCTTCTTCACGCCTTCAGCAGGGCGGGAGGCTCGGCGCATTTCATCCTCTACCTCCATGGTCACCGCCAGGCGGCCGCTCTTGTCCGTATAGAGTTTGGCCCAGACTACTTCCCCTACCTGAGGACGCCCCCTCATGCCCGCATAGGGCATAAAGATGCCACGCTCCGCGCCCACATCAAGGAAAGCGCCGTCGCGGCTGGTATTGACGACCTTGAGCCTGGCAATCTGCCCTTCCTTCATCTTGGGGGTTCTCATGCTGGCAGTGAGGCGGCGCTTGGGGTCGAGGTAAAGGAAAACCTCCACTTCCTCCCCCACCTGCACAGGATGGGTCTGCTGGGTGGTGTGCAAGAGTATGTCATCGGAGGTGTTGCCGGTCTCGGCATCCAAAAAGGCCCCCATTTCCCCCAGACGGGCCACCTTCATGGTGGCTACGGTGCTGGGGCCGTACTTGCGGCGGGGACGCTCCCCGCCCTCTCTTTCCTTAAACATGCTCAATCCTCGTAGGGAGTGAGGGGAGCCTCGCCCCACAGTCGCTCCAGAGCATAATATTCACGGGCTTCCTGACGGAAGATGTGAGCCACTACATCGCCGTAGTCCAGAAGCACCCACTCACCTTCTCGGTAGCCTTCCTTATGGTTGAAGTGGATGCCCGCTTCGTCCATCTTTTCCTCGATATTGTCTGCAATAGCCCGGACCTGGGTAGCGGTAGGGGCAGAGCACACCATGAAATAGTCCGTGGAAGACATGAGATTCTTCATGTCCATGACCACAATATCCCTGGCCTTCTTGTCGCTGGCTGCGGCGCAGATGGCCTGGCTCATTTCCTTCTCAGTCATTTTTTTCCTCCTTGTCGGTAGACTCACTTTGCTCTATATCACTGGGCCGGAAGAGTTCCTGCATCCTGTTTTGGATGCCTGCTCCATCGGGAATCCAGATGGTATAATCATTTTCTGCTGTACTGCCCGGCAACATGACGCTGATAGGCTGCTCGCTGCTGATGCCCCTGAGGACATTGGCCAGATGAGCCGAATCAAAGACCTCGGCACTGGTCTCCACCTCGTTCTTGAAGATATCCGCAATGGCAGGCAGCTTCGGCAGGGTCTCGAACTGCAAGATCTTGCTGTAGACTGCCTTGACGAATTTCTGCTGCCGCTGGACGCGGCCCACATCTCCCAATTCTTCCCCGCGGTAGCGCAGGTACTCCAGAGACTTGGCTCCATCCAGATGGCGGTAGCCCTGCTCCAGATGGATAGTGAGGCCAGCCTCCGGGTCCTGATAGTCCATATTGGTCTCCACATATACATCAATGCCCCCAAGAGCATCGATGAAGTGGGCAAAAGCTTTCATATCCATGACCACATACTGGTGAATGGATATGCCCAGCAAATTGTTCACCTGCCGCACCATCAGCGGCGCCCCCCCGGCAGGATAGACATCCGCCAGCCGCGCCTGGACTCCGGTCACGGGCACCGTCACCAGCGTATCCCGAGGGATATTGATGAAGCGTATCCGCCCTGTGCTGTTGTCCATGCTCACCACCAGAATGGTGTCCGCCTTCTTGATCTTGACAGGCTGTCCTTCCGCATCCGGCTGTCCCTGCATGCCGCCCGCCCCGTCATCAAGGCCCAGCACCAGCACATTGGTGTAGCCGTCAAAGCGGGGATCAACCGCCCCTCGTCTGGCCTCCTGCCGTTCCGTGTAGCCAGCGTACATCTTCTGATACTCGCCATAAATGTGCTGGCCCCAATTCACCAGCGTAAGCCCGGCAAAGGCCACGCCAGCCAGCACCAACCCGAAAATCATCAGCAGCAGGGTCAGGCGCAGCAGCGCTTTCCTGCGCCTGCGGGCCAGAGCCTTGCGCTTCTTCAGGATATTGTCACGGGAGGTGCTTTTCCTGCGAACCTTGGTCCCTGGCCTGTCCCTTCCATCATTTCTGTCCATCAGCCCATCCCCTGACTGGCCCCCCGGGCCAGAAGAATCTCATTGCGTGCCTGCACCGTAGCCGGATGAATCAGATGGCCCTTCTGCACCACGAAGATGATGGACTCACTGAGGCCCGTCAGCACCATCTCGTCAAGGCTCGCCTCCCGTGACAGCTGCCGCAGGTGCTCCACCTCGGGATAGTCCCGGCTTGGTTCTATCATATCAGCATACCAGATGATCTTGTCAAGCGGGGTCATATTGCTCCCCCCCACCGTATGGCGATAGATAGCCTGGCAGATTTCCTGGTCATCCACTCCGTAAATCTCATGCACCCTCTTTGCGCCGATATAGGCGTGGAGCAACAAGGGCATGGAGCGCTCCAGCGGCTCTACCGCAATGTCCCTTTTCTCTGCCTCCGCTATCAAGGAATCATTGGGAAACTCCCTGGCGCAGTCGTGCAGCAGCCCCGCCACGCGAGCCTTTTCCTCGTCCACTCCAAAGCGCCGGGCCAAAAATACCGCCGTATCTGCCACCCCCAAGGAATGGCGGTAGCGGCCTGGCTTCAATCTCTTTGCCAGCTCCGCCTTCATCTCTTCGTAATTCATCCCTGCCATCAGCTATACAGACCTTCCTTATAGATATACGCTTCCACTTCCGCTGTCACCAGATACTTGATGGAGCGCCCCTCCTGCACCCGCCTGCGGATATCCGTAGAGGAAATCTCCAGTTCCGGGGTGGGCAGCTCATGGACGTGGCTGCTCACCAAAGACTCCCCAAACTCCCGCCTGAGCCTCGGCAAGTCCAGGGCGCACCCCTGGCGGGTGGCGGCGATGAAGTGGCATATTTCCAGCAGATGCTGCGCCTCGTGCCAGGTGGACAGCTCATTGATAGCGTCGGCGCCCGTGATGAAGTAAAACTCCGCCTCCTGCCCATGAGCCTGCTGCAGTTCCCTCAAAGTGTCCACCGAGTAGGAGGGGCCGGAACGCTGCAGTTCAATCCTGGACACGCCAAAGCAGGGATTCCCCGCCACTGCTATCTCCGTCATAATGAGCCGGTCATAGGCAGGAGCAACCTTGCGCCCCTGCTTGTGGGGCGGCTGTGCGGCAGGAATGAAAATCACCCGCTGCAGGCCGAACTGCTCCCGCACCGCCTCTGCCGTCAGGAGATGGCCTGTATGGATGGGGTCAAAGGTGCCTCCCATCAAACCGATTTTCTGCTTCACAGTCCGCCTCCTAAGCACAAGATAAACATACACAAGGCGCAGGTAAGGATAATCAGCAAAAACGCCTTCAGATAATCTTTGCAGTCAAAAGCCCCTTTGGGTGTACGGAGATACTCCCGCAAAGCTATGTACCAGCCCTTCAGGTTCACCCTCTGACCTGACCTTCTCCCATGATAAGATACTTAGTGCTGGTGAGCTCCCGCAGGCCCATGGGGCCGCGGGCATGAAGCTTCTGGGTGCTGATGCCGATTTCTGCCCCAAAGCCAAACTCAAAGCCATCGGTAAAGCGGGTGGAGGCATTGACATACACCGCCGCCGCGTCCACCTCCCGTTGGAAGCGGCTGGCATTATTAAGGCTCTCTGTCACAATTGTCTCAGAATGTCCCGTATTGTAGCGGTTGATATGCTCGATGGCTTCGTCCAGGCTCTCCACCACCTTCACGGAGAGAATCAAATCGCCGTACTCGGTGCTCCAGTCCTCCTCCGTGGCAGCTTCAAGCCCCGGCAGGATTGCCAGGGTCTTCTCACAGCCCCGCAGCACCACGCCTTTCTCCTCCATAGCTTCTTTCAGCAAGGGCAGGAACTTTTCCGCCGCCCCCTCATGCACCAGCAGGGTTTCCATGGCATTGCACACGGAAGGACGGGAAGTCTTGGCATTGACGGCAATCTTCAAAGCCATCTCAAAGTCAGCAGAATCGTCCACAAAAGTATGGCAAACACCGGTGCCGGTCTCAATGACAGGTACCGAGCTGTTCTCCACGATATGGCGGATAAGTCCTGCCCCCCCGCGGGGAATAATGACATCCAACAAGCCGTGGAGATGAGTCATGGCGGTGACTGCCTCACGATCCGTGTCCTCGATGAACTGCAAAGCTCCCTGGGGAATGCCTGCCCCATAGGCAGCCTCAGCCAGTATCCTGCTGATGGCAGTATTGGAATTGATGGCCTCGGAGCCTCCCCGCAGGAGCACCGCATTGCCTGACTTCAGGCAGAGTCCCGCCGCATCCGCCGTCACATTGGGACGGGCTTCATAGATGATGCCGATAAGCCCCAAAGGCACCCGCACCCGGCGGATTTCCAGGCCGTTGGGCCGCTTGGTGCCGTACTCGCACTCTGCCACAGGGTCAGGGAGAGCCGCAGTCTGCCTGAGGCCTTCGGCCATGCCCTCAATGCGGGCTTCTGTGAGCTGAAGCCTGTCAAGGTAAGAAGCCTTGGTGCCTTTTTCTTTGGCTGCTTCCATGTCCTTGGCATTGGCTGCCAAAATTTCACCGCTATGCTCTATCAGAGCCTCGGCCATGGCCAGCAAGGCCTTGTCCTTCACACCGCTGGAAAGCACGCCCAAAGCCGCCGCTGCCTTCTTGGCTGCCTTGGCCTTGTTCCTTACCACTGCTTCAATACCGACTGACATCATCTTGACTCCCCCTGCCCCTTTTCAAACCATCAGCACCAGATTGTCTCTATGGATAACTTCCTCCGGCAAATCGCCGCAATCCGTATCAGCTAACAACGCCTTGAAATCTTCACTCCGATGCCCCGCAATTCTTCTCAGCACTTCAGAACCGCAGCTCACCTGCCCTCTGGCAATCTCCCTGCCCTCTACCGAAAGCACCCGGACACTGCTGCCGGCTGCAAAATCGCCCTCACAGGAAGTAATACCCGCTGCCAGCAGGCTGGAACCACGGGAAAGGGCCGCCTCGCAGCCCCTGTCCACAGTAATATCACCTAAAAGCCGCTTGCCGAAGGCCAGCCAGCTTTTCCGCACCCGCAGGTGCTCCTCTTTGGCAGGAAAAACCGTGCCGATTTCCTCACCTGCCAGGACCTGACGCAAAACCTGCCGCCTCGCGCCTGGGGCAATTACCAGAGTAATGCCGGCCCCTCCTGCAATCTTGGCAGCTTCAATCTTCGTCATCATGCCGCCGGTGCCCAGCTTCGTGCCTGCTCCCCCTGCCAGGGCCTCGATCTCCGGGGTGATTTCCTTGATTTCGGAAATCAGCTCTGCCTCAGGATGGGTACTGGGATTAGCAGTATATACACCTTCGATATCCGACAGGATAATCAAGGCATCTGCATCCACCAGCGCCGCCACCACAGCAGACAGGGTGTCATTGTCCCCTATCTTGAACTCATCCACCGCCACCGCATCATTCTCATTGATGACAGGTATGACCCCCATCTGAATAAGGGCCAGCAAGGCATTGCGGGAGTGGGAATACTGGCTGTGCCGCAGGGAATTCTCCCTGGTCAAAAGCACCTGCGCCGCCGTCTGCCCGTACTCGGCAAAGAAGCGCTCATAGACATGCATCAGCACCCCCTGCCCCACCGCAGCCAGAGCCTGCTTCTTGGGCAGTTCCGTCGGCTTCTCCATGAGGTTCATGCGTCCCAGCCCTGCTGCCATAGCCCCGGAGGTCACCAGCACCATTTCCTTGCCGGCATTCTGCAGGTCGGCTATCTGGCGTACCAGACGTTCGATATTCTCGTAGCTGAGGCGGCCCGTACTGTGAGTAAGAGAGCTGGTCCCCACCTTGACTACGATTCGTTTTGCTTCTTTCAGCCTTTCCCTTGCAATCATAAAGCCCTCCCACCAAAGCCAACCTAAGCGCGGCTGATATTGTGTCATAAGCGCAGCTTTTGGAAAATTTGCGTTAAGAAAATATTTTTTGCCTTCACATTTCCTTCAGGCGAAGAATACGTTCCCCTAAAGGGACTAGGGCGTGTTGAAAAACTCGATGGTTTAATTTACATGTATTTTCGAAAATAAGAATTTACCCGTTTACAGAAAAAACATGGGCACCACCCCTTATA
>CACZHK010000054.1 GCA_902780915.1 Pseudoselenomonas ruminantium | reverse complement strand
AAGCACATCCGCTGCATGCCACAAATCATCTTTAAGCTTTTTTAGTTCCAAATCAGTCATTCTATTTTCCCTTCAATATCTTTCACAAAAAAATATATCGGTATTATCCCCCAACTCTATCCGTCACTCTGCCTCTTCCTCCATGGTCTCCAGCAAGAAGCTCACCGGACGGAAGCCGTCGTTGCAGGAGATCATAGCCGAGCGAGGATTCTTCATCCAGCCGTCGTAGAAGCCCTCTGCACCGTGAGCCAGGCCCATGACAAAAGGAGACATGGAGTCCCAGGCACTCTGGCAAAGGCCCTCCGGCCGCTGCCAGCCATTGGCGATGAACACAGCGCCTTCCTCAATATCGCAGGCATGTTCGATGGGGTTTTCATACTTTTCCATCAAATCAAGATAGCACGCTTTCCGCACTACAGTTATCCGCACTTTCTTCAAACCGGCACCTCCGTTCCATACCTACGCTAATTTTACCATAAAACGAAGAAGATGTCCCCAGGGAGTGTCTCATGTCATAACAAAAGCAGGCGTACCCTCGCTTTTTAAGGGTACGCCTGCTTTCATTCAAATCCTATCCTGCCGTATATCCTCGGCTATAAGCTCCTCCAGCCGTCCTACAGTCATGTCCTTTTCGGAATAAACCTTCAGGCCGTGTTTCATCAGGAGGGCTGCTGTCACGCCGGGATGCTTGGTGTACTTGCCGGTGAAGCTGCCGTCGTGGACACGGTGCACGCCGCAGGAGGGGCTGCCCTCCTTCAGGATGGCCACCCTGGCGTGGTAGGCTTCGGCAATCTTCAGGGCCTTGTCTGCGCCGGTGAGCATATAGGAGGTGAGCTCCCTGCCCTCTGCATCCTCCACTGCGGCCTTGCCCTGGAGCACCTTCTTGCCGTTGCCCCCCCGGATTTCCATGGGGGGACGAGGAACGGGCAGCATGGCGAAACACTCGGGGCAGATGGCTATGAACCTGCCCCGCTCATTGTAGCGCATCAAGAGTTCATGTGGATTGGCACCGCCGGAATACTTTACCTTGTGCCCCAAAAGACAGGCACTGACCAGTATCATCTCCTGCAACCTCCTCTTACGCCAAAGGGCTTCACATTGATGCCCAGCCTGCCCGTCAGTTCAGGCAGGCTGTCCATGTGCAGCTCCTCCCCTGCTTTCAGGGGGATAGCCGCGCAGGTGCGGGCATCGTCAAGAGCGTTATGGTGCTTGAAATCTATCTCCAGGAAGGAACCCACGGTATTTAGCTTGTGGTTCTCCAGCTCCGGCCACACCTTGCGGGAAATGGCCACGGTATCGCAGTAGGAAAACTTCGGCACCGGCAGCCCTGCCCGCATGAGGCAGGCCCCCAGCACCCCCATGTCAAAGGGAGCGTTGTGAGCTACCACCACCTTGCCCTCCAGATGCTCCTTCAGCTCCGGCCAGATTTTGGCGAAGCTGGGTGCATAGCGGGTATCCTCTCTGGTGATGCCGTGTATCTGGATATTGAAAGGATTGTATTTGTTTTCCGGCGGCTGGATCAGTGTGTAGTAGGAATCGTAGAGTTTCCCCTCCACCACCTCCACCACTGCTACGGAACAGGCCGAATCCCTGGCAGAGGTAGCAGTCTCAAAGTCAATCGCCGCAAAATTCATCATTACTTGCTTCTCTTTTCCTTCAAATACTCGTCAATGGCAGCAGCTGCCTTGCGGCCTGCCCCCATGGCCAGGATGACCGTGGCGGCGCCGGTGACGATATCGCCGCCTGCAAAGACACCGGGCTTGGAAGTAGCGCAGCTTTCCTCGTCTGCCACGATATTGCCCCGCTTGCTAGTCTCAAGGCCAGGCGTGGTCTGGGCGATGATGGGATTGGGGCCGGTGCCGATGGCGATGATGACCGTGTCCATGGGAAGGTCGAACTCGGACCCCTCCACAGGCACAGGACGGCGGCGGCCGGAAGCGTCAGGCTCACCCAGCTCCATGCGGATGCAACGGAGACCCTTCACCCAGCCATCCTCATTGCCGAGAACTTCCACCGGGTTGGTGAGGAGCTGGAAGTCAATGCCTTCTTCCTTGGCATGCTCCACTTCCTCCTTGCGGGCGGGCAGCTCTGCCTCGCTGCGGCGATAGACGATGTAAACATGCTCGGCCCCCAGGCGCAGGGCGGTGCGGGCAGCATCCATGGCCACATTGCCGCCCCCCACCACAGCCACATTCTTGCCCACCTTGATGGGGGTGGCATACTCAGGGAAGCGGTAAGCCTTCATGAGGTTGCAGCGGGTCAGGAACTCGTTGGCGGAGTACACGCCGTTCAGGCTCTCGCCTGGAATGCCCTGGAAGTGGGGCAGGCCTGCGCCGGTGCCCAGGAACACTGCGTCAAAGCCTTCCTCCTCCATGAGCTCGTCCACCGTGAACAGACGGCCGGCCACGGAGTCCAGCTCGATTTTCACGCCCAGCTTCTCGATGTTCTCGATTTCCTTGGCCACTACCTTCTCCTTGGGGAGACGGAACTCGGGGATGCCGTAGGACAGCACGCCGCCGGCCTTGTGCAGGGCCTCGAAGATGGTGACCTTGTAGCCCTTCTTGGCCAGGTCCCCGGCGCAGGAAAGGCCGGAAGGACCGGCGCCGATGACGGCTACTTTCTGGGCATCCTCAGAGTACTCGACGGGCTTTATCTCCTCCCCCTGCTCCATAGCCCTGTCGGCTACAAAGCGCTCCAGGCGGCCGATGGCCACGGACTCGCCCTTCTTGGCCAGGATGCACATCTTCTCGCACTGGTTCTCCTGGGGGCAGACGCGGCCGCAGACAGCAGGCAGTCCGTTAGACTCCTTGATGGTCTTGATGGCCTCGTCAAACTTCCTCTCCTTGATGTGGCCGATGAAGGTGGGGATGTCGATGGACACCGGGCAGCCCTTGCGGCACTGGGGCACCTTGCAATGCAGGCAGCGCTCTGCCTCGGCTACTGCCGTTTCCTCATCGTAGCCCAGGGCTACCTCATCAAAATTATGTGCGCGGACCTTGGGATCCTGCACGGGCATTTTATGTTTTTCCAAAGAAAGAGCCATTTAGCTTACCTCCGCTTGCTTTTGCTTATCTGTCCAGACCGATATTGCACACATGATCCTTTTCCTGGCTCTCCAGGTCACGGTACATGCGCTGACGGCTCATGAGGCCCTTGAAATCCACCAGATGTCCGTCAAACTCCGGCCCGTCCACGCAGGCAAACTTGGTCTCATCTCCCACCTGCACGCGGCAGCCGCCGCACATGCCGGTGCCGTCCACCATGATGGGGTTCAGGCTGACAATGGTGCGGATCCCCAGGTCACGAGTAGCATCGGCTACGCTCTTCATCATGATGACAGGGCCGATGGCAGTGATCTGGTCGATTTTCTCCCCGCGGTCTACCAAAGCCTGCACAGCATTGGTGACAAAGCCCTTCATGCCGTAGGAGCCATCATCGGTGGTGACTACCACCTCGTCGGTGACAGCCTTCATTTCTTTCTCCATGATGAGGATATCCTTCGTCTTGGCGCCCATGATGGCGATGACCTTGTTGCCAGCTTCCTTCATAGCACGGGCAATGGGATAAGTAGGAGCCACGCCGATGCCGCCTCCCACTACCACCACGGTGCCGAACTTCTCAATCTCAGAAGGCTGGCCCAGGGGTCCCACGAAATCCACGATGGAATCCCCGACATTCAGGGCAGCCAGCTTCATGGTAGAAGCGCCGATGACCTGGAACACGATGAGCACAGCGCCGGTCTCACGATTGAAATCAGCAATAGTGAGAGGGATGCGCTCCCCTTCTTCATCCACGCGCAGGACGATGAACTGACCTGCCTTGGCTTTCTTAGCCACACGGGGGGCTTCAATCTCCATAGCGAAAACGCTGGGAGACCACTCCTCTTTCTTCAGAATCTTAAACATTTAGCACTCTCCTAAAATACACTCACATATTACATCAGCGTCAAAAATATCGACACCTAAAAACCTTCCCTTCCGGGAGCGGTGGATGAGTTGCCACCTTCCTAAGCAGTTGCCACTGCCAGTCAGTGCCCACCTCATCCGTCAGCCTATGGCTGACACCTTCCCATCAAGGGAAAAGCTTATTTATTGCCCAAATATCCCGGCCAGGTACGCCTCCAGGTTGGTCTTGATGGGCATGACATAGAGGTTGCTGCCGGTGCGCTCCGTAAATTCCATGACCTGCTTGGCAAAGCCCACGCTCCACTCAAGATCCGGGCGGAAATCCTGGGGGAAGATCACATTGTTCTTCCTCTCCCAATAGCTCTGGGAGCGGCTGTTCATCACCGGGGACACGCCCCAATATACCTCCATGCCGGAAAGCATATCCGCATAGACCTTCAGATAGTTCATGTCGAAGAAGGGCTGGGTGAAGAAACCTGACGCTCCCGCCTGCTTCTTGCGGCGCGTCCTGTAAAGTTCTTCCTTCATGGAAGAACGGTACTGGTCAATGCCTGCATAGACCTTCACCTCGGGCATCTCTTCCCGGAACTTGCGGATGACATCGGTGCTCTGGGTGGGATAAACCTCGTGAAGCATATCCTGGGGCGGGTCACCCTCGATGACCAGCACCTCAGTGATGCGGTGCTCTCTGAGGAACTCCTTCATGGGCAGTTCCCGGTCAAGGTCTATATCCATGGCCCTGATATGGGGCATGGCAGCACTGAAATAATCCTGGGCAATGCCCGCCCCCTCCCAGCTGCGCAGGGGCAGCCTCAAGAGGTCGGGGATGTTGATGACATTCACCTGCCCCTGATACTTCTTCAAGAGTTCCAATTCTCCCCGCAGGCTTTCTTCCTCCCGCGGCACCAGCTCAACGGAAACACGCTTCATATAGAGCCCCCTATCATTGAAAAAATTTATGGTTGAACTATTTCCATTAATGATAATACACTCTCAGTCCACATAGTACACGAAATCCCTCGAAAAATCAAGGCAACTGCCAAAGGTGCTCGCTGCCATGCGCTTCTCCCTCAGTTCCTTATTTCCTTGGGCCGCCTGTTATTAATCAGAAATCTAGCCGTCTCCCCAGGCTTCAAGACCTTCCTGGCTGCAGCTATGGGCCGCTGGTGCTTGTCCAGCCCATTTTCTCCATTGGCCTCCAGGGTGGTGGCAAGCTCGAAGGCAATCTCACGTCCGTCCGTCGGAGCCTTTACCCTGACTTCCAGTTTTTCTCCCTCAGGCACGGTGAAGAAAGCCGTGCGGATATAGGCTTTCAGTTCCGGGTTCACGGCGTGGACCTGCTGAATGGTTTCTCCGTCTTTATAGGAGGCAACTTCTTCGCCTCCCGGCAGGGCAAGGGTTATTTCCAGGGGCAAGTTTCCCTGCAAGGACTTCAGTTCCACCAGCCTGTCCCCTTCATCCTCAATCCGCAAGCGGCAGCAGGTGGGAGTGCCCCTCATATATATTTCCTGCGGCTCTCCCGAAAGTATCCAGGCATTGTAGGTATCTGCTGAGTGCGCATTCGCGACAGCCAGTTCCTCCGGGCTGTTCTTCTCTTCCAGCATTTCCGTGAACCCCTTGCCGCTGCTTTCCCCTGTCTCCGGCATATATCTCTTGATAGCATTCACCATGTGGGTGTGACCGAGCTTCCCCCTGCGCTTGTAGAACCTCTCCACCGAACCTACCGCCCACTGCATATTCTTGACAGCACGGGCAAAATCTTCGCTGTCGGGCAGAGGCCTGAACTGCCTGCCCGTGAGGGTGGCAAAGGGCACGGACATCCTGCCCATGAGCTGCGCATAACGCTCCTTGTCCCCTCTGAGCTTGGTGGCGGAGGGCAGATAGAAATTCACCCCGAAGTTGTTGTAATCCCAGGAGCCTCCCTTGAAGGGCAGCTCCGGCACTGCGTCCTCGGGATTGATGATATTGAAGATATTGCCGTAAAGCGAGGCCCTGCGCTCGCCGATTACCGTGCAGCTGCTGGGAGTGGCAAAGGTGTAGGTGTAGACCCTGCTTGGCGCGGCAGCAATGACACTGCCATCCGCAGCCGGTTCGTTCCTGTCCAGAAAAGCCCCCAGCAAATCTGCCACTGCCGCCCCCCGGCTATGGCCCGTGACCAGGAAAGCAGTCCTGTCCGGCTCCACCCCCTGCTCTTGCAAATAGGCACTGAGATCCTGAAGCACCATGCGGGCGGCTTTTTCAAAGCCCTCATGGTAACGCCCTTTCTTGCGGGTGGAATCGGCAATATTCAGGTTGCTGAGCCATTCCTGCTGCCCTTCCGTGCCACGTATTGCCACCAGGACCAGTTTCTCTCCCTGGGGCAAATCCATCAAGCCGAAGGAATAGCCGCACTTGTCCTTATACTCCGGCTCCACCCGCGGGTAATGGTAGTCCCGCACCGAGCTGCCATCGCCTCCCAGGTCGCTCCACAAGCGGGTCAGAGAGCCCTTCCCTTGCAAATATACTGTGGAGGAAACAGCCCCGCAGATACGGGCCAGGCCATGATTGTAAAGATAGCTGTCCCGAAGGAGCCACTCCCTATCCCACTGGTAGCCCAAGGGCACTTCCTCCTTGGTGGTGACTGCCCCCACCTGCAGGGTCATTGCCACAGGCGCAGCCCCGGCTTCTGCCGTCATAGCCAAAGAGGCCCCTGCCAGCAGGCCTGCCAGCATGAGCCCCTTCAGCGCTTCGGCCCTCACTTGACCTCCACGCAATGCTTGTCGTTTATTTCCTTGACTTTCTGCACCCGGCGGCGATATTTCTCAGCCGTCAAAGGATCCGTGTGCATCCAGGTCTTCACCGTCTCCATGGCGATGGCACCGCCGATGATCTTGCCGCCCAGGCACAGCACATTGGAGTCGTTGTGCTCACGGGCCAGCTGGGCGCAGAAAGGATCCTGGCACACTACGGCGTAGATGCCGTTCAGCTTGTTGGCAATCATGGCGCTGCCGTAGCCCACGCCGTCCACGAAAACACCTCTGTCACATTCGCCCTTGGCCACGGCAAGAGCTGCGGGATAGACGAAGTCCGACAGGTCGCAGGACTCCTCGTCATAGGTGCCGAAGTCCTTCACCTCATGGCCTTCGCTCTCCAAGTAGGCCTTGATTTCCTTTTTCAGCCGGGTGCCGGCATGGTCGTTGGCCATTGCTATCTTCATGGTGAGTTCCTCCCCTGTTATTGTCAAAATATTCCTTGATATCAAGGTTAACAGATTAGCTTCCCTGCGTCAAGAGTCAATCTGCTGGGCCAGGCGTTCTGCCAGCAGGGTGTAGCGCCGCTTGGTGCGGTCGTTTTCCACCGCCGTGTTGAGAGCTGCCCGGCTGCCCAGGAGGATTACCCGCTGCTTGGCACGGGTCACTGCTGTATAGAGCAAATTCCTCTGCAGCATGATATAGTGGCTCTCCACCAGAGGCATGATGATGATGGGATACTCGCTGCCCTGGCTCTTGTGTACGCTCATGGCGTAAGCCAGCTGCAATTCTATCAGCTCGCTCCTGGTATAGTCCACGATGAAATCATCGGCGAACTTCACGCTGGCCTTCTCCGGCTCCATCTGCACGATGAAGCCGATATCCCCGTTGAAGACGTGCTTCTGATAGTTGTTCTTGGTCTGCATGACCTTATCCCCCAGCCGGAAGGTCTGCACGGAGTTCTTGAACTCCGGCTTGTGGGGGCTCTTGGGATTCAGAGCCTCCTGCAGGAGCTTGTTCAGATTGTCAGTGCCGCACTCCTGCCTGTGCATGGGAGAGAGCACCTGCACATCCTGCAGGATGGACCAGCCCTCCCGGGGCAGGATTTCCCGACAGAGCCGCACCGTCATCTCCGCCGTGCTGGCCCCATCAGGCAGGGGAATGAACTGGAAGTCTCCCTGCCCCAGAGGAGCGCACTCCGGCAGCCGCCCGGCATTGATGGCATGGGCATTCATGACAATGCCGCTGCCCTCCCCCTGACGGAAGACCTCCGTGAGACAAACCTTGGGAATCACCCCGGAGCGCAGGATATCCTTGAGCACCGCCCCCGGCCCTACAGCGGGAAGCTGGTCCACATCCCCCACCAGCACCAGATGGCAGCCATCCGGCACCGCCGCCAGGAAATGCTCCATGAGCACTATGTCCATCATGGAAACCTCGTCCAGGATGATGACATCGGCCTCCAGCTGCTGTTCTTCATCCTTGGCAAAGGCCATGCCGGAGCCACCCCCCTGAGCTTCCAGCATGCGGTGGACGGTCATGGCCTTGCGGTCAGTGGCCTCAGCCAGACGCTTGGCTGCCCGTCCCGTGGGGGCTCCCAGCTGCACCTCCAGCCCCTTGGCTTCCAACAGGTCGATGATGCCCCGCACCACCGTGGTCTTGCCTGTGCCGGGGCCACCGGTGAGCACCATGACACCATAGGTCAGGGCCGCCCGCAGGGCTTCCCGCTGTCCCTCGGCCAGATTCACCCCTGTGCGTTTTTCCCACTTCTTGATCCTGCTGCCAATGCTGGCGCTCTCATATTCATCTGCGTACTTCTGGAGATAAAGCAGCTTCTTGGCTGCCTTTACCTCTGCCCTGTACAGGTAAGGCGGATAGATAAGCATTTCCGAACCGCCCGTGATGTACTCCACCGCCAGAGCCTGCCGCTGCAGCTGCGCCTTGAGCACCTCACGCACGCGGCCCGGCTCCACCTGCAATAATTTGGCCGCACGGCTCACCAAGGGGTCTTCCGGCACACAGCAATGACCTGAGAGGGATATCTGCTGCAGGGCATAGTCAATGCCTGCCGCCACGCGGCCCTCATCCTCCTTCGTCAGCCCCATAGAGGAAGCTATGGCATCTGCCGTGGCAAAGCCTATGCCCTCCACCTCACGGGCCAGGCGGTAGGGAGTTTTTTCCAATACTTCCAGAGCAAAGGAGCCGTAGACCTTGAAGATGCGAGCAGCATAGGTGCCGGACACGCCATGGCTCTCCAGCCAGAGCATGATTTCCCGCAGTTCCGACTGAGCCCTATAGGACTCAGCAATCTTCTCTGCCGTCTTCTTGCCGATGCCAGGCACTTCCTTGAGCCTGCCCGGGTGGTGCTCGATGATTTCCAGCGTCTTTTCCCCGAAGTGCTTTACCAGCCGCTTGGCATTGACAGGCCCCACGCCCTCGATCACCCCGGAGGCCAGGAAGCGCTCTATGCCTGCAGCGCTGGTGGGGGAGCTGAGGTGCATTGATTCTGCCTTGAACTGCTGGCCGAAGCGGGGATGGGTGACCCATTTGCCCGTGAGATGCACTTGCTGGCCTACCAGCGGCGGCTCACAGCCCAGAGTGACAGAAGTGCAGCTCTTGGTATGGACAGGCTGCAGACGGATAACAGAAAACCTGCCATCCTCGGAGGCAAAGATGACACTGTCCACCACACCTTCAAGTTCTTCCGTTGTCTCCGCCTCCATGCCCGGCAGGGCAAGCTGCTGGCTTTCGGCCTTGCTCTTATCTCTCATGCCTTACGCCTCCGTCAGCCGTTCCCATTTCTCATAACGCTCCTCGATTTCCTTTTCCTTGGCAGCATAGGCCTCGGCTATCCGCTGGCTCTTTTCAGGGTCAGATTGCACCTCGGGCTGGTTAATCTCGAACTCCAGCCCCTTCAGCTCTGCCTCCGCCATGGCGATTTCCGCCTCTGCCCGCTGGATCATCTCCGTGCGCTTGGCCTCGCTCATGCTCTGGATGCGGCCCATCTCCGCCTTCTGCTGTTCCTGCTTCCGACTGGCCCTTTCCTGCTGGTTATTGGCAGCTTGCTCCTGCTTCTGCTTTTCCTTCTGCCTGCGCTCCTCAGCTTCTCTCTCTGCCCGTTCCTCAGCCTCAGCTTCAGCTTCTGCTTCCTTCTTCATGAGATAATAGCTGTAGCCGCCGGTGTATTCCGTGAGGGTGCCCTCAGCAAGCTCCAAGGTGCAGTTGGCAACTTTATCCAGGAAGTAACGATCGTGTGACACTGCCAGGAAAGTGCCTGGGTAGGCCATGAGCGCTTCCTCCACCGCTTCGCGGGCGGGAATGTCCAGATGGTTGGTAGGCTCGTCCAGGATCAGGAAGTTAGCTCCTGTCAGCATCAGCTTCAAGAAAGCCACCCTTGACTGCTCACCGCCGGACAGGTCGCCTATGCGGCGCAGGACCTCATCCCCATGGAAGAGAAAGGCTCCCAGGTATTTTCTGGCCTGTTCCTCGTCCATGCCATACTCGTAGAGGATTTCATCCAAAATGGTGTTTTCGGGATTCAGCCCCTCATGCTGCTGGGAAAAATAGCCTATTTTCACCCGGCTGCCGATTTTCACCTCACCGCTCTTAGGTGCCAGCTCCCCTACCAGAATCCTGAGCAGGGTCGTCTTGCCCGCCCCATTGGGACCCACCAGCGCCACGCCATCGCCATTGCGGATCAGGAGATTTATGTCCCTGAAAACCTCATTGTTGCCGAAAGCAAAGGAAACCTCCTCCATCTCTGCCACCCGTTGGGCGCACTCGGGAGGAGCGTTCAAGGCAAAGTAGTTGAAGGTGGCAGTCTCCGGCGGCAGCACGATGCGCTCCAGCCGGTTCAACTGGCTCTGGCGGCCACGGGCCTGCTTGGACTTGATGCCCGCCTTGTACCTTCTGATATACTCCTCAGTCTTTTTGATATGTTCCTGCTGCTTCTCATAGGCTGACTGGAGGGCTGCCCTGCGCTCCGTCTTCACCTTCATGTAATAGGTGTAGTTGCCATGATAGCTGGTGACAGTCTTGCCCTCCAGCTCGAAGATATGGGTGGCAATGCGGTCCAGGAAATAGCGGTCATGGGAGATGATCAGCACCCCGCCGCTGTAAGTCCTCAAAAAGCCTTCCAGCCACTCTATCATCCTGATATCCAGATGGTTGGTAGGCTCATCCAGGAATAGGAAATCCGGCTCTCTCAGCAGGGCCTTGGCCAGGCAGATGCGGGTTTTCTGCCCCCCGGAGAAGTGCTGGACATTCTTCTTGAACTCCTCCTCCGTAAAGCCCAGGCCGTAGGCAATGCGGCGGATGCGGCTCTCGTAATCATAGCCGCCCAAAAGCTCGAAACGCTCCACTACCCTGCCATAGGCAGCCAGAGTCTCCTCATCGTGCTTTTCTGCAATGGCCTTTTCCAGCGACTTCTTGCGCTCACCCAGCTCGATGATATCCTCAAAGGCCCGCTTGAATTCCTCGAAGAGAGTGCCATCGCCAAAGTCTGCCTGCTGCTCCACATAGCCAATAGTGGCATTAGTATCAAAAGCGACGGTACCCCCGTCGCTTTCTTCCAATCCCATCAAGCAGCGCATGAGGGTGGTCTTGCCCGCGCCATTTGGCCCCACGAAGCCCACCTTGTCCCCCCGGGAAATCTCGAAATTCACATCACTAAAAAGTTCATCTATGCCAAAGGCCTTCTTGAGGCCCTGTACCTTGAGCATGCTCAATTGCTTTTCTCCTGTTACCTTGTCTTGTAATCCAGCCCTATCCGCAGCACCGCCTGATTGCTGCTGCCCCCGTCCATGATGATGCAGGGAAAGGGCATGCCGTAGAACACATCCGTATTGCGGGCAGAGGTGGTGATGCTGGTCTGCTCGCGGGAACTGGTCTTGCCGGTCTCCACGCTGGAAATCACGAATCCTTTGCGCTGGAGGATTTCCGCCGCTTCCGCCCCGGCTCCGTTGATGCCGCTGTCGTTGATGACCAGCACCTTGATTTCCGAAGGCTTCATGGGTTCCTGTGGCTCCGGCTTCTCCGCAGCACTGTCAGAGGACTGGCCATCCTGCTTTTCTCCCAGCTTGATTCCCTGGGGAAGCTCAGCCAGGTACTTGTCCTCAGCCTCCTGATCTGCCTTTTGCACCTCCGGGCGCATTTCCAGCCCCAAAGCCTGGGGCAGGATAGCTCTCACATCCGTGATATCGGGAATCCAGTAGCTGATATCCTTCAAAAAGGCAGGCTGACCGGGCACCATCTGGGCCTGCAGGCCGTTCTTGTGCACTTCTTCCATGAGCCCTGCCAATTCCAGCAGGTCAGTGACGCTCATATCCGTTTCCACCGCCTTGCGGATTTCCTCTGCCAGCTTGGGCAGGCGTGGCAGCATATCCGGGGAAATAACCTTGGACAGCACCGCCTTGACAAATTTCTGCTGGCGGCCCACCCGGCCAATATCGCCTTCACCATCACGGTAGCGCACATACTGGATAGCCCTTTCTCCGTCCAGATGCTGCTCCCCTGGATAAAGGTCAATTACCAGGCCACCGTTGTCATCCCAGGGATCCTCATAGTACATGCGCTTCTCCACGTTGAGATCCACGCCACCTATAGCATCAATGATGCGCTCAAAAGACCTGGTGTCAACGAGGATGTAATGATCCATCTTCACCCCGAGCAGATTCTCCACCGTTTTCTGGGTCAGGCTGTGGCCTCCGAAGGCATAAGCATGGTTGATCTTGTCAAAGCCATTGCCCTCAATAGCCACCCGCGTGTCACGGGGAATGGAAAGGAGGGCAGCCTTGGAGGCATCCACATCCACTGCCGCCACCATGAGGGTATCGCTGCGCCCCACATCATCAGCACGCCGGTCAACCCCCATGATCATCACGTACTTCACTTCATCGGCGCGGGCATCCTCCCTGGGGCTCTCCCCATTATTTGCGCCTCCCCGCAGGAAAGCCACAGACACCAAGATCACCAGCAGTAGAACGGCTCCCAGCCGCTTCACCCTGGTATAATCACGCTTTACTTTGCGTTTCTTTCGCATTGAGCTCTGCTCCTTACATAAATATATAGGTTCACGAAGCCTAGTATATCAAATATAGAGGCCTGCCGCAATGACTTGAGGCCAGCAGGCAGAAAATGGAAAAATACTACTGTTCAAGCAGGATAAATTAAGGTAAGATTGAATCATAATATTTAACGAGAAAGGTAGTGATAGAATGATACGCCTGCCCATAAAAAAATTGAAACCCGGCATGATTATCGCCCAGAGCATATACAATAGGCGCGGCGCAAGCTACCTGGTGAAAGGCCGCCCGCTGACTGCTGAATATATAGCCAGGCTGGACAAGCTGCAGATGCCCGCCGTAACGGTGACATCCTCGGATCCCAATTTCCAGCTGGCACCTCCCGAAGATATCGTGCAGGAAAAGACTCGCATCCATGCCATCGAGACAGTTTTCAACGCATTCCAATCCGTAGAAAAAGAAGGCACCCTGGATGTGGGTGCCATGCAGTCCGTCACGGACAATCTGGTGCTGGACATCATCGAGCGCAAGCAGAATCTGGTTCAGCTCACTGACATCCGGCTCCATGATACTTACACCTTCGCCCACAGCGTCAATGTGGCCATCCTCTCTGCCATGCTGGGAGTGCTCCGGGGCTACAGTCAGAAAGACCTGCAGCTTCTGACCATGGGCGCCATGCTCCATGACATCGGCAAGATAGATACCCCGCATGAACTTCTGAACAAGCCGGGGCGGCTCACGGACATGGAATTTGATACCATCAAGCAGCACCCGGGCAATGGTGCCCTGCGCATCATGGAAATGCAGGACAGGCTGCCCTGGGCCAGCACCCTGGCTTCAGTGGCCGCCGAACACCATGAGCACATAAACGGCAGTGGTTATCCAAGGGGACTTCGTGGTGGCCAGATCCATCGTTACGCCAAGCTAGTGGCGATAGCGGATGTATACGATGCCCTCACCAGCGTAAGGCCATACAAGAAAGCTTACCCTCCCAGCGTAGCCCACAACATCATGGTCAGGCTCAACCGGGGCCAGTTCGACCAAGAGGCACTGAGCACCTTCTTTGACAACGTAGCCCTCTACCCAGTGGGCACCATCCTCAAGACCATCTACGGCTACGCTATCGTCTCTGACATTCAATTTGGCCATACCTCCACTCCCACCGTCATTGTCTTCGCTACCCTTGAGGGCAAAATCATGGACAAGCCCCTGACCATCAATCTCAGCAATACGGAGGAAAAAAACGATGCCATCCAGCTGGTCATCCTTGATAATGAGCTGAGACACTTCATACACGAGCTGAATTTCGACCCTACTTATTACCTGCTGAATCAGGGAAAATAAAAAAGCCGCTTCGGCGGCTTTTTTATTGCAAGGCAAAGAAAAAGCACCCCGCAGGGTGCTTCAGCTCAACCAGCAGCTTCCTATCCTCCCAGCCCGTCTCCAGGCAAGTACTTTCGGCCTCTTGGTGCTTAACTA
>CACZHK010000053.1 GCA_902780915.1 Pseudoselenomonas ruminantium | reverse complement strand
GGTCTCTTTCTGATTTGAGCCATCGGTGTGGGGATCTGGTAATGTGTAAGGAGGTAACAAAGTGGACAAAAGGGAGAGTTTGTGGGATCTTTATCTCAGAAAAGGCATGAGCCGCCGCAGCTTCCTGAAAGCCTGCGTGGCCCTCACTACCCTGATGGGCCTGACCACTGATCAGGTTTCGAAGGTGGTAGAGGCTGCCGAAACGAAGCCGCTTCCTGTGGTGGTGTGGATCCATGGTCATGAGTGTACGGGGTGCGATGAGTCCTTCATCCGCTCGGCGGCACCCCTGGCCAGCGATGTGGTGCTTTCCCATATCGATCTGGAGTACGACCACCTGCTTTCTGCTGCCTGCGGAGAGCCCTTTGAGCGTCATCTGGATGAGGTCATCGCCAAGTACAAGGGCCAGTACATCCTGGCAGTTGAGGGCGCTGCCTGCACCAAGGACAATGGCGTTTACTGCATGTCCGGCGGGCATACTTTCACCCATCTCTTGAAGAAGGCCAGCGCAAATGCTGCTGCCGTAATAGCCTATGGCACCTGCGCTGCCTATGGCGGCATCCAGGCTGCCAAGCCCAATCCCACCGGTTCTTCCGGCATTGGGCCTTTCTGCGGCTCCACCCCGGTGGTGAACGTGCCGGGCTGCCCGCCTATCCCGGAGGTCATGACCGGCGTCATCATGCATGTGGCCATGTTTGGCACCATTCCTCCACTTGATGGCGAGGGCCGTCCCAAGCAGTTCTTTGGCAACCGCATCCATGATACCTGCTATCGCCGTCCCTTCTTCGATGCCGCCATGTTTGCTGACTCCTACGATGATGCAGGGGCCAAGGCCGGCTGGTGCCTTTACAAGCTGGGCTGCCGCGGCCCTGAGACTTACAGCTCCTGCGGCAATATCCGCTGGTTCGAGGGCCTTTCCTATCCCATCCAGTCCGGCGCTGCCTGCATAGGCTGTGCCAATGCTACCTTCTGGGACGATGGCCCCTTGAGCGAGCGCCTGCCGAAGTATGGCAAGCTGGGCAACGCAGATAAAATCGGCGCCGTCATGGGCGCCGCTGCCGTAGTGGGCGTAGCTGCCCATGCCGCAGCTTCTGTGGTGCAGAAGAGCCAGCGTGAAGCAGCTGAGGCTGAGAAGAAAGAGAGCAGGTGAGACTGAATGAAACATGTAGTTGTAGATCCGATTACTCGCATAGAAGGCCATCTCCGCGTGGAAGTCTCGGTGGATGAGGGCAGCGGCAAGGTCACAGACGCCCTTTCCTCCGGCACTGCCTGGCGCGGCCTGGAACTGGTGATGAAAGACCGTGACCCCCGTGATGCCTGGGCCTATATCCAGCGCATCTGCGGCGTGTGCACCACGGCTCATGCCCTGGGGGCAGTGCGCGCGGTAGAGGATGCCTTGAAGATCCGCATCCCCCGCAATGCCAACTATATCCGCAACATCATGGGCGCAACTCTCACGGTGCAGGATCATATCGTGCATTTCTACCACCTGCACGCCCTGGACTGGGTGAGCCCGGTGGATGCTCTGGCAGCTGACCCTGTGGCTACTGCCAACCTGCAGAATACCATCCTGCAGACCTACAAGCTGCCCTTCCGCTGCCCTGGCGCCTCCCAGACCGAGGCCTATGAGCATGATTATCCGGCAGCTACGCCCCAGTACTTCCAGCAGATCAAGGACAAGGTGCAGGCCATTGTAAACAGCGGCCAGCTGGGTATCTTTGCCGCCCAGTGGTGGGATCATCCTGACTACAAGCTGCTGCCGCCTGAGGTACACCTCCTGGCAGTGGCTCACTATCTGGAAATGCTGGACAAGCAGCGCGAGCTGGTGACTCCCCATGTCATCTTCGGCGGCAAGAACCCGCACCCCCATTATGTGGTAGGCGGCATGCCCTGCTCCATTTCCATGAACGACGGCAATGCTCCCGTGAACGCCGCCCGTCTGGCAGTGGTGGATCGTGCCATCAATATGGGACGCACCCTGGTGAACAACTACTATCTGCCTGACCTCCTGGCCATCGGCCAGATTTATGTGAAGGCCGGCAGGGTAGATGGCGGCGGCCTGGCCAAGACCCGTGTCATGAGCTTTGGCTGCTATCCCCAGGAGAGCTATACCGGCACCAGCAATGGCGGCTACTTCGAAAGCCTCCTGGTGCGCTCCAACGGCGTGGTGGAGAACTTCGGCGCAGGCGCAGCAGGTGCCAAGTTCTATGAAATCAAGGCAGAGGACCTCACGGCTCCCGAGACCATTACCGAGGGCGTGGAGCACGCCTGGTACGAATATCCCGAGGCAGAGGGCAAGGATCTGCATCCCTGGGAAGGCGTCACCAAGGCCAAGTACACCGGCCCGAAGGAAGGCACCGGCACCGAGTGGAAGACGCTGGACGAAAACGGCAAGTATTCCTGGCTCAAGACGCCGAAATGGAAGGGCAAGGTCTGCGAGGTCGGTCCTTTGGCCAAGTATATCATCGTCTACACCAAAGCCAAGCAGGGCCTCCTGGGCGAGCTGACCTGGGCTGAGAAGATGATGGTTGACCAGATTGAGGCCGTTTCCCAGGTGCTGGGGCTGGCTCCCGAGGTCTGGATGCCCACCATGGTGGGCCGCACCGCCTGCCGCGCTCTGGATTGCCAGGTGGCAGCAGAGATCAACAAGTTCTTCCTTGACAAGCTCATTGCCAATATCAAGGCCGGTGATACCCAGGTGGCCAATATGGAGAAATGGGATCCCGAGAGCTGGCCGAAGGAATGCAAGGGCGTGGGCCTCTACGAGGCACCCCGTGGGGCGCTTTCCCACTGGATCCACATCAAGGACGGCAAGACGGAGAACTATCAGTGCCTGGTGCCCACCACCTGGAACTCCTGCCCCCGTGACAGCAAGGCCGGACAGGGCGCCTATGAGCTGGCTATGATGGACACCCATGTGGCCATCCCGGACAAGCCCCTGGAGATTGCCAAGGTCATCCGTTCCTTCGATCCCTGCATGGCCTGCGCTACCCATATGTACAACAGCAAGGGCGAGCGCATCGCCACCATGACCACAGACCCCTATTCCGGCACTAAAGTCGAGAACTGAGCTGCTTGACGAGATAAGACCGGAGAAAGGAGTTGTGACATGAAAGAAGTAAAGCGCAAAGAGTTCTATGTCTTCAGTCCCTTCTTGCGCATATTCCATTGGATTATGGTCGTGATGATCGTGGTCCTGTTCTGCACGGGCGTCATCATCGCTACGCCCCTGCAGTCCATGAACCTGGAGCCTACCTACTCCGTGACCTACATGGATCTGGTGAGGGACATCCACTTCGTGGCAGCCTTTATCTTCGCAGCTTCCTTTGTGCTGAGGATATACGGCTTCATCATCAACAAGGGTGACAGGCTCTTTCCCCATTTCTGGAAAGGGTATTTCTACCGCCAGACCGTGGAAGTGGCCATGCACTACATGTTCCTGAAGTATGAGCATTCCTCCTTCCTGAGGAATCCCCTGGCTCGTGGCTCCTACGCCTTCCTCTATGTGCTGGTGGCCATCGAATTCATCACCGGCTTTGCCATGTACTATCTGGTGAACCCCAACAGCACTTTGGGCGCTATCAGCAACTGGGTGCTGATCTGGTGCGGCGGCGAGATGATGATGCACCTCATCCACCACTATGTGGCCTGGGCCATCATCCTCTTTGCGGTAGGCCATATGTACATGGTCATACGCGCGGAGTTCATGGAAGGGGAGTCTGAGGTCAGCTCCATGTTCTCAGGCTACAAGTTCCTGATCCACAATCCTAAGGATGCCAGCGACTCTGACCAGAGCGGCGAGAAGCATCTGATATAAGCCCCCAGGGGGGACGCAAAAACTTGCTCATAGTGGTAGAATGTTACCAGTAAATGCAGTTTATTTGAATAGGGAACGGAGTTGATACCCATGTGCAAAGAATGCGGCTGCGGTGAGGCAAATGGCAACACCAGGATGCAGTTCACCGTCCATGGCTATACGGAGGACAGTGCCAAGGAGTGCGAGAAAGCGCTCTTGGGTCTGCCAGGCGTCATGTATGTCCATATCCACGCCCACGACGGAGAAACCACGGTGGATTATGCACCGAGCAAGACCAAGCTCAAGGACATCCTCAAGGTCTTTGAGGAGAGAAGCCTGGAAGCTGACATCTAAGAATTAAAGAAAGGCGCCTTCCTGCCAGCGTTGGCGGGGAGGCGCTTCTTTCGTTGTGAGGGTGAGCGTGCTAAGGCGTTCGGGGCACAGGCATGGCAACGCTTCACTTGGGAATTTACCATAGAATCTAAGTTCATCTGCGCCATACTGGCTTGATTCACTAAGATTTATGGTAAATTTCCAAACGTTCCGCTTATGCCATGCCTGTGCCCCTCACTTACTGCAACATAAATTGGAATGACAGGCTGGAGGGGTGGCCATGCACGAAATGTCCCTGGCAGAAGGGATTTTGAAGATTGCGCTGGAATATGCAGAAGAGAACGAGGCAAAAAAGGTGGAGGAAATCGGCCTGCTGATTGGGGAAATGAGCGGGGTGGTGGTGGATTCCCTGGACTTTGGCTTCAAGATGCTGGCCAAGGGCACCATCGCCGAAGGGGCCAAGCTCGTGGTAAAGGAGATACCCCTCATAGGCCGCTGCACCAAGTGCGGTGAGGAAATGCATGTGGACCACTACGATTTCTGGTGCAAGAAATGCGGTGATGGGGTGCTGGAGATCATCTCCGGCCGGGAGATGCAGGTGGAATATCTGGAGGTAGAATAGATGGAAATACAGGTCATGAAGAATATCCTGGGAGAAAATGACCGGGTGGCGGCAGAAAACCAGGCTATGTTTGCCGAAAAGGGGATTTTCGTGCTGAATCTCATGGGTTCGCCGGGGGCAGGGAAGACCTCCCTGCTGGAGAAAACCATGGAAAAGCTCCGGGACAAGGTGAAGATGGCGGTGATCGAGGGCGACCTCTACACTAGCAAGGATGCGGAGCGCATCGACAAGTACGGGGTGCCGGTCATACAGATAAATACCGCCGGCGGCTGCCATCTGGATGCCCCCATGGTGCAGAAGGTGGCGCAGAAGTTGGATCTTGATGAGCTGGAGCTCCTGATTGTGGAAAATGTGGGCAATCTGGTCTGCCCGGCGGAATTTGCCGTGGGGGAGAATGAGAAGGCGGTGGTGCTGTCCATCACCGAGGGGGCGGATAAGCCCATGAAGTACCCGCTGATTTTCAAGGAGTCGGCTATTGCCCTGCTGAATAAGGTGGATTTGTTGCCATATTGCGACTTCGATATGGCGGGAGCGAAGGAGGATATTGATACTTTGCATCCTGGGATGCGGGTGATTGAGGTTTCCTGTTCGAAGGGGGACGGCATCGAGGAATGGTGCCAGTGGTTGCTCTCTAAGGTTAAGAAGTGAATACTTGTTAGGTGCGTCTGTTCATTTTCTTTGGCGCAAAGAAAACGAACCAAAAGAAAACCGGACCTGGATCGCTTCACGCGAGTCCAAAGGTCCGCGGGGAGCGCCCATCCATGGGCGCCGGGGTTCGGGAGTTCGGCCTCGTTGCCCTGGGGGGCAACATAGGGGTTCGGGAGGCCTCGTTGCCCTAGCGGGCAACATTGTGGTTCGGGGGATTGGCCTCGCTGCCCTGGTGGGCAACATGGGGGATTGTTTTTGGGGGGTGGATTTATGGCGGAAGATTTTGGTTTGAGTGAAGCTGAGATTAAGGCTGAGCTGGATAAAGTCCTGCATCAGTCAGATATAACGGTGCCGGGACGAGGGCTTTGGGGTTCGCGTGGCGGAGTATCTGGACAAGAATTACATCTTCCCGGAGAATGTGCAGATTGTGGATGGGGGCGTCCTGGGCATAGAACTGATGCAGTTTGTCACGGATACGCAGAAGCTCCTGATCATTGATTCTATCAATGGCGGGGCAGAGCCGGGGGCGACTTTCAGATTTGCCAATGATGAGGTATTGGCTCATTTCCAGGATAAGCTTTCTGCCCATGAGGTGGGCATACAGGATGTGCTGGCGGCGCTGGAGGTTACCGGGAGGAAGATTCCCGAAGTGGTGGTCATAGGGGCGCAGCCCTTTGACCTTTCTGCCGGGGTGGAGCTTTCCACCGGCATGGCAGAGCTTTTGGAGCCTATGGCGGAGCAGGCCTTGAAGGAGCTATCTGTCTGGGGCGTGGTGCCGGAGGAGCGCTTCGGCGAGATTGAGCAGGATTTGTCTGTAGTGGCAGAAGAACTCATAAGAAGAGAAGGAAATTAAAAGCCTTCCCCATAGGGGGCAAGGTGGAGCTTTCCGGGGTGACCCGGGAGGTGAGCATGATGCTCCTGCCGGAGGCGAAGGTGGGGGATCATGTGCTGGTTCACGCCGGCTTTGCCATGCAGATAGTGGACGAGAAGGAATTTGAGGAAATGAATGCCCTGCTGGCAGAGATGCACGGGGCGCCGAGGACGGTGAATGAGCTTGGCAGCTGAACTGAGCCGCGCGCAGCAGCGGCAGGTGGCGGGGGAGCTGGTGGCTGAGATTGGCCGTCTGGCAGAAAAGTGCGGGCGTCGTCTGCGCTTTATGGAGGTCTGCGGCACTCATACCGTCTCCATTTTCCGGGCGGGAATCCGCCAGATGCTGCCGGAGAATGTGGAGCTGGTGTCCGGCCCCGGCTGTCCTGTCTGCGTCACCCCGGACGAGTATATGGACAAGGCTATCGCCTATGCCCGGCGGGAAGATGTTATCATCACTACCTTTGGCGATATGCTGAAGGTCCCCGGCACCGAGTCCAGCCTGAGCGAGGCCAAGGCAGCGGGGGCGGATATCCGCATTGTGTATTCTCCTCTGGACAGCCTGCAGGTGGCGAAAGAGAATCCCGACAAAAAGGTTATCTTCCTGGCCGTAGGTTTCGAGACTACTGCCCCCACGGCGGCGGCTACGGTGCTGGCAGCAGAGCAGGCAGGGCTGCAGAACCTCTATATGCTTTCCGCTCAGAAACTGGTACCGCCCGCCCTGCGGCTGCTCATTGATGACCCGGAGGTGCTGGTGGACGGCTTTATCCTGCCGGGGCATGTGTCCGTGGTGACGGGCACGGAGGTCTTCCGCTTTTTGGAAACGGAGTACCATATCCCCGGCGTGGTGACGGGCTTCGAGCCCCTGCAAATCCTGCGCTCTCTTTACCGTCTGACCAAGCAGGTGGCAGAGGGAGAGGCAAAAATAGAAAATGAGTACGGCAGTGTGGTGAAACCGCAGGGGAACCCCACTTCCCTGGCTGTCACCAGCAAGGTCTATGAGCCTGTAGCCGCCAAGTGGCGCGGCATTGGGGAGATTCCCGCCTCGGGTCTGAAGATGCGGGAGGCTTACAAGGCCTATGATATCGAGGAAGTCCTGCCCCTGCCGGCGGGGCAGTTGCCTGCCACCAAAAAGACGGGTTGCCGCTGCGGTGAGGTGCTGAAGGGCATAGTCACTCCCCATGACTGCCCTCTCTTTGGCAAGGCCTGCGTGCCCACCCACGCCATCGGCCCCTGCATGGTGTCCGTGGAGGGTGTCTGCGCTGCCTGGTATAAATACGGGAAGGGAATCTTTAGCTATGGCAATCAGTAATGAACATGAATACATCACCCTGGCCCACGGGGCAGGGGGTAAAATCAGCCAGGAGCTCATGGAGCAGGTTATCCTGCCGGAGTTTGGCAATCCCATATTGAACGAGATGCACGATGGGGCGAGGCTGTCCCTCTCCGGCAAGCTGGCTTTCACCACAGACTCCTATGTGGTGCAGCCGTTGTTCTTCAACGGGGGCAACATCGGCAAGCTGGCGGTGTGCGGCACGGTGAATGACCTGGCCATGACCGGGGCGGTGCCCCGCTATATCTCCGCCGGAGTGATCCTGGAGGAAGGCTTCCCCGTGGAGGACTTGCGGAAAATCGCCCACACCATGAAGGAAATGGCAGAGGAAGCAGGCATTGCCATTGTCACCGGCGACACCAAGGTGGTGGAGCGGGGCAAGTGCGATGGCATCTATATCAATACGGCAGGCATCGGGGAACTTATCGAAGGCGTGGAAATCTCCCCCAAGAAGGTGAAGCCCGGCATGAAAGTGCTGCTCTCAGGCTTCCTGGGCGACCATGCGGCCACTATCTTAGCTGGCCGTCACGGCCTGGAAATGCCTGACCACATCAAGACTGACTGCGCCCCGCTGGCAGGCCTTACGCAAGCCCTGCTGCAGGCTGCTCCCCATACGGCAGTCCTCCGCGACCCCACCCGCGGCGGCGTAGCGGCAGTGCTGAATGAAATCGCTGCTGCCAGCCAGTGCGGCATCATCATCGAAGAAGAAGACATCCCTGTGCGGGAAGAAGTGCAGGGGGTCTGCGATATGCTGGGCTTTGACCCCCTGTATCTGGCCAACGAGGGCAAGTGCGTGGCCTTCGTGCCGGAAGAAGAAGCCGGGGCGGCTCTGGCTGCCATGAAGCAAAGTCCTTATGGCAAGGAAGCAAGGATCATCGGCGAAACCACGGCACAAGCCCCCGGCCAGGTAGCCCTCCGCACTGCCATCGGGGGCCTCAGGGTAGTGGATATGCCTTTGGGGAATTTGGTGCCGAGGATTTGCTGAGTTTGGCTGTCCTGGGAATCTGTAACTGTAAATTTTTGGGAAAAGAGCAAAATATGAACTTGCTTTTCTGCCTGGTTCATTGTATCATGTACATGGGAGGCGCATTGTCCTCGTGGCAATGTGTGGCAGAAGGGCTGCAAAAGCGGGGACGTTCGGTTGTCCCCGCTTTTGTGTATGCGTAAATAGTGTGAGACGGTTGCAAGATTCAAGGTGATTTATGAAGACCAGTACCCTGTACGCACTGATGGGCCCTCGGGGGGCTGGTGCTACTACTTTGGTAAAGATGGCTATGGATATGGGGATAAACTATGTCCCCGTTTACACTACGGAAAGACTTCACGGGCGCTCGCGCCGGGGCACCCTGCTGAAGCGCATGGAGCCGGAGGTTTTCGCCAGCGAGCGCTTTTTCGCCCAGACGGGCTGGAGGGGCTATCAATACGGCTGGTATAAGGAAGACATACTGGGAGCCATGGCAGACAGCCGCTGCAGCCTTATCCTGATAAACGAGGACGTCATACCTACCTTCCGGAATTTTCTGCGGCGCAATCTGGTGGTAATCTACCTTATGGCAGATTACACCACCCTTATCGAGCGCATGGGAATGGAGAAAATCCCTCCGGAGCAGATTCAGGAGGAGCTGAGATACATCGAGGAAAACAAGCTCCTCGACGGTTGGAAGCAGGCGGACTATGTGATCAAGAACACAGGCAGCAAGGAGACAGCCTTTCAGCAGCTCCTGGCTATCATGGGACTGACCAGGGTCTTGCCGGCAGAGGAATTAAGAGAACAATTGAGCATGTAAAAAAACGCTGGCCGATTCGCTTGGAACGGTCAGCGTTTTTGTCAGCGGTGAAGAGTCTCCTCAGCACGGCTGCGTATAGATTTTCTTAGAACAGCACCTTGGCCAGGTGAGTGTATTCAGGATCCAGCTTCTTCTTGTTGGTCACTGCGTCATGCAGGTTGATGGTCACCACATGGCCCTTGCTGTAGCCGAACACGATGTCGGACAGGCCGGAAATCAAGGCCAGGGCAGCCTGCTCGCCCAACTGGCTGGCGCGCACGCGGTCGAGAACCGTGGGGGAGCCTCCGCGCTGGATGTGGCCCAGCACGGACACGCGGGTGTCGATGCCGGTCTTCTCAGCAATCACGGATCCGACGTCCTGAGCGTTGCCGGCACCTTCTGCCAGCACCACCAGGATGTAGCGCTTGCCTGCATCATAGGCAGCCTTCATATCTGTGCAGATCTTGTCCAGGTCGTACTGCTCTTCGGGGATGAGGATGTACTCAGCGCCGCCGGAGATGCCGGCCACGGTGGCCAGCCAGCCGGAGCTGCGGCCCATGACCTCCAGCACGATCACGCGGCGGTGTGCGCTGGCGGTGTCGCGGAGCTTGTTGATGGCGTCGATGATGGTGTTGGCAGCGGTATCGCAGCCGATGGTGTAGTCAGAACCCCACACATCGTTGTCGATGGTGCCCGGCAGACCTACGATGGGGATGCCGGTTTCCTCGGACAGCAGGGAAGCGCCGCGCAGAGACCCGTCACCGCCGATGACGCAGAGGCCCTGGATGCCGCGGTCAACCAGATGCTGGAAGCCCATCATGCGGCCCTCGGGGGTAGTCCAGCGCTTGCAGCGGGCTGTGCCCAGGAAAGTGCCGCCGCGCTGGATGATGTCGCCCACATCCTTGGACTCCATCTTGTACATATCCTCGTTCAGCAGGCCATGGTAGCCGTTGTTGATGCCCCAGACCTCTACACCCTCATAGAGAGCGGTGCGGACCACGGCACGGGCTGCCGCATTCATGCCTGGGCTGTCGCCGCCGCTGGTCATTACTGCAATACTCTTCAGCATGGAATAATCCCCCTCAAATCCTATAGAGAATAAAAGAAATTCTATTTATTAAACGTGCGTATATGACAGGTTTCGAGCCTATCAGTTTTATAATATCATAAATAAAGAGGATTTACTAGGAAATAATTGGAAGTATCGCCTCTTGACAGAGGGCGGTGCCCATGATAGATTTTTATTATCAGCTGTGTGACTGACGGTAGGGGAATACCCCAGGGGAGCACAGTGAAGATCAGCCGACCGTCTGGGCAACAGCCTGGAGCAGTGTCGGTATTTTTTTATGCAAAAAAGGAGCGTATCATGGCACAGGAAATGGAACTCAAGTATGGCTGCAACCCCAATCAGAAACCTGCCAGAGTCTTTATGGAGACAGGGGAGCTGCCCTTCAAGGTCTTAAATGGCCGCCCCGGCTACATCAACCTGCTGGACGCTTTGAACAGCTGGCAGCTGGTGCGGGAGCTACGTGAAGCTACGGGCCTGCCTGCCGCCGCTTCTTTCAAGCACGTGAGCCCGGCGGGGGCTGCCGTGGCTGTGCCCCTGTCCGAGAGCCTGCAGAAGGCTTACTTCGTGGAGGGCGTGGAGCTGAGTCCTGTGGCTACTGCCTATATCCGCGCTCGGGGCGCTGACCGCATGTCTTCCTATGGCGACTTCGTGGCCCTGTCTGACGAATGCGATGCCCAGACCGCTTCTTTTTTGAAGCGTGAGGTTTCCGATGGCATCATCGCTCCGTCCTATTCTGATGAGGCCCTGGAAATTTTGAAATCCAAGCGCAAGGGCACCTATCTGGTGCTGCAGATGGACGTGGACTATCAGCCCGAGGCCATAGAGCGCAAGCAGGTCTTTGGCGTGACCTTCGAGCAGCAGCGCAACGAAGTGAAGCTCACCACCGAATGCCTTTCCGAGCGTCCCACCAAAAACAAAGAAATCCCCGAGGGAGCCGAGCGTGACCTTCTCATTGCCCTCATCACCTTGAAGTACACCCAGTCCAACTCCGTCTGCTACGCAAAAGACGGACAGGCCATCGGCATCGGCGCAGGCCAGCAGTCCCGCGTCCATTGCACCCGCCTGGCAGGGAGCAAAGCTGATATCTGGTATCTGCGCCAGGCCCCCCAGGTGCAGGATCTCCCCTTCCGCGAGGATGTGCGCCGCCCGGACAGGGACAATGCCATTGATGTCTATGTGGGGGAAGAGTGGCAGGATCTTTTGGAAACCGAGGCTTGGAAGAACATCTTCACCGAGAAGCCGCCTGTCTTCACCAGAGAAGAAAAGGCAGCCTGGCTGAAGACTCTGAAGGGCGTATCCCTCGGCTCTGATGCTTTCTTCCCCTTCGGCGACAACGTGGAGCGCGCCCACAAGAGTGGCGTGGAATACATAGCCCAGGCCGGCGGCTCCATCCGCGATGATAATGTCATCGAAACCTGTGACAAGTACAATATCGCCATGGCCATGACCCATATCAGGCTTTTCCATCACTAAGAATAATGAAAGAGAGCTCCCGTCCCCCTTTTTTTTGGGGGGGCAGGAGTTCTCTTTTTACGTCCTTGTCAGTACATGCAATTTGATATTTAGCTATGTCAGAATTATTCTGCCCAAAGTGCAGGACATATGCCTATGGCCGATTTATATGTCCATTTTATTTGAAAGTTGATTTTTTATCTTATGCGAAATGTTATCATATTATCTATATTCCTCATGGTTTCGATATCACATATTTCATTTCCTCGCAACGTGGTCTGGATATGATAAAAGTGTAGACGGGTCTTGATGAAGCTTACGAATTCTTTTGATCTGCGTTTATAACCATATTCTGACATAAGCGTTCTTAACTTCATGCGAACATAATCTTTTTTGCCAAGGTAAATAATCTGTATACGGACTTTTTTAAATAGCAGGTCAATGTCAAAATCGTCCCGCATCATTGAATCTATATCTACTTTTCCATCAGAGATTATCCGCACCGATGGGAATTCAGCATCTAGGGTAATTTTATCCAGCATATATTCCGACCAATACAGAATATCCAACAGCCACTTCCGATAAGATCCGCGATATTCAGCGGCCAAATAATTTTTGTCCTCATCGTGCATACGCTTGGCTAAATGAATGGTCTGTTTGATAGAGAGTCCTAAATTATCTACAATACACGCTACATCTAAAGCGGTGTATAGAAGTTCGTTCATCAAGTTGTCCCTTCTATCTTATCACTTTTTACAGCATTGCATTTACGGCAAAGAATCTGCAAATTATCCAGCACAGATAAGCCTCCTTGGTTCATGGGGATGATGTGGTCAACTTGTAGGAACTTGCGGTCTTTAAATGTTTTGCCACAGCGCGCGCATACATATCCGTCACTGACATTGGCTTTCTTAAATGTTCCTTCACGTAGTTCGCTTTCTAATTTCGGATTTATCTCTCTAATTTTAGTTAAGGAGAATTTCTCAATAGGGTATTTATCTTTAACAACATTTGCTCTATAACCATAAATTTGAGGATCGGAAATTTTTAGCAGCTCTATATCGACCATTTTTAAGAAGTAAATCTTCTTGCCAAAGAATAATTGCAGAAGGTTATCATCACTTCCGTCCCACAATTCATCGAGATATTCTTTCTTCCTTTTCTGTCCCATATCCTCATCCCAGATGGTATTGGCTATGGCTTGAACGTCTAATTTACTCCTGTCTATCTGGTCAAATGTATAAAAGTTGGGTTCGGATTCCTTCTGAGCATAATAGCTTATGATATGTCGTATATCATTGTGGTCATAAGGTGGTACCATATCACTGCTGAAGAAACAACTACGACAAGCCATTTCCAGTTTTGTCAACGTAGCTTCCGATAAGAATTCTTCGTCAACATTTATATCTGAAAAGAGTGCAGGCAATGATTTCATCATTTTATCATAGGCTTCTCGAGTGCTGTTGTATACCATAACCTGACAGGAGAAATCTACGCCTTCCTCTGTCTGATATTGAAACGCATACATGCCAACAGGGATACGCTCAGAAAATGGCACTGCTTCCAAGGCAGTAGTGTCTATGGCATCATTTAGTATATCGGCAAATTCCTCGAGCTTGGATATTGCTATCAAGCGTATATCACGCTTTTGGTATTCTGTATCGTTATCTACAAAAGTATTTCCATCACCTACAAAAATAGTATCGGGACTTACCCACGCAATATGGTCGTTCCATTTGTCTACAAATGATACAATGTAGGCCATAGACGTTCCGCCAGCCTTTGTGCCACGCAGGGCTCGTCCTATCATTTGCGTCATCAAAATAGTAGAAACCGTTGGCCTCGCTAGGAAAACAGTCTTTGTCATAGGAAGGTCAATGCCTTCGGTTAAAATGTTGACATTTATGAGTACCTGCACTTTGCCAGTTTTGTAACGCTCTATACGCTCATTGATATCTTTTTGACCAATAGTGGCCCCGGTTATACCATCTTTTATGGTGGAAACAATGTACTCGGCTTTGACTCCTGCTTTGTTAAAAAGCTTTGATAAAGCAATGGCATGAACGATGCTCACAGCAAATACAATTGTTTGCCCATATTCGGAGGCTTTCTTCAAATATGTATCAACAATAAGTTTATTGCGTGGCCCGCTTTCTGCTATTTCTTGGGCAATGTCTGGAGGCAATGTATCAAGATGTTGGATACTTTCCAGGGCAGAAATGCCAATACCTACACCATATTCTTCATCTGTATAATAGGTTTCAAAATGAGGATGAGATAGAATTTGCCTATTGATAAGCTCTTTCAAGTCTATCTTATAGACTATGCCTATGTCATTCTCACGTAACTTACCATCTACAATACCATCTTTATAAATCAGTGCTAATAGTCCTTGTTCATTCTCAGCAGTCCTAAAAGGCGTAGCCGTAAGACCGATAAGTTTAACATTCAGTACTTTATTTTTGACATAATCAATCACGCGTCGATAAGTTTTTGCCGTAGAATGGTGAGCCTCATCAATTACAAGAAAAATTTCATTTTCATTTGCCAGCCAGGAATCGAGACGATCTAAATTAGACTTTCTTCCTATGCTGTCCTTACTTATAATAAGCAAGTTATCACTTGGCTGTATATTGATAGTCTTGTCATGATTGGATGAACCTGATACTATGCGATATCGGAATGAAGAAATATGGGGGATTTCTGTAGAAAAAGCGAATTTCTGAAAAGATTCTGCAGCTTGATCCAGCAAGGTTTGGCGATGGGCAAGCCAAAGAATTTTCTTCTCCTTATCGAGTGCATGACGCATAAGCCACGTAGACGCTGTATAGGTTTTGCCTCCACCAGTAGGCAAAACTAACAAGGTACTATAATTATTTTTTTCACTATCCATACAGTCGAGAGCTTTTATTGCCTCAAGCTGATGTTGATATGGATGCCTGGTATTTGCTCCAGGAATGGGATGTACTTCTCCTGCTGCAGGAAATTCAATATATTCCTGTTGCACTGTTAATGCCCCCTTCAATTATGTTTTATACGAATCACAAGATATCCACAATCTCGTCTTATGATGTAGAGAGTTGATTGCAGACTCTACAGGACATTTTACCCCCAAAACATGCTCTATCTATTCTAGGTAGAGCAGCTCCTTTCCTCCTGCTATTTGTAAAAGACAATTCCAAGACTTCATCTTTACGCCCGTATATACCTTGTGGCCCGTCCCTGTCCTATGCGCCGTATCCTTCCCTCTTTCAGCATCCTGCCCAGCACGGCCTCCACGGTGGTGAGGCTGACATCGGGGAGGAGATTGCAGAGGTCACGCTTGGAGAGGGGGGGGAGGGAATTTTCCATGGTGGCTTCGATGCGGGCTTTTTTGGTGATTTTCCTGCCCTGCAGGACGGCGAAGCGCTTGTCCAGCTCTTTGTAGCACATATAGAGCATGGACAGGAAATTCTTTATGAAAGGCATGTAGTCGGAGCGGTTTTCATGCCAGCCCTGACTGGATTCCTGCAGGGAAGCATAGTAAAGCTGCTTATAATTGTTTATCTGCTCCTCGAAGGAAATGTACTTGCCTGCCTGGAAATCATTTTTGTATAGCAGCAGCAAGGAGAGCAGACGGGACATGCGGCCATTGCCGTCCCGGAAGGGATGTATGCAGAGAAAATCGAGGATGACGCAGGGAATGAGCAGGAGCTGGTTGATATTGGCATTGCTCCTGGCCTCTATGTAAGCTAAAGTGAGCTGCTGCATGGCTCCCTGGGTTTCCTTGGCAGGTACCGGGCGGAAGCGTACCCGCCGCTGCCCGCGGTCATCGATTTCCAATATGAGGTTGTCGTTTCCCTTGTACTGCCCGGCATCCTCGCTGCCGCCGGGGGTGAGGAGCTGGGCATGGAGGGAGAGGATGTCTTTTTCGCAGAAATCCAAATTCTGGAAATTGGTATGGATGGAACTCAGGGCATCCCTGTAGCCTGCAATCTCAGCTTCATCATGGTTGAGGGGAGCACTGCTGCCGTTCACGATGGCAGCGAGGCGCTCATCGCTGGTGATGATGCCTTCGATGGCATTGGAACTTTTGACAGACTGGATACGAGCGACCTTCTCCAGCTCGGTGAAAATCTGCCGGTGGGCACTGCGCCGCAGACCTGAGGCAGAGCGCAGGCCGTAGATGTTGGCAGTGATATTGGTCAGCGAGGCAGGCAACAGTCCCTTGTCCAGGAAGGTGTAGTCAAAGATATGCATATAGGTACCGCCTTTCTGCATATAAAATAGCATATTATATGCAGAAAAACAACCTACGTATTTTCTATCACGAATCAAAACTTCAAGCAGGAAAAGCAGGATTAGTGGCGAAATATACAGCATGGTACATAACTCTGTGATAGTTGTCTCTATATCTAGTCGGCGGGCAAGGGGATTGATGTGGCCTGTCGGCGCGGGAGGTGCTTTTAGATGTATTTTTACTGCGAAAAGTGCAAGAAGAAATATCCTATCAACAGCCATTCCTATCAGTGCGAATGTGGCGGCATGTTCAAGCTGCACAGGGATCCGGGGGAGGAGTATGCGGATGAGATCTCCTTGGGCGAGGTGGTGACTCCGCTGGTACACTTCAAGTCCGGCAAGCTGGATTTCCTCTTGAAGCTGGAGGGCACTCAGCCCACGGGTTCCTTCAAGGATCGCGGCGCCCGCCGTCTCATCAATGAGATCAAGCATGTGGGCATCGAGAAGATTGCCCTGGACTCTGCGGGCAACGCAGGCGCTGCCATTGCCGCTTATGCGGCAGCTGCGGGCATGGAGTGCGAGGTCTACGTGCCGGATGATACTTCACAGGAAATCCTGCACCAGATCGAGTCCTATGGGGCTTCCATCAAGAAGGTGGAGAATGGCCGTATGCGGGCCTGCTCCGTGGTGAAGGAAAATCTGGGGGATGCTTACTATGCTTCCCATGTGTACAACCCCCTCTTCGTGGAGGGCGTGAAGTCCATGGCCAAGGAAATCTACAAGCAGCTGGGTGAGCATGTGCCTGACTATATCTTTGTGCCCGTGGGCAACGGCTCCCTCTTGATGGGGCTTTATTATGGCTTCCTTGAATTGGGCCGCCTGCCCCAGATTGTGGGTGTCCAGAGCGAGAAGTGCGCGCCCCTCTATGAGGCTTTCCACGGCTTGGAGCCGCAGCCCAAGACTGCCTCCATCGCCCGCGCCATCCGCATCGAGCGTCCCAAGCGGGGACTTGCCATCCTGAAGGCGCTCAAGAACTGCCATGGCGACATGATGACCGTGAAGGACGAGGAGATCATCGAAGCCCAGAAGCGCCTGGGCAAGGCGGGCATCTATGTGGAGCTTTCCGCAGCCTGCGCTCTGGCCGCAGCCGAGCGCTTCTTCCAGGCCGGCAAGCCGGACAACTACCGCGTGGTGGTGCCTCTCACCGCTACGGGCCTCAAGAGGTAAGCCATGCTTTACGGTATCATTGACATAGGCTCCAACACTATCCGCATGGCTATCTACCTCATTGAGGGGGATCGGGTTGAATTCCTGATGAAGCAGAAGCACAGGGTGGGACTGGCGGCTTATGTCCATGACGGGGTCATGTCCCCTGAGGGGATAGCCAAGGCAGTAGAAGTGTTGCAGGAGTTCAAGGGATTTCTCTACAGCTTCAACATCACTGAAGTCTATGCCTTCACCACGGCGGCCCTGCGGAACTGCAAGAACAGCGAAACTGCCGTAGGCATCATCGAGCACGCTGTGGGGCTGCCCATTCGGATCATCAGTGGAGACGAGGAGGCTACCTTTGATTTCGTGGGAGCGCTCCACGGCATTCCCGCCGAAGATGGCCTGCTGGTGGACATTGGTGGCGGCAGCACGGAGATTGTGTCTTACAAGTCAAAGGAAATCTGCAATAAGGTAAGCCTGCCCATAGGCTCCCTGCTTTTTCACTCCAAGTATGTGAACGGCATCCTGCCGGACATTACCGAGTGCCTGGAGATGTACCGTGAGGCAGAGGCCACCGTCGGTGCGGCGACAGCCTTTGCAGACGTGCGAGAATCGGCGCTCATAGGCATAGGTGGCACCTTCAAAGGTGGACTGGCTCTTTACAATGAGCTTTTCAACCAGCCAGCGGTAAATAACCGCATGGAGGCCAGGCGGCTGTCGACTCTCATCAGTACCTTCCTCCGTGATCACGGTGTCACCCAGGAAATGGCCATCATGCTCATGAAGGCGGTGCCGGAAAGACTGAAGACCGTCATACCGGGGCTGATCATCGCCGATGTAATGGCCAGAAGATTCCAGTGCAGGGAGATCACCTACAGCGACTCCGGGGTCAGAGAAGGGTTCGTCTATAGCGAGATTGTGGGAAGGAATAGCTGACAGGCATAAAGAAAGCCTGCCGTCCATCGAGGGCGGCAGGCTCTTTTAGTCTTCAAACACTTCCTTGGCGGTTATGGTCAGCTCATCATAAAGGCTGATTTTCAAGGCCAGCTGAATCTTTTCCCGGTCTTCCTCATGCATCTCAGCCAACTCTTCCTCTGGGATGTTGTGGCAGGTGGAGTCCAGCTCGAACTTTCCGTCTTTGAGGAGGTAAGCGTCAATGGATTCGCCCTTGGGGTCGATGATCCAGTATTCTTTCACGCCAAATTTTTCGTAGGCGGATTTCTTAGCCGTCAAATCTTTTTTGCGGGTGCTGGGGGAGAGAATCTCCACCACAAAATCCGGGGCACCCTCTATGTAGCTGGTTTTTACCTGGGAGGGGGTGCAGATAATGCAGAGGTCGGGGATGAATTTGTTGTTTTCATCAAGTCTTACCTCTGCTTCCGAGAATACTTCGCATCTTTTGCCGCGCAAAAAGTTGCCAATGATGATGGAAAGTCTTCTCTGTATGCGTATATGCTTTATACTAGCTGGACTCATATTGTAGACCACTCCGTCTATCAGTTCTGACTTTTGATAATCAAGCAATGCTTCCATTTCCATGCCCTCCCCCAGATGATGCTGAGTCCCTATAATCTAATGCCATTATACCACATTTGGTTTCACCATAGCCCGGTCATTCAATACTTCAAATCCAAATTTCCTATAAAGGTTATGTGCATCCCGCGTTATCAACACCCCGCGCAGCCCCGCGTATTCCGGCAATGATACGATGTGGGACACCAGAGCCGTGCCCAGCCCCATGTGCCGATAGGCCGTATCAATGATTACATCGCAAAGGTAATAAGTGGTTGCATAGTCGCTGATGACCCTGGCGAAACCGACAAGCTTGCCCTCCCCATCAAGGCGCAGGCCATAGCAGGCCGAATTTTGCATGGACTTTTCAATCTGCGCAAGGGGGCGGTTGTCTGCCCAATATGTCATTTTGAGAAGGCGGAGGACATCTGTGCTGCTTATTTGTTCTGCTCCCGCGACGATTCTGTATTCCATTAGTGGTTCCTTTCAAATTTGCTGCTGGCTAGATTGCAAATTTACTTTCTTGCTAATAGCATAATCTGAATTAGCCAGAAAGTAAACATACTATTACGCCAAGCAAGGTTTCGTTGCTTAGGGATATTGCTGTTGTTGTTTTTAGCAGGGGTTTATGGTATCTTATAGTATCCAATATAAGGTGAAGGAAATCCTTAATATAAGGTGAAGGAAATCCTTTTTGGAGAGTTATGTGCAGTTATGGAAACTTGGCATATTCCGCCTATAGCGAAATATACATAAATGGGTTATAATGAAATGATAGGTTTTTTCTACCTTTAGAAAGGTCAGTTATTTTCCAAACATAGATTTTGAGGTGAGAACGTGGATTTTGGTCAAGGCAAGATTGTGCCGGTAGATCTGGGGCACCAGATGAAGACGGCGTATATCGACTACGCCATGAGCGTTATCGTGGCCCGCGCCCTGCCGGATGTCAGGGACGGATTGAAGCCTGTGCATCGCCGTATCCTGTACGCTATGCAGGAGGCGGGTATGGGATCTACCAAGCCCTACAAGAAATCGGCGCGTATCGTCGGTGAAGTTCTGGGTAAATATCACCCTCATGGTGATAGCTCTGTTTACGATGCCATCGTGCGCATGGCGCAGGACTTCTCCATGCGCTATATGCTGGCAGACGGCCACGGCAACTTTGGCTCCGTGGACGGCGACCCTGCGGCTGCCATGCGTTACACCGAGGTGCGCATGTCCAAGATTTCCGAGGTCATGCTGCAGGACATCGACAAGGATACCGTGGACTTCGTGCCCAACTACGACGAGTCCCTGAAGGAGCCCGCTGTGCTGCCGGCCAAGTTCCCGCAGCTCCTGGTGAATGGCACCGCAGGCATCGCCGTAGGCATGGCTACGAACATCCCGCCCCATAACCTCAGCGAGGTCATTGATGGTACCTTGATGCTCATTGATAACCCTGAGGCCGAGATAGAAGAGCTCATGGGGGTCATCAAGGGGCCGGACTTCCCCACAGGGGGCCTGGTGCTGGGCCATGAGGGCATCCGTTCTGCCTATATGACGGGGCGCGGCATCATCAAGATGCGGGCCAAGGCTCATATCGAGACTCAGTCCAATGGCAAGCCCCGCATCATTGTGACAGAGCTGCCCTATCAGGAGCGGCATGCGCATTGTCATCGACCTGCGCAAGGATGCCAATGCCAATGTGGTGCTGAACCAGCTTTACAAGCACACCCAGCTGCAGGACAGCTTCGGCGTCATCATGCTGGCGTTGGTGGATGGCAAGCCCCAGGTGCTGAACCTGAAGGAAGTGCTCCACTACTACATCAAGCACCAGGAAGATGTCATCACCAGGCGTACCCGCTACGAACTGGCCAAGGCCGAGGCTCGCGCTCATATCTTGGAAGGCTTGACCATCGCTCTTGACAACCTTGATGCGGTGATCACCACCATCCGCGAGAGCCGCACGGCAGAGATCGCCAAGGAAGCCCTCATGACGGGCTTCAAGCTTTCCGACAAGCAGGCTCAGGCTATCCTTGACCTGCGCCTTCAGCGCCTCACCGGCCTGGAACGGGAGAAGATTGAAGAGGAGTACAAGGATACCTTGAAGGCCATCGAGGAGTACAAGGCTATCCTGGCAGACGAGCAGAAGGTCCTTGCCATCATCAAGGACGAGCTGCGGGCCGTGAAGGAAAAGTACGGCGACGAGCGCCGCACCAAGCTCACGGTGGACACCTCCGAGATTGATGTGGAAGACCTGATTGCCGAGGAAGATGTGGTCATCACCCTTTCCCACAATGACTATATCAAGCGCATGCCCTTGGCTACTTACAAGAACCAGAAGCGTGGCGGCGTGGGCATCAAGGGCATGGCCACCAAGGAAGCGGATTTTGTGGAGGATATCCTCATCACCACCACCCACCACACCATCCTCTTCTTCACCAGCCGTGGCCGGGTGTTCCAGCTGAAGGCTTATGAGATTCCCGAGTCCAGCCGTCAGGCCAAGGGCACGGCTCTCATCAACCTCCTGCAGCTGGAAAGTGAGGAGAAGATCCAGGCCATCATCCAGGTGAAGGGGGTAGGCGATGACCAGTTCCTCTTCATGGCTACCCGCAAGGGCATTGTGAAGAAAACCGCCGTGTCCGAGTTCGCCAATATCCGCAAGGTGGGCCTCATCGCCCTCTCTTTGGACGACGATGATGTGCTCATAGGCGTGAAGCCCACGGATGGTGAAAGCAGCCTCATGCTGGGCACCAAGTCCGGCATGGCCATTGCCTTCTCCGAGGAAGATGTGAGAGCTATGGGCCGCAGCGCCCGTGGCGTGAAGGGCATCAGCCTCCGGGAGGGGGATGAAGTGGTAGGCATGGATCTCCTGCGCCGCAATGCAGAAGTCCTCACCGTCACCGAGGAAGGCTTCGGCAAGCGCACCTCTGTGGAGGAATACCGCACCCAGAGCCGCGGCGGCAAGGGCATCATCAACCTGAAGGTCACGGAAAAGACCGGCCCCGTGGTAGGCATCAAGGTGGTCAATGAGGATCAGGAGCTGATGCTGATCACCGCAGGGGGCATCGTCATCCGCATGAACGTGGCGGATATCTCTGTGTATGGGCGCAGTTCACAGGGCGTGAAGCTCATGTCCACCGGGGAAGAAGACCAGGTGGTGGCTCTGGCTACGGTGGAGCAGAAAAACGAATAATTGACAGCTTGAAATTGAAATAAAAAACGACCATGAGGGAGCAGTTCTGCATGGTCGTTTTTTATTTTCAGTTTTCAATCACTCTCTGACACGCTTGAAATTCATGCTCAGGTGCTGGAGGGCAGCTTCACGGGGGATGACCTTGCCGTCCTTTTTGTACACATTGCCGCCCAAAGGCTTGGTGATGACTTCGATACCGGCTTTAGCCCAAGCAGCATCTATTTTGGCGCTCAGATTTTTCCAACCTGCGGCTAAGCGGGCAGGGTTCATGTGATCATCCAAGAGACCCCGTTCGAAAAGCTCAAGGCTGTCCTTGTAGGTTTCGATCATGCCGCCGCCGGCAACGGCATCCAGTTCATTCATGCTCATAGCATTTACATCTGACATTTTTTTCCTCTCCTTTCAGATTATGTTCTTTGTCCTTTATATCCCCGGAGCAGGCAAAGTGTTATGCCTTTTTGAAAATATGTCTGAAGAAATTTTGGAGATTGCCTCCTTAGAACAGCCCCAGGGTCTTGGTCACCAGTATCCAGCCGAAGATAGTGAAGCAGGACAGACCCGTGGTGAAGATGACGCAGTTGCCTGCCAGCTCCGCATCGCTGCCCATCTGCTGGGCCATGGCGAAGGAGGCCACGGCGCAGGGAGTGGCGAAGATGGCGATGAGGGTCACGAAGTCCACCCCCGTAAAGCCCAGCCATGCGGCCAGGGTCAGCAGGAGGGCGGGGGCTAGAACCAAGCGGGTGGCAGAGCAGAAGATCAGCTCCCAGCGGTGATGGCTGGTGGTGCCAAGGCGGAAGCTGGCTCCCAGGATGATGAGGGCCACGGGGGTGGTGGCGGCGGCTACCTCCCCCAGAGGCTTCAAGACGGGGGCGGGCAGGTGCAGGCCTATGAGCCGCGCAATCCCTGCGGCGATGGCACCCAGGATCATGGGATTTTTCAAGATGCCCTTGCAGGTGGGCCAGAGGTCCAGCTTGCCTCCCCGGCAAGTCTCCAGCGCCACCACGGCCAGCACATTGTACATAGGCACGATGAAGGCAATCATCATGGTGGGCACGGCCAGTCCCTCGCTGCCGAAGATGTTGCCCACCAGGGGGATGCCATAGAGGACGAAGTTGCTGCGGAAAATGGCCTGGGCTATGGCTCCCCGGCGGATAGGCACTTTCTTCTCGAAGGCGTAGGCGGCGCCCATGCCCAACAGAAAGAGAAAGAGCACTCCCAGGCAGCCGAAGACAATGAGCTTCGGCCTGAAGGCAGCGGCGTAGTCTGCCATGTATAGGTTGTAAAACATCATGATGCAGAAAAAAACCTTGAACACCATGCGGTTCACATGATTGAGTTCCTCCTCGGTCAAGAGTTTCAACTGCTTCACCATGGCACCAATGCCAATGAGGATGAACATTGGCACCACGGCACTCACGGCAATGAAAAAATTACTGGTCATAGCGTTACTTCCTTTGTTTTAGTCTGCCAACATTATGACACAGATGAGGTGAGAAGGGAAGCGCGGATTGGCAGCCGGGTTTTTGGCGGAAAAGAGCCAGGATGATTGACATTTGTCAGTGATAATTGCTACAATATAGTAGGAATTGTTTGAAAACCACAGTCAGGGGGCGTGTGCGTTGGGAGATATCAAGATTGTCTTTTCGGATATAGATGGCACTTTTTTGAATGGTGACAGTCAGGTGAATCCAAAGACGGGGAAGGCGGCCAGGGCTTTGGCGGAGAAAATGCCCTTTGTGCTGGTGTCGGCCCGGATGCCGGAGGCCATCTATCCTATCACGGAGGAAATCGGCATCAAGATTCCCATCATCAGCTACAGCGGTGCACTGGTGCTGACGGAGAGGGAGGAGGTGCTCTGCGACAAGCGCATGGAGGGCACGGACACGGGCATGGTGCTGGGGGTCATCCAGCGGGACTTCCCCCAGGTGACTCTGAACTACTATGCTGGGCGGCATTGGTATGTAGAGGGCATTGATGACCAGGTGCAGAGGGAGATGGAAATTACCGGAGCACAGGCCGAGGTGAGGGATTTCGAGGAAATCCTGCTGGCTGATGTCATGCCCAATAAAATCCTGGTGATGGCAGAGCCGGAGACCAATGCGCAGATGGAACGGGAACTCTCAGAGAGGTTCCCAAATCTCCATGTGGTGCGCTCCGCTGCCCATTTGCTGGAAATCATGGATAAGAGCGTTTCCAAGGCCACGGGCATCAAGGTGATGCTGGAGCATTTCGAGCTTGCGGCAGAGGATTCCCTGGCCTTTGGAGACAATTACAATGATGTGGAGATGCTGGAGCTGTGCGGCAGGAGCGTGGCCATGGGCAACGCCCCGGAGGACATCAAGAAGCTGGCCACGGAGGTGACCCTCAGCAATGAGGAGGACGGGCTGGCAGAGTATTTGCTGAAAAACGGGATTATATAAAATTACCCGCAAGGTTTGTACCTTGCGGGTAATTCTTTAGTATTCATAGAACATCTGCTGGATCTGCCGGCGGTCGGTGGTCCTGGTGAGGGCCAGCTGCAGCAGGATGCGGCATTTCTGGGGAGGGAGGGAATCGCCCTCCAGGAAGCCTGCCTCGCTGTAGGACTGCTCGGCGGGAATGACCGTGCCGCTGCCTGTGCGGGTGCTGCGGACTACGATGATGCCTGCCCGGGCGGCGCGGGCAAGGGCTGCCTCGGCCTCCTGGTGGATGCTGCCGTTGCCGGTGCCTGCGTAGACGAGGCCGCGCACGCCTGCCTGGATGGCTGCATCTACGAAGAGGGCATCGTCGCCTGCATGGCCGTAGATAATCTTCACATAGGGAAGATCTGTGAGAGCACCTATCTCAAATTCTGTCTCCCCTGCATGGCGGCGGTCAACTCGATTGTAGAAAGTGGGCTTCCCGTCGTTCATGAAGCCCAGGGGCCCCAGGGGAGACTTGAAGGTGTCCAGGGAAGTGGTGTGGGTCTTGGTGACATGGCGGGCGCTGTCAATCTGGTCGTTGAGGCAGACCAGCACGCCGCGGTCAAAGGCTAGGGGGCTGGCAGCCAGGCGCACGGCGTTCAGGAGGTTCATGGGGCCGTCAGCGCTGATGGCGGTAGCGGGGCGCATGGCGCCGGTGATGACTACAGGCTTCTTGCTCTGGACAGTGAGGTTCAGGAAATAAGCGGTCTCTTCCAGGGTGTCGGTGCCGTGGGTGATGACGATGCCGTCCACATCGCTTTGGGAGAGAAGCTCATTGACTTTCTTGGAGAGCTTCAGCCATACATCATCGCTCATGTCCTTGCTGTCCAGAGAGGCAATCTGCTCGCCTCTGACACTGGCATAGTTCTTGATTTCGGGCACGGCATTGATGAGTACGCCCACCCCCAGGGCACCTGCCTGGTAGCCGGTGGTGGCGGTGTCATCCGCTGCGCTGCCGGCAATGGTGCCGCCGGTAGCGAGGATTATCACATTAGGTTTTTCAGCTGTGCAGGTCAATCTGCATCGTCCTTTCTGAAGCGCGACATATCGAGGAAGAAAATGTCCCCCGGCTCTGCAGCTGGGGGCGTATCATAAAAGCCCTAAAGGATTCAGGGATCTTTTATTGAATTAAGAAGGAAGGGAGGTGTGAGTGTGTCTATTATAAACAAATTCATACATGAGCACAAGCGCTGGCTGAAGGTGGGATTGGTTCTCTTTCTGGCTGTGCCTGTGATAGCATACGGCCTTCTGGTCTTTCTCAGCTACCGTGCCGCCGGCATCTTCAACTTTGTGGCGGAGCATCGCCAGCTTTTTCCCGGCACAGTGACGGTGGGGAGGATTTCTGCCACGCCGCTGGGGTGCGTGACCTTTGAAGATCTGGTTTGGAGAAATCCTGAGGGCGTGCTCTTGGCAGAGATTCCCGAGGGAGAGTTCCACATCAAGCCCTGGGATGTGCTTCTGCGCCGTGTGGGCAGCCGCAGTGTCACCTATGTGCGCATGGAGGGAGCTTACCTGCATTTGATTTTCAATGAAAATATGGAACTCACAGGCTTCCGTCCTCCGAGTGAGCCGAAGGAGGAGAAGAAAAAGAAAAAGGAACCGGGCCTTTCCATGGTGGGACTCAAGGGCGAGCGCACCTTCAAGTGCCAGGTGGAGTTCAGGGGCGGCACTATCGAGGCAGAGGCCCCGGGCAACACGAAGAAATCCCCCCGCCGCCACTTTGTCATCGGCCATGCTGACCTGGTGAGCAAGATCAATACCAAGGGCGTGACTCATCTGAGCCTCACCGGCGGCCAGTTTTCCGGCACGGTGGAGGCAGGCGCCTTTTACCTTACGGGGCAGCTGGACTTTGCCCCGGAAATCCCCACCTATGACTTGTTCATCAAGCTGGCAGACTGCAATCCCGAGTCCTTGGATGTGGGCATGAAACTCAAGGATGTGGCCACGGTGGAGGGAAGTTTGACGGGGGAGCTGCCCAAGCCCATCTTTGATGGCAAGATACATTTTGATGAACTGAATTTCCCTGCCTTGAAATTCACCGGGGTGCAGGGGTACTGCCACTATGAAGAGGGTCGCTTCACTGCTCACGATGTGGAGGCGGACATCTTTGGCGGCAAGGTGGAAGCGAAAGGTTATTTCGACATTGAAGAAAAGGCCTGGGGACTGATCATGGATGGGGAGAATATCAAGGGCGGCAAGGCCGTACGCAATTCTGCCCTCAAGTGCCGGGTGAATCTGAACCTGCAGATGGAGGAGAATGGCCTGCGAAAGACCAAGCTGCTCAGGGGCTACTTCAAGTCCGGTCCCGGCAGCTATCATCTGATGCCCTTCAACGGCTTTTCCGGCCAATTCGAGCAGGTGGGCAACGGCAAGGAAAAGAAAATCACTTTCCGCGACGTGGTCATCAACATGGCTACCGGGGATGTGACCACGGATGCTTTCTCCATCGAGAATGGGCAGCTGACCTTGGGGCCTATTTATCTGCGTGAGGGGGAAGAAAGTATGCGGATAAGATGATTTTGTCTGTAGACAAGGCTTGGACAAAAGCGTTAAAATATATCTTGTATTTGTTTTGGGAAGGGATTGATTCTGACGATGGATGAAAAAATCAGGGGACGCCTGCAGGCGCGGATTGATGAGCTGACGAAGCGCATGCAGGTGGATTCCAATGATTTGGACTATGAGAGCCATCTGCGGCAGAGGCGGGAACTGCAGAGCATACTGGACCGCTTGGCTGCTGCCAAGGGGCGCGGGTAGGCTTCCAGATATTTTACAACTTGCTTTGCTAGAATCTAAAACATCAAAAAGTCAAATGAAAGGATGAATAATATGTCCCAGCGCATGACTATGGATGAGGTGCTCAAGGAATATGGTGTGCCCCAGATCAAGCTGGATATCCACGCCACCCGCACGGAGCTGCTGAAGCTGCGTGAAAAGCTGATGGCTATCCGCGACTTGTCCGGAGGCAAGGAACAGGGCTATCTGGATATCGAATGCAAGCTCTATATAGATGTGGACGATATCGACAGGTATCTGGCAGGCGAGCTTGATACCGTGGGCGAGATTTACGCCTTTGAGGACGATATCAAATCTTATGAAGGTTGATTTTTAAGGAGAATTTCATATGGTTAATGCAAAAAAAATCCTTGCTTCTTTGATGGTTGGCTCTTTCTTGGCTGTTGCAGCTCCTGTGAGCGTTTCCCTTGATGGTGCGGCTGCTTATTCCGTGGCTTCTGCAGCCAAGGGCGGGGCCAAGTTCTCCGCGCCGAAGCCGGCACCCAAGGCTGCGCCCAAGTCCAATGCGGCTCCCAGCACGAAGGCTTCTGATTCCAAGTCTGTGTCCGGCAACGGCAAGGACTACAAGCCGTCCAAGGATGCCAAGAGCCTTGAGAAGGAGGCACCGGGCACGGGGGCGGCGGCCAAGAATAACACGGCTGCGGCAGGTGCAGCCGCCCAGCAGAGTTCTTCCCGCTTCGGCTCCATCATGAGGAATGTGGGCCTTTTGGCAGGGGGCATGTTCCTGGGTTCCATGCTGGCCAATCTCTTTGGCATGGGCGGCTTCTTTGGCGATGTGCTGGGCCTCCTGGCCAACATCGTCATGTTCGGCGCAGTGTTCATGCTGCTTCGCTGGGCCTGGAACAAGTTCCGGGGCAACAGCGGCTCCTCTTATGCAGGGAATGGCAGCTGGCAGTCCCGCCCCTCAGAGCCTGTGGATGTGACGCCCCGTGACAATCAGGATCGCCCTGTCTATCAGGACATCAGCAGGATCAGCAGCGGTGAATACGAGGCCAAGTCAATGGCGGACCGCTACAGGAACAGATAAGGAGAAGGCTTAATGTCTGTGAAAGCAAGCACACTTAAAGCAGTTGACGATTTGATCGGACGCTATCCTGCCCTGGCTGTCTGCAGGGAGGAGCTGGTGGCAGCTGTGGAAGCTATCTGCGAGAGCTATCGCGCAGGCCACAAGCTCATTGCCTGCGGCAATGGCGGCAGCGCCTCCGATGCAGAGCATATCGTAGGCGAGCTCATGAAGGGCTTCCTCTTGCCCCGCAAGCTGGATAAGAAGATGGAGGAGCGCTTCCGTCAGGTCTGCCCGGATTCGGCAGACTATTTCATGGAGAATCTGCAGGGGGCGCTCCCTGCCCTTTCCATGGTGAATCAGGTGGCCCTGAACACCGCTTTTGCCAATGACCAGGCTCCTGACCTTTCCTTCGCCCAGCAGCTGCTGGGCATGGGGGATGAGGGGGATGTGCTCCTGGCCATCTCCACCTCCGGCAACTCCACCAATGTGATCTATGCCCTGGATATGGCCCGTGCCAAGGGCGTGAAGTCCATTGCCCTCACCGGCAAGTCCGGCGGCAAGATCAAGGCCGGAGGCATGGCGGATATCACCATCTGCGTGCCGGAGGATGAGACCTTCAAGATTCAGGAATATCACCTGCCGGTGTACCATATGCTCTGCATTGCGGCAGAAAATGAATTCTTTGGAGAATAGCGATAAATAAATTTTGAGATAGGACGCAGGATAAAGCCCCCTCTGTGTGGAATTAGGTAAGCTGTATTGAGTTGAACTAATTCGCAAAGACACGGTAGGGGGCTTTTACTATGCTAGTATCCGAAAAAATACTCAAGAAACTTGCCAACGGCAGTGATGTGCGCGGTGTGGCCGTGGAGGGCGTGCCTGACGAGCCGGTGACTCTTTCCGTAGAGGCGGCCAATGTCATTGCCGGGGGCTTCTTGGAATTTTTAGCTGAGAAGACCGGCAAGGATAAGAAGAAACTGCGGGTGGCAGTGGGCCATGATTCCCGCATTTCTGCCGGCTCCCTCAAGAAGGCCGTGCTGGAGGCCCTGACTGCCGCCGGGTGCGTCACTGTAGACTGCGGCATGGCTTCCACCCCGTCCATGTTCATGGCTACGGTGTTCCCCGAGACCAGCATGGATGGCTCCATCATGATCACCGCCAGCCACTTGCCCTACAACCGCAACGGTCTGAAATTCTTCACCAAGAAAGGCGGCGTGGAGCATGAGGACATCGAAGCCATCCTCTCTGCTGCTGCCCGTCAGCCTGTGAGCACAGGCGACCTGGCCAAAGTCCAGAAATATGACCTCATGGAGCGCTACTGCCATCATCTGCGGAAGAAAATCCGCCAGGCTCTGGGCGGGGAGAATGAGCCCTTGAAGGGCATGCACGTGGTGGTGGATGCAGGCAACGGCGCCGGCGGCTTCTTTGCCAGCCAGATCCTGGGCCGCCTGGGGGCAGACACCAGCGGCAGCATCTACCTTGAGCCGGACGGGCATTTCCCCAACCATATCCCCAACCCCGAGAACAAGCAGGCCATGGCCGCCATCCGCGAAGCAGTGCTGAAGAGCAAGGCAGACCTGGGCCTGATTTTCGATACGGATGTTGACCGCATGAGCGCTGTGCTGAAGAACGGCAAGGAAATCAGCCGCAATGCCCTCATTGCCATGATGGCTGCCATCCTGGCTCCGGATTATCCCGGCAGCACCATCGTCACTGACTCCGTGACCTCTGACGAACTCACTACCTTCCTCAAGGAGGAACTGGGCCTCAAGCATCACCGCTATATGCGCGGCTACAAGAATGTCATTGACGAGTGCGTCCGCCTGAATGACAGCGGCATTGTGTCCCCGCTGGCTATCGAGACCTCCGGCCACGGAGCGCTGTCCGAGAACTACTACCTAGATGACGGTGCCTATCTGGCAGTGAAGCTCCTGATTGCCGCCGCCAAGGCCAGGGCCAAAGGCAAGAAACTGGAGAGCCTGGTGGCAGCTCTGGGCGAACCTGTCGAGGCGGTGGAGTACCGCATGAAGATCAGCACCGAGGATTTCAAGGAATATGGACAGCAGGTGCTGCAGGCCTTTGAAGCCCGTGCTGCAGAGAAGGGCATCAAGTCCGCCAAGCCTTCCTTTGAGGGCGTGCGCCTGGTGTTCCCCGAGGGTTGGGCACTCCTCCGCCTCTCCCTCCATGACCCTCAGATGCCGCTGAACATCGAGAGCCGCAAAAAAGGCGGTGGCAGGCTTCGATGCCCTGGATTTCAGCGTGTTCAACAAGTGAATCCTGCCTTAAATCAAAAGCAAGCCGCCCCGGTATGAGAGGGCGGCTTTTCCTTATCCGTTTTTCGACATACCAGCATAGCCTCACCTTAGCGGTGGGGCTTTTTTGGTGGGCAAAAAGCAAAATGTCTTCTCGGGGGGGGCAGATGTGGTATATTATTGGTATCTTATCCACAGGAGGCGTTTTGCGTGGTCTTTTCATCCACGGTATTCTTATTCTTCTTTTTGCCGCTGGTGCTGTGCCTGTACTACAATCCCCTGCTTACGGGGCGCAGGTTCAGGAACTGCCTGCTCTTGGTGGCCAGCTTGTTTTTCTATGCCTGGGGGGAACCGGCTTTTGTGTTCCTCTTGATGCTTTCGGTCTGCGTGGGCTGGTTCGTGGGGCGGCACTTGCAGGGGAAGCGGCGCAAGGTTTGGCTGGCCTTGGGCGTTGTATTTCATGTAGGACTGCTGTTTGTCTTCAAGTACCTGACTTTCCTGTTGGGAGAGTTGGGGCTTTTGCATGGGCCTTTGCAGGGCTTCGCCCTGACTTTGCCCATTGGCATTTCTTTCTTCACCTTCCAGCTTCTGTCCTATCTCTTTGATGTGTACTATGGCAAGGCGGAGGCTCAGAAAAATCTTTTGAGCGTGGCTCTGTATGTGGCACTGTTCCCTCAGCTGATTGCCGGGCCTATTGTGCGCTATGAGGCTATCGCCGCAGAGATTTCCGGGCGACGGGAGAATCTCGACGATTTCACTGAGGGCATGCTGCGCTTTATTCACGGTCTGGCCAAGAAAGTTCTGATTGCCAATTACATGGGCCAGTTGGCTGACACCATCTTTGCTATGGAGGAAATGTCCACGGGGACGGCCTGGCTGGGGGCGGTGGCCTACACCTTGCAGATTTACTTTGACTTCTCCGGCTATTCGGATATGGCTATCGGACTGGGGCGGATGTTTGGCTTCCACTTTGCGGAGAACTTCAATTATCCCTATATCTCCAGAAGCGCCACGGAATTCTGGCGCAGGTGGCACATCTCCCTTGGCTCCTGGTTCCGTGACTATGTTTACATCCCCCTGGGTGGCAACAGGTGCTCCAAGTTTCGCTGGGTGCTGAATCTTTTTGCTGTGTGGGCGCTCACAGGCATCTGGCATGGGGCGAATTACACTTTCCTTGTCTGGGGCTTGTTCTATTTCGTACTGCTGATGATGGAGAAATTCACCCGCTTGCCGGAGAGGCTGGGGCGGCTGTCCCATATCTATGCCCTTATTGCCATCATGGTGGGCTGGGTCATGTTCCGTTCCAAGGATTTGGGGGCAGGGCTGCATTACCTTGCCGTCATGTTCGGCTTCAGTGGCATAGGGCTGACGGACGATTTCTTCTATATGTACCTTGAGGAAACCTACGTGTTGGTAAGTCTGGCCATCATCCTTTCCCTGCCTGTCCTGCCCTGGCTGAAGGAAAAAGCCTGGGCCGTCAAGGCCGTGACTGCCATAGAGCCAGTCGCCGCCTTCGGCATCTTCCTGCTGACCCTGGCCGTAACCGTCAGCGCCAGCTACAATCCCTTTATTTACTTCAATTTCTAAGCGAGGCAGGATATGAGAGAGATAAATTTGAGGCAAGCCCTCATGCTGACGGCGGCAGGAGTGATGGTTGTGATGCTCATCACTGTGCTGGGGCGGATGGCGGTCAAGAATGTGTTGGTGGACAGGGCGCATATAGATAATAGTTTTACGCAGGGTGTGTTGACGGGGATGAGGGAAGGAAAGCCTGTAAGAGCGCGTTATACAACAGGCGGTGAACGGAGGATCAATTGGGAAAGGAAATACCCGTTTGCAGATATAGAAAAACTCCCGGAAAAACCAGCTAAAGTTCAAGAGGAACCGCAAAGAGCAGAGAAAAACGAATCCTGGCTTAGGAGAAAAATAAAGAAGTTGGCTGCCTGGCCCTTGGGGAAGATGAAAAGGTTGGCAAATCTTTCCCAAGGAAAGGCAAAGAAGATGATGCAAAAATTCAAGAGTGAAAAAAACCAGATTTCCGGTTGGACTGGTTCGAGGCTGCTGGCCTACCCGTATTGGGTTGAGGCAGGGCGGGGGTATGAAGATGCTCTGGACTGGCATTTGATGAATCCAAGCCGGAGGGTTGTGTCCCTGGAAGATGACGTTTGGAGTTTTATCACAAACAAGCATGATATGACTGAAAGTGCCTTGGCTGTGACGGAATTTTCACAGTGGGTTAAAGAAAGAGACATCAATTTTATTTATATACAGGCACCATGCAAGGTAGACAATTATGGAGATTTTTCCGTAAATGGCAGGCTGGATTTTTCTAATCATAATGCTGATGAACTTTTGGCAAGGTTGCGTGATAAGGGGGTCGATACGCTTGATTTAAGAGAAAACCTGCATGAGTGGGCCAAGGAAGATGGCGTAACCTATCATGACTTCTTTTTTAAGACTGACCATCATTGGAAGCCGGAAACGGCGTTGCGGTCAGCTAAAGTCGTAGCTGAGCGATTGAAAAATTACGGCATTCCCGTGGATGACAGTCATTTGAATTTGGATTCTTTTGAAGTCCAGATAATGTCGGAGGTTTTTCTAGGGAGCCAGGGCAAGAAGGTGACCTTGGCCAAGACCGAGGCGGAAGATTTTTCTGTCCTATACCCTAAATTTCCTACGAAGTTTCATTTTGTGATACCTAGCCGTGATGTAAATGAGGTGGGGGACTTCACGGTGGCCTACAATAAGGCTTGCATGGCCGACCAGCCTTTCTATGATGTCAGAACTGGTGACCCATATCAGATGTATAGTTATGGGAGAAGTGCAATCGAATACTTCGATAATCTGCTGCTGCCCGCATCAGGCAAGCGGATTTTATTGCTCAGAGATTCCTACGCCAACCCCTTTGGCCCTTTTTTGGCCTTGGGGGTCAAGGAACTGTCTATGGTGTGTTTGAATAATTATACGGGTAGTCTGCATTCATTCATAGAGGAATATAAGCCGGATGTGGTAATGGTCATGTGTATAGCAGGAGATTTAGGGGGAGAAAAAGTAGATAGGAAAACCCACAGGCACTATTTTGACTTCCGCTGACAGAAAAAGCCGGGCAGATTTCGCTGCCCGGCTTGCCTTACCGAGTTTGGCGCCTCGGTTCGGACTTAGAATTGATACTGGTTCACCCTGCTGTGCTCAAAGGTGAGAGTCCAGCCACTTGCACAGGTAATAGGCGATTACGCTGGCAAGAATAGAGGTTCCTAGTTCGATAACAAAGCTGTCCATGCTTTTCCGGCCCCCTTTCCGTGTGCGGACTTTTAGGGGTGTACAGCGAAATTATTATAAGGCCATTGTTCCAGCTTTGTCTATAGACAAAGCTTCCTCTTGGCCTTTCAACGACGCAACGCTAGTCCCCTTGGGGACGAGGCGGGAGATATGCGCTCCCGCCTGTTATGATATTCGCCACCCCCACCTATAGAGGCAATGTCATTTAGTTAAGCCTTCCCCTTGAGGGGAAGGTGCCCCGTTAGGGGCGGATGAGGTGGAGAGTTCTCTCGTTTATCTGCCTTATCTTGTTCATTTGCACCTCATCCGTCAGCCTTCGGCTGCCACCTGTCCAGGGTGTCCACCGGACACCCGCGGCTTCG
>CACZHK010000052.1 GCA_902780915.1 Pseudoselenomonas ruminantium | reverse complement strand
CCGCATGAAGTCGATGCACTCCCTATAGTAGCCATTCTCCCAGGCAGAGAGGATGGGGGCATCGTATTCGTCCAGCAGGAGGACGGGCTTTTTGCCGTGGACGGCTTCCAGGCACCGCATAAGCAAGCCCAGGGACAGACGCAGATCTGCTTCCTTGCCTTGCAGTGATAGCAAGGAATGCAAGGCATCCTTGTCTTTCTCGGGCAGACGGCTGTCAGAAAGAAGGTACTGGTAGCGTCCGCACAGTTCCTGTATGGTTCTCGCCAGCAAGTCCATCATCACATCATGTTTCCTTGCCCGCACTTCCTTGAGGGTCAGGAACACCACCGGGCGGCTGCCCTGCTCCTGCATGTAGCGATCCCCTGCCCGCTCTATGTCCAGCCCGGAGAAGAGCTTGCGATTTTCCTCGGCATTTTCATTGGTGAAGAAGTATTGCAGCATGGAAAGGCTGAGGGTCTTGCCAAAGCGCCGGGGGCGGGTGATAAGGGTCACTTCCCCCTGGGTGTCTATCAGCTCCTTGATGAATCTAGTCTTGTCGATAAAGTAGTAATTGCCCGTCACTAATTTCTTGAAATCCTCGATGCCCACGGGCATGGGCCGCTTCAACGCCTGCATTCTTGCCACCTCCGCTGACATTTTTCACCTTTTCTTTGAGTTCAGTATAGCATAAATCTGTCCTGGTTCCAATCTTACCGGACACCTGGGGTGTCCACAGGCCCTTACACTGCGCCTTCTAAGATTTCGTAGTGAAAGCAGGTGAAAAACTATTTAAGTTTTGCCCTCATTCTTCCGATATACCTATGCAAGCAAAAAAATCTTGCCTTGCAGCAGGAGAGAGAATATAATTGTTGTGGTTTCGCAAGTTTAGTTGTCAGAGAGGGGGAGCGGTCATGGCTATGCAGGTGTTGTCCGGTTTGCGGTGGCCTGGTGCTTTTTTTGTGCCTGAATCCGTCCTCTCGGGGGGGCATGAGTGCAGGTGAAATAGACAGTCATCCACAGGCGAATATGGAAATGAAGCAGCCTTCCCCTTTGGGGCAGGCGGGATTTTTGCGCCCGCTGCCCTAAGGGGGAAGGCTTTGCGTGTTTACAGGGAAAGGAAAGATGCAGGATGAAAGCGGCATTATTGACCAAAAAACTCAGAGCAAGAGTGATGGCCACCTTGCTGGCGGGAGCAGTGGGGGCTTTCGTCATGACTCCGGCGGTGCAAGCCCTGCCGACGAATCCCACCCATGAGGCAGCTGTGACCATTGCAAACAGCAATAATAACCTCGATATGAATATCTCCAGCACCGAAGACAATAATGTCATTAAATGGGGAGATTTTTCCATTGCCAAAGGAGAGACGGTGGCCTTTGACACCAAGAACTACCTCAATCAGGTGACGGGCAATAAAATGTCCGAAATCTGGGGCACCCTCAAAGGGGGCGGCAATATCTATCTGATTAACCCCAACGGCATTCTGTTCGGTGCAGGTTCCCAGGTGGATGTGGGGACGCTGTATGCTTCTACGCGGACTCTCAGCGAGGCAGATATTAATAGCTTCAAAGCTGGCAATGCTATCTCTCCTCTGGAAAATGTGTCTCTGACGGGCAATATCATCAATATGGGTGACCTAACCGCTACGAAAAATATCACCATGGAGGGCAACAACCTTATCTTTGCCGGGACAGACAGCGGTATCAGCAATCTGCCCTCGTCCTCTGACAGCACGGTCAAGCTGGTGGTGGCTCAGGGCGGCTCCGTGCAGGTGGGGACTGTTTCCGGCAGCGATACAGCCGGCTATACTCTCGCTGAAACCAATCACAGAAGCAGTGTCAAGGATAAGACCATGGAATTCAATCTGGTGCGGAATGCAACGGAATTCCAGGGAATCAATGATGCTGCCAGTGCCAATTATATACTGGCGGGTACATTGAATATGTCGGGGGTGACAAATTATACTCCAATTGGAAATTTTACTGGGGATTTTGATGGGCTGAATTACACGATTGACAATTTGGAAATAAATAACAATGGCTTATTTAGCAGTCTAACAGCTCCCGGTGTAATTGAAAATATGGGAAGAACTGGCGGTTACACTAAATATATCGGTGGCGGCAATGCCGCTATAGGCTCGATTGTTGGCTGGATGAATTCCGGAACAATACGAAACATATTCAACTCCAGCGATGTGATTGTTGAAGGCTCTGAACAAAATTTGCATTCGGTGGGCGGCATAGTCGGAGGAAGCAACGGAGGCACTATAGAAAATGTGTATAACTCAGGCAGTGTTTCCAACTCAGGCAGCCATTCTCAAAGAGGCATAGGCGCCGGTGGCATTATAGGCAAATTTAAGACAGGGACATTGAAAAATGCCTTCAATGCAGGAGCGGTTGTAGTAAATAACACTAACGGAGGGGTCGCTGTAGCAGGTGGTATTCTCGGTTGGCATGAGGATAATGCCGAGCTGCAATTAGCTAATGTTTATAACACGGGAACGATTAATGCGATGGGCAGTGGCACTAATTATACCGGCGGCATTTACGGTGCAGATAGATCAAATATAGTTAACAATGGGGGGCAAGCTGGCGGCCTTACTGTAACAAATGCCTACAATGGGGGAGTGGTTAGCAATGGAACCGGCAACGCAATTTCCGGTACAACTGTTGGCATTACCGTTAATGACAGTTATTATTCAGCTGATACCGGTGAACCATTCACTGGCAATGGCACTGGTGCAACAGAGGACACTCAAAAAGTAACAAGTGCTGTTGCCGCCAATAGTGCAGCGAACCTTCTGCGTACCCAGACAGCACCTGCGACGGGAGTTTATAGAACAGTCAATGGAACAGTTTACAGAACATATCAGGTTTTGCTGCCAGCTTCATCATCCTCCGGCTCTCCTGCCGCGCCGCCCCAGACTCCTGCCGCGCCGCCCCAGACTCCTGCTGCATCGCCCCTGGCAGAGCCTCAGCCCGTCACCCAGACTTCTGTGACTACCTTGGAGCAGGTTCTCGCCTCCTCCGGGCAGAAAGCAGAGGCGGCAGGTAATGTCACCATGAAGGACCTCACCGAAGCGGAGAACTCTGCCGCACCCAATGTCCAGACCACCGCATCCCCTACGAAGACTGTGCAAGTGACTCCCGGCTCTGCCGGGGCAGCGCCGGCGAACGTGAGCCAGAGCTTTGCCGGGGACGGTATGCTGACCATGGTTAATAAAGGTGCCACACCGCCTCCCTCCATGAGCGCGGAAGAAGTAGCCGCCCGGCAGAGCAAAGCCGCTTCCGGCAATACAGTGACGGAGACGGAAGGACGGGGGGATAGCATGGCCGTGGCAGAAATGCGGGAGGACGCTGAAAGCGCCCCGCGGGGTGAGGCCGACAGCAAATCAGAAAATCGTAGTGCATAAACGTACATATTGAAGAAGACAGGAAACCTCCTGCCGGTACAACATATGCTCGATAAGAAAAAACGTTCCGCATTTCCATAGTCCGCCCTCTTGGGGGCGCGAAGCGCGGGATGCCGGTGGCATCCCTGGACTGGGGAACCGCGTAAGCGGTGGTGGGGGCATGAAGAATACATTTTCTTTAGCGAGTATAGCAGGGCAGGAGGCTTTTCCATGGGAGGCTAAAATCTTGAACTGGGATAACAAATATTTGATTATTCGTCTATTGGCTCTCGTTCTGGCAGCAGCCGTGCCCCGTGCCACTGACGCGGCTCCAGCCGTGCCTGCTCCGGGGGAAAGCCTTGAGCATCAGCAGGTGCAGGAGGCAGGGAAGATAGAGAACACCGCCCCGGCAGGAGAGGCTGTCCGGACAGACCTGCGCTTCACCCTCACCGGCATCACCGTGGAGCATGAGGACATGAAGCTTTCGGAAGAGGAACTGGCGAAGGCAACCAAAGCCTATGTGGACAGGGAAATCGGCGCCGAGGAGCTGAACCGGGCCTTGGACGATATCACCCGCTACGCCCGTACCCACGGCTACCCCGCCGCCACCGCCTACATCCCCGACCAGACCGCCGCAGACCGCCATCTTCTCATCAGGATAGAGCCGGGGCGCTATGGCAAAGTGAAGCTGGAGAATAACAGCAAGCTGAAAAGCAGGCTGGCCAAGGGCCTGCTCTCAGGGCTGAAGGAAGGGGACATCATCAGGACAGGCAATATCGAGGACGTGCTTTTCAACCTGCGTGACCTCAGCGGCATAGAAACCGTGGGCGTACTCAGCCCCGGTGAGAAACAGGGCACCAGTGACCTGACGGTAAAGGTGGCAGACACCAAAGCCACGGACTTGATAGTCTACGCCGAGAACTACGGCAGCAAATCCGCAGGACGCTACCGCTACGGCCTGCAGGGCAGCTGGAACAACCCCGGCGGCACAGGAGGCAGGCTGAATCTGGGCTTCCTTATCTCCAACCGCAGGCAGCATGGCTACAACATAGCCTACGAAATGCCCGTAGGCCACAGCGCTACCAAGATAGGCGTGGGCTTCTCCCGCTCGGACTACGAACTGGGGAGCGCCTTCACCGCCTTTGGGGCAGAGGGCATAGCCAATACCTGGAGCATCTACGGCCGCACACCCCTTTGGAACAGGGCGCAAAGCTCCATGTCTCTGGTATACGGCTTCAATTATCGTGACATCGAAGATGAGCTCTCAAGGTACAACTTCTCTTGGAAAAAGCACAGCCACGCCTTTAATCTGGGGATAGAGGGCATGGTGAGAGGAACAGGCAATGTCATGACCTACAACGCAGGGGTTACCACAGGCACCCTGACCCCGGATTCCGATGCTGCCGAAGCCATGGCAAGGGCAGGGGACACCCAGGGGCGCTTCACCAAGGCAACCTTTGACCTGAACGCTGTCCATGCCTTTGACAGGCAATTCGATGTAATGCTGAAGCTTTCCGGTCAGAAAGCCTCCAGCAATCTGGACAGTTCCGAGCACATCTACTTGGGCGGCGCTAGGGGCGTGAGAGCCTACCCTCAGGGCGAAGCCTCAGGGGACGAAGGCATCCTGGGCACACTGGAGCTGCGCTACCACACCAAGCTCAATGGCCTGACCCTATCCACCTACTTCGATGCCGGCCATGTAAACATAGCCAAATCCGGCGGCGAGGGCAGCATGACCCTCAAAGGCTGGGGCATCGGCCTCACCTATGTGAAGCCAAACAACTGGTTCGCCCGCCTGGACTACGCCCGCCGCATCGGCTCAGACGAACTGATGAGCGATGACGCCCGGAGCCACCAGAGGATGTGGTTCCTGGCAGGGAAGATGTTCTGACAGCAAAAAGGGAACGCCGCGTCCATGACGCGGGCGTTCCCTTTTTTCATGCTTGGGCGGTGCCTTGCAGGCAGACCTTCTTGCCGCAGAAGGCGATGCCGTAGCTCCATAGCTCTGATACTCCCTGCCGGGCAAGCTCTGCCGTGTATTCCTTCTCTGCAATCTGCTGCAGGGCTTCCCGGGCCTTTTCTTCCAGCTCCGCTTCAGTGCCGGGGTGCAGGGGGAAGAAGGCCAGGTCGAAGCGGCCGTAGCCGCTTTCGCGGTTGGACTCCACCCGGTATTCGCCCTCCATGAGGACGGTGAGACCCAGCATCAGGCCGTGGTAGAAGGACTCCGATTGGGCGGTGTCGTGGTAGCTTGTGAAATCCTTCAGTATATCCGACAAGCTTTCCGAGAAGCCTTCTGCATCACCTGAGGTCATGGAGGCAAGCATATCGTGGAGAAGCGTCTCGCCCTGACTGGGCACTATATGGTTCAGAATCTCTGTCTCGTAGGCGATGCGAACCTCACGGTTGGGGATCATGAGTTTCATCCAGTCCTTGAAGCTGCGGTCTTTCCACATCTCGACGGGTTTTAGATATCCTGTGGTTACAAGCATCATGAAGAGGGCATCACGGCTGTTATGGATATCGGTATAGACTGTACTTTCCAAGACAGGAGCATCCACGGGCTTGCCTTGGAGCAGCCCAGCTAAATCCTTGTGTCGGCGGGCGTTTACCCTGCGAAGGAGATATCGCAGGATGCTGTTGCCGGAGGTGTTGAGCCAGTAGGGACGGAATTCGCAGCCGTTATCGATGTATTGGATCACCGACCAGGGATTATAGATTTCTGCTTGGCCGAACCGATAGCCGTCATACCACTTGGACAAATCAGGCATTTTGTCAGCTACGCCGCATTCTTCTAACAGATTGGCGGCTTCTTCCTGAGTGAAGCCGAAAATGTCGCTGTAATGATTTGACAGTACCGAGCAGACCTTGAGGTTGTTCAGCCCAGAGAAGATGCTTTCCTTGGAGATGCGTGTGACCCCTGTCAGCACAGCGAATCCTAGGGCGGGATTGGTCTTGAGAGCCGCACCCAGGAACCCTCGCATGAAGTCGATGCACTCACGATAGTAGCCATTCTCCCAAGCGGAAATGATAGGGGCATCGTATTCGTCCAACAGGAGGATGGGCTTTTTGCCGTGAACGGCTTCCAACCAGTGCATAAGGGAGGAGAGGGATAGGAGCAGATCTGCCTCATTGCCACGCAATTCCAGCAGCCTGCGAAAAGTTTTTTTATCTTCCTCTGACAGACGGTCATTGGAAAGCATATATTGATAGCGCCTGCAAAGTCCTTGCAAGACTCTCTCCAGCAAGTCCATCATCACATCATGTTTTCCTGCCCTCACTTCCTTGAGGGTTAGGAACACCACCGGGCGACTGCCCTGCTTCTGCATATATTTCTCTCCCGCCCGCTCTATGTCCAGTTCGGCAAAGAGTTTGCGATTTTCTTCGGCGTTTTCCAGGGTGAAGAAATACTGCAGCATGGAAAGGCTGAGGGTCTTGCCAAAGCGTCGGGGGCGGGTGATGAGAGTCACCTTGCCCTGGGTATCTATCAGATCCTGGATGAATCTTGTCTTGTCAATGAAATAGTAGTTGCCCGCTACCAAGTCTTTGAAATCCTCAATGCCCACGGGCATGGGCCGCTTCAATGCCTGCATTCCTGCCACCTCCGCTGATGCTTTGATTAGTATATCATATCCGAAAACACATCCCGCACATCGATGATTAGATCGTCTCTTCGCTGTCGAAGTCTCGTGCCGGATCCTTTTCGGCGTAGATATTGTCCAGGATAAAGCCATCTTTGGTATTCAAGTAAACTTCTATGGAGCGGTTCGCAGGGTCTACTATCCAGTATTCCTTGACGCCGAAGCGTTCATAGGCCTTCATCTTCACTCCGCGGTCGTTCTTGCTGGTGGTGCGGGAGAGAATTTCTGCCACCAGGTCTGGTGCGCCGTGGATGCCGTCGCCTTTGATCTTGCTCCTGTCGCAGATAATAGACGCATCCGGACGGAAGTGATTGTTGTCGTCAAGGAACACATCGATATTGTCGCCATAGGCACGGCAGTGCTTGCCACGCAGGTAGTTTCGGAAAATGACCAGGATATTGGCCATGATGTTGTTGTGGCTTTCGCTGGGGGCAGGAGCCATCATGGTAACGCCGTCTATGAGTTCTTCGCGGTAATGCTCTTCTTTCAATAAAATTTCTGGCATCACAATCACGACCTTTCATAGTTCTGCTTGATGAAAATTTTCTCAATATTATTTTATCAAACAGGCAATCAATGTCAATCGTAGAAAAATTTAATCCCGCCTTGACATTGAGGCGTGATTACTTTATACTCATCAACAGGATAGTTAGCAAACTAACTAAATTGGAGACGAGGAAGTGAAGCGGGAAATGATACCCTCCTGGGAAGACCTGCAGAAGCATAAGGAAATCATCCCGGAGATAAACCCCGCCGCTGTCATTGCCATGCTGCGCATCAAGCAGGCGGCAGAGGAAATACAGCAGGGAGTGCTTGATGTGCTGCAGAGCGAGCACCATCTGTCCGAAGGCAAGTTCTGCGTGCTGGTGGTGCTCCATCAGCATCAGACCGGCATTGCCCCTTCGGTGCTGGCTGAAAAGGTGGGGGTCACCAGAGCAACCGTCAGTTCCATGCTCCAGCGGCTGGAGAGGGACGGACTGGTGGCGGTGAAGGCGGACAAGGAAGATGCCCGCGGCAAGAAGGTAAGGCTTACCAAAAAGGGCAATGCCTTCATGCAGGAGGTGCTGCCGCCCCATTATCTGAGGGTCACCAAGCTGATGGAAAAACTCAGCGAGGAGGAGCAGCGGGAAGTCACCGCTCTCCTGCATAAACTGACAGAGGATTGATAGTCAAGCCCCCTATAGGGGCCTTTCATAGAGAAATAGTTAGTTTACATACTAATTTTGGAGGAAAAATGCATGAACAGCAATGAAAAAGCCAAGCGGGTGGGGATAGTCTTTATCGCCCTGCTGATTATCGGGGGCCTTGCCCTCATGTATACGGGCAATGATGCCATTGTCCAGGGTGCCAGCAAGAAGGAAGGCATCCTCACCGCCGAGCAGGTGAAAATGTCCTTCGACTCCGTCAGCGGCCGCCTGATCAAAGCGGCCGTGAAGGAAGGGGATGTGGTGAAGCAGGGGGATGTCATCATGGAGCTTGACTCCACCGATACGGATCTGGCCATCGAGAAGGTGAAGGCCCAGATTGCCCAGATGGAGGCACAGATTAACTCCACCTCTGGCACCATGGGCATCAATTTCAACAAGGCATCTACCAATGAGAACCAGAGTTTCCGCCAGATCGATCAGCAGCAGGCAGCCATTTCCTCTGCCAAAGCCACGCTGAAAAATGCGGAAATCAATTACAACCGCACTGCTGCCCTGGTGGAAGCCGGCGCTGTGGCCAAGGCTCAGCTGGATGATGCGGAGATGAACCTGCAGGTGTCCAGGGAAGCCGTGCACCAGCAGGAAGAAGCCCTGCAGCGTCTCTTGGGCGGCGCAAGCTATGACGGCAGCACTGACAGTCTGAACCTGCCCACCATTGCCAATGAGCGTGATGCCGCTTCCAACATGGCCAATGATGTGGAGGCCCTGCGTCAGCAGAAGGCCCAGCTGGAGGTGCAACTGAAGGAGCTGATGGTGAAAAAGGAGCGCCTGACCCTCAGGGCACCTGAGGATGGCAAGATACTCAAGGTACTGGCCAAGGAAGGGGAGATGATTTCTCCCTCCACTCCGGTGGTGCTCTTGGAGAGCAATCGCAGCTACTATGATATTTATGTCAGCGAGGAACAGGCTGTGCACATTGCTGAAGGAGATGCGTTGACGGGCCAGACCGTGGCCGGGGACAAGAAGGTGACAGGTACTGTGCGCCTGCTGACCAAGGCACCGGGCTTTGCTGACCTCAAGCAGTCCCGTGAAAAGGGCCAGGCCGACCTCACCGCTTTCCAGGTGCGCATTTACATCGACCCGCAGGATGGCATCATGCATCATGGTGGCCATGGTCATTTCCGTGGTGCTCTCCGTGCTGCTGTCCGGCAACTTTGGCAAAGATGTGGAAGTGGTGGTCATTGACCTGGATAATTCTGCCTATAGCCGGGATTTGACCAACAGGATTGACGCGTCAGAGTACATGCAGGTCACGGCGGTGCTGAATACTCCCGTGGACCCCAAGGAACTCATGTACCGGGATCAGGCCTATGCGGTGGTGTATTTCCCCCAGGGACTGGAAAAGGACCGCTATACGGGAGTGGAGACTAATATCGGTGTGTTCTACGATACCACCAATCCGGCCACTACTTCCAATATCAAGGTGGCGCTGAATGAGATTGTCGGCATGGATAACGCCGTGGCCATGGGAGATACAGGCAGCACCAATGACACGCTGATGGGGAGCCTGAGCCTGGCAGACAGGATACTGTTCAACCCCCAGGAATCCACCAGCAATGCCACCACCATGAACTTCCTGTTCTTCTTCGGTGCCATGTTCTTCACCTTTGCCACCATCGGCATGATACCGCGCCTGCGGCTGACGGGGCAGCTGGATAAAACCCTCATGGAGGGCAATCCCTGGGATCTCATCCAGCGCTTGCTGCCATATGCAGGCTGCCTGATCGTTTCCTGGGTGGTGGGCCTGGCGGTGCTGCGCCTTTGGGGAGATTTGAATTTCTCCGGCCATCTGGTGACTTTCCTCTTCTTGGAAATCTTCGTAGTCATGGTGGTGGGCATGCTGAGCCTGCTGTTCGGCTGGACGGCGGCCAATCCGGGCATAGCCTCCTCCCGCATGATCCTCTTCATCCCCGGCGGCTTCATCCTGGGCGGCCCCACAGGGCCGGTGACTTCCTTCCAGGATTGGGTGGTGACCCTCAGCCATGTCTTCCCCCTGACCTGGGAGTTCCATTTCACCCGGGATATCATTTCCCGGGGGGCGGGGCTTTTGGATATCACCCAGGAGATTGGTGCCTTCATGCTTTACATGGCCTGCGTGCTCCTGCTGTTTTGCTGGCGCTTCTACAGCGCCAAGAAGGCAGCTCAGAAGCGGCTGGAGAATGCAGATGAGCATCAGCATAAACTGGACAAGCTGGCGGCAGAGATTGTGAGCAAGTAAATATAGTAAACGTCATTATGAATGACAACATAGCCTTCCCCTCTGGGGAAGGTGTCAGTCCGAAGGAATGACGGATGAGGTGGGGCGTTACAAGGCATTACAACATAACTTGTTAGGTCGCACCTCATCCGCCCCTTCGGGGCACCTTCCCCATAGGGGAAGGCTTTTGTATGTTGATGTCTTTTTTAGAGGCAGGATTTTTTTCTTTTAGTGGATAATTATTACATAGACGATTGAATTGAAAGAAAGGACGGGTCTATATGGCAGAGAACACGACAGAAAAGAATGCAGAGGAATTGATTGAGGAAATACAGAACCGTCCCAAGCAGGAACGGAAGATCGAGTGCAAGCGTATCCTGGTGCCCACGGACGGCTCCGGCCAGGCCTTCAAGGCGGTGAACCAGGCCATTGAAATGGCCCGCGCCACGGGGGCAGAGATGACAGTGATGATGGCGGTGGATCTGAATCGCAATATCTCCGCTTTCGAGCAGGTGAGCATGTCCGGCTATATCCCTGCGGAGCTGAAGGTAGCCGCCTTCCAGTTCCTGGCAGACCTCATGCACGCGATTCCCCCGGAAGTACAGGCTCACACCAGAGTGGAGGTAGGCGACCCCGGCGAGTGCATTGCAGATGTGGCCGAGGAGGAGGAAAGCGACCTCATCGTCATGGGCTGCCGCGGCTTCGGCACCATCAGGAGCCTCTTGGTAGGCAGCGTGTCAAACTACGTCATGAAGCACGTGAAATGCCCGGTGCTGTTGGTGAAGGGCATGCCGGATGATTGGGACGAGGAGGACAATTTCATTGTGAATAAGGGGAAGGAGTGAGGAGAAGCAATGCTGGCAAAACTCTGCCTGGAACTTGACACGGAAACCTGGAACTATCAGAAATCCTCCAGACTGCAGGGCTTTATGATGGAGCACTTGCGGAGTGAATATGTAGAAGCATTGCACAAGCAGGAAATGCATCCTTACAGCCAGGCACTGCTGCGAGAAAATGGGAGAGTAATTTGGCAGATATGCACCATGTCCGAAGAAGCCTGTGATGAAATCATCAAACCCTTGGAAGCATCTGTGGAGGCTATTGCCCTGCACAATGAAAAGGAATCTGTGACTGTAAAAGGCAAAGCAAGAGAAGAAACAGATTTCTCGGAGCTATTGGGGGAATTCTATCAAGGGGCAAGCCAAAAGAATATAACGGTGGATTTCCTGACACCGACGGCTTTCAAGCAGAAAGGCAGATATATCATCATGCCGGATGTGCGCCTTATCTGCCAAAGCCTGATGCTTCGCCAGGCCAGCCTGGCTTCTTCGTTTGACATGATGGATGGCGATGCCCTGCAGGAGATAGCGGAAAACTGTCTGGTAACAAGGCATCGGATACATTCGGCTGTTTTCCCTGCGGAAAAGACCAGTATTCCCGGCTTTGTGGGGAGTGTGACCTTCAGATGCTTCGGCTCTGAGACCATGGCCAGGTATCTGAGATTGCTGCTGAGATTTGGTGAATTTTCTGGTGTGGGCATCAAGACAGGCATGGGGATGGGAGCCATGCGTCTCAGGAGGGAGGCTGAGTGATGGATGAACGTATGATAAAAGTGACGGTGGGAGCTCTCCTGCATGATATTGGCAAGGTGGTATTCAGGGCAGGAGAGAGTTCAGAGCGCCATGCGATAAGCGGCAGGGATTTTTTGCGGGACAGGGCAGGGATAAAGGATAAAGATATCCTGGACTGTGCAAGGTACCATCATGCCGGAGATATGGGCAGTGGCAAGCTGAAAGCTGATGCTCCTGCCTATGCAGTCTATATGGCTGACAATATGGCTGCAGCCGCTGACCGCCGTGAAGGCGGAGAAGCAGACAAGATGGTGTTTGACAAGGGTGTGCCCCTTGCGCCTGTCTTTAATCTGCTGAAGGGCAATGAGGGCAGGATGCATTACTCTCCTTTGCATACCAATGTGGAGGCGCATATCAATTACCCTCAGGAAGAAGAGAAAAAGTTTGAATCTTCCTATTACAGGCTTGTAATGGACAGGATCGAGGACAATCTCAAAGGACTGGAATGGACGGAATCATATCTGGCCTCTCTGCTGGAGGTTTTGGAGGCTAATCTGTCCTTTGTGCCATCCTCTACCAACAAGAAGGAAATACCTGATATTTCTCTGTTTGACCACATGAAGCTGACAGCGGCTTTTGCTGCAGCGCTGGAAGCCTATATGCGGGCAGTGGGGGAAGGGGATTATGCCGAAAGGCTTTACCGCAAGGGCAGGGAATTCTATAGTGAAAAGGCTTTTCTGCTGACTGTGCTGGATATTTCCGGCATACAGAAATTCATCTACACCATCACTTCAAAGCATGCCTTGAAAAACTTGCGGGCCAGATCCTTCTATCTGGATATACTTGGTGAGCATATTGCCGATGAGCTTTTGACAGGCCTGGGCCTGCCCAAAACCAATTTGCTGTATGTAGGTGGCGGCAGGTGTACGATGCTGCTGCCCAATACAGGGCAGGTGCAGGAAGCAATGCAGGCCTTTTTGGCAGATGTCAACAGCTGGTTCCTGCAGCATTTTGATATTGCCATTTATATTGCCGGCTATGGGACTCCCTGCAGCAGTGAGGAACTGTGCAATCGCCCCGAGGGGAGCTACGCCGGCTTGTATAGGGAAATATCCATAGGGCTTTCTGACAGCAAGGCGCACCGCTATGGAGCCGAGGACATAATGGAACTGAACAGGAGGGGCAGTGAGGACGACACCAGGGAGTGCTCAGTCTGTCGCAGATCCGGGCAGGTCGATGAGAATGGCCGCTGTGAAATTTGTGCAGCCTTGGAACAGTTCTCCGGCAGGGTTCTATACGATGAATTCTTCATGATAGGCAAGGAGGCTGTTTCTGGCGCGCTGCCATTGCCCAGAGGCAGTTATCTTACCAGCGGAGATAAAGAGGCGGTCAGGAAAGCTCAGGCCAAGGATGAAAATATACGCATCTATGGCAAGAACAGATTCTATACAGGGCGTGGCATAGCCAGCAAGCTCTGGATCGGTGACTATCATACGGGAGAAACTTTTGGGGAACTGGCGGAGGCCAGCCAGGGCATCAAGAGATTGGGAGTGCTGAGGGCGGATGTGGACGATTTGGGGCAGGCGTTTGCTGCTGGCTTTGCTTCATCAAAGAACGGCATAAGCTATCAGACTTTATCCAGGACTGCCACCCTTTCACGCCAGCTTTCCATGTTTTTCAAGCTGCATATCAAGAAACTGTTGGAGAAGCCGGACTTCACTATGGACGGCAGCCAAAAGGAGAAGCGCAGGGCAGCGATTGTTTATTCCGGTGGCGATGACCTCTTTATTGTGGGGGCTTGGGATGATGTGCTGGAACTGGCTATAGATATTCGCAGGGCTTTGGCCAGATTCTCTGAAGGAACTCTCAGCATCTCGGCAGGAATCGGCTTCTATCCAGCCAAGTTCCCCATCAGCGTCATGGCAGAGGAGACTGCTGAGCAGGAGGCGGCTTCCAAGAATTGCCCAGGGAAGAATGCCATTACGTTGCCAGGCAATGAGACATATCCCTGGCAGGTGCTGGAGGAAAAGGTGCTGGGAGAAAAATACTGCACGGTCAGGGATTTCTTTGACAAGTCAGAAGACAGGGGCAAGAACTTCCTCTACAATCTGCTGGAACTCATCCGTGACCGGGAGAGAAAAATCAATCTGGCACGGTATGTATATCTCCTGTCCAGGCTGGAGCCAGGGCAAAACAGCTCCCAGGAGGCAAGGGCTCACTATAGGCAGTTCGCATCCAGAATGCTTGCCTGGGTACAGAAGGACGAAGATGTGAGGCAGCTTCAGACAGCTATGCAGCTGTATGTGTATATGACCAGAGACAGAGGGGAAAGGGAGGGCGACCATGAAGATAATAAATAATGAAAACTATGTGGACAAAGCCAGGGATGTCATAGAGAAGCTGAAAAATTGCACGAATGACCGTGGCTGGACGATTGACCTCTTGAGCACTTCCAAAATACGCAATGTCCTTGCCATGACGGCCAATATCTACAATGAAGTCATGTTGCTGACGGATTCTGTGCTGACGGATAAAATCAAGGAGCAGATAACATATCTGAGAATCAGGTGCATTTATGAAGCGGGAAGGAATGGTAATGAGCCGGTAAAATATTTCGTGAAGGAAAGCGGCATCTTGGAAATACTGCCCAGTATTGAGAGCAGGAAAGACTATATTTTATTCAGCCACTATATGGAAGCCTTGGTGGCATGGCGCAAATATCTGGGCGGTAAGGATGACTGAGGAGGCATAGAAGATGTACGGAAAAATTGAAATAACCGGTGAATTAGAAGTGTTGACGGGAATGCATATTGGCGGCTCCAATGCCTTTGCAGCCATAGGGGCGGTGGATTCTCCTGTGGTAAGGGATGTGCGGACTAATCGTCCCATGCTCCCCGGCAGCTCGCTGAAGGGGAAATTGCGCTCGCTTCTGGCCAAGGCTTACAATGAAAATGTGGTGAAACATGATGCCGACCATCCCAGGCTTATCCGGCTGTTTGGCTCGGCTCAGAAAGACCATGTGAAATGCAGCAGGATTCTGGTGCCGGATATGTTCCTGACGGAGAGTTCGGTAAAAGAATTGCAGGATAGGGATTTGGGCTTTACGGAAGTAAAATTTGAAAACACCATAAGCCGCACGACTGCTGTTGCCAATCCCAGGCAGATAGAAAGGGTAGTGCGGGGGACTTCCTTTGAGCTGGATTTGATTTATAATGCGGAGCAAGAGGGGGAAGTATTGGAGGATATGGAGACTTTGGCACAGGGCCTGAAACTCCTGCAGTATGACTATTTGGGCGGCCATGGTTCCAGAGGTTATGGCAGGGTGAGGTTCCAGGGACTGCAAGCTGATTTGGTAGTGGGTGACCTGGAGGATGAACTCATGGACAAGGTCAATGAGATTTTGTCGGCAGTCGAGGCAGATAAATGAGGTGTCTCTATGGAATATGCAGGCTATAGGTTGTCTTTCAGACAGGGAGTCCACTTTGGCAGCACTACCGTGGAGAGTGCGGAAATGACCTTCGGGGCAGACAGGCTGTTTTCAGCTTTGTGCCAGGAAGCAGTGTCCGCAGGGGAGGATGAGTTAGCAGAACTTTATGGCTTGGCAGAGAATGGAGCGTTGCTTCTGTCAGATGCGTTCCCTTATCTGGGGGCGGAATACTATCTTCCCAAGCCGCTTCTGCGTATACAGGCCCAAGGCCGGGAGACGGATGCCAGGGAGCGAAAGAAGTACAAGAAGCTTTCCTATGTGCCGTTGGAAGAGTTCGATGCTTTTGTGGCAGGAGAGGCTGACATAGATGCCCTGGGAAAGCAGGAGTTCGGGGAAAGAACGGTCAAAACTTCTGTCAATTTGTGGGGGGAAGAAGCAACGCCCTACCGGATAGGTACCTATAATTTCTCTGTTGAGAATGATGGGGGCCTCTACATATTAGTGGGCTGGCAGGATAAAAAGACAAAATTCCTGCTGGAAGAACTGCTGGATATGCTCTCTTTTTCTGGTCTGGGAGGCAGGCGTTCCTCAGGCTTGGGGCGTTTTGAACTGCACAAGGCAGATTTGCCGAAGGCCTTTTTGGAGCGACTGGAAGCGGAGACGGGCTTCTATATGAATCTCTCTGTGGCGCTGCCAAAAGATGAAGAACTGCCTGAGGCGCTAGAGGGGGCAAGGTATCTGCTCGCCAAGCGCAGCGGTTTCATTGCTTCTGAGCGCTACGCAGACGAGCCGCATCGCAAGAGGGATATCTATGCCTTTCAGGCTGGTTCCTGTTTCCGAAAGAAATTCTGCGGACAGATAGCTGATGTGTCTGCTCCCTTTGGGAAGCATCCGGTTTACAGGTATCTGAAGCCGATATGGATGGGGATAAGGCCATGAAAAATGTATTGGAAAAACACGAAGTGAAGCTGACTGTCAGAGGCCCGGTTTTCGTGGGGGACGGCAAGGAGATAGACAAGAAGGAGTATTTGTTCCTGGGCGGGAAAAAGGTTGGCGTGGTGGACTTTGCCAGACTCTATGGCTTGGCGAAGTCCAGAGGCAAGGAAAAGGCCCTGGAAAGATATATGCTGGAGGAATACACTTATCTTGAGGCATGGCTGAAAAGGGAGGACCTCTATGATGAAGCCGTCAAGAAATCTCTGCGTTATACGATTTCTATGGGAGATAACCAACTGACCAGAGGTACCAAGACACAGATCATTTCCTGCATTAAGGATGGGGAGGGCAGTCCGTATCTGCCCGGCAGTTCTATCAAGGGGATGCTGAGGACTATTCTGGGCTATGAGGGGCTGAAGGATGCGCCGGACAAAGGGCGGCTGGCAAGCCAGCTTCAGAGAGGGGCAGAGTATGCAGCCCGCCAGGGGAAAGTGAATAGAAACAAATTTTTAAGCAAGGAAACGAAAGAGTTGGAAACAAGTCTTTTCAGAACCTTGAACCGTCCAAAAACCAAGCCGTGGGATGCGGTGAATGATGTTTTGGCCGGTTTGATGGTGGGAGATTCTGAGCCTGTGCCTTTAAGCCGGCTTGTACTGGCCCAGAAGGTGGAGAGGAATGTTCACGGCGAGGAAAAGACATTGAACCTCTTGCGGGAAGCCTTCATGCCGGGGACAGAGATATGTTTTCCCCTGACTATAGATAGGAGTATATGCCCGTGGGATAAGGCGTATATTGAAAAGGCAATTGCAGATTTTTCCAAGCTCTACAATGAGTGCTTCATTTCGGCCTTCAAGGAAGCTGCGCCGCTGAAGGCGAATCAGGTTCTGCTAGGGGGCGGTACGGGGTATGTCAGCAAGACGTTGGTTTATCCCTTGTTGGGAAAGAAGGCAGGGGTAGAGTCAGCCGCCAGGATTATAGATGCTACGCTGCCATATAAGATAAGGTCGAAGCATAAGCACAATCAGGATGTGAGGTTGGGAGTATCTCCGCATATCCTAAAATGCACCTGGTTCGGTGGCAGGACTGTGCAGATGGGGCTGTGTGATATTGAGATAAGATAGGCAGGAGACTGGGGCAGAGTGTCGAATAGTGAAAAGCATGAGGCATTTTGCCCCGCACCTTGAAAATAAAGGGCCGGGCGGGATTTTTGATGAGTTTGGAGGTGAGGATGATGGAGGTTTTGATTTTCCCACGCAAATACTGCGGCGAGGCGTTGGGATTGCTGGCTTTTAGGGGATGGTGTTCGATTGATTAATCTCCGTAAGGAGACGGAAACACCCAAATCCAGGTGCCGTTGACCTCTATGTTGACAGGTTCGATTGATTAATCTCCGTAAGGAGACGGAAACACTTTGTGGAAAAATGCCTTTTTCATAGTGATTACCTTCCTTGTTCGATTGATTAATCTCCGTAAGGAGACGGAAACCCATCGCAAAAATAATCATCAATAAACGCAAATGCACAACACCAGTTCGATTGATTAATCTCCGTAAGGAGACGGAAACTGTCGGGATATTTCCTGCACATTTCTTTCTGCTTGGAAGCGGTGTTCGATTGATTAATCTCCGTAAGGAGACGGAAACCGCTGGAAATAGTGAAGTCGATAAAGTAATCAATCGGAAGAGGAGTTCGATTGATTAATCTCCGTAAGGAGACGGAAACTCTGGGCGAAGGCGAATGGTGAAGGCTTTGAGCGTGGCCTGATAGTTCGATTGATTAATCTCCGTAAGGAGACGGAAACTCCATGCATCAGGGCCAAGATAGGCATAAAATAAAGCGAGATGTTCGATTGATTAATCTCCGTAAGGAGACGGTATTAATGATTTTATTATTTATGGAGTATAGAATTATGAGCATTGTTTATATTGCTGAAGCTGGTGCTAAACTTGGTGTGGAAGATCATTGCTTGGTAGTGCAATATACTGATGGTATGAAGCGTACATTGCCCATTGAAACAGTGGAAAGCATTACCTTGCTTACCAAAGTACAAATCTCAACCTCCTGCATGGAATCCTGTTTGCGGCGTGGGATTCCTGTTTCATTTTTTTCTAAGAGTGGCAGATACTTTGGCAGATTGCTCTCCATTGGTCATGTCAACAGTTTGTCTAAATATCCGCGTGTATCGCATTAACGGTCTCAGTGAGGTCTATAATTGGGGGCGGCCTGTGAAAGTGGTGGAAGACCCTGTGGTTATTTTGTAGGAGGCATTTTCATGAATCGTGTAATCCTGTTTTCACCTGTGGGCGGTACTGATCCTATGTCCCAGAGCAATTTCCATGACGGCTCCATGCTGCATATCGCCAGGGTATATCAGCCTGCGGAGGTGTATCTCTATATGTCGTCGGAGATGCTGGCCTTTCAGGCAGAAGATGACCGCTACAGGTTCTGCTTGCGGGAACTGGCTAAAATGCAGGGACGGGAGATGAAGATTGAGGTCATAGAGCGTGAGAATCTTCAGGATGTGCAGCAGTTCGACTTTTTCTATGAAGATTTCAGGCGAATTTTGGGCGAGATAGCTGGAGGGCTGGATGATAGTGACACTTTGCTGCTGAATGTGTCTTCCGGCACACCGGCCATGAAAAGCGGGCTGCTGGTGATCGCAACCCTGGGGGAATATCCCTATAAGATTATCCAGGTGGCTACCCCCGAAAGAAAAATGAATGAGCACCGGCATGACAATTACGATGTGAAACTGCTATGGGAACTCAACGAGGACAACAAGGATGATTTTGAAAACCGTTGCCTGGAAGTACAGTGCCCCAGCCTGTCGGTGCTGAAGCATGAGCAGATCATCAAAAAGCTGGTGTCGGTTTATGACTATGAAGCCGCATATGAGGTATGCACACTGATTCCAAAGACACAAAGGAGCCGTTATGAGCATCTGCTGGAACTTGCATTGGCAAGACTGCGATTGGATTCTGTGAAGGTGAATCTGCTTGATAAGAAGTACGAAAGTGGTTGCATACCCATCAAGGATGGCAAAAAACAAAAGATTTTTGAGTATGCTTTGAATATGGACATAAAACGAAAGAAGGGTGAATATTCGGATTTTATTCGAGCCATAACGCCTTTGGTGGTGGATTTGTTTCATTTGACGCTGGAGAAGCAATGCCAGATAAAGATAGATGATTATTGTTGCATTAAGAAGGGTAAGCTCAATTGGGACAAGGAGAAGCTGGCTGGCACAGATATAGGCAAGGCCCTCGATGATTACTTTTACGGAGATTTCCGGTCTGATGGGGTGTATTCGATTCATTTGCTGGTTATCATGAGGCGCTTGCTTGGAGACAATCACAATGCGGTAAAGGCGGCAGAGAATTTGCGTCGTGTTGAGGAAAAGGTACGCAATCCGGCGGCTCATGAAGTGATTTCCCTGGATGAAGAGAAAATCGTGAAGATGACAGAGGGATATGGTTCTGAGGATATCATGGATATGGTGAAGGAAATTTTCAAGTACACGGGAATAAATGCAGGGGCCAAGGACTGGCTGTCCTATGAGACCATGAATGAGAGGATTATAGGAAGGATAGGGTAAGTGAAAAAAATTATCAACAAGGTATTGACAATGAATATCATTTACTGTAATATAAATACAGGCTTTCGTTAAGCTCTCCTAAATACAATACACAGCCAAAAAGCGGCCGTACTGCTCATACGGCCGCTTTTTGGTGTGTGGGGTGGGAATCTCTTTTTCTTGTTTTTAGGGCAGAAAAGTCATACAATAACAAGGTGAACCTTGTCTCGCCGTCATTGATGAGTGACGAGGAACTGGACGTTTTCAAGTCGGACATTAAAGAGGTACTGAAATTCATCAAGCATTCTATCGACAAAGACGAGCTGAAGAAGTTGCTTGATGGCAACGATAATTATCAGAACATTGACCGGCTGGCGGCTCAGACCATCAGCGCTTGTTCAAATGTGAAGTTCGATATCCCTGTTGGGAAGGAGGGGATCAACGTGTGCAAGGCCATTGAAGATATGAAGATGGAGGCAAGGAATGAGGGGCTTAATGAAGGTATTTCCAGGGCAGTTGCCATGCTGAAAGACCTTCAGTTCACGAAGGAAGCGGCTATCCGGCAGATTATGAAAAACTATGCCCTGTCAGATGATGATGCCATGGCAGCGGTAAATAGCAACTGGTAAAAACTTATTGCAATCATAATGTCAACCTGTTAGCAAGCTAAGCTGAATACAGACACAGCCCCAAATCGGCCGTACTGCTCATGCGGCCGATTTGGGGCTGTGTGTTGTTTTTTGATACAGAAAAAGACCTGCCAGCTTATCCGGCAGGTCTTTAACTTTGCTTACTCAGCGGCCTGGATTACTTCCTTGCCATCGTAGTAGCCGCACTCGGTGCAGACATGATGGGGGAGCTTGGGCTCGTGGCACTGGGGGCAGGATACGAAGCCAGGGGCCTCCAGCTTCCAGTTGGCACGGCGGCTGTCACGGCGGGCCTTGGACATTTTTCTCTTGGGAACTGCCATTTTTGGTTCACCTCCGGTGTGATGCAATACCGGAAATTCTCCACAGACAATTGGTTGATGCTGAATGGAACATTTCTCGGTTACAGTTTTTGACACATAAGGGTAGTATAACTGTTTTGGAGAATCTATGCAAGGGGTAATTTAAGTCGTGGCGAAAATTTTAGTCGTGGCGGATGAAGTCTGCGATGGTCAGCTGGGTTTTCGGCAGGCCGGAGTTCAGTTCGGAGAGCTTGGGAGCTTTGGTGCCCTTGTCCGTCAGGTGGGGATTGTCCCGGTCAAGGCCGGAGGTGGGCGGGTGGATGCCGCTGCCCAGGGGGGAAATCTTCACTTCCAGGGTGTCCCCGTTCTTCACCGGGTCGGTGAAGTCCACCGGCTGGCCGTTCACCAGGATGGTGAAGCTCACCCGGCTGGTGGCGGAGGGGGGATTGAAATTCACGGCCAGGAGAGCATCGCTGACGGTGACTGCTGCCTTGGCGGAACGCTGGTAGCGCACCTCGCAGCCGTCATCCAGGATGGTGCCCAGGCTGGCCTTGCGCCCATTGACAGTGAGATCCAGGCTGCCAGTGGGAATCTTGCACTCCTTGCCCTCATAGTAGATGGTGAGGGCAGTGTCCGTGTCCTTGAGCTTCAGCACATCGCCCAGCTTGGGCTCGTCGTGGGGGATGTAGTCGATATGGTCGCCCTCGTGGATGGGCTGGGAAATGGTGGCGGGAGCGTCCTCCAAGAGGATTTCCGGGGTGCAGGTGTAGGTGCTCTCGGCGCCGTTGAGCTTGTAATTGATGCGACGGCCCTGGGGCGGGTAGCCTGCGGCCTGCAGGGCTTCGCCCAGGCTCTTGAACTCCCGGTTCTCGATGACATCCCCGTCCTTCAGCTGGCGGTCGGGAGCTGACTCCTCGCCGTTGACGGTGACCTTCTGCCGCAGGTGGTTCTCCCTGCCGTTGATGTAGACGGTGTATTCCTGCCCGCCGGTGACCAGGTCGCCCAGATAGATCTCCGGGGTGAAACCGTCCTTGCCGGGCACGATGCCTATGCGGCTGCCATCACGGATGATGGTGTCAAGGGTGGCATCCTCTCCGTCCAGAGTGACTTTGGCCAGGCTGCCCATGGTGCCGGGGAAGGACTTGCGCTCGCCCCCCAGGCTCACCATGAGGCCCAGGCCGGGACGGCCATTGTACTTCTTGAGGCTGATGCCGGCATTCAGCAGGGCATCGGTGATGGTGAGGTCCCGGAAGTTGAAGAGGCTGTATTCCTCGTCGTTCACATAGACCGTCAGGAAGTGCAGGGTGTTCTGGGAGGCAATCTGCAAGATGCCCAGCGGTGTCACGGCATCCGGCTTCTGCAGTTCCTCCGGCAGGCCTTCCATGTCCACTACTTTGTCGGGGTGGCGCACGGCCACGCGGCTGATAGGCATATCCAGGGACTCTGCCACGTATTCCTGCAGGTGGGGGGTCAGGGAGCCGCCGCCCACCAGCATGACGGCCTGGGGAGCTTCGCTGTTCAGCTCCAGTATCTGCTTGGTGATGGCCTTGGCCAGATTTTCCACGTTGGGCAGGATGGGTTCGATGACTTCCTCGGCGGTGAGGTTGTATTCCATGCCCAGGATATCTGTGAAGCTGACATTTTCACCCTTGGCAGCCTGCCGCTTGATATACTCTGCCACGTTGAAATCCAGCAGGAATTTCTGGGAAATGGCTTCGGTGATTTCGTCGCCTGCCAGGGGTACCATGCCGTAGGCGGTGACGGAGCCATTCTTGGTGATGGCCACGTCGGAGGTGCCTGCGCCGATATCCACCAGCACCAGATTCAGATGGCGCATGGTGGGGGGGATCAGCACGTTGATGGCGGCGATAGGCTCCAGGGTGAGCGCCCGCATCTCCAGGGAGACGGCGTGGAGGGCGGACTGCATGGAGTCGATGACCTGACGGGGCAGGAAGGTGGCGATGACCACGGCCTTGGCTTTCTTGCCCCGCTGGCCGATGAGGCTCTTGAGCTGGATATCATCCAGGATGTAGCGCACGGTGCTGTAGCCCACGCAGTAATAGCGGGTGGGGTCCTCAAGGGTCTGGCTGTCTGCCAGGAGCTTCTGGGCGGCCTGCACGCCGGCGAAATCCAGATCCTGCTGCATCTGGGCAGTGATGATGCCGTTCACCACCATTTCCGCCTCGGCGGTCATGGTGTAGAGGGCGCGGCCTGCAGCAGCCACGGCGGCGGTGCGCAGGGGGCCGTATTTCTCGTCCAGGGGGCCTTTCACCTTCTCGATGATGGCGGCCACCTGGGGCACGTCGTGGATCTGACCGTCCAGCATGGCTCTGGTGATGTGCTCCTGGCGATGGGTGCCCACGATGTGGAGAGTGCCCTCCGTGTCGCGGTCTGCTACCACGCCGATGACACTGCGGGTGCCGATATCCAGGGCAAAGATGCGCTCCACGATCTCGGGGGCGGGTTTTTCTTCTGCGGGGGCTTCATGAGCAGCCTCTTTTGGGGCGGGAGCCTCCTTGGGGGAAGTTTTTTCCTTCGCCCCGACGGGGGCAGCAAAGATTGCCTGTTCCTCTGCGGCAGCTTCCGTCATAGTTTCCTCTTTGCGGGAAGTTTTGGTGCGGGCAGCGGCCTTTTTGGCCGTTTCCTTGTTCTTTCCGGCTTGGCTTTTTATATTTGGCATAGGCGCCTCCTCGAGTCTCAGCAATATTTTTTCATAAGTATCTTACTACATTTTGAAGGAATATGACTACTATTTCGAGAAAAATAGAGTATAATCCTGTTATAAGATAAAAAAACAACGCAGAAATGGACGTGATATTATGACGGGCAATAAAGAAGTCATTACCGGCAGCGATTTCAAGCGCATGGTGAC
>CACZHK010000051.1 GCA_902780915.1 Pseudoselenomonas ruminantium | reverse complement strand
AAGGAGTGTTGAGCAAGATGAGTTTGCAGTTGAAATCCGGCTTTGCTTTTGATTATGACAATCTCTATGGCGAAGGCAAAGTCACCGAGGCTGATCTCAAGAGCTACGAGGAAGATCTGAAAAAGGCTCACGAGGCCATGAAGGTCATGCGCGAGAAGGGCTTTATCCGCGCTCATCTCTCCAAGGATGGCGAGCCGGAGAAGGTTCTGTTCAGCCAGTTGCCCTATGTGCAGGAAGGCAACCTGAACAGCCCCAGCTCCCTGAAGCGCCTGGGTGAGCTCACGGCTCATGTGAAGGACAATGTGGATGTGGTGGTTTCCCTGGGCATCGGCGGCTCCTACCTGGGCAACAAGGTGCTCTTTGATGTGCATTGCGGCGAGTTCTGGAATGAGCTGCCCAAAGAGGAGCGCAAGGGCTTCCCGAAGGTGGTCTTCAGTGGCCAGAACATTGACCCCCGCCGCACCGGCGATATCATCCACTATCTGGAGAACAGCGCCAAGGTCACCAAGTCCCATGAGAAGCGCAATCTGAAGGTGCTCCTGCTGGTCATCTCCAAGTCCGGCGGCACTCTCGATACCATGTCCAATTTCATGGTCATCTATGATGCCCTGCAGAAGTTCGACAATATCGATGTGGAAGTGGTAGCTGTCACCGACCCCAACATGGAGAAGCAGACTCTTCTCAAGAAGCTGGCTATCGAGAAGGGCTGGCCTCAGTACGCCGTACCCGATGGGGTAGGCGGGCGCTTCACCATCTTCTGCGAAGTGGGTCTCACCCTGGCTGCCTGCATCGGCTTTGACATCGAGCAGTTCCTGGCCGGCGCCAAGGCCATGGACGAGGCCTGCCAGAATGACGATATCTGGCAGAACCCCGCTATGCTGAACGCTGCCCTGAAATTCGCCGCTGCTGAGAAGCACGGCCGTGACATCGAGGTCATGATGCCCTATGGAGACTACCTCAAGTCCGTGTCCGAATGGTACATCCAGCTCCTGGCTGAGTCCCTGGGCAAGCAGTTCAACAAGGACGGCAAGGAAGTCTGCTACGGCCGCACGCCGCTGGTGGCTGTGGGCACCACGGACATGCACTCCCAGACCCAGCAGCATCAGGAAGGCAAGCTGAACAAGGTGGTGCAGTTCATCCGCCTGAAGGATTGGGACAATGACCTGACTATTCCCGATGTGTTCCCGGAAGCCAAGAAGCTGTCCGATATCTCCGGCGTCACCATGGGCCAGGCTTTGGAAGTGGCTCGTCAGTCCAACGAGGATGCGCTGGCTTCCAACAAGCGCTACAGCGCCTGCTTCACCCTGCCGAAGCTCAACGCCTATCATCTGGGCGAGCTCCTCTACATGCTGGCCATGAGCGTGGCCTATGAGGGCGAGCTCTCCAATGTGGACGCTTTCAACCAGCCCGGCGTCGAGGCCTACAAGCGCATCATGGGCCCGAAGCTGGCTGAGGTCAAGGCTGCCAATCAGAATAAGTAAGGCGCTAAGGGTATACGCATAGTTTCATTAGTGCATAGTTATCAAGGGATGTCCCTGAGCTGCCAAAGGCTTGGGGACATTTTTTATGTTGGAGTTTCGGAGGTGGGGCCTTGCAAAGTTGGAAAAAATCCGGGCTGGCAGCCCTGCTGCTGATAATCTTGCTGGCGGGAGTGCTCTTTGCCTCAGAACCAGAGGAAGAAGTGTTGTTAGAATTGCCTGAGCAGAGGGCAGAGACGGAAGAAAAGCGTCCCGCTCACCAGTCCATAGCGGGCAGTGAGCAGGCGGCAGTTTCCAAGGGGCTGAAAGACCCCTTCACCCTGCTGCATGAAACAAGGGAGGAAAAGGGCAAGGCAGCGGAGAAGAAGACTGCTGTCCAGGCAGCTGAGCAAGAGAAAAGACCTGCCCCGCCTATCTCTCCCAAGGCTGCTATGCCGCCAAAACCTCCCGCTGTGCAGGAGCCAAAACTTACAGGCATTATCTCAGGGGCTGCAGGGCAGCTGGCCTTGATTGATTATGGTGAGAAGTCCTTGACCCTCTCTGCTGGTGAGGGGGCAGAGGGAATAACAGTGACGGCGATTGAGCCCAGGCGGGTTTGCGTGAGCACGCCACAGGGAGAGAAATGGCTGGAACTGCCATAAATGGGGGTGAGAATTTGAATTTATTTATTCGTGCTATCTGCACGGCTTTTGCTATGCTGGTTCTTGGGGGGACTACTGCTCTTGCTTCTCCTATGACTATTCAAGCTGCTGAAGGGAATGTCCGTTCCTTGCTTATGGGGGCGGCCCGCATGGGCGGCCTTGATTTGGTGATGGACGATGCGGTGGGGGGCACGGTGTCCCTTTCCCTTACCGCCGAGCCGGAGGAAATCATCGATTACATTGCCGCTGCCAAGGGCCTGGTGGTGCTGAAGGAGCAGGGAGTCTACCTCATCACCCTGCCGGGCAGGGGCAGCCGCAGCATCCATGTCTACACCCTGCATCATGCTGACCCCAGGGAAATTGCCCGCATGGCAAAAAACTCCCTGACAGAAAAAAGCGGGGCGGCAAGTACCGCCAGTGACAATGAGGATAAGGTGAAAGGCAGCAAAAAAAACACGGAACCCAAGGCAGAGGATGCGGAAAGCGTGCGGGTGATGGCTGACCCGTCCACCAACTCCATAGTGCTCTACGGCACCCCGGCTGAGGCACGGGCCATGGAAGAGATTCTGAAGAATCTTGATGTGCCAGCCAGGCAGGTTTCCCTGGAGGCCAAGATTGTGGCCATTTCCAAGGACGCATCCCAGGATTTGGGCGTGGAATGGAGCTGGCAGTCACACCGCCAGCCCCTTGAGCGCAGCTGGCGGCAGCGCTGGGAGCAGGAAAGCTACATCAAAGACCCCAATAGCAGCACTATCCGCTATGGCATTGGACCTGGCGTATTGGGCTATAATGTGTATCTTGATGCCAAGGTTGATGCCCTGGTGACCTCTGGCAAGGCCAAGCTGCTTTCCCGTCCCAATATCACCACCCTGCAGGGCCATGAGGCAGTCATAGAGATCGGTGGGGAGGTGCCGGTGCCGGAGCAGACCACGGCCAACAATATCACCACCAGCTCCATCAAGTACCGCAAGGCAGGCATTATCCTGCGCTACACGCCGCGGGTTAACGACTTCGGGGACATCACGGCTTCGGTGCACACGGAGGTCAGCTCTCCCCTCTATGTGGATGATATCAAGGCCTACCGTTTCCAGACCCGCAGTGCCGACACCAACGTGCGCCTGCGGGATGGGGAGACCATGGTCATAGGCGGCCTGATTGGCAGCGAGGAGGCGCAAAGGCTGTCTAAGATTCCCTTTTTGGGGGATTTGCCAGTTTTGGGCCATTTTTTCCGTCATACGTCCAAAAGTCGTACAGAATCAGAGTTGCTGATTTTCCTCAAAGCCCGTATACTAGATGATAAGGATATGATAGTAGACGATACAGAAAGAATAGAGGAAGAAGCAAATGGCAATAAGAATACTGATAGCAGATGATCATACCCTGTTCCGCCAGGGCATCAAGCGGGTGCTGAGTTTCGAGGACGACCTGGAAATCGTGGGCGAGGCCGAGGAAGGCCAGGAAACCATCGCCCGTACCCTGGCTCTGCAGCCGGATGTGTTGCTGCTGGATATCAATATGCCCGGTACCACAGGTCTGGAGGTCACCAAGCAGCTGGCAGAGGTGGGCAGCAAGACCAAAATCATTGCCCTCACCATCCACGACAGCGACAATTATGTGCTGGAAATGCTGAAGAACGGTGCCCTTGGCTACCTGTTGAAGGATGTAGAGCCCAGCGTGCTGGTGCGGGCCATCCATGTAGTAAATGAGGGCAACGCCTTCATCTACCCACAGCTTTCCGAGCGCCTGTTTGGGGATGTGCCCGAGGGAGAGGACTTCGGCACCCTGGCCAAGGAGATGTGGGACGCCGGCCACAAAGAGCGCATCACCGCAAGGGAGATGGATGTGCTCCACTGCATGGTGAAAGGCCTGTCCAACCAAGACATCGCCAAAGCTCTGGGCATTTCCGAGAAGACGGTGAAGAACCACCTGTCCGGCCTGTTCCACAAGCTGAAGGTCAAGGACAGGACACAGGCGCTGATTTATGTGCTGAAGAATAAGATTGTGTCTTTGGAGTAACAAAAAAGATGCCACTTTTCGCAAGTGGCATCTTTTTTATAGGGAAAGCTCGGCCTTGATGGTTTCTTTCAGCTGCTCATGCACATCATATACCAGAAGGGTCTTGTTGAATCTGTAGTAGGCCTCCGAGCCGTGGCGGGCTATGAACTGGCTGCTGGCGCTGCCGGAGGTGAGGATGGTCAGGAAATAGGTCAGTTCTTGGCCTGTGCCGAAGGCTTTTTCCAGGAAGGCGAAGGTGTTTTCCAGCTTTGTCCCCGTGTCATTCATGGCCTGGGCCTGTTTTTTTGCTCTGGCATTGAAGTCTTTTTTGAGCCTGTCAAATTCTTTCTTGCCATCCACTGCGTCCTTTACCAGCGCATGGTAGTCTGACAGTAGGCGGCAGACCTGCTTTTCCCTTCTCCTGTCCTCGGCAGAGAGGGAGTTTGCCTTCTGCTTCAGTTTGATATGCTCTTCTCGCTCCTGCACGCATTGGGAAAGCATTTCCTTCATTTGGATGCCGGTTATTTTTTTCTCTTGGACTGCCTTCTTTACAAGCCGCAGCTGCCCGGCGGTTTCTTCCAGCAAGGCCTGGGTTTCCAGCGCAGTTTGGAAGGCAGCTCTTAAGGCTTCTTCTATCATTTCAATCAGGGCGATGCGCTCATCGAAGGCCGCTGCGGCGGCTTTCTGGCTGAGGGTTTCGTCAAATTTTCCCATGAGGATGTCTTCTATGCGGTAGTCCTCCTGATATTTCTTGAAAAGGGCATAGAATGCCATGAATTTGCGGGCTATGTCCGGGTCGGTGATATACTGCAGGATCAGATTTGTGCCCACAGGGATTTCTTTTTTCTCATACAGCTTTAAGGCATAGGAAAGATCCTCCCAGCCCCTGGCAGTGGCGAAGACCTGGCCATCCACAGTAGTTCTTATCACATAGAACCAGGATTTGTTCACTTCCAGGAAGGCCATGATGGCTCCGTGCACACTTCTGTCATAGGCATATTTCCGCCAGGCTTCGAAATTTTCTTCCACATAGATGTATTTCAGCCTGTCCCGGGTGGCAATGTCGAAATCCTTCACGGATTTGTTGTACTCAGGGGGATTGCCAGCTGAGACGATGATCCAGCCCTGGGGGAGACTTACATTGCCAAAGGTCTTGTACTGCAGGAATTGCAGGATGGCGGGGGAAAGGGTCTCGGAGACGCAATTTATCTCGTCCAAGAAGAGAATGCCGTTCTGCTTCCCGGTGCGCTCTATGACATCGTAGACAGAGGCGATGATTTCGCTCATGGTATACCTGGAAACCCGCATTTCCTGCCCATTATAGACTTCGGTGGTGATGAAGGGCAGACCGATGGCGCTTTGGCGGGTGTGGTGGGTCATGGAATAAGAGACCAGGCCGATGTCCATTTCGGAGGCTATCTGCTCCATGATGGCGGTTTTGCCAATGCCCGGGGCGCCAATCATGAAGATGGGGCGCTGCTTCATATAAGGAATCAAGAAATCCCCCAGTTCGTCAGTTTCCAGATAGATGCGGACAGTGTTTTTGATTACTTCTTTTGCTTCCAGAATGGTCAAGCCAGACCCTCCTCTTCTATGTAAACCTTCATGGCCCACGGCGGTACGGCAACTTCCCGGTCAGCTTCCGCAAAGGCGAAAGCCGTCTTGTAGTCGGTAGGCATTTGGGGGAAGACACCATAGCCGTCTGTGAAATAGATCAGCCCCCGGATATGGGCAAGTCCTCCCTGGTTGCGGATTTCGGCAATCCGTTCAAACACTGGCCGAAAATCTGTGCCGCCCCTGCCCCTGACAGTGAGGCACTCTATATAGTCTGCCAAATCCCTTTCATTGTGAACTTCCACATCTTCCTGAATATCTGCATCGCACTGGATGATGTGGACATTGATCTGGCGGTGGAAGACGGCTGTTTCTGTCAGGATGCTGTAGGTCTTTTCCAGGAATTTGCGTATCAGCTTCAGCTCGCAGGAGCCGGAGGTATCTATCGCAATGACGAAATCCCTGATGGCATATTCTTCCTTGTACTCCAGAGGCTCTATGAGGGGCATATCCCCATATAATTCCAGGCCGTAGTGGTAATAGTTGTAGTCAAAGGCATCCATGTCAATGACCAGGCGTTCCTCCAGTACGGCAAATTTTCTCAGAAAGCGGGAGTAATCCAGCTCGTCCCGCCTGATGTTGCCGAGGGTTTCCAGCAAATGGCCGGCTTCTTCCCCTCGTTGCTTTGCGCGTATGTCAAGCTGCAGTCCCATCTCGGCAGAGTCCGAGATATCATTCCACTTGTCCAGAAGTTCTTGTCGGTTGGGGAGTTTACTTTTCCCTCTAAAAGACTGCGCTTGGGGGTGGCTCAGGGAAGAAATATTGTGGGAGTCAGCATCTACGTCAGTAGGTGCCCCTGAAGTGCCGCTTTGGCCATCCTCTTCCTGCTCCTCGCCCGCAACTGAGGCGTTTTCCTCCGGCAAATTTGCCTCAGCCCGCCAGAATGCATGGCTGTCTACCTTGAAAATCTCATTAAGACGTTCAATTTCTGCTATGGACATCAAGCCGTTACTAAGGCTTTTCTTTATATGACGATACAAACTCTGGGCAGACAGGGCAACTCCCTTATCCCGGAATCTCTCCAGCTCCAGCCTGGCTTCTTCGTCGGCTGTGAGACCTATGGAGTGGCATATATCAAAGATGCTGATGTCCGCAGCCAGATCCCAAAGCAGCTTATCCTCGTGCTCCTTTGCGAAGAAGATATGCAGGTACATGCAGTGCAGGACACTGTGCAGGTACATGAGGCTCGTGTCATTTTCCTCAGACAGGAAATACTCCACCAGCTGGCGGCTGTCAAAGAAATATCTTTCCCCATTGGTGCCTGAGCAGGGCAACCCCGTGCATGGCACTGGCTCCAGAGCGTAGAGAGCCCTGGCGAAAAAGGGCAGGGAGAGAAGCAGTTTTTCTCTGTCTGCCTTGATGATTTGCAGGGCGTATAGAGTGCATTTTTCTGCGTTCATGTCAGATCCTTATGGCTGTTTCTTTCCTGGCTTTGCCTTCCCCTGTCAGGTTCAGAATATAAGCTGCGGCAGTATTGTAACTCTTGGCTGTGCAAAGCTTCAAAGCTTTCTTCAAGGCGGCCTTGGAAAGAATCTCGTATTTCAAGAATTCCACCACCCGCTCTTCCGGGCAGAAATCTATGAGCCTTTCCATGACCTTGCTGCCCATCCGTTTCAGATAGCCTTCATAGGGAGTATCGGCAATATCACGCTGGGTGGAGAGGATTTTTATGGCGAAATCCATTTTTTCTCTGGCATCGGCAATATCCTCGAAGCATGAATCATACTCGTCATAGTCAAAACTTTCCTGGTTCCAGGCAATGTCTATGTAGAGGCCTGAAGCTCTTTTCAGGGACTCGGGGATGATGATCTCATCCTTGAGACTGCCATCCTCCTGCAGCAGCCTGATGGTGGCGCCATGCCAGGCAAGATTGGCGGTGCCCTCGGTTAGGTCAGGGGGCACTGCTTCGATGGCGCCTATCAGCCCTCGGGCAGTGCCTTCATAGGCGGAGATAATTGGCTTGTCCTGTGCATCAAATAAAAGAGCTCCTTTGCCCACAAAACTTAAGGCTTTGGGCAGAGATATTTTTCGTAGCCTCGTGTTCATGAAGGCATATTCTCCCAGCATCCTCACCTGGGGCGGGATTGTGATTTCCTGCAAAGACTGGCATTGGGCAAAGGTATAGGCACCTATATGCTCAAGATTCTGGGGGAGGAGAATTTTCTTCAGCCTGGGGCATCGCTCAAAAACACCACCGGGCTGGAAGGGAGTGGCATCCGGCAGTTCTTTGATATTGTCGCTGAGGCTGATTTGCGCAAGTTCTGCGCAGCCCCAAAAAGCCCCCTGATAGATCTGGGTAACGCTGCCTGGCATGAAGACCTCCTGCAGATATTCCTGCCCAGAGAAGGCTCGGCGGCCTATGGTGCGGGTACCCTCAGGGATAGTATAGGAGGCAGCCTGTCTGCAGCGGGGGTAATAAAGCAGAGTGTTGCCGTCCCGGGAAAACACCACCCCGTCAATGTCCTTGTAGAGGCTGTGCCCGGTGAAATGGACGGCTTCCAGGTCGCTCCAACTGGCGATGGTGTTCCAGTTGATTTTCTTCTTTTCCATGGTTAGGTTGAGAATCTTGCAGCCACGGGAATCATAGCGATAGTGGGAGCCGCGCATCATGTTTAGGGGCGGGATGATGTGGGTGGTGAGTTCTCTTGGCATATGAGGTGAAAAGGCCTCTTTGAAGAAGCGGGAGGCCGTGGGCTTGATGGTCAGGGGCTTGTCGTCGAAGGCTTTGTAGAAAGTATTGCCTACGTAAATCGGTTCCTTTTTCTTTTTAAAGCTATTGAACCAGGTAGAGTGCTCAAAGGTGTAGGATTGGGGCTGAATGTCAGGATTTTCGAATATTATCTCCTGACATCTGGTATTTTGGAAGGACTCATTGGAAAGCTTTTTCACGGTTTTGGGCACCGTAACTGAATCCTGCCTTCCTGCGCACAGAGCCAGGAAAAGCTCGGTGCCCTTTTCTTTGAAAAGCATTTTGCCATCAGTGCTGTAGTCCTTGTGGGCAGGGGAGAGGACGATTTCCTCCAGATCGGGGAAGGTTTTGTTTTCCAAGCAGTCTATGCCCAGGTTTTGGGGGATGATGATTTTCTTCACCCCAGGATAGATGTATTCTTTCTTGTTTTCTCGTCCATACCAGGAGTTATCAGAGAGGGCCAGCTTTTCTATCTGCTTGTAGTTGGCCTGAGCCGGGAATTCTATTTCCTCGCTGTGTTTTTTTATGTCAGTAATCAGGTAAGTGGACGGTCCCCGCCAGTGCTCCTCTTCGGTGAGCTGGAAAAGGGTGCCTTTGTATTCGTAGTCTATGGTTGCTTTGCTGTCTCCGCGCATATATTTCCTCCATCAGCAGAGTTGCTCTGCACTTTGTCATCAGCCATTGCAAAATTCTGATTTCAATATACCACTAAATATGGTGGTTAGCAATAATCTGTCAGACGATAGGGACATATTGAATACTGACAATTCGTGTGATATGATTTGAGCAAAGAGAGCAATAGAAAAAGGGAGGTAGGCACAATGAGCGGAGATAGGAGAGTGCTTCCTATTGGAGTGCAGAGCTTTTCCGGGCTGAGGGAAGATGGTTTCCTCTATGTGGACAAGACCCGCTACATATATGAGCTTGCCCACAGCAACAAGCAGTATTTCCTGAGCCGTCCCAGGCGTTTCGGCAAGAGTCTGTTTCTTTCTACCCTGCGGGCTTATTGGGAGGGAAAAAAGGAACTTTTTGAGGGACTTGACATTGTAGAGCTGGAAAAGGACAATGAGAAGGCATGGCAGCCTTATCCTGTGTTCTATTTCGATTTCAACGGGAAAAACTATCAAAAAAATACAGCACTGGAAGAAGTGCTGAACATGCACTTGCGCTCATGGGAATCCATTTATGGCGGTGATAGCAGTCTTTCCCTTGAAGAGCGCTTCCAACGCCTTTTGGCAGCTGCTGTGGCAAAGACGGGCCGTCGTTGTGTGGTGTTGGTGGACGAGTATGATAAGCCGCTCTTGGAAGTGCTGGAGAATGACTCTTTGGAGGAACATAACAAGGCGGTATTCAAGGGCTTCTTTGGCAAGCTGAAAAATAATGATGATTACCTGCGTTTCGTCTTCATTACCGGGGTCACGAAGTTCAGCAAGGTCAGCATTTTCAGCGACCTCAATCAACTGGAGGATATTTCTCTGGATGAAGCCTACAGTGCCATTTGTGGTATGACCGCAGAGGAAATATGTGCTGTTTTCCAGCCTGAACTTCGGCGGATGTCTGAAAAAAATGGCCTGACTGAGGAGCAGTGCCTGCGGAAACTGGCTCATATGTATGATGGCTACCACTTCTATCCGGACAGTCCCGGGGTCTACAATCCCTTCAGTCTGCTCAATGCCTTGAAAAAGGGGGACTTCGGCGCTTACTGGTTCGCCACGGGGACGCCAACGTTCCTTGTACGGCGATTAAAGGATATGCACTTCAATGTGCGGCAGTTTGCAGAGCATACCATCTATGCAGAGGCTTCCTCTATAACTGACTACAGGGCGGATAATCCTGATATCGTGCCGCTGCTTTACCAGACCGGGTATCTTACGATAGTGGATTATGACAAGGCCACAGGACTGTATATCCTGGGCTTCCCCAATGAAGAGGTTGAGTATGGCTTCCTGAAGAGCCTCTTCCCAGAATACGTGCCGGATGCCGTTCCCGGCAGTGGCAAGGATATCTACACTTTGCGTCTCAGGCTCCTGGAGGGGGATACGGAGAGCATACGGGATATCCTCACCGCACTTTTTGCCAGCATTCCCTACACCACCAACGATGCACCTTTCGAGCATTATTTCCAATCGGTGCTCTATATACTCTTTACCCTGCTGGGGCAGTTCGTGCAGTGTGAGGTAAGGAGCAGCAAGGGGCGGGCTGATTGTATATTGGAGACTGAGAAGTTTGTCTATATCTTCGAATTCAAACTGGACAAGTCTGCCGCCGAGGCGCTGCAGCAAATCGAAGAGCAAGGCTATGCCCTGCCTTACAAGGCTGACACGCGGCAGGTATTCAAGATTGGCGTGGGCTTTGACTCCAAGGAGCGGTGTCTGGCTGAGTGGGAAATAGGACGGTAACAGAAAGTAGAAAAAGGCTGATGCGTACTCAAGCGAGCATGCATCAGCCTTTTGGCGTTGCATTATTTTGTTTCCATTTGCTGCAGTTTAGCTGCGAATTCCTGGGCGAAGTCAAGAATCTGTGCGCGGGTTTCGGGAGGGAAGGAAAGGAAGGTCAGCAGCAGGCGCTGCTCCCTGTCGGAAAGGGCCAGTTCCTCAGCCAGCTGCCGGACGAGCTTAGGCTTCTGATCGATGAACATATCCCCGGTTCCGTGACGCAGGTATTCTTCATTTATATGAAATTCGCTGACCAGCTGTGAAATGACACGCTCCGTGATGGGGCGTGTTTCTTTTTCGTACTGGCCGATAGTGGTCTGGCTTAGATTTATACGGGTGCCGAAGTCTGTTTGGTTGAGATTTAGGGCTTTGCGTATGGTTTTTAAGCGATTGCCTATGCTCATCGATTATATCCCTCCTTGTTACAAGTAGTATAGGTTATATCATAGTGAAAAGCAATAAAATAAGTAAACAACTTGCAATTGTAATTGAAAAACACTATAATAATGATGATGATAAGAGTGTATTAGGGAAAATCACTATTTGAAAAGCTATAGTGGAATAAAGCATATACTTGATGTAATACGGCGATTATATGCGAAAGCGAAGGCCGTGAAAATGCGATAAATTATTGTAGGCAGAATGTAAAGAGGTGGATGTTGTGGGAATTCGTCGAGATGTTTTCTATCGACAAATTGGAGCCAAAATCGCATATTATCGCACACTATACGGTTTGGATCAGAATCAGCTGGCAGAGAAGGTGCATATCAGCCAGAGCACACTGAGCCGCATTGAGCGGGGCAAGTACGGGGAAAATATATCTCTTGCCATTCTACTGGATATAGCTGAGGGACTAGAGATTGATCCGTCGCTTTTGACGACATTCACGGGGATGGAGAAGGATATGTGGAGTTATAAGGCATATCCAGATATATGAGATACACAGGGAAAGTGGGTGAATTGTCATGGCTATGTTGATAATGAATAATGGAGCAGCTATGCAGGCGCTTCATGAGAGCAATAAAAACTCCAATAAATTGGCAAAAGATTTACAAAAAGTAGCCAGCGGCATGAAGATAAACGGAGCCGGGGACGGAGCGGCAGAGTATGCCATTTCGGAAAAAATGCGAGTAATGGTACGTTCTTTGGGGCAGGATATTGAAAATGCTAAAAAGGGCATAGATATTGTAAAAATTGCCGAAGCTGGCATGCAGGATATCGTCAATGAACTTCGAGATATGAAGGCTATGGCTATCAATTCGGCTAATGATCACAATAGCGAGGCAGACAGGGCTATACTGCAAAGGGAATTTGCATCGCGGATGGAAAGCATTGATGATATTGCGGCAACCACGAATTATAATGGGAAGGTGCTGATGGATGGGCGGTATTGGTATAAGGAGTATGAGGAAGAAACGATTATAAGTAGCGAGGGACATGCTTCTACTGCCAATGTGACTCCTGCTCGCAGGTTGAGTGTGAATAATTTCAACTCTGTTTGGGGACCTCCGCAAATGATGAGGTCGAGGATTATGTTTGGAAGTACGGAAAATAGCCTCTCTCCTATTACTGTTGGAGACGTTACAAATTTGGTTTTTGATGGTTCTACTAAATATAAGAAAAATGAAATTACAGGATTCATACCAGAGCCTGTTGGAAGAAATAAGAATACAGTTTATGGTGGTATAGAAGGGTATAAACCGTCAGAGTATAAATATGTGGTGCGGACTAGTAACGGAAAATATAATATATTTAGTATGACTGAGGTGGAAGCTACAAATCCTTATCGCCCTACTTATTTGACTAATAAGCAGTATAATACAATACCGCAAGAGGGAACAATTGTGTCGAGCTTCCAGACAATTAAGGAACATTTATATTTGGCGGCAGATTATCCCGCTATCATAAAATCTGAACCAGGAACAGGCAAAATTATAGCAGAAGAAACATCTTTAACAAGTGAACATTATGTAGTTGGAAATGGGGACGAAAATAGTTTTGCAAACTCTTATTCAGGAGTGGTATTAGACTTTTCAAACGCCAGGATAAACGGAAATGCAACTACAATACCTGATGACTTTCATGGACAGGGATTTTCTGTAGTTTCTAGAGATTCAGTTGGTGCAAAAGAGCCACTAATAGCAAGCATAATATTTGATGCAACTTTAGATATGGGGGAGGGGAAGTTATTATCTTCAGAGGATCCTCATGGAGGATATCAGATAATTCCTAATGATCCTGTAGGAAATGAAGAGCGAAGAAGTGCAGCAGTGAAAACTTACTCAACCACAGCTTATATTATTGGTATAAAAGGGGCAACATCTGCAAATGATTTGGGAGATGCACTTATAGCAGGGTTAAAAAAAGCGCAAACACCTTGGCGAAATGTAGAGAAAATGGAAAAACCAGGAGATGCTTTTGGAGCAGATGATGGAGCACAGACTATGTTTGTTGGAATGGGTGGGGCAATTGGAACAAGTACTGGAATGACAGTAGTGAAATATGGCTCCACATATATGCTAAAAATGTATACTCAAAGAATAGAGTTACAAAATGGCTATAGTGACGGTCAATCGAACATGGTGGTTGTTAATGGTGTCCTAGGTATGAGTGGAACTATAGGTAAATTAGAAGCTAGCACCACACCGACTGACCCGACTGACCCGACTGACCCGACTGACCCGACTGACCCAACTGACCCGACTGACCCGACTGACCCGACCGACCCGACTGACCCGACTGACCCGACTGACCCAACCGACCCAACTGACCCAACCGACCCGACCGACCCGACCGACCCGACTGACCCGACTGACCCATCGAATCCTGATTCACCAATTTTCGACGACAACCATTACAGGCGTGGGGCAAGGCGGTTTGAGGGCAATCCCTTGATAATACATTACGGCCCTAAACAGAACCAACATTTGAGGGTGTATATCAACGATATGCACACTAAAGCTATGGGGTTGGAAGGCGTAGCTATTGACCCCATCGAAAAGGCACTTGAGGCCATGGGCAAACTGGATGAAGCTTTGCAATACGCTTTGGATGAGATTGTCCGCATGGGTGCATATCAGACCAAGCTCCAATACACCATAGACAACAATACCACTGCTGAAGAAAATGTTACTCGGTCAGAAAGTACCATCCGCGATGCCGATATGGCGCAGGCTATGATGAACTATGTGAAAGATAATGTTCTGACACAGTCAGCCCAGGCCATGCTGGCTCAAGCCAATCAGAACAGTAGCAGCGTGCTCTCATTGCTGCAGTGAAATCAAAACACCTCCATCAGATTCACTAGCGGAATGATGGAGGTGTTTGCCTATGTTGTCTTTCATCACAAGCATTGCTTGATGATATCTGGATGGTCAACTGCCATGACCAGAACCCGGCCCAGGACTGTGGTATAGCCTTCTCCGAGCATGGATTTTGCCTTGTCAATGGTTTCCTGAGGGAGCCGTATGGATACTGTTTTTTTTCGTCTGGCAGAGCGCTTTTCTTTGGCCATGGATGATAGCAGGGATATTTCTTCCGGAGAAATTTCTGGCATGTCATCAAGATTTATGGGCCTTGTGTCAGCAGTATTTACTTCAGCCAGTTCTTCCTGTGTGGGCATTTGCCCTTCATATACCAATGCTTCCTGAATTATTTTCATATTTTGCCAGCCTTTCTGCCCTATAGTCCTCCAAACTCATGCCTGTATCTGGCAAAGCTCC
>CACZHK010000050.1 GCA_902780915.1 Pseudoselenomonas ruminantium | reverse complement strand
ATCCGGGCGGATCTCCGCCAGCTCCTCCTCGGAAAGCAGCGCCAGCTTCGCATAGGTATAGAACACGATGTTCTCCGGCACCTCCGCCCCGCAGGCCAGGAGGTTTTCTTTTTGCGTTTTGAAGATATACTCAGAGGGAGCCAGCCAGCAGGCACGCTTGGCGGGATTGTCCTCACAAAGCTTGAAAGCGATGAAACTTTTGCCGGTGCCGGTGGGATGGATAATAGCAGCCTTGCCCGTCTCGGCAAGCATGGAAACAGCAGAGTCATAGGCAGACTGATTGTGCGGAAAAAGTGAAACCGCCATGTCGCTGTCCTCCCTCATCGAAAATTCCCCGTAAAGCTGTCGTTAAATAACCTATTTAACGACAATCCCCCTCAACCCCAGGTAATTACTGCCAAAAAGTTTTCTTGACGGCGCATTTTGACGGCGAATAGCAAAAAACGGGAAAACCCTGACCATCTGAGCTTCAATGATGGCTAAGGTCTTCCCGTTTTGGTGTTTGACGGGCTCCCTTACCGCATTTTCGCCATGTTGCAACGCTTCATTTCCAGCGTTGGATGCACATAGCGGCTGAGAGTCATGGCGACATTGGAGTGACCGAGAATAGGCTGGCACAAGGCGTGAGACTTTATCATACCTTTCCCGAAAGATTTTTTGACATGTGTGTCCAATCGTTGTATAATGTGCCCAAAGCATGGGTGCGTGTGCGTTTTGCAGCACCTGGTTTTCTGGTATTTATGAAGTGTGTCGTTAAATAGGTTATTTCACGACACACGCCTACGACCCCCCAAGCAGTTTAAAAGAACAGCCCGCACTAAAACACCCCCTGGAATATGCTCCAGGGGGTGTTGTCTTTGCGATTATTTGAATCCTAATTCGCGCTCAATATATTCTCTGGTGCCCTGGGTCACGCCCACGGTGCGGAACTTGATCTGCAGGGCTGCCAGTCCGACAGCCGTGGTCTGAGCCAGCATGGCTGTGCAGAAGGCCGGATGATCGGCTATGAGCTTGCCGAGGGCCTTTTCCCTCTGATAGTTGCTCATCCTGCGGTATGCATGGGAGTCTACCAGCTGCTGGATGGACTCTGCTGCCGATGCTCCCATGGCGATGACCTGCTTCACTCCATTCAGGATAGCCTCAGCGCTTACTCCGCCTGCTACATTCTCCAGCTGTGCATCATCCAGCTTGCTATCCATCATGATTTCCATTTCTTCCTTCATTTTTATCGCTCCTTTGCAATTTCTCACTTCTTCGGGGTCCAGTTTGCGATCATCTTCAAGACTTCGTCCTGGGTATAGCGGATGCCGGCTTTATTGGCTCTTGAATCCTTGTACACTGCATCGCCGTTCAGAAAGTCGAATCCCCAGCTGGTGTTGAATTCTGCGTTAATGTTGAGATTCTCCTTCAGCCAGGTAGCTGCGCCATCTTCCGGCAGCCGCGTGCAGTTCTTCCCGCCTCCCAGTTCCTTCATGCGCTTGTGAATCGCATCGGTTATCTTCACATAGTCTGCATAGCTCCCGCCGGATACCTGATCGAGTGCCTCCATAGCCATTGCCTTGTCTTCCATTTTTATCGCTCCTTTTCCTTTCAAAAATTCACTTTCAGCCCTTCCAGCTTTCAATCATCTTCAGAACCTCTGCGTGAGAGTATTTCGTGCCCGTCTTTACACCATCCAGGCTGTAATATTTTGCCGAATCGTTCAGCAAGCCATCAAGGGGCCTGAAGCTGAGACTGATGCCGAAGTCTACACCGACCTTCAGATTTTCCTTCAGCCATTTGGCAGTTTCTTCCTGAGTCAAGCGCTCAGTCTTGCTGTCGTAGGCGGAATTGGTTATCTGGGAGATACGCTTGGCGATGGCATCTGAGATCTGGACGTATTCCTTATAGTTGCCGCCTGAGACCTGATCCAGCTCTTCCATGCTGGCGACTTTATCAAACTCTTGCATTTCTCTCATCCCCTTCTACGTTCAAGCTATTTAGAAAGTCTTTTCCACGAATTTCCGAACCGTTCCACAGACACCTGCGGTGCGGTACTTTATCTGCATTGCTGCCAGCCCTATCGGAGTGAAGCTGCGGTTGCAGGTCACCGAGAAGCCTACGCTGTTGGCCAGGATCTTGCCGATGGCCTTTTCCCTGCTGTCGTTGTCCATCTTCTCATACTCGAAGGAATGTACCAGGCTCCTGAGTGCCTTAGCCGTATTGTCCCAGCTCTTGGCTACTAACGTCAATGCTGCAATGACTGCCCCTGCTGTGAATGTCACAGCACCGCCGTTCACCATGTCCAGCTGATCCTCGTTCAGCACATTGTTGTTCATCATTTCCTTTTCCATTTTTCATCTTCCTTTCTTGTTTTTTTGCCTTGCGGCTTCTCTTTTGTTCTTTCTGTCCTTTATATCCCCATGGCGTAAAAAATGTTTATACTTTTCCCACTTTTTTCTTCTCCAGACAAAAAAATCTCTCCCACGGGAGAGACTTTAGAAAACCTGAGCAATATCACCGCTTTTCTTCCGCACTGCCGGAGCAGCGCCTGGCAGGCCGAAAAAGGGAAATCCTCGGCAGACGGCGAATATGCCTGTCAAAAGCCTTAACTGCAAGGAGGACTTCCCCATGGATAAAATACTATCAGCCTTGAAAAAGGCCCTTTGCAAGCCCTGCGCCTGTCTGAGCCTGGCCTTTGTCATCCTCTCTGCCCTTGGCTTCAGCGGCTGCAGCGGCCAGGGAAATAATCTGGAAGGGCATTGGGTGGATGTGAACGGATCTGCTACGCTGGACTTCAGCGGAGACACCATGACCATGCGCGAGGGCCAGTGGTCCCAAACCTACCGCATAAAGGTTGAGGACATCGAAGGAATCGCCTATATCCAGAATGCAGACCAGAAAGAACCTTATTTTTACAACATCAGGGATATCAAGATCGATGATGACGGCGCCCTATGCGCCATAGAAATAGTGTCGGATGCCCAGGGGCATTACTATCGGTTCGTGCGGGAAGAAAGCCTGGCCAAAGAGCTTGAGATACAAGACCTTTCCAAAGACCTGCCCAAGGAAATAAGCTCGGCAGAAATCGAGAGCTTTTCCCTCGTCTTCGCCAACCAGCACGGCTCTTACGACCTGTCCTCCCAATGGCCCAGCGGGGATTATCAGTGGAAAATAACCAGAAAGGGCAACGCTTACAAGATGGACTTCCGCATCACAGGCCCTTCCTACATCGTCCTGGACTTCACCGACGAAGTCAGCGCAGAATATGTGGCAGGCCTGGCAAAGCTCATACAGCAGCAAGGCCTCCCCCGCCTGAACGGTTATTATCACAAGAACAATGTAGACCGCCCCGGCTATTACCTGTCTGTCACCTACGCCTCCAAAGAAATGCTTAGAATCCAAGCCGAAGGCACCCCCTCAGACACCTGCGTCTTCGCTATGGCCCCCCTGCTGGACTACGCCGCCAAGCAAAAACTGCCACTGAAGAATGCCTACTGACTATCGCGGAGGTATTCGTTCACGCTTGCAAGCATTGTGTGGAATGCCCTGCGGTCACCATTTACCGCCCTGATATACTTTCTCCACCGCCGCAGCACTTCCTTCAGCGGCTCATCCAGATAAGAATATGCCTTATCCCTTATCCAGTCAGGAATACCGTAAGCGGCTTCAGCAATGCTCCCAGTGATGGCTGCCAGCGTGTCGCTATCGCCGCCAAGGGAGATGGCATTGCGTATGGCGTCCTCAAAATCCGCGCTCTCCAAAAACGCTATCATGGCTTGAGGCACAGTGCCCTGGCAGGTTTCGTTGAACTTGTAGCCAGGGCGAATCTCAGCCAGGGTGCGGGACAAATCATAGCCATACTCCTGCTCGATATGTTCCTTGATGCGCCTTTTGCATTCTGTCGGATTATCGCTGATTGGTTCCTCGTAATCTCCGTGATAGCCGCCGAAATAATAGCGGCACATGAATATTGCATCAGCAGTAGCCATGGCCCCCTTGATGCCTTCCGGATGGTTATGCGTGACCTCCGCAGACAGCCGAGCCCCAGTTCTGCCATTAGACGGCCACATACCCGTCCTGGCACAGAAGCCGCAGTCCATTAGCCAAGCACAGGGAGACACCCGCATAGCCGAACCATTGCCAAAGCTGTTATACGGCTCGCGATTGTCCGAGAACAGCCACGTCCCAAACCGACCACCATAGCCAGCATCAGGGTACATCCTGCCATATTTCTTCATGGCATTGATAAAATCATCCCTCTCCCCACCGTTCATGACAGCCTCAGCTACGGCGCAGGTCATGACCGTATCATCCGTGAAGAAACAGTCATCCCGAAACAAAGGGAAATCCTTTGTCTTGATATTGTTCCACTCATAGACGGAACCCACGATATCGCCAACGATTGCACCTAACATTGCGACCACTCCTTTCCTTGATGATTCCATTCTATCAGGAGCATCTGCTGGTGTGGTCGCTTGTCATGCGACATATTTGCCTTACAAATCATTGTATTTTTCTTTTAGCTCGTCGTCCGATTCTTCATTATGCCATATATCAATAGCTTTTCTTAATTCCTTGGTCACTTTGCCACGCTCCATCCAGCTACGCAATCGCTCTAATGTCATAGAACGAGTACGTTTTACTGGTGTTTTTAACCCTAGCAACAACATTTGCTCTTCTTGAGAAGAAAACCCAGATAGTTTTTCCAATAGATTTTCATACGCCATATTACCATCACTGCCAATGATTATGTTGCATGGATGCATAATATCTTTACCCTGGACATTTTCTATAAAGAATTCTGCCATCTCCAAAATATCATTATCTTTATCCAAAAATGACAGGTAATTATAGTTTTTCCGCCAATTACGCCTAAATGCTTCCTTAATTTCCTTTGAACAGTCTATGCCTATTTGTGCTGCCAACCAAAGATATTTTCCCTTAGCCAATTCTGCTTTCAAGTAAGCAGTACACTCACCAGATTTCAACATGCAAGAAGATTTTTCAACTATTTGATGAGCTTGCTCTGTTTCTTTGTGATTAAAATATATCTTGATAGTACGAAGACTATCATACATCTCTCCATTGGGAACTGCTTTTTGTGCCTTTTGAACGAAAGCTTTAGCCATCGCCTCAACCTTATCGTATTCGCCAGAAGTATCAAGATCGGTAATGCCACCATCTCCAAGCAACACAGCTTGTAAAACATTTCCAGCTGCAATAAATTCACTGCTGTCCGCATCGTTGCTTTCAATAATCTCTGCCAAGTCTATTTTATTAGCCACTTCTAATCCTGAATATTCAGGCATGAAATGATCTGTTCCATGGAACAGCAACCAGTTCTTGATTTCCTCCGTGTCAGCTTCCAATCTGGCTACGGCATGAATCCTCCCCCACTCATGCACATTTTGTGCAATTTCAAATATTTCTTCGTTCCCATCCTCCCAGTTTGCAATCACAAACAGTACAAATAGAGTAAATTCATCGGAAACGCCCAACTCTCTTATAGCGTCTTTTAACTCGTCATCAAGTTCTCCCTGTATTATTTCCAATACAGAAAGAGCAAATTTTATCGCTTCTATATGACGAGAATTTAACAAAATTGAGCGGGCAAAAGCGTATAAATGCCTAGCATCTAGTTCCGCGCTGTGCTCAAAAATCCAATTTTGCATTTCATCAATATAAGCCATCATAATGTGGTTCTCATCTTTGAACAGTGCCAGCAACAGCGTATCGGCCTCTCCATAATAACCATCAGAAGCCTCTTTCAGTAATCGAATCATCGGTTTCATATCTGGTGTGGGGAATTTATTATGATAACAACAGATACCATCCAAGGCTCCGTCTGCCCACTTAATTTTGTCCGGTGGTGTATCAGTTCTGAGCGAAAAATTAGGTGGAAGTTCTCCGTTACTATTAATTGCTTCGTGTATCTTATCATATATGGATTTTGTCAATTCTTCTATCTCTTCATCCAATACCGGAGCTATGCCTTTTTCTGTAAGGATATCCTCAAGCCTGGCCACATCTTCTGATGACTTATCATTACCATTTTCAACCGCTTTTTTATACCAGGCTAAGGCTACTCTATAATTTTTAGCTACGCCCTCTCCATTTTCGTAAAGCGAGGCAATATTAGCCATATCTTTATACATTTTAATGCCTTCCAATGCCTTTTTTCCCCAGTACATTGCTAAACTGTAATCCTGCTCCACTCCCTTTCCGTAATAATACATGCCTCCCAAGTCGCTCATTGCATATTCATCGCCTAACTCAGCAGCTTTTGAAAAATACTCCATAGCCTTCTCATAATCTTGAGATACCACCACACCATCCCTATAGCATTTCCCTACTTCATCCAAGCATGCAGCATCCCCTAATTCAGCTCCTTGGGAATACCAATAAAAAGCCGACTTATGATCCGGCCCACCATTTATTCCTTCTTCAAACATCCCCCCTAAGTAACACATCGCAGCGGTTGAGCCACCCTCAGCTCTGGCCATGTACATAGCTTTGGCTACTTCACGATTTTTTTCAACGCCGTAACCATATTTATACATCATGGCTAAGTTTTCATAAGCAATGCCATTACCGTATGAAGCAGCTTTTCTAAACCACCTTAATGCTTCGGCGAAATCCTGTGTTACTCCATATCCACGATAGTACTGCATTCCTAAATCATTCATCGCCCATATGTGACCTACACTGGCAGCCTCATGCAAAAGAGCAAACGCCCCCTTGTAATCTTCCAAATCACCCCTGCCGCTGATATTCAGCAGCTCACGAGCCTCATCGTACAGATTTTGTCCAGGTATCTCTTTTCCCTTTTCTATCTGCCGTAGATAGAAAAGCGCATTATCATCTTTCCCTTCTACATCACTGACACTTCCGCCCACCACTTCAAACGAATTCACCGAATATAGATAATCTTCCCCTGTCTCGTCGAAAATACGATATGTCTTTAAGTTATCTTCTCCTTCTATTGAAATTACCACATAAATTTTTCCTTTTTGACAACCAAAGGGAGAACTCTCTCCTATATATCTTACTTCCATGAATAATCCTCCGTCTTAATATATTCAAGATAGCATAACTATTTCAATGGAACCAAATACTGGCTTAATCGCTTAATAAGTGACATTTATAACTCCTTTAGAATTATACCATCCTTGTTTTTCCAAATAACATTTCCACTTGCTGGAAATCCTTTGACTACACTCGCTGCTGCTGATGGAGAATTAAACTCATAATCTTTAACAAACTCATTATTAACAATAATTTTATCTCGTTCTAAATTATCCCGCAATTTTTTATAACCTTTATGCAGGGCCGAAGTAGTATCTGCCGACACCACTGAGCCTTTTAGCACCGTGAATCCACCTGCACTTACAAAGCCCGTTGCTATTTTACCTTCAACATTGCAACTAAGTAATTCTGCCTGCGCTTTGCCTTCACCGACCTCTTTAAGCACACCATACCCCAAGGCATTTACCACTAATTTCATATTATCTATAAACTCAAGAGCAGCTGCCTTATGTGCCCTCTTTAACGGTATATCGTTACCATATTGATTTAGCACTTTATATCTGCCATTTTGTTTTATGATTTTACTTAATTCGCTTTCAATAAACCTTATATTGGCTTTGTTTAAGTCTTTGCCTACAAATGACAGTGCTGTATGCCAATAAAAATTCTCCTTGCCATTCTCACTATTGTACGAATTTATATGTTGTTTCAATCGTTCCAATACATTTTCTGATTCGCCTACATATATGTCAACCAGTTCATTACTTACATCATCATTAACTAACAGCAAATACACCCCTACATTCTTAGTTTCTTCAAATTCTTTCCCACATTCTTCGATACCATTCCTTGGAATCTTTATAACCTTACCATTCCAATTAGAAATTTCAGCCGTAACTATCCCATCAGCAGTTCCATTTGACAAAAATATCTCTATAGTTTTGCCATGCATGAATATTTCCTTCTTCCCATACATTTCTTAACATCATAGCAACAATTCCTACAATAACATAAGGTACATTCACTGACATCATGATAAAAATCCCCTGTGTAAAGTAGGAAAATTCCCACTTTTACTATATCATACCACCATCACAACGTAAAGCCATAAATAGCCGTCATTACCTCAGTGGGCAGCAGCCTGACAATCCAGGGAATTGCCCATAAAAAATTCTCCCCGCCCAATAGCGGAGAGAATCCATAGCCGTATCCCTGCCTCGAAAGCCTGGCAGGGAATCAGATATCAAAATGTCTGGAAAGAGTCAGGGCGATGCCGTCCTCGTTGTTGGTGGCGGTGATTTCGTCTGCCATGGCTTTCAGCTCGTCGCAGGCGTTGCCCATGGCTACGCCGTAGCCGGCGAAGTCCAGCATGCTCATGTCGTTCTGAGCATCACCGAAAGCCATGACTTCAGTGGGGTCAATGCCCAGACGGGCGCAGGCCTGACGGAGGGCGCTTGATTTGCTGACGCCCTTCACCGTGGCTTCGTAGAACCAGGGAGCAGACTGTACGAAGGACAGCCTGTCCTCGAAGCCCCGGCGGATGTCCTCAAGGTGGGGCACCAGGATCTCATTGGGAGCCGCCGTGAGAATCTTCACAGGGGCAAAGGTCACCGCCTCGGCGATGTTTTCCACTATCCTTACCCCCAGATTATTGTTGCGGCTCTCGTCCATGACCTTGTGGCGGCTGGCGTCCGTGGTGTAGATGTATTTGCCGTCATCCACGATGGGAGAAAGCTCCGGCCACTCCTCCAGATGGCGCAGGAAAGCCACTGCCGTTTCCCTGTCGATGGCGCTGTCAAAGAGAATCTGCCCGGTAGTGGCGTCCTCGATGCGGCCCCCGTTGTAGGAGATCCGCAAGCCGTGATAATCCTCCAGATGCAGGGCATCTGCCTCCCGCTGCAGCCCCGGCGCCTGACGCCCGGACACCAGCGCCACGATTACCCCCTGCTCCTGCACCGCCATAAGGGCCTCACGGGTGCGGGGAGTGATAACTTTCTCATCATTATTCAGGGTGCCATCCAGATCCAGAGCGATCATCTTGTATGCCATGGGAACTTCCTTTCTTCAGGTGCTAAAAACAACACCACCAATATAGCACAAGCCCCGCCTGCAAACAAGGCAGGCGGGGAATTTTTTTGCCATACATGCCACCCATATCTCCGCCGCCTCCCCATCACAAACATGAACATGAATAAAATCTGCAGGAAATAGCAAGGAAATGGAGAATAGAAATATGGGAATCTTTTGACGCTCCCCTGTTCATAGCACAGGCTAATTGGGGCCTTTTTAGTAAAACGGATATTCATCTGTAAAATAGGAGAATAAATATGGCAATCATACAGCTAATATTAGCCGCCATTATCCTTGTTGCCATCTACAAGAAGATGCTTAAATGGGGAAACGCAGGCGGCCTCTCAAAGAAACAGAAATATGTTCCCATCGGGCTGGGAATCCTTTCTGTCATCGTATCGTTTCTCTTCGTAGCCGGCATAGCGTTATTCTCTGTAAAGGTATTGGGATTTCACTTAGACGAAATAGAAAATCAGTCCTTGAGGGCAGCAGTCAAAGCCTTCACCATGGCAGGATTAACAGAGGAAATAGCAAAACTCCTCATGATAATCCTGTCTATAAAACTGTTCTCTCCTAAAAGAGTATACGAATATACCCTTATAGGAGCCGCCGTTGGCATCGGCTTCACGATTCACGAGGAGCTGCTGTACGGTGGAAGCATCGCCGGACTCTTAAGATTCATCACGGTCGCCATGCACATGGTGCTAGGAATCATCATGGGCCAGAACCTCGGTATCGGCAAATACAATATAGCAAATGGCCTCAGTCATAAAGCAGCCTACCTGAAGGCCGTCCTCATACCAATAATAATCCACACCTTATTCGACGCATGCACGATATTTAATCCGATCGCGAATATGGCAGAAGAACTTGAAGCAGACGATTTCCTTGCTTTAGTCTGGCTGTCCATAGGCGTATTGGCCATAATCTCAGCAGCGATATACCAATTTGTTGTCTTGAAAAAAACCAAAAAAGCAGCGGAAAAACAATCGAACATGTTGGTAGTAAACTTACCGGACACCTAACGGTGTCCACACGCCCTTACAAAGCAGGAAGAATCAGCTATCAAAATGCCTGTCAAAATTCAAGCCGCGCTGCCGTCAGTCCCTTCTTCCTCACCGCCCGCGCCATTCAAGCCGCCTCCGCATAATCAACAATGAAAATTTTACTTGCCACCTTCTCAAGATGTTCAAGCAAATCATCAATTTTCTCCATCACAGAAGCAGCATATACAATCTCTCCGCACTGCTCACATTTGTAGCATGGAACATTTTCAATAATCACATACCCGCCATTCACCTTAGCAAAATAACTATCAGTCGCAGGCTGCATAGTCCCGCTTTTGCATACCAGGCAATTCATAACCTACCTCCTAGCGTTCCATAGACAACAATATATCAACCATTTCGGCAGCTGTAATCGCAGGTACAGTGGAAGTTTTATAATCCTTTATATTCTCTGTTACAATATATCTTGCATTGCAAGCTTCTGCACATTTCTCCTGCAAACAATCTTCAAAATCCGGAAAAGCTTCGTTTTCCAATGCTGACATAACACTATCATGTGATACTCCTGCCACATTTATAATTTTGCATAAATCCAGCAGAAGTTCACGCCGTTCCTGCACAGGCTTCTTCCTAAGGGCATACCACAAAATAGACACCGTATGAAAGGCCATATATCCACGCACTTTTCCCTTACGGCAAAAATTTATAACCGTCATAGCATAATCGCATTCTACGCCACGATTCAGCAGATAATTCAAAAGCACATTGGCGTCAATCAGCAAGACCATATTTTTCATTAATTGCCTCCTTTACTTCTTTTTTCCAATCAAAATCTGGTTCAAAAAATTCTTTGTTATCCTCACGCCATTTTTCCAGCCGCTCAAATGCTAAGTCCATTTCATTTCCAGCAATCGTATCATTGTCATACTTATCTTTATTGAGGATATTCTTCAAGAAATTTATCACAGCAACAACTTCTTTATCTGGCAGTCTGTATATCATATCAACAGCCTGAGCTCGCATCGTAACCATAAACACCCCTCCTAGTATTTTTTTAGAATTCCTCGGATAATTTCTTTCTCTCGACAAAATCATCCACATCTCTTAGCGCCCTTACATATTCCTGTGCATCCATTGGCAGATTGTATTCTTTTCCCACCCTATACTTAGCGAAGTCAAGTGGTTTTTTCTTTGCATTTTTCTTAGCAATATCATCTGATAAAATATTCACTGTAACTCTTTCTCCATAAGTAAGAAACACTTTCTCACAGCCCGCCCCCCAGCGGTGAGCTCAAGGGCACGAACAGCAGCCCGTCTCCTTTGTGCTCCTGGTCGTCCTGCCAGGTCAGGGTATCTTTGCCCACCAGAGACACCCTGCCGGTGCCGTTCTGGTAGAGGACTTCTTCACTTTCTATGTACTTGTCGCCATAGGTCAGGAGGTAATGTCTGCAGTCTGCGTACTCCAGGGTATCTTTGCTCACCGGCCTGGCGGTCATAGTCCATATATCCACCTGGCGGCTGTTCCTCCGCCAGGAAACCTCCAAGCCAAACCACCCTTCCTCGGCAGTGGTGACATTGATTCTGACCACCTTCGTCCCGGAGTCTTCCCAAAAACCGCAAAACTCATTTATCCGCTCCTGGGACAGAATGCCCTGCGCGCTGGCCCCCTGCCCACCCTCAGGCAAAGCACAGGCAGCCCCAAACTGAGCCGCCGCCAAAAGCGACAAAGCTACCAATAATCTGCCTGCAGATTTCAAAACAGTGCCCATTACGAATCCTCCTCCCCTTAAGGAATAAAACTTATTTATCACCAAAATGCTTATCCCACTTGGCTTCTATCATCTGCCTGTTCGCAGCCAACCAACGCATTATGATATTCAAATCTTTCCCAGGTATCTGGCTTTTGTTGTGTGCCAATCTTACCATGCCATTCATCCATATCTTCGTCGCCTCCGCATGAGGAACCCCTTCACAGACATGAACATGAATAGGTTCGCCATTTTCTCTGGACCAAAAAAAGATGGTATATTTCCCTAATTGACAAACCTTAGGCAACCCCGACACCGCCTTCCCGTGCCAGTTCCCACACTATGAACGCATTCCTGCTGGCATATTCCAAAAGCTCTTTTATCTCCTGCTTTGTAAAGCCCTCCGATTCCACCACATCAAGGGCAGGCAAGGTAGATTCCAAAAAATTGAAGCCACCCTCCACAGGCTTCTCAAAGTATATCCTGATATACTCCATGCCGTCCTCTGTGGTAGCAATATTGTTAAATGTCATGGTGATGCCATCTATCTCTGTAAAAAAGTTTTTCATTGCACACCCTCCTCGTTCTTCCGCAATCCTTCCAACCTTTTCACCACGTCCTTGATTAAACCCAGCGCTTCTTCTAGCTGCTCCATGACCTCCCTGCCCCGCTCTGCCGGGGCGGGGAGGTCTTCGTAGTCTACCACGGACTCGTCCCGGATAAGGCCCAGGTCGAGGCTGTTGCCCTTGGCTTCGATTTCCTCTCTGGTGTGATCTTCTCCAGATTCTTCGGCTCCTCGATATCCTGATTGGTCATTCCAAAACCCTCCGCCGCTAAATTATTGTCTTGTCATAATATTACTACATTTTTAGATAACAGGCAAATAGGAAAGGCGCCTTATCCCCTGCCAAAGATAAGGCGCCTGTCTTATGCTTTCATTCTCTCAAGATATATTCATCACTTATCCCTTTGCCCACTCGGAGAATTTCTGCCGGAAATTCGTGCTGCGGTTGGCTTGCACATAGTCGTAGAACTTCCTTATCAGGTCTGCCCGCTTGCGGATTTCCTGGCCTCTCCAGTCATCCCTGTCACTATCTGCCAGGAGATTCGTGCCCCCCAGGGCGTACTGCCTGGCGGCAATGTCCTTCAGGGGCACCCCGGGATTTTCCAGGATATCATAGAACACCATGAAGGAAGTGGTACGGCCGTGACCAGCGTGGCAGTGGAAATGAAGCCAGGCATTCTCAGGCAGGCTCTGATAAAACTCCATAAACTCGTCTACGTTTTCATCCGTAGGCGCAGCCTGATCCGTAACGGCAATGCGCTTGTAATGCAGCCCCAGGCCGCTGGCAATGGCTTCTTCCGGCTGGGCCTTCTCCACCTTTACCGTACGAGCCGTGAGAATTTTGGTGTCGGTATTTCCCATGGGAACGAAAGTCAGTTCCTGTCCTTCTATGGACTGCAGGAGTTCTTTTTCCGCCTGCAGGACCTGGGGGGTATTCAGCTCATAATTGCCCCAGTTCCTCTCCACATGGCTGCTGACGGGAATATCCCCGTTCACAAAGCCATGGGATTCCTTCCTGAGATCCACCACATAGATGACGGCCTCTTTCCCCGCCCGGGCACGGATTTCCTCCCTCAGCAAGGCCAGGCCTGCGCCGGAAAACTCAGCACTGGCAGAGCAGCGAAGGTTCTCAAGGCCCTGACGGGAGGGCATCGGGTCAACTGGGTTGGTAAAATCATCTGTCATAAAGCGCAAACTGCGGGGCAGCACGCTGCCTGCCTTTGCATCCAGCCGCCATCTGGCTTCCTGATTGGCGGCCAAAGCCGTAGCCGTCACCATCAGCAGGCAGCAGACAAGCACCAGGATGCCGGTAAATTTCTTGAAGTGATAACCGTTTTTCCCAAACATATTTCTTCCTCCTTTGAAATATTTATGGACAGAATGAACCCAGACCAGTTTGAAAACCGAAGCACTCCTAATCCTTCCTATGCTCCGGCGCAATCATCAGGATGTAAATAATGTAGCCCAGCCCATACCCCGCTATCATCATCACGCACATGGGGATGGCCGTATGCTCCCCGGCGATGCCCACCAGGGGCATCATGCAGCCCCCCAATATCATGGAAGAGAATCCCAGGAGAGCGCTGGCGGTGCCTGCATTCTTGCCTTGCCTGGAGAGAGCCAATGAGAAACTTGATGCCCCCAGCACCGAGAGCGGCGTAATGGTGAAGAAAAGAATGGGCAAAATCACGGCCAGCCCCACTTCAAACCAGAATCCCACAAACAGCAGGACGGAGCCAAAGAAAGATATCAGCATAGCCGTCTGCAGCATCTTCTCCTCCGGCACCCGCCCCGCCAGGCGGGCAGGCAAGGCTCCCGCCACCAGGAGCCCCACCCCGATGCCGCCGAAAATCAGGCTGTATGCCTGGGGCGATACCTGAAAGATGTTCTGAAACACGAAGGGGGAACCAGAGATATAGGCGAAGAAGCCACCGAAGGCAAAGCACTGCAGGAGGCAATGCCCCAGGAAATAACGGTTCTTCAAGAGCTGGGGGAATTTGGCAAAGGAAGCCTTGAGCCCCGCCAGCCTTTTCTCCGGGCTCAAAGTCTCCTTGTAGACCAAGGTGGCCAGGAGCAGGACAAAGCCTATGGCCACCAGGGTGACGAACACGCCCCGCCAGGTGGTGAAAAGGAGGATCTGCCCGCCGATGACCGGGGCAATGATGGGAGCCAGCCCATTCACCATCATCAGCATGGCGAAAAAGCGGGTGAGCTCCGGCCCCTCGCAGACATCACGTGCGATGGCCTTGGACACCACGATGCCGCTGGCTCCTGCAAAGCCCATGACAAAGCGGAAGCAGAGGAAAGCCATGATATTTTCCGCCAGCACGCAGCCAATGGTAGCAACGGTAAAGGCCGTCATGCCGATAATAAGGGGCTTCTTGCGGCCATAGTAGTCACTCACCGGCCCAGCGAAAATCTGTCCCAAAGCCATGCCCAACATGGTCATGGTGAGGGTCATCTGCACCAGGGAGGCAGAAATGCCAAAATCCGCCTGCATGACAGGCAGAGAGGGCAGGTACATATCAGTGGAGAGCGGCGCCATGGCGGTCATCATGCCCAGAAAGACCGTAAGCCATAATCTGGTTGATTTGGACATTGACATTGGTGTAGTAACCCTCCTTAAAGAATTAACCTCCACCGTGAAACGGGGCAGGTAAGACCTTCAATTTCATTGCGACAAATAATACCAAAAAAGCACCCCGCAGGGTGCTTTTGCTTTACCGGCAACTTCCTATCCTCCCAGCCCGTCTCCAGGCAAGTACTTTCGGCCTCTGAATGCTTAACTACTGTGTTCGGAATGGGAACAGGTGGAACCAC
>CACZHK010000049.1 GCA_902780915.1 Pseudoselenomonas ruminantium | reverse complement strand
TGACAAGCACCTCCTCACTCCAGTGAACTCCTATATGTCTATTGTATCTTATGACAGGACATTTGAGAAGAGCGGCAATAAATCAGTATTTCCCTAAATCGTATGTTGGGGTAAATTTGTCAACAACGTTTGGCATAATATAATCTCCTTTGCCAAGATTATAGACCATTATGGTACATATTGTCAATACAGAAGGTTTATCACACAGAAGGGATAATTAAAGATTTTGCAAAACTTAACTATATGCCATTGTAACCGCATAATACAAACTATAACCCAAAAGCCCGGCCAGGCACCACTCTCATCAGTGATGCCCTGCCGGGCTTTTTTCATTCCGATCACTTTCAAACAATACTGTACTTCTCATACGCCTGATAAAACTGGACAGCCCAGGCTCCATCTTCTATCGGCAGGAGCGGGTCACCACCTGCGGCAAGCGCTTTCGCATCCACAAATTCCGTACCATGGTTGAGATTGCTGACAAAATGTCATGGAATCTGATCTAGCAATCCTATTCAAATATCTCCTTGACCTGTATCTCCAGATCGCTATACAGGCTGATTTTCAGGGACAGCTGCTGCTCGGCTTTCTCTGCCTCGGTAAGGGCTGCCCAGTCTTCTTCGTCAAAGTTGTGGTACACATTGTCCAGCACATATTTGCCGTCTTTCAGCAGGTAAACTTCGATGGCCTCCTCCTTGGGAGTGATAATCCAGTATTCTTTGACGCCGTATTTCTCGTAGGTATCTTTCTTAACAGTGATATCACGACGTCTGGTACTGGGAGATAGAATCTCAACCACAAAGTCAGGGGCACCGTCAATATGGTTCTTCTTGATTTTGTCAGGGTCACAGACTACCATGAGGTCAGGGATGAATTCATTCTCCTCGTTGAATACCACCGAGGCTTCAATAAAAAGCTGGCATCTTTTCCCCCGAAGGAAGGTCCCAATAACTATGGCAAGGTTGCGCTGTATAGCAATATGCCTGATACTGGCAGGGCTCATGGCTATCTCCCGTCCCTGCACAAATTCAGTTTTCAGTTCATCTTGTATGGCGTGCATGGCTATGACCTCCTTTTTATCATCGTTACATTTCAATTATACCGCTACTGCCAATATTTTGTCGATATAAACCTGTAGCAGCTAACCCCAAATGCCGTTAGTTGCTCACGGCCTTTGTCCATTAGCGTGTTGTGTTGCTCTCTTGCCTTGTCCATTTCATATGTATATAATCAGCCGTATAGGTTAAATACGGAATTGGAGGCAAGAAAAAAGCCACGCTGCAGAACCTTCTAACTCCCTGCACCGTGGCTGCTAATATTAATCAGCATGGTTAGCATAACACGTTACAGAGTCATTTTCAACAAGTCTACACATATTTTTAGTTGTCAGCTTAGATGAATCGGAATGCATCTGCCCTTACTGCCATACGCCTCTGTCCGGCCATGGCTCGCATCAGCGCTTCGTACGCCTGAAGTGTGGCATCAGAGTACGGATGGAGGTGCCTGCAGGCATTTGTCCCCAATGTGGTCATACTCATACCGAGCTGCCGAATTTCATACAGCCTTACAAGCATTACGAGGCTTCTGTTATACAGGATGTCGTGGATGGAAAATCCAGGGACACCTGCGAGGCCGACGAGTCCACCATGCGGCGCTGGCTGGCTGAGCATCGACGGATTGCTCCACATGTAGAGACATTGTTGAGGGCAGCTCAGAAAAATGCTTATCCGCTGTTTGGCGCATCTTTGCTGACATATCTTCGCCAAACTAAAGGACACTGGTTAGCCTTTGTCACTCCGTTGCTTTGTGCCGCAGGCTTCTTCCCTTGTACACAGTTTGCCTGTTGTCCTGACGGCTAGGGTGGTATGCTCTTTTCATATTAAGGAAAGGAGCTTTGCCACATGAACAAATCAAGGCTGCCACAAGACATTGCCACGGAACGCTTTGAAGTCATCAGCCCGCTGCTGGATCCCAATCTGGATAAAAATCTGTTCTGCGAGAAGAAGAAGGAGCTTGCCACACGCTTCAGCATATCCTATCGGACAATAAGCAGATGGTTCCTAATACCAAAATCACCTGTGCCTGAGAAAACAGCGACGTCGGCGCAAGACAATTTCAATGAGATTGTCGACCTGGCCATAGAGCTTCGCAGAGAATGCCCAACCCGCAGTGTCAAGACCATCATCAATATTCTTGAACTCGAGGGGCATATAGCACCGGGAACGGTTTGCCGCAGTACGCTTCAGCGCCATCTGCAAAAACGCGGCTACGGGACGAAGCAGATACTGAGGTATCAGCATGCCACTCCGGCAGCGCGTCGGTTCCAGAAGTCACATCGCGGTGCGCTTTATCAAGGCGACATAAAATTTGGTCCCTATCTGCCTATCGGGCCGAAGGGGAAGATGCAGCAGACGTATCTGGCTGCATGGATTGACGATGCTACCCGCTTTGTCGTCGGTGCCAAGTTCTACGCTAACCAGACTACGGATATCATCGAGGACTCCCTGCGCATGGCTATAATGCAATACGGACAGCCCGGCGCGCTCTTTGTCGACAATGGCAAGCAATACCGCAGCAAATGGCTTATGCATGCCTGCTCCAAGCTTGGCATCAAGCTGCTCCATGCCAAAGAATATTCTCCGGAATCCAAAGGGAAGATAGAACGGTTCAACCGTACAGTGGATTCTTTCCTGGCAGAATTTCCTGGCAGAATGCGCCTTGCAGAAACCCAGGACGCTGGATGAACTCAATGCTTTCTTTTCGGCCTGGCTCAACGAGAAATACCATAAAGATGCCCATGCAGGACTTTCTGGCATGTCGCCAGAAACCGCCTGGCGGATAGATACGCATCTCATTTATTATCCGCCTGCAGAGGCACTGCGTGAAGCGTTCCTCCATGCAGAGGAACGGCAGGTAGACAAGACCGGCTGCATCAGCTTCAATGGCTCCCAATATGAGGTCGGCATGAAGCTCATTGGCCGCAAGGTAGATGTTATCTACGATGCAACCTGGACGGAGGAAGTAGAAATCCACCATAAGGACTTCAAGCCTTTTCGGGCCAGGAAGCTGGCCATTGGCGAGAATTGCAAGGGCATAAAGGAAATGCCGGAACAGCTCAAGGTTGAAGTGGGAGAATCCAGACTTCTTACCAGCCTGCGGCAGAAGGCAGCTAAAGCAAAGTCAGTTCCTACAGCACAGGCCACCAGCTTCAGCAGCATAGCTGAGGAGGTGCATGCTAATGTATAGGGAATTCTTTGGCATGAAGCATACGCCATTTACAAACCAGATTCCACCAGATGCGCTTTATCTTTCAGACAACCTGCAAGAGGTTATAGGCAGACTCTGTTATGTAGCCGAGCATCAGCTGTTCGGTGTGCTTACTGGAGATGTAGGTGTTGGGAAGAGCACCATCCTTCGCAGGCTTAAAACAAACCTGCCGGAGGATAAATACCTTGTGCTTTACCTGTCCGACTCTCAGCTCACGCCACGCTGGTTCTACAATGGCTTGCTGCAGCAGCTTGGTTCTGAACCGAAGTTCCAGCGAGGAGATGCCAAGCTCAGCCTGCATCGTCAATTGGAATACATCCGCGAAGCTCGGCATATCCGTGTGGTTACCATCGTGGATGAAGCTCATCTGCTAAAGCGCGAAACACTGGAAGAAATCCGGTTCATGCTTAACTGCCGCATGGATTCCATGAATCCAATGGCGCTGATCCTTGTTGGGCAGAACGAGCTTTGGGATAAGCTTGTAAAGCCAGCCTACGCTGCCATAAAACAGCGCATCGACATCAAGTGCGCCCTGCCACCGTTTGACCTGGCCCAATGCAAAAAATACATCGCTTCCCATCTGCATTATGCAGGCTATGAGCAGGAGCTCTTCACAGATGAAGCCGTGAAAGCTGTCTATGAATACTCTGCAGGCTCGGCCCGTGGCATAAACAAAGTGTGCATGCACTGTCTGCTTTGTGCGGCCCAACGTGGAAAGAAGCTCATTGATGACCATCTGGTACGTCTCGTAATTGAAACGGAACTTCCCTGATGGTCCGAGAATTGGTACTCTGGAAATCCGGGGTACCAATTTTCCAGCCATCAGGCGGCAAAGGTCGTGAGCAAATTTCGGCAAAGGCTATGAGCAGTTCGTGGACAAAGAACGAGAGCAGCTACATCACTCACACGAAAAAGCTGAAAAAGACATTTTAGTCATCACTATCTCATTGGGAGGTTTTTGTTATGACTCAAATCCAACAGATTAAACACCGGCAGTCCATGGATTACTGGAAACAGGTCATTCTGGCCCAACAGAAAAGCGGCCTTAAAGCCAGGGAATATTGCCGCCAGCAGGACATCAATTATAACGCCTTCTACTACTGGCTCCGCAAAATCCGTGAGGAGATTGTGGAAGACATACCGCAGTTGCAGGTCGAGACAGAAGATGAAACACAATTCGCAGTCTTGCCTGCAACTACTGTAACTGCTTCAGTTCCTGCCAGAGAAGAGCCTGCTTCATTAAAACTTTCTTACGGGCCGGTCGTGCTGGAAGTCACAGAGCAGACTTCGCAGGCTCTGCTCATGCAGACTCTTGGCTGCGTCAAGGATGTGTTCATGCATGCTGATCCGTGAACTCACTGTTGCCCCAGGCGTCGAATTTCGTGGAGACTATACAAACTCGTCAGGGAGTGGTGATATCTGCTTCGGAAGAGATTGCTTATCTGAATGGGTTCATTGACAGGGACAAACTTATGGAGAGCGCCAAAGCGTATGGTAAATCTCCCTATGGGGAGCATTTGCAGGCCGTGGCTGATGGTAATGTACGATACTGACGCAGTGCTCTTTTTTAGAAACTGAAACGAAGAAGCCCGGCAAGGCACCACTCTCACGAGCGATGCCCTGCCGGGCTTTTTTCATTTCTTATGAAATTTTAGGTTGTAGCTACAAGTTCACACAGCAGTATGCTCCAAGTAATTAATAGCCGTATCACAGAAACTATCAAAATCAAAGAACTGCTTATCGGCAGCATTCATAATCTTCTTTTGAGTTGATTGGGATAGAGCGTTGTAATTCGAATGTACTGCGATACTGGTAAAAGGTATTTTCTTTTGCTGGAAAGATAAGATGGATATTACAGAAGACAGGGCTTTATCGTTGCCTAGTATCCCGAATAAGAAGATAGGTTTGTCTTTTACAACCAGTTTGTAGTCTACTGTTAGGTCATCACGTGAAGGTATTGGAAGAATGTTTTTCTGAGGATTGAAGTTTTGAAGGTTGGTGCCAATATAATTGTCTATGTCCTCATAGAAGAGGTTCCTGGAAGAATGACGTTTAGTATATTTCATAGCTTCAACTTGAGATATAATCTGTGATAATTGCATTACATTTTCAAAGAGGAGATTTGGTGAAGATTTGATAGATATATTCCCATCGTCAATAAAACCACCATTATCCCGTATTATACTGTTAAGAATCTTTTCTTGGCGGGGTGTATTTATATCAAAAGTATAGGACAATCTCATCAATGTTTTACCATAATCGCAAATGGTCAGTGAACCGTCATCGGTATTTAAATCAATATAAATATCAAGCATATCTCCGTCATCATGAAATATGGGAACAAATAATTGATATAAATTGTTGCGTTTTTCTTCTATATAAAATCTGTCATTAAGCGAATGTGATAGGATTTTGCCAATTTCCTGTTTATCCATGCGGCACACCTCCTCTTAAAATAGTGATTGTGAATAAGCTGTCGGGAAGAAACGTATGGCACCCTTTATATGGCAGTGCTCACAGAAAGCATATATTGCATCTGTAAAAGTTGCATAAGCATGTGTTTCCTTTACAGCGCTTTCCTTGAAAACATCTTCTTTGGCCAGTTCAAGATTCAGTTCATGTATATGTGTAACGAAGTGGGTGACCATCTTTTTATTACCACCATGAGGTCCGTTGAAACGACAGAGGGTAATATCTTCATGATTTTCTTGGCACTCCCATATCAGTCCGATAGAGTAATCTTCAGGAAGTCGTAGATTTTGACGCATAAATATGCGAAACGATTCGTCAGTTGTCGATTTTGCCGTAAAATCATTTCGTCTACAACCGTTAGTGCAAAGGAATTCTTTTCTTGGCTTGCTGATTATATCTTTGGGGCATGTGATAAGTTCATGCAACTGTTGCTCTGAAATATCCATCTACATCGCCTCCATATCTTTTCAAGGCTATTTTACTATATTTCGAAAGCTAAATAGCAGATTCTTAACGCTTATTCAAATATCTCCTTGACCTGTATCTCCAGATCGCTATACAGGCTGATTTTCAGCGACAGCTGCTGCTCAGCCTTCTCAGCCTCGGTAAGGGCTGCCCAGTCTTCTTCATCGAAGTTGTGGTAGACATTATCCAGCACATATTTGCCGTCTTTCAGCAGGTAGACTTCGATGGCTTCCTCCTTGGGGTTGATAATCCAGTATTCTTTGACGCCGTATTTCTCGTAGGTATCTTTCTTAACAGTGATATCACGGCGTCTGGTACTGGGAGAGAGAATCTCAACCACAAAGTCAGGGGCACCGTCAATATGGTTCTTCTTGATTTTGTCAGGGTCACAGACTACCATGAGATCAGGGATGAATTTATTCTCCTCATCGAATACCACCGAGGCTTCCATGAAAAGCTGGCACCGCTTCCCCCGAAGGAAGTTCCCAATAACTATGGCAAGGTTGCGCTGTATAGCAATATGCCTGATACTGGCAGGGCTCATGGCTATCTCCCGTCCCTGTACAAGTTCGCTTTTCAGTTCATCTTGTATGGCGTACATGGCTGTGACCTCCTTCGAAGTGTTGTCTATAGCTTAATTATATTCCCTTATTCCTTCCCTTCCAGGGCTTCCAGTTGCTGGCTTTTATATGTAGGAATCATATGCTTCAGGGTTTTCAGGATGGTGGCCTTGTCCGTGGTGTCATGGAGGACGGCCAGGCACTTGTCCAGGTCATCCTCATCCAGAGGATTGATCATGGCCTTGAAAATCTTCTTGTGCTTGGTGCTGGTGGTGCCTTCCTCGCTGGTGAGCAGTTCCTCGTAGAGCTTCTCGCCGGGGCGGAGGCCTGTGTAGACGATCTTTATGTCCTCCCCGGGCACGAGGCCGTGGAGACGGATGAGGTCTTCGGCCATATCCTTGATTTTTACGGGCTTGCCCATGTCAAAGAGGAAAACCTCTCCCCCCTCGGCCTGGCTGCCGGCTTGGAGCACCAGCTGCACTGCTTCGGGGATGGTCATGAAGAAACGGGTCATTTCCTTGTGAGTGACAGTGACAGGACCGCCAGCGGCGATTTCCCTTTCGAAGAGAGGCACTACACTGCCACGGCTGCCCAGCACGTTGCCGAAGCGGACAGTGACGAAGCGGGTCTTGCTGCCCTGGTTGATCTTCTGCAGCACCAGCTCGGCGGTGCGCTTGGTGGCCCCCATGACGCTGGTGGGGTTCACCGCCTTGTCCGTAGAAATGAGGACAAAAGTCTCTGCCCCATACTTATCTGCCAGCTCTGCCACATTTTTAGTACCGAAAACGTTGTTCCTGATGGCTTCATCCGGCTGGATTTCCATGAGGGGCACATGCTTGTGAGCAGCGGCATGGAACACTACCTGAGGCTTGTAAGCGGCGAAAATGCGCTCCATGCGCTCCCTGTCGGTGATGTTGGCAATGATAGTGCGGTAGCTTTGCTCCGGAAACTTCCGGGTCAGCTCCTGCTGTATTTCGTAGATGCTGTTCTCGCCCCGGCCCAGGAGAATGATTTCCCTGGCACCTACCCGACTGATCTGGCGGCTGATTTCCGAGCCGATGGAGCCGCCGGCACCAGTAATAAGGACAGTCTTGCCTGAGATGTAGCTGGTGATCTGGTCGAAATCCAGATGTATGGGGTCACGGCGCAGGAGATCCTCCAGACTGATATCCCGCATCTCCCCCATATCCATCTTGCCATTGATCATGCTGTAAATACCAGGCATGATGCAAACCTTGGCTCCCGTGTTGCGGCACTGATTGTCGATGTGACGGATGGTATCGCCATCTGCTGAAGGGATGGCAATGACTATCTTGTCCACAGCCTTGGCCTTCACCACTTCAGTCAGTTCTTCCACATTGCCCAAAATGGGAAAGCCTGCCAGACGGCCATGCCTTTTCTTCTCATCATCATCTATGAAACCTACGATCCTGGTATTGGCAGTATCATTCTGTTCCAATTCCCGCACCAGCATGGCGCCAGCATCGCCTGCACCTACAATCAGGAGGTTCTGCTTGTCCCCTTTTGACTTTGTGATCATATCCAGGTCTATCTTGAAAAGCAGGCGGCTGAAGCCTACCATCCCCATAGTCAGCAGCCAGGTGATGATGGGAATGCTGCGGGGAATGTGAAGCTCTGCCATGATGGTGATAATGAAGATCAGAGCCTGAGAAAGGGTCACCGCCCCCACCAACGCCAACAAATCCCGCATCCTGGCATAGTGCCAGATGCGATGGTACATACCATACAGATAAAAGATGATGAGACTCAGCGACACCATCCACGGCAACGAATCATGAAAAGCGGCAAACTCCTTGTCAGGAATCCTGCCCTCAAAGCGTATCATGATTGCCAGTATAGGCGTGATCCCCATGATAATGGCATCCATAAGCAGTAATTTGAGCTTGCTGCTAAAAGATTTTATGAAATCCACAAACGTAATCCCCTTCGTGCTTTAGATTGTATTTCTACCCGCATACAATTCTACCACATTTTTACCTTTCCTAAAACACCATCTTTGTACTCTTCCACCAGTTCCACCTGATAAATCTCCCCGCAGGTGACTTCATCTTCCGTATACACCCGAATATAATTATCAGTCAGTCCGTCAGTGATGCCGTCGGTGTTGGTCTCAAACAGCACCCGCATGGTCTTGCCCAGGAAGGAACGGTAGAATTCATGGGACTTCCTCTCTGCCAGGGCCTGCATGCGGTGGACGCGCTCCTTCTTCACCGGCTCGGGAATCTGGTCTTTTCTGGCAGCGGCGGGGGTGCCTTCCCTTCTGGAATAGGGGAAGACATGCATGCGGGAGAAGTTCATCTTTTCTACGAAATCAAGGCCTGCGGCAAAATCTTCCTCCGTCTCCCCGGGGAAGCCTACGATGATATCCGTGGAAACGGCCACACCGGGCAGTTCCTGCTCCACCTGCTCAATAAGGCGGGCGAATTCCGCTGTGTCATAGCGGCGGTTCATGTCATGGAGCACCTTGTCCGAGCCTGCCTGCAGGGGCAGGTGCAGATGGGCGCAGAAACGCTCGTCGCTGCGGATCAGCTGGAAAAGCTCCGGGGATAGCTCGATGGATTCCAGGGAGCCCAGGCGCAGGCGCTTGAGGCCCTTTACCTGCAGCACTTCACGGCAGGCATCGGCCAGTGTGACGTTCCCTTCCAAATCGCTGCCGTATTTGCCCAGATGGATGCCTGTCAGCACGATTTCCAGGAAGCCATTTGCCACCAGCTTTTCCGCTTCCCGGCGGATGGCGGGCAGGTGCCTTGACTTTACAGGGCCTCTGGCATAGGGGATGATGCAGTAGGAGCAGAAGTTCTGGCAGCCGTCCTCGATTTTCAGGAAGGCACGGGTGCGGCGGGGCATATCGTAGAGGGGAATGTCCTCGAAGGAATCCGTGTGCATGACATCGCCTACACCGTCTAATGGCCTGCCATCCTCACGGGCAGCCTGCTCCACGTATTCTACGATGCGGGAGCGCTCCTTGGTGCCCAGCACTACCCGCACGCCTTCCAGGAGCTTCACTTCCTCCGGCTTCACCTGGGAGTAGCAGCCGCAAACAGCGATGATGGCTTCGGGGTTTTCCCGGCCCGCCCGGCGGATGATCTGGCGGGATTTTTTCTCGCCAAGGTTGGTGACGGCGCAGGTGTTTACTACATAGACGTCTGCCTTTTCGCTGAAGGGGACAATTTCGTAGCCCTTTTGCTTGAAGAGGCCCTCCATGGTTTCGGTTTCAAATTGGTTGACTTTGCAGCCCAAAGTCATGAAAGCTGCCTTTGGCAAGATAATTCTTCCTTTCTTTTTTACGTCACGTCTGTTCATTTTCTTTGGCGCAAAGAAAACGAACCAAAAGAAACAGCGGCCTTGCCTTTCATCCGTGAAAGCCAACGGCCGCGGAACGCCCATCCATGGGCTGAAGTTTGTGGTGTCTTTGGTTAGCCTAAATCTCCCAGCTCGTATTGAATTACTGACAGCGAGGCGAGGGCTGCTGTCTCTGCTCTTAGGATTCTTGGCCCCAAAGTCACGCTTTTGCCACCGGCTTCTTCTGTGGCCTGGGCTTCTTCTAAAGTGAAGCCCCCTTCCGGGCCTATCAAGTTGGTGGCTTTTAATGACTTGTTTTCTCTCAAGGATTCTTTCAGTGTCTTCTGCTCCTCATTTTCATAGCAGAAGTACAGGGGATTTTCCTCACCGAAGCTGGATTTTGCCAGCCACTCCTTGAAGCTGCAGATAGGCTCTACTTTGAGAAGTTTTGTCCGCCCGCATTGCTTGGCGGCTTCGTCGGCTATTTTCTGCCAGCGCTGCCGGCGCTGCTCGGCTTTCTTATTGTCGTACTGCACCACGCAATTCTGGCTGGCAACGGGGCAGAGCCTGTCTGCCCCCAGTTCCACGGCCTTCTGCACCACCCAGTCCATCTTGTCGGCCTTGAGCAGGCATTGGACTAAAGTCAGCTCCAAAGGGGATTCCGTATTGCCTTCCAGCCGTTCTCTGAGGGTCAGTTCCACGCTCTCGGCGGTGAAGGCGGTCATTTCCATCAAGGCCACGCTACCCTCATCGTCCACTACCGTCACTTTTTGCCCCGCTTTCGCCCGCATGACGTGCATGAGGTGGTGGGCATCCTGTCCCGTGATCTTGATTGTATCTGCCAGCAGGCCCTTGTAAAAGAGTCTCCTCATGGCTCTTCCCCCTGGCGGGTGATGGTGATGGCCGTCCAGCCTTTTTCCTCCACCACTTTGGCCACCACAAAGCCATGAGCAAGGGCGGCTTCCGTCACTTCCGAGAGCCTTTCGGTGATAATGCCGGAGGCCAGCAGCTTGCCGCCCACAGCCAGATGCTCGTCCAATTCGTCAAAGAGACGGATGACCAGGTCGGCAATGAGATTGGCGATGATGATATCTGCCTTGCCCTCGAAGGACTTCAAGAGGTCGCTCTGCCCCGTCTTGATTTTTTCCTCTACGCCATTGGCACGGATATTCTCTCCCGCAATCCTTACGGCGGTGTTGTCGTAGTCCATGGCGGTGATATCCGTGGCGCCTAATTTTGCAGCGGTGATGGCGAGAATGCCGGAGCCGGTGCCCACATCAAAGACGCGCTGGCCACCCTTGACCATGCCCTCCAGCTCGCGGATGCACATGGAAGTGGTGGGATGGGTGCCGGTGCCAAAGGCAGCCCCCGGGTCAAGGCTCACCACTATATCGTCGGGGCCTGCCTCGTATTCCTCCCAGGCAGGGCGAATCACCACCAGGGCTCCCACCTTTTCCGTGTGGAAGTAGGCTTTCCAGTTGTCCTCCCAGTCCTCATCCCGGACACTCTGGCTGGTGATGTCGCAGGGACCTGCAGTGGGAGCAGCCTCCTGCAGGGCTTTGATCTTTTCCTCCAGCTCTGCCATGCGCCCGGAGAGGTCACTGTCCACAGGCAGGTAGGCTTTCACCGTCACCACTTCCGTCTGCTCGGCTTTCGGTATATCCGTATAGTCCCAGCCACCTGCCTGAATATAGTCATTCACCAGGGCGGGGTCTTCTATGACCACCCCTGAGGCGCCGATATCGTGAAAGATCTCCGCCACTATGTCTGTTGCCTCATGGGAGGTGCGTATGCTGACCTCGGACCACTCCATGAAAATGCTCCTTCCTAAAATCCTTAAAAACGGCTCCCTTGAGGGGAGCCGTCATCATCAATTGAACAAATCCTTCAATTTTTCCTTGAAACTCTTCTGCTCCGGGTTCACCTTGTCCCCGCCTTGCTCTGCGAACTGCTTCAGCAGGTCTTTCTGCTTGTCGGAAAGGTTCTGGGGGGTGAGCACCTTGATACGCACGTGCTGGTCACCCCGGCCCGTACCTCTGAGGAAGGGAATGCCCCGGTTCTTCATGCGCAGCACCTTGCCGCTCTGGATGCCGGCGGGAATCTTGAGATCCACCGGGCCATCCAGGGTGGGCACCTGCACCGTGTCCCCCAGGGCTGCCTGCACGAAGCTGATGGGCACCTCCACGATGACATCGGAGCCCTGACGGTTGAAGAACTTATGGGGCTTGATGAAGATGTAGAGATAGAGGTCGCCGTAGCCGCCGCCGCGCACACCTGCTTCGCCCTGGCCGGAAAGGCGCACTCTGGAGCCCTGGTCCACACCTGCAGGCACTTTGCCCTTGACCGTGTGCTGCTTCTTCACATGACCGGTGCCACCGCAGCCCCGGCACTTGTTCTTGATGATCTTGCCGGTGCCGCCGCAGCGTCCGCAGGTACGGCTGCTCATCATGCGGCCCAGGGGAGTGTTGTGCACCACCTGCTGCTGGCCTGTGCCGTGGCAGTCCGGGCATGTCTCAGGGCTGGTGCCGGCTGCCGCCCCGGTGCCATGGCAATCATGGCATTCCTCTGTGCGGGGTATAGACAGCTCCACTTCCTTGCCGAAGGCCGCTTCCTCAAAGGTAAGCTCCAGGTCATAGCGCAGGTCTGCGCCCCGCTCCGGGCCTGGCTGGCGGGAACGTCTGCCACCGCCGCCGAAGAAGGCATCCATGATGTCGTCAAAACCGCCGCCGCCGCCAAAACCGCCGAAACCACCGAAGCCGCCAAAGCCCTCAAAGCCGCCGGCACCAGGGCCGGCGCTGCCATCGACCCCTGCATGGCCGAACTGGTCATACCTGGCCTTCTTCTGAGGGTCCTTCAGCACATCATAGGCCTCATTGACCTCTTTCATCTTTTCTTCGGCGGCCTTGGGATTATCCTGGTTCATATCAGGATGATATTTCTTGGCCATCTTTCTATAGGCTTTCTTGATTTCAGCCTCAGAGGCGCCTTTCTGCACACCAAGCACCTCATAATAATCGCGTTTCTCGCTCACGTTGCACCATCCTCGTAAAACTTGCTTGAGCCAATCTATATAATATACGCTGATGCCTTATCTGGCAAGTAGGACAGATAAGAGAAATGGAGGTGGAAACCACCTCCATACCTCATCTATCTGAATATCAGACAATTATTTACTTCTTGTCGCTTTCGGTGAACTCGGCATCCACCACATCATCATCGGCCTTGGCCTGCTGCTGGGCACCTGCAGCACCTGCGGCACCTGCACCGGCGTCAGCTCCCGGTGCGCCCTGAGCGGCTCCAGCGGCCTGAGCCTGCTGGTAAGCGGCGGCGGAAAGCTCGTAGAGGGGCTTCTGCAGTTCCTCGGTAGCCTTCTTGATGGCCTCGGTATCGGTGCCCTTCAGGGCTTCCTTCACCTTTTCGCAGGCTGCCTGGACTTCCTTCACCTTGCCCTGGTCGGCCTTGTCCCCCAGATCCTTGATGGTCTTCTCAGCCTGATAAACCATCTGCTCGGCGGTGTTCTTGGTGTCCACAGCCTCTTTCTGCTTCTTGTCCTCAGCTGCGTGAGCCTCGGCTTCCTTCACCATGCGGTCGATATCTTCCTTGCTCATGCCGCCATCGGACTGGATGGTGATTTTCTGCTCCTTGCCGGTGCCAAGGTCTTTAGCAGAAACATGCACAATGCCGTTGGCATCGATATCGAAGGAAACCTCGATGCGGGGCACGCCGCGGGGTGCAGGAGGAATATCGGAGAGCTCGAAGCGGCCCAGGGTCTTGTTGCCTGCGGCCATCTCGCGCTCGCCCTGGAGCACATGGATGTCAACGGAAGGCTGGTTGTCGGCAGCCGTGGAGAACACCTGGCTCTTGTGGGTGGGGATGGTGGTGTTGCGCTCGATGAGCTTGGTGCAGACGCCACCAAGGGTCTCGATGCCCAAGGACAGCGGAGTGACATCCAGCAGGAGCACATCCTTGACCTCGCCTACCAGCACGCCGCCCTGGATAGCAGCACCCACGGACACACACTCGTCCGGGTTCACACCCTTGGAAGGTTCCTTGTTAAGAATCTTGCGGATAGCATCCTGCACAGCGGGGATACGGGAAGAACCGCCCACCAGGATGATCTTGTTGATATCGCTGCCGGAAAGATCTGCATCAGCCATAGCCTTGTGAGTAGGCTCCATGGTGCGCTCAACCAAATCGCGGGTCAGTTCATCGAACTTGGCGCGGGAAAGGGTGAGATCCAGATGCTTCGGGCCAGAAGCGTCTGCCGTGATGAAGGGCAGGTTGATGTTGGTCTGGGTCATGCTGGAGAGCTCGATTTTGGCCTTCTCAGCAGCCTCGATGAGACGCTGGGCGCTCATCTTGTCCTGGGAAAGGTCGATGCCGTTCTCCTTCTTGAACTCCTCAACCATCCAGTCCATGACAGCCTTATCGAAATCATCGCCGCCCAGGTGAGTATCACCGTTGGTAGCCAGCACTTCGAAGGTGCCGCCAGAGAGCTCCAGGATGGACACATCGAAGGTACCGCCGCCCAGGTCGAAGACCAGCACAGTCTCGTCCTCGTCCTTGTCCAGGCCGTAAGCCAGGGCTGCTGCCGTCGGCTCGTTGATGATGCGGAGGACTTCCAGGCCTGCAATGCGGCCTGCGTCCTTGGTAGCCTGGCGCTGGCTGTCGTTGAAGTAAGCCGGCACAGTGATGACAGCCTGGGTGACAGTCTCGCCCAGGTAAGCCTCGGCATCAGCCTTCAGCTTCTGGAGCACCATGGCAGAAATCTCCTGGGGAGAGTAAGCCTTGCCATCAATGTTTACCTTGTAATCGCTCTCGCCCATGTGGCGCTTGATGGAAGCAATGGTGCGGTCAGGGTTGGACACAGCCTGACGCTTGGCCAGCTGGCCCACCAGACGCTGACCGTCCTTGGTGAAACCTACCACAGAGGGAGTGATGCGGCTGCCCTCGGGGTTCGTGATAACTGTAGGCTCGCCGCCTTCCATGACGGAGACGACGGAGTTCGTAGTACCTAAGTCAATACCAATAACCTTTGACATGATAATCCTCCTAAATATATAAAACCTTTGTTGACTGATTTATGTTTTAGCTATTAGCTACAACCTGCACCATGCTGGGGCGAATCACACGGCCTTTCACCATGTAGCCCTTCTGCAGTTCCTGGGCGATGGTTTCATCTTCCAGGTCGGGGTTTTCCACCCGCATGACTGCCTGATGGAAGTTGGGATCGAATTTCTTTCCCTCCACCTCGATATGCTCAAGGCCATTCTTCACCAGGACTTCGCCGAACTGCTTGAAGATCATCTCCACTCCCTGCTTGAAAGAGTCGATATCCTTGGCCTCAGCTGCCATAGCCCGCTCGAAGTTATCCAGAAGCGGCAGCATATCCTTCAGGATACCCTGGGTCACCACGGCAGAAAGCTCTTCCTTTTCCTTGGCGGTGCGACGGCGGAAATTCTCGAAATCGGCCTGCAGGCGGAGAGCACGCTCTTCCTTTTCCTGCACAGCTGCCTGAAGCTTCTCAAGCTCCTCCCTTTCCAGGGTGACTTCTTCCTTCGGTTCCTCAGGCGCCTCGGCCTCAGTCTCTCCCTCAGCGGGAGGAGCCTCCACCTCTCCGGCTTCTTCCTCGCCTACGGCGCGCTTGATTTCTTCCTGCATATCGGCAAGTTTCTGCTCATCTTTTTTCTTCAATTCATCTTTCATAAATGATGGCAATTCCTTCACCTTCCTTGTGGTCATCTCTGTACCGCTTCACCAGTTGTACTTTCTGATGACCTCGGTAAGATTGTCATTCATATATTCCAGCAGGCTCATGGCTTTCGCATACTCCATGCGGGTTGGCCCCAGCACCGCGATGGTGCCCAATAGCTCTCCGTTCAGATGATATGTGGCCGTGATGATGCTGCTGTCCTTCATTTGAGAATCCTCATTTTCCTGGCCGATGGTGACCTCCAGGCCGTCCCCCATGTGGGCGTGGAGGATATCCTTGATCAGTTCCTCCTCCTCCAGCATCATCAAAGTATGCTTGACCTTCTCCACATCGTGGAACTCCGGCTGGGTGAGCATCTGGGTAGTGCCCCCGAGATACAGCCTTTCCTGCTTCCCGGCGTCCAAGGCCCGATTCACCACCTCAAGGGCGGATTCGTAAAGGCCCTCATCGCCTATCTCGTCCCTGATGGGCAGCAGCCTCTCAGGGGAGATAGCAGCCAAGCTCCTGCCAGCCAGATTCTTGTTGATGACCATCGCCATGCGCTGGAAGTCCTCGAAGGTGGCGCCACTCGGCATCTCCACGATCTTGTTCTCCACAAAGCCAGCGTCCGTCATCAGCACCGTGATGACCCGCCTGTCGTCCAAGGGCAGGAACTGCAGCACCCGGAACCGGGCCTGGGTCATCTGGGGAGCCAGCACCAAGGAGACATTCTTCGTCACCTTGGAAATGATCCTGGCGGTCTCCTGAAACACCTCATCTATGCGGCGCACCCGCGCCTTGTACCAGTCGTTGATGATTTTCTTTTCCTCATCGCTGACAGGCTTGGGCGGTATCAGGCCGTTCACATAGAAGCGATATCCCTTGGAGGAAGGAACACGCCCCGAAGATGTGTGCAGATGCTCGAGGTAACCCAGCATCTCCAGATCCGCCATCTCATTGCGGATGGTGGCGGGACTCACTCCCAAATCATGCTTGCGGGCAAGGGTGCGGGAACCAACAGGTTCTGCCGACTCAATGTAGTCATCAATAATGGCCTTCAGCACTTTCTGCTTGCGTGCATCAAGCTCCATTGGCATCCCCCACCTCCCTGCCGGGCCTGTTAGCACTCTCAGTGAATGAGTGCTAAATTGAATCTAATAAGAATATACACCGCATAAAACAAAAAGTCAATAGAAAAATCAAAAAGTCAAAGAAAAAAGCAGGACACCATTTCCCTTCCGGGAATCGTGTCCTGCTATGACTATTTTCCTTTTTACTTCAGGGACTCCACATAGCGCTTGAGTTCCTCTGCCGCCTTGGTGACACGGGAGAGGTTGGCCGTGATTTCCTGGGTGGAAGCGGCCTGCTCCTCACTGATGGAGCCGGTGTTCTCGATGGACTTGGAAATGCCCTCAACCGCCTTGTTCATCTCCGTCAGGGTGGACTGGATCTTCTCGGTAGCCTCACGGGACTGCTCAGCAAGCTTTCTCACTTCCTCTGCCACCACGGTCTGGCCAGCAATATTCGTGATGAAGTCGATGACCTTGATGGTATCAGCATTCTTTTCCTGCAGGAATTTCGCCTGCTCCACAGACTCCTGCCCTGCCTTGGCCAACGCGCTGGCGCTCTTTGCCACCTGCTCCACTGCCTCATAGACAGTCTGCGTAGATGTCGCAATTTCCTCGATAGAAGCAGCCAGTTTGTTGGTTACCTCCTCATTCTGCTTGAATTCCTCAGCCATAGATATTCCTCCTCAAACATGAATATTGTTGATTATGCCCCTCGGGTCTGTTTGCCCCAATGAATCTCTTCTGTTCTTATTCCACAAGCAGAAGAAAATACCTGCTATGCAAGAAAATTTTTATCGGCTTTCAGCAAAGGTTCGGCGATGTAGCCGTAAACATGGCCGGCCAGGAGGGAAGCCAGGAGCTCGCGCCCCTCATGTTCCTGCCAGTCTCTGGCAGGTGGCCACTGCAGCGCCTCCAGCTGTCTCCTGCGGAAAATGGCGGAGGCCAGCCCGCCGGGGAAGCACTGACGGGTCTCCCAGATATTCTGGGCCGCCTGGCTGCCATCCCCGGGCATGAATACTTCCTTGCCCGTGTCAATATCGAATACTTCCTGCCGCATGATCTTGCGCTCCAGGTACTCTCCCTCCTCCAGGGCCGACAGCATGAGGCTCAGCTCCTCCTGGGCAGATAGGGCAGAAATCATCTTGGTGAGCCTGTCAGGCGTCAGCGCAAAACCCTCAGGCAGCCACTGGACAAATTCTCCCTTCACCCCGCCCGGCAAAAGATCCCAGGCAGTGGGGCCGGAAAGCAGGGAAATGCACTCCACTGGCTGCTGCTCCAAAAGCTCCAGCAATGCCTTTTCTCCCTCCGAGGAAATCTCCGGGGCCAGCACGATGTATTCTTTGAGCGGGTAGTCATCGGCCAAAGCCGATGCCAGCGTCTTGGCAAAAAGCTCAATGTCGCCCTTGTACAGCATGATGATGCTGACGGGCTGCCGCAGGAGCCTGGCCCGGAATTCCGCGCACTCCTCCGCCATCTGCTCCGCCGCCCCCATGACCAGTTCCAGGAGGTTTTCCCGGTTATAATCAGGCGTATAGCAGAGCCTCACCACCTCGCTGCCGGGCAGCCTTGGCGCCTTCACAGGATGACGCAAGGGCTCCGGCTGGAGGCTCCTGCCCTTCATGAGATCCCTGTACCCATCCCGCCACTGGTGGGCGACGCGGGTATAGCGGGTATACTTGGCCACATTGCCCAGCCAGCCTACAGCAGCTTTTCGAGCCGCCTGTTCCTCACTGCGCCAGGGATAATGGGCGATGTGAACTCCCTTCAGCATTTCGGGCACCAGCTTCTGGCGCTCCCCTTCTATCCCGGGCAGCAGGACCAGATGATTCCCCTGGGAGATCTCCAGGTCTGCAGCCCTGACAGCCTCCGCCCCCAGGATGATCTTGGTCAGCTGCTCGGGCCACTTTTCCCGATGCGCCCTGCGGGACAGCAGGAAGCCCTGCCCCCCCTTGGGCACATATCGCACCCACGGAACAGCATAGACCTTGCCCTCATCCATGGCAGCAAAGATGGATTGGCAATAATCCCCCACACTCTGCCCCTGTGTGCTCCCTGCGTCCGGCAGCAGGAATTCGTCAGCATCAAGGGGCGCCACAAAGCCCGCCCCCTCGGCTACCGCCTGCCGCATCAGCATGGTCATCACTTCGGACTGGATCTGGGCCGCCCCCTTCACCTCGGAAAGGCAAATCGGCAAGCCATCTGCCTGCAAGGCCTGCAAGATGGAAAGCGTCTCATCACTGCTTTCATGCACCGCCACATAGAGCCTGTCGGCCCAGCCTAAATTGTGCCGCACAAAGCTCTCTATCACATCCGCCTCGTTGCGGACCATGGAAACTACTGCAATAAAACTCATGTCATTACCTCAGCGCAGGGCGGACAGCAGCAAGAAATCTGCCTGGGGAAGTTTCGCGGCAAACTCCTGGGCCTTTTCCTTCTCCCCCAGTTCATGGCAGAGCACAGCCATATTCCGCAAGGATTCCTCATCCAGCGGGTCAATCTTCATGGCTTCACTTAGGAAGCTGCGGGCTGCCTCGTAACTTTTCTGATAGAAATAGCCGCCTGCAAAGACATTGTAAAGGTGAATCTTGGACTTCAAGGGAAGAGGCTTGGCAGCGATAGCCTCAAGCGCCCCCTCGATATCCGGCTCTGCTATCTGCGGCGCTTCCTCCACGGGAGCCGTCTGCGGAGGCATCTCCGTTGCTTCTTCGGTCACAGGCTCTTCCATCGCCACTTCTTCCCAGGCAGCCCGGTTCCTCCCTGCCGCAGCAGTCCCGGGCAGTTCCTCGAACACAGGGATATTTTCTTCCGGACACCCTGCCACGAACTCAGCTACATGGGGATATTCACTCCTGATGCGTTCCGGCTCGCATCTATAGTAATATTCCAGAATATCATTCAGATCCTGCGCCTGATCCTCTGTGAGCATATCCCTGCTGCCCGCCAGCAAAGCATCCGACATGGCCAGGGCACTTTCCTCACGCTCGTTGAGGATGCAGAGCCGTGCCAGCAGAATGCGGGCAGGTATATGGTAAGGAGCCAGGTCCATCACCATGTCCACCCACCTGACAGCCCTTTCGTAGTCCCCTACCATGAAATAGCAGTATGCCCCGTCATACAGGAGATCCGGGTCATAGCTGTTGTCCTTGATCAATTCCGCCAGAGAACCCAGCGCCTCGGCATAATCCCCTGCCTCCATCTGCTCCTTCATCTGCTCCCGGAGGCCCGCACCCCTCCGGTGAGTATCCACTTTCGCGGCCTTTTCCTTCTTTTTATTCAGCTTGCGGCTGCTCTTGCTCATATTTACCGTCCTTTCTCCCCAGCTGCCCCGGCAGGAGCAGCTGCCTGTTATGCACTTTGGCAGGAGCATGCAGCTTCGCCTGCGCCAAGGCCGCATCTCCCTTCATAACCCATTAAGGATTATTCTTTCTATATGCCGCTGCTTTTTTCCTGCCCCAAGAAAAAATCGGGCAGGAGTTCCCGAAAGAATTCCTGCCCGCATACGAAAAACCGCACAGCCACGCTGACTGTGCGGTAATGAACGCCTCATGCTGCCACTTCCATGGAAGAACCATGGGCTTTCTTCTGTGCAGAATAGGCTGCCTGTGCCTGATGCTGCTTGATCTGTGCATTGACCTGCTGGAAGGAGCTGCTGCCCAGCTTGGTGCCGTTGCCCAGGTTCGAGCCGGTGCTGCCGTTCTTGCGGGCAGCGCTCATGCCCTTGCCCGTATTCTGCATGCCCTGCTCATAGTCCTGGCGGATCTGCTGCTGGAACTTGCTCTTGCCCACCTTGGTCTCATTGCCGAAGTTGGAAACCTCGTAGTAGGAACGAGTCTTGTCCATGATCTTCGAGGTCTGCTGCTCGCCTACAGCGGCAGTCTTCCTGTTGTCCTTCTGGAACTCGCTGGTGCCAATCTTGGTCTGGGTGCCGAAATTGGACACCGAATAGATGGCTTTCGCCCTGTCCATGATCTGGGCTGTCTTCTGCTCGCCGATGCTTACGATGGTACGGCTCTCCTTGGAGATAACTCCCGTGCCCAGCTTGGTGTCGTTGCCAAAATTCGAGGATTCATAATAGGAACTCGCCTTGGCAAACCCTTGTGCCGCTTTTTCCTGTCCTGTCTTGCTTACCTGTTGGTTCAGTTCAGGGAAGCTCGGCACATTGCTGATGCTCATGCTCATGACCGATCCCTCACTTTCCTTAGAACGTGCTTACACTCCATTGTCTACCTGCTTGCTTGGGTACATAGTCCTATATGTACATTATAACCTTGCCATTTTAATTTTGCAACAATAATATCCAAGAAGAAGCATAAACTTCATCAATAGCAAATATGACGAATTCGGCAGAATATTTATTCTGTGTATACTTTCATGCACCCTGTATACAATTCTCTGATAATATAGTATACTGTAACTTGTTAGACGCATATAACATTGTAAACCGGCCAAAGATGCTGTCAAATTGCAAAAATGACAGCAGGCCGCAGGCAAAAGGAGCGATCCCAATGGCAGACAGCAAAGCGTACATCAAAGAAGTTCTGGATCTGGTGGTAAAGCGTGACCCTGACCAGCCCCAGTTCCTCCACACCGCCAGCAAGGTGCTGGAGTCCGTTGAACCGGTGCTCGCCCAGCATCCCGAGTACCAGGAGAACAAAATTCTGGAGCGCATGGTAGAGCCTGAGCGCGTCATTTCCTTCCGCGTGCCCTGGACTGATGATAAAGGCGAGATTCAGATCAACCGCGGCTTCCGCGTACAGATGTCCTCTGCCATTGGCCCCTACAAAGGCGGCCTGCGCTTCCATCCCAGCGTGAACCTGGATATCCTGAAGTTCCTGGCTTTCGAGCAGGTTTACAAGAACGCCCTCACGGGCCTGCCCATCGGCGGCGCCAAGGGCGGCTCAGACTTTGACCCCCACGGCAAGAGCGATGCAGAGGTCATGCGCTTCTGCCAGAGCTTCATGACTGAGCTTTACCGCCATATCGGCCCGGATGTGGATGTACCGGCAGGCGATATCGGCGTAGGCGGCCGCGAAGTCGGCTATCTCTTCGGCCAGTACAAGCGCATCAGGAATTCCTATGATGCAGGCGTCCTCACCGGCAAGCGCGTGGACTACTGGGGCAGCCTGGCCCGCCCCGAAGCTACGGGCTACGGCCTCCTCTACTTCGTGAAGAACATGCTGGATGCCAAGGGCATCGACCTGAAGGACAAGGTGCTGGTAGTCTCCGGCTCCGGCAACGTGGCCACCTATGCCATCGAAAAGGCCCAGTCCTTCGGCGCCAAGGTCGTGACCTGCTCCGACTCCAACGGCTATGTGTACGACAAGAACGGCATCGACCTGGATGCTGTGAAGGAAATCAAGCAGGTGCGCCGCGGCCGCATCAAGGAGTATGTAGAGACTCACCCCGAGGCTGAGTACCATGAAGGCTGCTCCGGCGTCTGGACTGTGAAATGCGATGTGGCTCTCCCCTGCGCAACCCAGGGCGAGATCAGCCTGGAATCCGCCAAGATCCTGGTGGAGAACGGTGTCAAGGCCGTGGGCGAAGGTGCCAACATGCCCTCCGTCATCGAAGCCATCGACTACTTCCAGAGCCACGGTGTGCTTTTCGCTCCCGCCAAGGCAGCCAATGCCGGCGGTGTGGCAGTCTCCGCTCTCGAAATGGCCCAGAACTCCGAGCGTCTCCAGTGGACCTTCGAGGAAGTGGATGGACGCCTCCAAGGCATCATGAAGAACATCTACACCCAGGCCAAGAAGAACGCCGAGAAGTACGCTGACCCCGACGACCTGGTGGCCGGTGCCAACATCACCGCCTTCCTGAAGGTGGCCAATGTCATGCTGGCTCACGGTCTGGTCTAAGAAAAAACAAGTTCGGTATATACAAAACAGCCCACCAGGGTATCAGGCCCTGGCGGGCTGTTTCTCTGCTGTAAAGCAAGGAGCATGCACATGAAAAAATACTATTCCCTCTACCTGTTCGATTTCGACCTGACCTTAGTGGATACCACAGCAGTCATCGTCAAATGCTTCCACAAGACCATGGCAGCTATGGGCTTCCCCAGGAAAAACGACAAGAACCTGGCTCGCCTTATTGGCCTGCCCATGAATGAAGCTGTGGGCATAGCCCTGAACACCCAGGACAAAGACCTCATCGACCGCTTCTGCCATACCTACACTGAAATAGCCGACCGCTATATGACCGCCGGTACCCACTTCTACCCCGAAACCCTGCCAGCCCTGCAAAAACTCAGGGAAAACGGCGCCAAAATCGGCATCGTGTCCAGCAAGACCGCCAGCCGCATAGATGAAAAGCTCCAAAAGTCCCGCTGCCAACATCTGATAGACCATGTCATAGGCTGCCAGGAGCACCCTCTACACCGGCGACCATCTGGTAGACGCCCAGGCCGCAGAAGCCGCAGGGCTGGATTTCGCCGCCGTACTGACAGGCAACACCAGCAGCTACGCTTTCCAAGGCCTGCCACACAGAGCTATCGTGCCGAATGTGGGACATATTCCACATATCCTCAGAATGCAATCTGTCCACACAATGCCATCAAGTTAAGGAATCTAGGTTTTGCAGTTTGTACATTTCGTTATAGACCTTTTTAAATGACTTATACTTGGAAGAACTTGACACATTTCTAAGGCCGTATATTTCATCTACACTATAAGGCAATTGTTGCAAGTCATCTCTTGTAACTATAACGAAATAATTATCAGATCCTCTGACCATTTCAGCAAATCTTTGCGAACTCAAAAACGAGGCTGTTTCATCTATAAAAACAATGTGTTTCCCTAATCTGCTAAGCCTGGATTCCCAGTCAACAGAGGTCAGTACCGTACAGCTTGCCCCACACTTTACTGTTATGCCAGACGATGCCCCATTCTGTTCATATTCACTTACCAGTCTGATAAGTTCAGTTTTGCCAGTCGCACTATGCCCTTGCAGTATGGTTATATTTCTTTTTACCGTAAGAAAATAGTGAACTCGTTTATTATATATTTCAATTTCATATTTGCCTATCATTCTGCTTCACTACCTTACAATAAGCCATTATCAAGCACTGCTTCTACAAGTTCTTTCTTATTATGCACTACTTTTTTCAGATTAGCTATCTCTATATCAAAAGTGTCATTGCCAAAATCCATTAAGTAACCCAGACGTATAGTGAGATCTTTCCCCTTCTTTTCCAACCTATCTGTTATAGCCAATATCCATTTAGCACAATTATCCCCACAAGCAGAAGCGTTGAATATATGCTCATTATCATTATTCATCAAAATCAAAGTTTTAACTCCACCAGACAGTCTTTCCGTCGGTATAGAACCTAAAAAAGGACTGTCTATTGCACGAGGTCCTATTACTTCCGAACCATCTATATCCTTAATCATTTGTACACTCAAGTCGTCTGTAATCCACTCATCTTCATATGTATTATTAAAAAAAGCATCAGGATTGAATATATAATTATCGGATTCCAGCGCTCCATAATGAATCTTCAACATTTATAAAACCTCCACTTCACAACGAAACCTTCCACCCTGTCAAAAACCATCCCAGGTCACATGAGAAATAATTCATTCCTCATAAAACCGCAAACCTGTATCAGCCAGCCTGGAGCGCAATGCTCCCATGAAGGCAGGGCCAGGATCTATCTTCTCGGAGCGGTAGCCTGCCACATTTTCCACATACAGACCGCTCTCCCTGGCAGCATCCTGCTGATAATGTCCGAAAACGTAACAGATGCTGGGATATTTCTCCTGCAGGTAGCGGATAAGAAGCTCATTGGCTTCCAACTGAGCCGAAGTCAAGTCCTCTGCACCGCCAACGCCCCCTACGTTCTCAATGCCTATGGCACACCAGTTATAGCCTATGATGTGACGATTCAGAGTATTTTCCGGTGTCAGCCTATATATCTGCCCATCACGGCCTACAAGGAAATGCGAAGCCACATTCAGAGTCCCATCACCCCTGGCTTCAGCATAGAAGTAGTTGTAAGCAGATTCCCAAGTACTGGAAGCAGTCCAATGCACCACTACAGCCTGCGGCGTGATGAAAATCTTATCCATTGAATAGTGTGTCAAAGCATACTCACGAATAAGCTGCTCCCTATGCTCCGACCACAAAATAGGCATATCTGTGATCTGCGGCGCTGCTGCCAAAGCCACTGCTGCAAGATGCAGCAGTATAAAATGAATGAATATGCTGTTTCTCAGCACATTTCTTACAAGTGATGTCATTGCCATGTCCCCCTGTGTATTAGTATCTCGACTATCTACATTCTACAACGCTCACCAGATTCCTGCTACAAAAACAGCTCTTCAAAATGACAGGCTGTTTGCCTGTATATAATTATGTTTAGCATAAGCTTCCGCTTTAAACATTGTAAAAATGACATGCGCAATCATACAAAAGCAGCCCGTCAGAGTGACGGACTGCTTGTTTACATCCAAATCATGCCCTTTCCAACCAATCAAAAACTGAAAAACCTGTATCCCACACCATGTGATAGGATATAATCTGATAATTGCTCTTCACCCGTTCCGCCTCTGGCACATTATCCCATGACTTCTCCACTGGAAAAGAATCCTCCTGGCAAAGGTACAGATGGTTCTCGTAGGAACAATTATGAAAACGGTGTTCAAAATCCAAATAATAAGGGTCAAAAAGTCCCACATACGGCTCTTCCATGTCAGGCGTCTGAAGCCGCAGCCTGCTCCCCCTCTCAAAAGGCAGGGCAAAATGATGGTCGAACATACTGGAATGTACACAGTAATTCACCATATCCAAAGTATCCTGAGTAAAGCCCTGGGCCAGCAGCCAATCTTCATCACCCTCAATACGATAAACGGTCTGCTGTCCATGAATCACGGCTGAATAGGTATCCCACTCCTCATTATCCCCTAAGTTATCATCGACAGACTTTGTGGCGGCATCGTAGCAAAACTCCAGATAATCCGCCACATCTCTGGCCAGTTTCTTATCTTCATCACTCCCAGGAACATTATCCGCCACCCAGCGCAGAATTTTCACCTTTTCCCGGATATCCTCAAAACTCAACGCCACCAACTGCACCTGCTCCCTTATCCCCATCTGCCAGGTCTTGCGGAAAAAATCACGAATTTCCGGGGAGTGAATAAGAGCGTAGATATCATATCCTTGCATAGCCACTTAACCTCAATATCCACTAATAATAAAGGTGACATGCGCATATTGCTTTTTCCCACGATTCACATAGAATCATTATACGCAACAAATCAAGAAAGGCTAGCTGCCACAAACAAGCACAACACGAACATTTTTATCTACTTTTGAATCCATCTTTGCTCCGTATATAATATTAGCACCTTCTGTTATTTCCACCAAAGTATTTGTACATTCCACCGTTGAATTTACATTCACTAATCTTGGGTCACCATATATAAAAATCAATATATTCTTCGCCTTCTTAACATTATACTTGTTAAAAGAATCCTTATAATCATCCTGGGATATCTCATCACCAGAATACTCAAGTTCCATCATTTTAACAACATCAGAATTTGAAAGTACAAAATCGAAATCATCATCATCTAATGCCACATCCCCATCAGACATTTTATACCTATTCACTAAATCGTGTGCGTAATTATAACAGTCATCATTATGAAGGAATACTTTTTCGCTCAGAATCTTAATGTTGCTCATACGTATCGCCTCTAACAAAACGCGTTTTTTCATAATCTGATTTTCATACATCCTCGTGTGATATAAAATAAACAGCACATGATGTACAAACACATGCTATTGTTTTAGGGTGGGGGGAAAAAATCTTCAGCAACACTATATGTTGTGATTTATTATTCATTTTCACAAGTAAAAAAACGACATAAGTAGTTTTTCAACATCCCCTAGTAGCTATTCACCAACCTCAGAACTATCCACTGTGCGACGCATAATACCAACGTTCTTGTAGGGTCATCCGTGGACATTTCGATTTTTTGTGGACATATATGCGTAATATCCACTGGTACAGACTACTGGTGAACAGTTACCATAATTCAGCATGCTAAATATTTATCAATTTCTTTTATCTTTGCATGTATGTCAAATGTGACTTCATCTTGAAAAAAATAAAATTTATCTCTTTGATACGTAGTTATATATAGCACGTCCACTCTTTTCCTTGAAACTTCTTTAAATTCTCCAAAACAGTCATGTTCATAATATCCTTTAGGGCATTCTTTTATTGCTTTGTCATAGGAAGCCTTTCCTTTTATTGCATATCCTCCCCTCATGCCTGGTATAAAATAAATATCATTAAGTTTACGAAGGTTTTTTTCAACAGCATTCCAAAATTGAACTGGAGGATATCCATATCCAGGTAAATCAATATTGCAATACCCGGCATTTTTCAATCCATAATAACTACTTATAACTCCATTACAAAGTTGCCATGAAAAAACTTCAAATGAATATGTCGTCTTTATTTCTGTTGTTATACCATAATCTTTTATATTTTTTAGCTTGATTCTTGTATTGTCAAAAATCACAAAAATAGGTCTAGACATTATATAACCACTCCTATTTTATACACACATAAAGGAATCAGAGACGCCATTTAAAATGGACGTCGAAGAACAAATAAATACAACGTGCTGGATTTTGTATGCCGCCCATTGTACATAATTGAAACTGGTGAATAGTTACATTATTTCTATCACAACTCGAACTATCAAACGTTATCATTCATGTGCTCTTTCACACGAATGTATGCCACTTGAATAACTGCTGGAATAGTTACTCTATAAGCGGGTCCAGCTATATCAATAGCTGTCCATAATGCAGTAAGTGCTAACCCCAAAGGCCCTGCAAATACACCTATTGCCCTATTGAGACCTGCATTCATTCCAAAAGCTAATCCTCTCTTAGCCACCTCTCTCGCAACCTGATTTGCTACAACTACTGCAAATTTATACGGCGTAAACCCTGCTGCCCTAATTGCCATTTGTAACGCTAGCACCATTCCCTGCTTAGTAAAATTTGTTGTTTTCAAATCTAACGCTTCCACAGTCTCTTTCATCGCAGCATCATCCATTTTATAGACTGCATCAGTAAGAACTTTTTGAAAAAGATTCGCCTCTATAAATTCTGTAGATGAATCAGAATTATAGTTTACCTTCATCTTATCACATACATCACACAGTATCTCTCGATACAAGACTCCCTCACCACCCCTAAACATATTAGCAATAGTATTACCGCCATAACGTTGCAATTCCTCGGCTATTTCAGGCCAATACATTCTAGGATACTCAGGGTTTGATTTGTACAGCAGTTTTGGAGTTAATTCTTCTGTAAATCTTGTGATACCATCTTTATCACGTGTTAAATAATGAATAAGGATCTCCAAATCTTCATTTTCTGCTATGGACAAAACTTCCAAATCCCTATCGGTACGATATGACATAACACACCCTCCTATAGATCCTCATTGCAAACCATTATATGTTTCAATTATATAACAATTTTTTAGAAATCAACAAAACATTCTGTTTTAGTTATACTCATCCCTATATAATGCTATAGAACAGGATGTACTTCAATGAAATACCCACGTATACGTGCTTTACGCGAAGACAAAGACTTAAAACAACGTGAACTAGCTGATTTCTTACATTGCTCCCAAGTTTCCTATTCATATTACGAACTTGGCTCCCGCGACATCCCTACTGAAATCCTCATCCTTTTAGCAAAATTTCATTATATTTCTACCACCATAAAAATATTGTTTAAAAGTATTTTTCCGCTAATTTTTTATTGTTATATGCAAACCTCATACACGAAATGTAAACCGTAACAGGGATTATTACTCTATATGCTGGTCCAGCAAAACTAAATACAGTCCACAATGCTGTAAGAGCAATACCAATAGGTCCAGTGAAAATAGACAACGCCCTCGTTAAAGTTGCGTTAGCTGCTAATGATAATCCCTGTCCCACTACGTTTTTTGCAATACAATTTGCTATTACTACGGCCAGTTGGTATGAAGCAAATCCTCCTGCACGAAACAATCCTATTAATGCAACTGCTGTAGCCTGTGGAAGTATTTTATCTCCTTTATTTATAGTTCCCAACACTTCTTGTCTTTCTGATGGCGACATTTCATCCCAAGCCTTCTCTAGGACTTTTTCTAATAAATTATGCTCAATATGCTCTAAACTTCTACTTGCATTATATGGCACATCTAACTTATCACAAACATTACAAACAATTTCTTTATATGAATTGTTGAAAAAAAATGTATTGCTTCCATATTTAATTATTTCTTCTTTAATTGCGTCAATATACATACGATGATTAGGTTTATATCTCTTATAGTCGTCGCTATCAGTAAGCTGTTCTGTCAAACCACCTTCATCAATAATCAATCTTACAATAACCTCCAGTTCCTCGTTGCTTAAATTATTAAGAATATCTAAATCACTCATCTAAAATCTCCCTTTCAATATCGTTTATTATCAAATACATCTACCATTTTCCATCCAAAATCTTCTGTCTTCTCAGCTGCTTTAAAGGCATCTATAGTGCCCGCAACTATTTTGGCAGGTGGAAAAAGCCAGCTTGCTGTTGAGATAGCTGAAAAAATCATACTTCCACTACTAAAATATTTTTTTACTAACGTTGATGCACTTATTTCTGACAATGCTATGCCAAATACATCAGCTAACTCTATTACCATCTTTGTTTGAATAGGTAATGCCGTAAACCCAGATACGGCACCACCAATCAAAGCACTATTAGATGCTTTCTTTATTATATCTGCACACTTATCTTTTTGATACGCATTCATAATCAATCCTCCTATTTATCATTGCCCATTATATTTCACATAACATACAATATTATTTTACTCACTAAGTTTAAAAGTAGCTATTATTTTAAATTTTAAGATATTTGCTTTGAGAACTATCTGCCCCAAATTATCACAAATCGACTCATTCACTTCCTGCCGAAATCCCACAGTGACTTCTCATCCACCCCCAAAATCTCTGCCGCCATAATAATCTTATCCACCGAGAGTATCTTGGAGCCACGTTCCACCTGGGACAGGTAGTTGCTGGTGATTTCCAGCTGCTCGGCCAGTTCTGTCTGTGTCATGGAGCGCGCCTTGCGATAATAGCATATATTCAACCCCAGCATAGCTTTCTTCTCGTCTATAGTCGATGCCATCTACCTATCCCTCCCTTCTAATATTATAAAACATTTCGATTTTTCTTGTTGTGACTCTCAGTTGTAAAACTATCACTCTCAGTATCAATTTTCCCTTATGAGAAAATTTTCGTCCCTGCTGCTTCCAAAATTGTATTTCATATACTACCATATTCTCTAAAATTTTTGGTGTCCTGGCAGGCCACAAGAGCCAAACTTCTTATCCACCAGCAACATAAAAAAGCAGCATCCACCGCTCGATAGATGCTGCTTCGCACTCACTCAATATTCACGATATCTCCAACTTTCCCTGCTCCTCCCGTCTGCGGAAAGAAAAGCCGGAGAACTGCTGGCTGGCCCAGCCTACGAACAGGCCCAAGATGTTGGCGCCTGTTATATAAACGAAGGCTACGACTATATTTGCCAGATAATCCGACTGGGCGGG
>CACZHK010000048.1 GCA_902780915.1 Pseudoselenomonas ruminantium | reverse complement strand
ATTGGCTTCCGCATCCTTATTGGTGAAAAAATAATACAGCATGCTCATGGCCAGAGTCTTGCCAAAGCGCCGTGGGCGGGTAATCAGCGTGGCCTTGGCATGGCCATCAATCAGCCGCCTGATGAAATCCGTCTTGTCCACATAGTAATACTGCTCCCGCACCTGCCGGAAGTCATCCACCCCAACAGGCATCACATAATGCTGCTTCATCCTTCTCCCCCCCGTTCCAGGCCGAAACCGCTTCTTTGCTTCAATTCTAGCAGAACCCTGCCGTATGTCAACAACGCCCATCGCAAAACACGATGGGCGTTGCTTGCCTGAATATGATTGTCAGCGCAGGAATACTACCTTCAGATTGTCAAGGAAGGCAGCCTTGCCGTTCTCCAGCAGGACGCGGTTGGCATCTGCCACGGAAATGACAGGATTGCCGTTGTGATTGTCCAGGGATACGGCCTTCACTACCAGCGGATTGCTGCCTGCACGGGAAAGCTTCTCGGGGTTGTCCGTATAGCCAGCCATGCCCTGTTCTACGACCTTGTCATAGTCAAGATTCTTGTGTCCATAGATGGGCGTGCCTTCAGCGTTCTTGATGACAGGACTCATGACGGGCTTCAAGCCTAGGCCACGGCAGTCTACCACCAGGCCTGTAAAGCCGCCGATAGCCCCCTGAGAAACAACGGGAGGCTGTGGGAGCTGCACGGAAGGTACGGCAGGCCTGGCAGGCACCGGGATAGCAGGTGCAGAGGGAATGATCGGTGTGGGCACGGTGGAAACAGCCACCACAGGGGCAGGCGGCAAAGCAGGCGCAGCCGGTGCGACTGGTGCGACTGGTGCAGCCGATACTGCCGGCGCTACCGTCGTTGCCGTCGTTGCCGCTGCTGTTGCAGGCGCCGCCCCCACGTTGGCAGTGACATTGATATTCACATTCACCGATGGTGCGGCAGGTGGCACAGAGGCCACCGGCTGCGGGAACGGCTCGATGACTACGGGCCGCTGCAGCACAGCCTGCGCCACGGAATTGGACACGCCGAATATAGCAATCTCCATAGTGACCTGATAACCGCCACCGGGCAACTCTGCTTCTGACACCACTCTCGCGCCCTGGATCACGGCACTGACATGAGTGCGGACTACATCATTGGTGACCATCATGTTCTCCACCGTAGTCTCGGCATCCACATTTACGCCCTGCACAGCCTCAGCCAGTTGGCGGTAGCCATCAGCCACTGCCGCCCGGCGGGCCAGCATCCTGCCATGAGCATAATTTATCGCATTCGGAGGCGCGATCCCCATGCCCTGCACAGTGATTTTTGCCTCATTCCAGTCTACCCCCGCTGCCTGGGCTGCCCCTGCCGGAAGAACCAGCAGCACAGCCACAGCCAGCAGCAGAAGGTATTTGCATACCGCCGAGTTTCTCATTTTCTCCATCCTCTCGTAATGAAAATTCCAGCCGATTTCACGACACATATCACGTTCTTCTATTTTCGCCACGACCATCTGAACTTCCTCTTTTGGGCGAGAACAAAATCGCACCGGGAAACATCACCGTTCCATAGCATCTCCAGGAGCATATCATAGCAAAAACCGCCCGCAGCAGTGACGCTCCGGGCGGCTTTTCCAGATAAAAAGTATATTCTTAGAGTACCTTGGAGAGATATGCCTTGATCTCGTCGCCGTCTTCCATCTTCATGACATCGGCCAGGATTTCCTTGGCCTTGATGGAGGAGATGGAGCGAATCTTTTCCTTCACGCGGGGAATGGAGGGAGCGCTCATGGAGAGCTCGCTTATGCCCATACCCAGGAGCAGGACGGCAGCGTTGGGGTCGCTGGCCATCTCGCCGCACATGCCGGCCCAGATGCCGTTCTCGCGGGCACTGGTGATAGTGCGCTGAATGAGGGTCAGCACTGCGGGATTGAAGTGGTTGTAGAGGTCGGAAATGCTGGCGTTGCCGCGGTCGCAGGCCAGGGTGTACTGCACCAGGTCGTTGGTACCGATGGAGAAGAAGTCCACGTACTTGGCTAGCACCGGGGTCATGACAGCAGCAGCCGGGGTCTCAACCATGATACCCACCTGCACGCTGTTGGAATATGCTTTGCCCTCATGCTCCAGCTCCAGCTTGGCTTCCTCGATGAATTCCTTGACCTTCTTGAACTCAGCCACATTGATGACCATGGGCACCATGATGGCAGCCTTGCCGAAAACGCCTGCGCGCAGGATAGCCTTCAGCTGGGGCAGGAACAGGTCGCGGCGCTTCAGGGAGATACGCACGGCGCGGAAGCCCAGGAAGGGGTTCTCCTCCTTGGGGATGTTCAGATACGGCAGGGGCTTGTCACCGCCGATATCCATGGTGCGGATGACGCAGAGGCCGCCCTTGCACTTCTCGATAGCTTCTTTGTAAGCCTTGAACTGGTCTTCCTCATTCGGAATGTCTTCCCTGCCCATAAAGACAAACTCAGAACGGAAGAGGCCCACGCCCTGTGCGCCGTAAGTGAGAGCATTGTCCACATCCATATGGGAGCCGATATTGGCCATCAGCTCTACCTTCACGCCGTCAGTGGTGACAGCCTCCAGGTCTTTCAGCTGTGCATAGTGGGCAGCCAGTTCCTTCTGCTTCTGGATCTTCTCATTGTAGCTGGCACGCTCAGCCTCGTTGGGGTTGATGACGATTTCGCCCTGCTCGCCGTCCACGATGACATGGTCGCCATCGGAGATAGCTTCCAGCTTCTCCCCCAGGCCAACCACAGTGGGGATAGCACGGGCCTTGGCGATGATGACGGCGTGGGCAGTAGTGGAACCAGCCCCCAGCAGCACGCCTGCAATCTGCTCGGTGGGCATGCCTGCGATGACGGAGGGCTCGACCTCCTGGCCGCAGAGGATGACCTTCTCGTCGCCGATCTCAGGCTCCTTGACGCCCAGGATATACTTGGCAATGCGCTTGCCCACATCCCGGAGGTCAACAGCGCGGGCAGCAAAATACTCGTCCTCCATGGACTCGAACATGGCAGCCTGTTCCTCGGCGGCCTTCAGCACGGACTGAGGAGCACTCTTCAGTTCCTCGATCTTGTTCATGATGCTGTCATGGAGGGCAGGGTCCTGCACCATCATGCGATGGGCTTCCATGATGGCAGCCTGCTCCTTCTGATCCTCATTCTTCTGCATGCGCTCAACGCTCTCGCTGAGGATGTCAGCCACAGCGGTGAGGGCACCTTCGGCTTTGTTCTTCTCTTCATCCACAGAACCAGGCTGATAGTTCACCAGATAGCCGTCCAGGTTCTGCCCTGCCAGCATGATCTTGCCCACGGCGATGCCTGAGATGACACCCTTGCCACGAATCGTTACTGCCATTTTCTTTTCCCCCTGTTTAGTCAAACCCTAATCTTTTGTCCTTTGGCTCCACATGATGAGAGGCCCTCCCCGAGCCCCTGTCTCGGGATCTCTGGGGAGAGCCTCCGAAGCAATTCTTCAGAAATTACTCCTCGCCGAACTTGGAAGCCACCAGGTCGGTCAGGGCCTTCACTGCCTCAGCCTCATCCGGGCCGTCAGCCAGAATGGTCATCTCAGTGCCCTTCACAAGGCCCATGCTCATGATCATGAGAATGCTCTTGGCATCGACAGTCTTGCCCTTGGCCTTGATCTGGACCTTGGACTTGAACTTGGTTGCAGTCTGCACAAAGATGGATGCAGGACGTGCATGGATGCCGGTCTTGTTCTCGATCATGATAGTTGCTTCAGTCATTGAAAATCTCTCCATTCTTAAAACTTACAGTTTGCTGCTTCTTTTCGGCTCTCCGCAGATCGCCCGCACCGAAGCATTTGCCTAATAAATATGCAAGGTGCGTGCCAACTTTTAGAAAAGCCGAAAATTTATCTATTTCCACCGCCCGGCGTAACACAGGAGGTAAAAAACGAACTGAGGGGAAAACCTTCTTGGTAAAATTTACCAACCAATCAAAGAAGCTCTTGGTAAATTTTTCCAACATGGTAAATTATACCAACCCATACTTCCTGGCCTTGGCCGCCACGGTTTTATGGCTCAGCCGCAGCAGCTTCCCTGCCCCATTGAAGCTGCCCGCCTGCCTGAGGGCATGGGCAATGATATCCTTCTCATACTCCTCCCAGGTGCGCACCTGGCCCGGCGCAGCAGTCTCATTCGCTGCCTTGGCGGCTGCGGCAGGCTCCTGCGGGCTTTCTGCCAGCTCACCTTTTATATAGGAAGGCAAGGCCGCAGTCTCGATGCGCTCCCCGTCCATGAGGGTGATGACCCGCTCGATGACATTCTCCAGTTCCCGGACATTGCCGGGCCAGCTGTAGTGCATCAGGAGGTTCATGGCCTCGGGGGTGATGCCCTGGACCAGCCGCCCCGTGTCCTTGCTGATTTTCTCTATGAAATGCTCCACCAGCAGAGGGATATCGTCTACTCTGTCCCGCAGGGGAGGCAGGACCAAGGGGATGACATTCAGGCGGTAGTAGAGATCCTCCCGAAAGCCGCCCTCCTTCACCAGCTGCTCCAGGTTCCTGTTGGTAGCGGCAATGATGCGCACATCCACATGGACATTCTCCTCGCCGCCTACCCGGTAGAACTCCCTTTGCTGCAGCACCCGCAGGAGCTTCACCTGCATATTCTTGTCCATCTCCCCGATTTCATCCAGGAAGATGGTGCCGCCATCTGCCAGCTCGAACTTGCCCAGCTTCTTCTTCACCGCCCCTGTGAAAGCGCCCTTCTCATGGCCGAACAGCTCGGATTCAAGGAGCGCCCCGGGGATGGCACCGCAATTGACTCTGATATAAGGGGAGCGCCTGCGGCTGCTGGCATAATGAATGCCCTCGGCAATGACTTCCTTGCCCGTGCCGCTTTCCCCCTGTATCAGCACCGTGGCTGACGAAGCTGCCGCCTTGGTGGCCAGAGCCAGGACATCCACCACCTTGCCACTCTTGCCTATGTAACTTTCAAATGCGGGGGCAGTCTTCTTGGTGCGCAGGAGTTCCTGCTCCAGATACTCGGCCCTGGCGGACACTTGGGAGAGGCGTTCCATCATGGTCTGCAGTTCCGTGATATCCTTGGACACAGACACCACGCCTGCAATCTCGCCTTCTATGAAAATGGGGGTCACATTGGCCACCAGCGTGGTACCGTCCTTCTTGTGGCTGATGGTGCCTATGCGGGCGATGCCGGAATTCAGCACGCCGCAGCGGTTGCCATCCGGGGCTGTCTCATGGACATTCTTGCCCACCACCATCTCAGGTGTCTTGTGGACGATGCGCAGATAGGCAGGATTCACATAGGTGACGACTCCTGTATTGTCCACCACGCAGATGCCGTCCTGCACAGCCTCCAGGATCATCTGCAGGCGCTGCTGCATGAGGGCATTCTCATGCAGCAGGCTGTCCACCTGATGGATGCGCTCAGCCCCCTGCTCCTCGAAGTCACTCTCCAGGAGTTCCTTCATCGCCTCTGCCGCCTGCTCCAGATCTCTGGAGGGCGTTTCAGGAGAAATTCCCTCGGCACTCACGAAGACCTTGTCCCCCAAGGAGACCTTCAGCCCAATCAGTTTCATGAGATTCCCCATCTCCCGGGGCTTGCTGCGCTCCGTGCGCAGGAAAAGCCGCACCCCAAAGCGACGGCCCAATTCCTCTGCCCGCTGCACCAGCATGGCAGCCACGCGCACATGCAGGCCGTTCTCACTTCTGAGGCAGGCCTCCCGTTCCACTGTCATGAGCATCTTCCTTTCACGTTTAATATTATTATACTATAAAACTTCCGAAAATCCCCCTGCTTCTGAAAGAAAATTTCAAATTTCTTCTCCGCCTGCGAGGCGGCTGCCCCCGATATTCCCAAAACGAACAACCGCCTCGCCTCCTCCGCCCCTTGCAGGACGCCTTCCCCTCAGGCAGAAGGCTTTTAGCTTGCAATTCTCCCGCGAAAACGCTACAATATTGATAAGTTGTGTAATAAATTTCATAATAACCAAAGGAATGAAGTGAGCCCTATGACTTTTTTTGTTGTCACAGCCGCCATCATGGCTGTCAGCATATTGCTCATATACAAGCTGTGCCGCTTCTTCGGACTGGAGCTGAAATGGATTTCCCTGGTACTCTGCGCCATGATGGCCTTCGGAGTCAACGGAGCCACCATCATCCTCTCGCCCTTCCTTGACCAGAGCCATTACCTGAAGCTCACCGCCCTGGTGCTGGTGGCTGCCGGTGTCGTCACCCTCATCAATGATTACCTTTTGCGAAGGGAGCACAGGCAGCTGGCTGCAGCAGGCGGCGCGGTGCTGGAGGTGCCGGAGGAAGCAGAAGGCGGCGAAGGGCCGCAGGCAGGAGCCCTGCTGGCAGCTGCCGGAAGCGAAAACCAGGCCGGGGAAAAGACCGAGGCAGGCGAGGCTCTCAGCCAGAGGCTGCAGGAAGCCATGAAGGCCAACGCCCCTGCGGAAGAGCCTGTGGCAGAGCAGCCTGAAGAAAAGGCAGGCGAAACCTTCAGCGAACCTGCGACCGAAAATCCTGCCGAGGAGCCACAGGCCGAAGAAGAACACGCCGAAGAACCCGGCGAAGAACCTCCGGCAGAAGAAGCAGCCCCCTCGGAAGAGCCTGCCAGCAAGGCCGAAGCAGAAGCAGCACCAAAAGAAGAACCAGAAGCGGAGCCTGTCGTCCAGGAAGAGCCAGAAACGGCTGCCGAAGAGACAGCTCCCCAGAAGGATGCCCTCCCCGAACCCAAGGCAGAACCTGCGCAGGAACCCATCGAGGAACGCAAGGCCATCACTTGGGAGCCGGATGCAGCCGAAGCTGCCGTGGCAGAGCTTTCCTCCCTGGACGAGATATTGGACTTTGCCTATTCCAACAAGGAAAAGGATGTCAGCGCCGCCATCACTGCTTACCGTGCGGCCATAGACCGCTACCCGGACGACAGCTACGCCCCCTTCCTCATCATCGAGCTGGCGGGGCTGTACAAGGAAAGAGCTTCCTACAACGAGGCCATCAACCTTTATGCCGAGTCCCTGGGTATGCCCATCATTGCCGGTGACGATGCCATGGTGCAGGAGTTCTCCAAGACCCTGCGCTACCTTGGCACCGTTCAAGATATCCTAAACAAACATCACGCCCTGGCCACGCCTTTCAGCAAACTCACCCCTGAGATACTTCAGGAGATAGAAGCAGAGTTTGCCCGCAGGCAGGCTAAGTAAAGCATGTAAATGGGGGAATAACTAATGAAGAAAAGCGTAGAAATCCTGGGCCTGCCGGTCATCAGCATCACCGAAGGCCGGGAACTGGGCATGAGCAAGACCCTGCTCATCGATGCCCGCAACGGACTGGTAGCAGCCATCACCATCGAGGACGAGGAATGGTACCGCGGAGTGAAGCTCATACCTTACGAATCCGTCATTGCCATCGGTGATGATGCCGTCACCGTCACCAACAGCGAAAACATCCTGCAGCTGGAGGCCGCCGGTGATTACATGGCGCTGATGGAGGACAACATCCGGGTCATAGGCACCAAGGCCATTACCAAGTCCGGCACCATCCAGGGCAACATCACCGAGCTCTACATCGGTGACGACGGCAAGATAGAGAAGTGCGAGATCACTGCTCCCGACGGCACCACTTCCGATGTGACCAGCGACCAGATCTCCATCTTCGGCAAGCAGGTCACCGTCATAGACCCTAGCGGCGCAGAGGAAAAAAAAACTAAACCTGTAAGCGTGCCTGCCCCTGCAGCACCCAAGGCAGAACCTCAGGCGGAAGTACCCGCTATGGAGCCAAAAGCCGAGGAAAAGGCTGCCGAGCCGGAGCCAAAGGTCGAGGAGAAGCCCGCTGAAGCCCCCAAGGCCGAAGCCACTCCCGAACCCAAGAAGCCCGAGCCTGCCAAAGAGGCACCGAAGGCAGCACCTGCCAAGGCAGCCGATCCCAAGCAGGCCGCAGCTGACAAGGCTACGGAAGAGCGCCATCGCCGCTTCCTCCTGGGCAAGAAAGCTGCCCGCACCATCAAAATGGATAACGGCATCGTCATCGTCGAAGCCGGTGCGGACATCACCGAGGAAGTGCTGCAGAAGGCCAAGCTCGCCAACAAGTTCATCGAGCTCTCTATGAACGTACAGTAATGGATATCTTAAAAGAGAAGAAGCCACTTCAAGTGGCTTCTTTTTTTTGCAGGAAAATCCCCACCTTTTCTCGAATAATCAGACTGTAGTCATTGCCTGACATAAAAAATCTTTTTGACATAGATAGGGAGGATTCTTCATGATGACACGCGTGTTCCCTATTGCCCTTGCGCTCCTCTTCGCCCTGGCGCTCTTCGTGGGCTGCGGCCAGCATGACACGCTGCCGCCCACAGCCCCCAAGACGGAGAGGCTGGTGGTCTACAGCCCCCATCCCCTTTCCACCCTGAAGCCCTTGCTGACCCAGTTTGAAGCAGAGACAGGCATTGCCGTGGAAGTCATCCAGGGCGGCTCCGGGGAGCTCATAGACAGGCTGGAAGCTGAGAAAGATGCTCCCGCCTGCGATGTGCTCTGGGGCGGCATGCTCAGCACGGTGGGCCACCGCATGGAGCTTTTTGAACCATACACCTGCGCCAATGACGAGGCCATGCTGCCGGGATTCCGGCAGGAGGCCACAGGGGCCACCATGTTCTCAGATCTGCCTGCCGTGGTGATGGTGAACGGTGACAAATATCACGGGCCTCCCATCACAGGCTACGCGGATCTCCTGGCACCGGAGCTGAAAGGGCACATTGCCATGGGAGATCCTGCCAAGTCCTCCGCCGCTTATGCCCATCTCATGAGCATGCTCTACGCCATGGGCGACGGCAACCCGGAGGCAGGCTGGGATTACGTGGAGGCCTTCTGCGCCCAGATAGAGGGCAAGCTCATCACCAGCTCCACCGAGGTCTACAAATCCGTAGCGGCGGGCACCGGGCAGCTGTCAGTGGCCCTGACCTTTGAAGAAGTCGCCGCCAAGGCCCTCTCCGAAGGCGCCCCGGTGGATCTGGTCTATCCCCGGGAAGGGCTGGTATCCGACCAGGACGGCATCTACATCGTGAAAGGCACGAAGAAGAAGGAGCAGGCAGAAAAGCTCCTGGACTTCCTCACGGGACCTTCCGCCCAGAAAATGCTTTCCGAGCAGCTCTATCGCCGCCCTGTGCGCATGGATCTGCCCCTGTCCCCCCATTCGCCCCTCAGGCCCAAGGAAAACCTGCCCCTGATACAGCAGGACAGGGCTTTGGTCAGCGCTTCCAGGCAGGCGTGGATTGACCGTTTCCACGCCCTTTGCCAGAAATACTATACGGAGGAATAGCCCATGAAGACAAAACAATGGCTGGCCGGCCTGATGGCCTTGTTCCTCCTGCTCTCCCCTCTCACGGAGTCTGAGGCCCGCGATCTCAAAGTAGGGGTCATGGAGGGGGATCCCCAGTTCTTTTACATGCGGAAAGACAATGAGCCTTACGGCTATGCTTTCGAGTATATGCAGCTCCTCTCCCAGTACCGTGACTGGCAGGTCATCTTCCTGCCCGGCACCGTGGACGAATGCAGGAGCCGCCTGCTCAGCGGCACCATAGATGTGATAGCGGGGCTGCCGCCGGGGCAGGGCAGGGAATTCACCCTCTCGCCTCTCTCCATGAGCCTCCTGCAGAGGAATTTCCTGCAGCCCCTGCACCTCACTGTCAGCAGCGCCAGGCCGGCTCTCTCTGATGAAATTCTCTCCGCCGAGCAGAAGATGAGGCTGGAATACCCCCATGTGCTTGATTACCTCAACGAAAAATACTTCCACCACGAAAGCACCCAGGCTCCTCTGGTGCTGACCCTGAAAGAAAAGGATTTCCTGAAGGAGCACCCCGTGCTGCGGCTGGCCCTGCCCTCGGGCAGTTTCCCCATGCTGGAGGAAAGGGACGGTAAGCTGGTGGGCCTTGATGCGGAGCTTCTGGAGCGCATCAGCTCCGACCTGAATGTAAAGCTGCAGCTGGTGCGGGTGAATAACCGCCAGGAGGCCTACGAAGCTCTGAAGGAGGGCAAGGCAGATCTGGTCACCGGCACCCCCATGGACTTTGCCTGGGCGCAGAAGAACGGCTTCTACCTCACCACCTCTTACACCAGAGCCAATTATCTGGAGGTCACCCAGCGGGGCGAAACAGGCCAGGCTGGCCGGGTAGCCCTGCCCCAGGGCCTCCTGGCCAGCAATACCCTGACCAGGAATCTGGAGGAAAAGGACATCCTCTGGTGCCACTCCCCCGAGGAATGCCTGGATGCCGTGCGGGATGGGCGGGCTGCCAGAACCTATATGGAAGCCTACAGCGCCCAGTACCAGATTTTCCACAATGGCTACTACGACCTGGCTGCCACAGGGGACATTGCCTGCAGCCTTGATATCGCCCTGGTCGTCCCTGCCACCCCCGAAGGGCGGCAGCTGCTCTCCGTGCTGAACCACGAGATCAATTCCCTGCCCTCCAATTTCCAGGAAGCCATGGATACCCGCGGCATTTTCCGCGGGAAGATGCAGACTTTCTCCGCCTTCGTCTACAACTACCCCATGCAGGTCTTCACAGGGCTCATGGCGCTGATCCTCTCCCTGTGCCTGATTTTCTTCTACCTGCTGCATATGCGCCGCCGCCATATCCAGGAAGTGCAGCATACGGCCTACACCGACTACTGGTCCGAGCTGCCCAACTGGCGCTGGTTCGTGGATGAGATGCCCCATCTCCTGCGGGGGGAGCTCAGACAGGCCACCGAAGCAGGGCACTGCTATGTGCTGCGGGTGGATATCGAGTCCATCAACCAGCTCAGCATCGCGAACCGCAAGGCTTCCACTGCCCAGCAGCTGCCCCGCATCCTGAAGGAACTGCAGACCCAGCTGCAGCTGCGGGCCACTGCTGTCAGCGGCATGGCCAAGATGATCATGGCCCTGGGCGAGATGGCCCCTCCCAAGGACAGTCGCCCTCCGCTGGACATCCTCACAGAACAGGTGGCCAACGCTCTCCGCAGCATCATCCGGCAGGAGACTGCCCTGAAACTGCAGGCGGTGAACCTCAAGGGCGGCATCTGCCGCCTGGAGAAAGCGGAAGACTTCGAGAATGCCGTACACCGGGCCGAGCTGGCCATTTCCGAAGCCTATGAGTCCGGGAAAATGGTCTGCGTCTATGATGCCAATCTGGAAAAACAGCTGGCCCGCCGCCACATGATCGAGGCCGCCATGGAACAAGCCCTCAAGCAGAGGGAATTCCAGGTCTGGCTGCAGCCCAAGTACGACTTCCACACCCGCAAGACCGTGGGAGCCGAGGCACTGGTGCGCTGGCAGAGCCCCACCATGGGCTTCATGCCCCCCGGGGAGTTCATCAACATCTTCGAGGACAACGGCTTCATCATCGCCCTGGACAACTTCGTGCTGGAAGAGACCTGCGCCATGCAGAAGCGCCGCCGGGCAGAGGGCAAGCGGATCGTCCCTGTGTCCGTGAACCAGTCCCGCATGCACTTCCTGCAGGACGGCTATATGCTCTACATGAAGAAAGTCAAAGATGAGTACAGCCTGATACCCGGCATGATAGAACTGGAGCTGACGGAAACCGCCTTCTCCTTCATCGACCATCCCGACAGGCGGGATCAGGCCCTGCGCATCATCAGCACCCTGCACCGTCTGGGCTTCCAGCTCTCCATGGACGACTTCGGCTCCGGCTATTCATCCCTGGATCTGTTGAACCTATTGCCCCTGGATGTGATGAAGATAGACAAGACCCTGGTCTCCGACCCGGAAGGGGGCGAGCGCATGAGGAAAATCCTCGAGGCCTCCGTGAATCTGGGCACCAAGCTGGGCATGAATGTCATCTGCGAAGGCATCGAGACCACGGCTCAGGAAGAAGTCCTCAAGGAATGCGGCTGCAATTACGGCCAGGGCTACCTCTACTCCAAGCCCATGCCCATGGCAGAATTTGAAAGATTCCTGGACGAACACGGTTGATACATAAAAAAATAAAAAAATCGGCTATGCCAAGGCATAGCCGATTTTTTTCTCTACATACCGATTCTCTTGATCTTATCCCGCAGCTCATTCTGGTTTTTGCAGCCCGTCTTTTTCAGCAGATTGCTGATGTGGAACTTCACCGTACGCTCCGACACACAGAGACTGGCGGCAATATCGCTGATGGCGTCTTCCACCAGCACAGATCCCAGCACCTCCATCTCCCGTTCCGTGAAGCTGTACGCCCGCCGCAGGTCTTCCAGCAGTTCCTCCTGGGTGGCAGGGGGACGCAGGGGCAGGTCATGGAGTTTGGGCACAGACTCCAGGCCGGTGAGATAATTTATCCCATCTGAAAAACGGAAATTCAAAGTCTCTGCCGCAAACGGGTCCTCCTTGATATCCGCATAAATGAGCATGGCCCGATAAAAGAGCAGCGCACAAATGAGCAGCAGGGCGCCGTGGCAGGCCACGATCAGGGACAATCCCTGCTGTTCGAGGTAGGCCACGCCGAAAAGGGCACCCAGGGCGCTCATGGGCAGCTCCAGTCCCCGGCCCATGCCGGCCCAGAGCCTGGGGCGCGAAGTAAAGGGCGCTGCCCAAAAGAACAGGCGGATAACGAGGATGATCAGCGCACCGGTGAAAAAGGCATCCGTATAGGACAAAAGCGCCAGGGCAAAGTCATCAGACCCCGCCCGCACGAAGACAGGCACGCCTTTGGCCACCAGGGCAATGACAGGCAGGTACAAGGGCAGAAGATCAGCCGCCCACCCCGCCAGGAAGTATCCTGCTGCCATAAAAAGGCGTGAGGTGGCAAAGGTCAGCCCGTATTCTTCCAGCCGGGGGAAGAAGATGCCATCGTCAAAGCCCACCAAAAGCCCCAGCGCAGCTGCAATCAGCACGGCCAGAGGCAGATGCCGCCCCAGGACCTCGCCCTGCCACTTCGTTTTTTCTTCGCCCGCAGGAAGCACCTCGCCCTGATGCCGGATAATCCCCGCCGCCGCTGCCAAAGCCCCCAGCACCAGCAGGAGCTGATAAGGTTCCGGCAGGTACAGGGCAAAGTACAGGGCCAGATTGCAAAGCCCCAGCCCCACGCCAATAAACCGCCCCTGCCGGGCCAGGGGCACCAGGCAGGATGCCAGATATGCGATATGCCCTGACACATAGCCGTAGGGCAGGGCAAAAAGCGGCACTGCCAAAAGAGGCGGCAAGCCTCCCAGCCAAAGCCCCAGGCTCCCCCCGCAGCACAGCACCAGCGTGCCATAGAGCACTCCGGCCCGCACTCCTGCCCCCCATTTCTCATGCAGGAAGCCATAGGAAAGAACACCCGCCGTACACAGGAACATATAGAGGGTATTGAAGGCCATGACGTTCTCCTCCGGCAACCCCCGCAAAAGTTTCATGTAAAAGAGCACGTTGCAGAAAAACGTCCCCCCGTAAAGCCCATAAAGCATTGATTCCATCCCCAGTCAGAGAAAAAACTTTTATAGGTACAGTATACCATTTTGTAGCGTTTTTGTCTTGTTTCAAAGGCTCACGAGCCAAAGTACAGGTACAGGTACAAGTACAGGTTTTGAGATTTTGGCAAATACTGTACCTGTGGTACAGTATGAAAATACGCCGAATTGTGAGAGAATTAAGTTATGTTGTATTTTGTAAGGAAGGGATTGATTGACATGAAACTGACAAGGAAAGAATACAGCAGACTGGCAAGGTGCGTTGTTGGCGCACTGGTGTTTATGGGGGGGGGACAGCAGTTGGTCTGCCAATGGCAGCGGCGCAGGAAATAGAAGTTACCACAAATCTAGGTAGCAACGCATATGGCAATGCTGTCAGTACTAACAGTCCAAACGTCTATAATACTTCAAATTATGCCAATAACGTCCTCACCTTAAAAGAAGGCGCTAGCGTACTTGCCGCTTACGGAGCCTTTTCTTATGTCAATACCCAGCAAGCCATCAGTAACAACATTGTCAATATCTACGCTGGAAGCACCAATAACGGTGTCACTGGCGGTGCAGCCTATGGTGCTTTCAGTTCTATAGGCAATACCATAAATGTATATGGCGGAACCACTGGCTACGTCATAGGCGGCAGTACAGGCTCCAATGAAGGTACAGGTATAGCCCAAGGCAACCTTGTCACTATCCATGATGGAACCATAAACGGTGATGTTCAAGGTGGTCATTCCGGCTGGGGTGGCAATGCTATCAGCAACACAGTCACTATCAACGGAGGTACTATAGCAGGCTATGTTGCCGGCGGTGACTCTACCACCCATGCAGGCGGCGGAGATGCCACAGACAATATCGTCAATGTAAATGGCGGCACCATGAGTGCGGACGTTTACGGAGGAAAGGTTTACACCGGCACTGCCTCGGGCAACATCGTCAACATCAAGGGCGGCACTATAACTGGCAATGTCTATGGCGGCTATTCCTCGGACGGCAATGCCGAGAACAATACCGTCAATATCTACGGCGTAGATGATATCGCAGGAGGAATCTACGGTGGTATGGGGGGAGTCAACGGAACCAGTTCCGGCAACACCATCAACATCCGTGGCACCATCAACATCTCCGGCTATCTAGACGGAGATGGCACAGAAACTATCAATATTGCCTCTAAGGACAACAAAGTAGGAACCATTTACGCCGGATATGGAATGCCCCTCAAGATGAACTTCTTCCTGCCCTCCACTACCAAGGCAGGGGATACTATGCTTACCGTTACCAATTCCGGCGACGGTATCAACTTAGAAGGCACCTCCTTCGGCGTAGCCGCCCAGAGTGGCCTGTCACTTAATGTTGGCGACAAGGTGAAACTCATTTATGATGCCAATGGTATCACCACCGATAATGTGCTGAAAATCACCCCCAGCCTCACCGTCCCCACAGGCATTTCCACCGATACCACCTATGGCTTCTCCATCGAGAAGGATGGCACCACCGCCATCACCACCGCCATCACCACCACCGTGACTTCCAAATCTTCTTCTGGCGGGGACAGCGGTTCCGAGGGCGGCACCCTCCCCGAGCGCACCAAGTCCCTCACCGAAACCCGGGCGGGCATGGCTTCTTTGCTGAATGGCGGCACTGACCTGCTCACAGGTCAGGGGTTCGAGCAGGCTGATGTGGCCGCTTCCCAGGAGAATAACGCCAATGGTGGTGCAGTTGCCGGGGGCAGCTTTGCTCCCTTTGCGGCTATCGGCGGCGGCAACATGAAGATCAAGAGTGGCTCCCATGTGGACAATAAAGCCTTTGGCATCAGCCTGGGCTTTGCCAAGAAATTCGAGAACCGCCAGGGCACCTTGCTTTT